>NZ_JBEYZH010000028.1:0-66203 GCF_040645975.1 Streptomyces sp. NPDC046557
CCCCGAAGGTGGAAACCCCCGTCCTGGTCGGCGTCGGCGCCCACAACGCCGACAACGCCATCCACCTCGGCTCCGACATGTCCGACCCCGTCCACATGGGAGAGCACACCCCTGGCGGCCACGCACCGGACGGCATGCCCCGCAACGACCACACCGACTCCGCCTCTGCGGGCAGTGGCGGCCACGCGTCGGACCACACTCCGACCGGTGGAGGTGTAACAGCCCACCCCACGGACACCTCGTTCCCGGGCGAGAGCGGGCACGGCTTTGATGGTGGTGGAAACAGCGGCACCGGGGTTCCCGGCACAGGCGCAACACCTGCTGAAGGGCCCAACCGTTTGGCGGCGGCGACGGACACCAGCGTGGACCTGGACAAGCTGGGCATGCCTGCCGTCTGGCGCACTGATGACGCTCCCTTGTATAGAAGTGACAACAGGGCTCCCGAAGAGATCTTTGAGAGTGGCTTTGAACCGCTTGACCCGTCGCGCGTCGACCTCGTTGAGTATGTCGAAGAGAGTGAGCACTCGGCGTTCGTCAGCACTTCCTACCGTGATGACATCGGTGACGACTTTGGTGGAAAGTACACATACGAGCTGGATGTGCCTGGCGGCATCGACGTGAACACTTCCATGGGGCCCCACCCTCTTTCGTACGAACAGGAGATAGCCTTCCCTGGAGGGGTCCGGCCCGAGTACATCAAGGGAGCCCGTCCGTACAACTATGCGACCGGCGAGGTTGGTGATCTCATTCCGAATCCGAACTACCGCCCCGAGGTTGAACGTGTTCCGTGAGACGGAGATTCTGCATGATTCGGAGATCGTCCTCGTCTCCGAAGGTGGGTGCGTGTCGGGAAGAGTGGTGGCCGAATTCTCCGGATCTTCCTACATGGTACGCATCTCTTACGGTGACGAGATGGTCGAACACGTGGCCTGGAATCTTTTCGAGGCGTTGGCCCAGGTGCGGACAGATCTCGAGCACGCGGGACTAAAGCCGGCAGTCGAGGGTGCTTGCCGGGACGTGTACCCCAGCAGAATGGCACTGGAGATGGGCGGCGGGAGGAAGGCGTATCGCTGGCCGGTCGCAGAGCGACCGGTGACAGTGGGAATTTTTGCTGCTGTACCGAGGTCTGAATATTGTCGACTCGCTTATGTGGGAGAGCAGCGAGTCTCTATCGAAAAGCTCAGGAAAAAAAGAAGTGGGTGAAGCGGTGGTGCGGGCGCCCGTTGAATGGATAACAGAAGCGATGCGAGCCGAGGCGTCAAGGAATCCCGATTCCTGGGTCTATGCGATCGATCCCTTTGTCGATCCGGCCGGTCGAATCCCTCCGTACGCCATCTTCGGTGCTTGGAAGGTCGACGAGCAGGGTGAAATAACCGATCAATTCACTCCTAATTCTAAATATCGACCTTCTCCACGCAGCATGGGCATGGCCGAGCCGACCGATGCGGTGGATGCTGCCATCCAGCTTGCTGCCACTCGGTATGGCAGCGAGGCTGACGTCGTCCGGGCCCTTGTGGGGTCCTTCGTATTCGTCCTTCCCCAGTCGGTTATCTACCTAGACGTTCGTTCCGAAGCGGTCGCCAGAAAACTCCTGCCCGTATTCACTGATCCTAGCCACGCGCCGACCGCAGCGCCGGAACTGCGAAGGGTGGAGGCGTGCAGCCTGGCGGCAGGTCTGCCGAGCGACACGTATTTCAAGATAAATCCTGGCAGTTCCGCCTCCGTGGAAATACCAGTCACGGATCTGCAATCTTGGCGCGCCGCCCAGTAGGCGGCCCCGAAGCCCTGATTTCCGCTGGGTGAGCTGATCTCCGCAACAGGCGCTGCTGTGGAATCCGAAACAGGTGGCGTTGGCGTGTGTGGCTGCCCACGCATCTGTTGTACTGGAGGCCCGGCAACGCGGGCAGCAACACAGCCGCTGACCACATCACCACGGCCCAACTCACCCTGGCTCAACTTCCGAAGAAGTACCGGCATTGACGCCGGACGCTGATTCGTACCGACTCCGGGGGCGGAACGCATGAGTTCACAGCCTGGCTCACCCAGCGCGGACGGTGGCTGTCGTACTCGGTCGGCATGACCATCACCGAGCAGATTCACCAGGCCGTACTCAAGGTCCCCGCCCCGGCCTGGACGGCAGCGATCGAGCCCGGCGGCGAGATCCGGGACGGCGCCTGGGTCGCCGAGATCCGGCGACTGCCTCAAGGGCTGGCCGAAGGGAATGCGGCTGATGGTCCGCAAGGAACCGCCCCACCCCGGCGCCCAGTTGCGCATCACCGACGCTGACGGACTGCGGCTGACTTGCTTCGCCACCAACACCACCGACATGCCGATCGCGGCACTGGAGCTGCGGCACCGTCAGCGAGCCCGAGCCGAGGACCGCATCCGGGCCGCGCGGGCCACCGGCCTGCACAACCTGCCCCTGCGCGACACCGCACAGAACCAGATCTGGCTGGAAATCGTCCAGCTCGCCCTCGACCTGCCGGCCCGGATGCCCATGCTCGCCCGGGCCGGCAAAACCCGCAGGTGGGAGCCCCGCCGTCTCCGGCTCCGCCTCTTCTCCGCCGCAATCCAGATCGTCACCACCGCCCGCCGCCGGCACCTGAGATTCGCAGGCCACTGGCCTTGGACCGACGTGATCACCGACGCCCTGGCACGGCTCGAAACTCTCCCTTAACCCCGGCTGACCGCGCGTTCCCGTCCCTGCAACCAGCACCACCGCGACCGGAGCCGTGGAACCCGGCACCCACCCGACGGGACAGCCGGGCCATCAGCGTGCCCACCACCGACCCGAACAACCGAAACGGCCCGCCGAAGAAACCGACGGACCGTCACGAAGGGCCGCGGCTAGCAAGGAACCCCGGCCCTTCGAACGCGGAGGTGAGGTAGAACAGCGGATTCGGCAGCTCCTGCCAGGACCGAAACCGAAGAGGGCTGACCTAGAGAAGGCGCTCGCCCACCTCGCGGACAATCCGGCGGGGCAGGAGATAATTTTCGTCGAATACGGCCCGGCGCCTAGGTGGCCAGTGCGATTGAAAGACTGAAGAATTGACGAATGTACGGCAACCGGATCTCCAAGAATGGGCTGAAGAGAAGCGGCGGAACGCAGCTGACGTCGCGGAGATGCTCGAGGTGCCTCCGGAAACCTACGCCCTTGATGCAATGAGCCTCCTTCCGGCTTTGCAAAATTATGTATCACGCGCCCCATTGGAAGATTTTGAACAGTCGGACTGGATCACGCTACACGTCGACTTGATGTCATTTGTGGCCGATTACCTCGTTCGGAAGTACGGCGCACAGTGGGCTGTGGCAGAAGATCCTCGAACACCACGTGGATATCGCTACCTCATCGAGGTGACCGGGCGGGATGGCCGGACTCGCCAGATTGATCCACTCGACGTGGTGACGAAGGAATTCTCCAACCGGCCGATCGATATCATCCGAATGGTGGCAAGCGCGGAACTCACACTGCGTTTGGCCTCTGAGGTGAGCCAGGAGGAGTAGGGAGCTTTCGGCGCCCGTGGGCCGAGAAGCGCGTTCGAAGCGGCCGCGTTCGTCGAGTCGGTGACGAACCGCCTAACGGGCACCCGCTAGGGCCCCGCGGGCCCCGTCGGCGGCGCTCAGTCACACCGGGGCCGGAATGCCGCGGAGGGCGCGGCGGAGGGTGTTGGCGTGGGCCGAGACGGCGGAGGGGGAGAGCGGGGTCTCGCGGGAAGGGCGGTTGGAGGTGGGCGAGCAGGCGGGGCAAGGGGTGTCCGGGGCGCCGAGGGGGTCGCGGCAGGACGGGCACTCGGGCAGGGACGCCGCGGGGGCGGCGGGATCGTGCCGGGCCCGGGGCGCGGGGAGTTTGCGGACGAGGCGGTCGGCCAGCAGGGCGCGGGCCGAGTGGACGGGGCGGGGTAGTCCGTCCGCGAGCAGGGAGCGGGCCTCCAGCTCGGGCACTCCGTGTTCCACCCACCGTTCCGCGAGCGGCGCGAGGACGAGGATTTCGGCGGCGCTGAGCGCCAGCCGCGGCTCGTACACGCCGAGCCGCCGGAGTAGCGCGCCGCCTCGGCCGGCGGCCTCCGTCAGCTTCACGGGTTCTGGGAGGGAGGGTTTTTCTTCCTCTTTCTGCTTCGCCCGAAGGGGGAACCCTCCCGCGTTCCCGTCGATCGGTTCACCGGCGGCCGGTAGTACGGGAACCGGCTCCCCTTCCCCGTACGGGGTGTCGAAAATGGACACCTTTGTCCGGACTTGCCCGGTCATCGCGTCCCGCACGGTCTCCCGCACGTAGTACCCGTACCGGATCAGCTCGTCCACGGCCTTGGAGACCCCGCGCCGGCCGACTCCCGGGTTGTTGTCGGCGAGGGAGCGTACGTCCTCACGGGCCCCGCTCGGCAGGGAGAGGAGGTAGCCGAGGATTCCCCGGGCGGTGAAGCTGAGGCGCTTGTCCCGGATCAGGTCGTTGCCGAGGACGGTGAAACCGCGCGTCCGGCGGCTAAGGTGAATCTGCATCGAAGGGCCTTTTCTTCGGTGTCGGACCCCGGGGTGTTGGCGCACCGCCGGGGTCACCTGTTTTCAGTTCGTGGTGGCCCGGACGCTAGCGCACCATTCGGCCCAACTGCCAGCTATGGCCCGGCGTTTACCGTCCGTACGCATCCGGGCCCGGAAATCGGCGCCGGCGCGTGGTCAGGCGTAGCGTTCTCGGAGTTTGTACTTGAGCACCTTGCGCAGCGCCTCGTTGCGGGGCAGGGCCTCCACCAGCTCCAGTTGTTCCGGGAGCTTGTGCGGGGACAGGCCCTGGGCGCGCAGGTGGGTCGTGACGGCGGGCAGAGTCAAGGGGCTCGCGCCCGGGGGCTGTTCGACCACAGCGCAGACTCGTTCGCCGCGGTCCGGGTCGGGAAGGCCGATGACGGCGGCGTCCGTGACGTCGGGGAGCAGGTGGAGGAGGTCCTCGATCTCCTTGGCCGAGATGTTCTCGCCCTTGCGGATGATGACGTCCTTGCTGCGCCCGGTCAGGACCAGGTGCCCGTCCGGGGTGAGGTGGCCGAGATCGCCGGTGATCAGGTAGCCGTCGGCGTCGAACGCGTCCGCCGACCGGTCGGGGTTCAGGTAACCCCGGCAGACCGCCTCGCCCCGCAGCCGGACCTCCCCGTCGACCGACGGTGGGAGCGGGGCGCCGTCCGGGGTCGTGATGCGGATCGACATGCCCTGCGGGGGTCGGCCCTCGGTCGTCGCGAGGTTCTCGTCCGTGTCGTCCGGGTCGCCCATGGTGATCATCGGAACCTCGGTCATGCCGTAGCCGTGGGTGAGCTTGCAGCCCAGTTCGCGGACCACCGCGTGGTAGATCTCCGGTGGCTTCGGGGCGCCGCCGCCCGCCAGCAGGCGCAGGGTGGGGATGAGCTTCGCGGAAGGGTCCTTGCGCTGCTCGGTGAGGAACAGCGAGTAGAAGGCGGTGGAGCCGCCGGCGATGGTGACCCCGTGGCGGCGGTACCCCTCCAGGGCGTCCGGCATCGCGAATTTCTCGAACAGCACCGCCGGGAAGCCGTACAGCAGCAGCATCACCAGGTAGTCGGGGCCGCCTATGTGCGCGTACGGGAAGGCCACCGAGCCCACGTCCCCCGGCCCCGGCCGCAAGGCGTGCGCCAGGCCGGAGCCGCCCGCGATCAGGGACCGGTCGGTGTGCAGGACCCCCTTGGGGTCGGAGGTCGTGCCGGAGGTCCAGTAGATCCAGCGCACGTCCGTCCCGGAGGCGGGTGGCGCGGGCAGGGCGGCCGGGTCGCCGTCCGGGAGGCCCTCGTAGGCTCGGAAGACGCCACGCGCCCCCAGCCGGGCCGCCATCGCCGTGTGGTCGAAGCCGCGCCACTCGCCGGGGACGGCGAAGAACTCCGCCGCCGACTCGCGCAGCGCGAAGCCCGTCTCGCGGTCCCGGTAGAAGGGGATGACGGGGGACTGGACGGCGCCGAGCCGGGCGAGCGCGAGCGAGAGCAGCACCGTCTCGATGCGGGTGGGCAGTTGCCAGGCGACGACCGTGCCGGGGCGCACCCCCATCCCGTACAGGCCCGCCGCTACCCGCTCCGCGCGGTCGTGGAGCGCGCCGAAGGTGAGGGTGCGGTCGTCGGCGGGGTCCGGGGCGGCCTCGATGAGCACGGGGGCCGTGGGGGTGAGGGCGGCCCGGCGGGCGACGAGGTCCCAGAGGGTGGGGGAGCCGCCGAGGCCCCGGGCCGTTTCCGCCGCGATGTCGACGGCCGCCGCCATGGCGCCGGACCGGCGCTCCGCCGCGATGTCGACGGCCGCCGCCATCTCGCGGCCCGCCGCCGTTTCCGAGTCGGCCGCCGTTTCGGAGTCCGCCCCCGTTTCCGAGTCCGTCGCCCTTTCGGAGTCCGTCGTCCCGTCCTTCGTCGTCATCCGGAATCCTCCCCCTCGACCCGCCCCGTGACTGACGATGCGTCAGGTCTGGCGAGAGCGTAGGGCTCCGGCGCTTGCCGGTCCAGAGGCCGCGGCGCTAGCTTGATTCTGACGGTCCATCAGATACGGCGAGGGGACACCGGACACCATGGACACGGAACTGCCACGGATCATCAGCGTCGACGACCACGTGATCGAACCCGCCCACCTCTTCGACGTGTGGCTGCCGGCCAAGTACCGGGACCGCGGACCGCAGGCGCTCACCGCCGGCATCGGCGACCTCGTCTACACCGGGGGCAAGTACGTGATCTCCATGGACCCCGACGGGCCGCCGACCGACTGGTGGATCTACGAGGACCTCAAGTTCCCGTACAAACGCAACATCGCCGCCGTCGGCTTCGACCGCGACGACATGACCCTGGAGGGCATCACCCGCGAGGAGATGCGCCGCGGCTGCTGGGACCCGGCGGCGCGCCTCGCCGACATGGACCTCAACCACGTCGAGGCGTCCCTGTGCTTCCCGACCTTCCCCCGCTTCTGCGGCCAGACCTTCGCCGAGGCGCACGACAAGGAGGTGGCCCTCGCCTGCGTGCGCGCCTACAACGACTGGATGGTGGAGGAGTGGTGCGGTGACAGCGGCGGCCGGCTGATCCCGCTCTGCATCATCCCGCTCTGGGACATCGACCTCGCGGTGGCGGAGATCCGGCGCAACGCCGCGCGCGGCGTGCGCGCCGTGACCTTCTCCGAGATCCCGACCTACCTCGGCCTGCCGTCGATCCACTCCGGGTACTGGGACCCCTTCTTCGCCGTCTGCCAGGAGACCGGGACCGTCGTCAACATGCACATCGGGTCCTCCTCCCAGATGCCCGCCGCGTCCCCCGACGCGCCGCCCGCCGTCCAAGCCTCGCTCAGCTTCAACAACGCGATGGCCTCGATGATGGACTTCCTCTTCAGCGGCGTGCTGGTGCGGTTCCCGACGCTCAAGCTCGCCTACAGCGAGGGCCAGATGGGGTGGATCCCCTACGCCCTGGAGCGCGCGGACGACGTGTGGCGCGAGCACCGCGCCTGGGGCGGGGTCCGCGACCTGATCCCCGAACCGCCGTCCACGTACTACTACCGGCAGATGTTCTGCTGCTTCTTCCGCGACAAGCACGGCATCGCCTCGCTCGACGTCGTCGGACGCGACAACGCGACCTTCGAGACCGACTACCCGCACGTCGACTCGACGTTCCCGCACACCAAGGACGTCGCGCTCGACCACGTGAAGGGCCTCGACGACGAGACCGTCTACAAGCTGATGCGCGGCAACGCCATCCGCATGCTGGGCCTGGACCTCGACCGCCACCGCGGAGGCCGCAGCCACGGGGCCCGCAGCCACGGGGCCCGCCAGTGGACCTGACCTACACCGCCGAGGAGCGGGAGTTCCGGGCCCGGCTGCGCGAGTGGCTCGCCAAGGAGCTGCCGGCGCTGCCCCCCAAGCCGTCCCCGGACGACTGGCCGGCCCGCCGCGCCTACGACGCCGGCTGGCAGCGCCGGCTGCACGACGCCGGGTACGCGGGACTGCACTGGCCCCTCGACGCCGGTGGGCGCGGCGCGACCCCCACCCAGCACCTGATCTTCCTGGAGGAGACGGAACGGGCCGGCGCCCCCTACGTCGGCGCGAACTTCGTCGGCTTGCTTCACGCGGGACCCACCATCGCCGCCGAGGGCACCGCCGCCCAGCGGGCGCGCTGGCTGCCGCCGGTGCTGCGCGGCGACGAGATGTGGTGCCAGGGGTTCAGCGAACCGGACGCCGGCTCCGACCTGGCCTCGCTGCGCACCCGCGCCGTCCGCGACGGCGACGACTACGTGATCAGCGGCTCGAAGATCTGGACCTCGCACGCGGAGGTCGCCGACTGGTGCGAGTTGTTGGTGCGCACCGACCCGGCGGCCCCCAAGCACAAGGGCATCAGCTGGCTGGCCATGCCGATGGACGCGCCCGGGATCACCGTACGGCCGCTGCGCACCCTCGCCGGATCGGCCGAGTTCGCGGAGGTGTTCCTGGACGAGGTGCGGGTGCCGGTCGCGAACCGGGTGGGGGCGGAGAACGACGGCTGGCGGGTCACGATGGTGACGCTGTCCTTCGAGCGGGGCACCGCCTTCGTCGGCGAGGTGGTGGCCTGCCGCCGCACGCTCGCCCTGCTGGCCCGGACCGCGAAGGAGAACGGCCGCTGGGACGATCCGGTCCTACGTCGCACCCTGGGACGGCTCCACGGGGAATTCGGCGCCCTCTGGAGGCTGACGCAGTGGAACGTCAGCGAATCGCAGCGCTCGGGCGGCGTCCCGGGCACGGGTGGCAGTGTCTTCAAGCTGGCGTACTCGCACGCGCGGCAGGAGCTGTACGACGCCGCGGCGCAGGTGCTCGGCGCGGGCTCGCTCGCGCTGGACGAGGAGTGGGTCCTGGACCGGCTCTCGTCGCTGTCGTACACCATCGCGGCGGGCACCTCGCAGATCCAGCGGAACATCGTCGCCGAGCGCGTACTCGGCCTGCCGAAGGGGCGGTGAGCGACGTGGACTTCCAGCCGAGCCGTGAGCAGCGTGACCTGCGGGCGGGCGTACGGGACCTCCTCTTCGGGCGGTACGGGCGCGAGGCGCTGCGGGCCTCGGTGGAGGCAGGCGTCGCGGTCGACCGGCGGCTGTGGCGGAAGCTCGGCGAGGCCGGGTTCTTCTCGCTGCGCCTCCCGGAGGCCGACGGCGGGGTCGGGCTCGGGCTCCCGGAGGCCGTCCTCGTCTTCGAGGAGGCGGGGCGGGCCCTGCTGCCGGGGCCGCTGGTGGCGACCTTCCTGGCGGCGGGGGTGGTCCCGGGCGCCGCGGCCGGGACGACGGTGGTGACGGCGTACGACCTGGACGGGCCCCTGGTGGCCCACCTGGCGGAGGCCGACGCGGTCCTCGGGGCGCCGGCACTGCCCGAGGGCGAGCCGGTCCGTTCGGTGGACCCGCTGACCCCGCTGCACCGGGTGGTCCGGGCCGGCGGGCCTGGGGACGACCGGCCGGGGCGGGCCGACCCGTACCGGGACGAGGGCGCCCTGCTGACGGCCGCGCTCCAGCTCGGCAGCGCGCTGCGCACGGTGGAGCTGGCGGCGGAGCACGCGCGCGGGCGCGAGCAGTTCGGGCAGCCGATCGGGGCGTTCCAGGCGGTCAAGCACCTGTGCGCGGGCATGCTGGTGCGGGCGGAGGTGGCGCGTGCGGCGGTGTACGCGGCGGCCGTGACGGGGGACGGCGCCGAGATCGCGGCGGCGAAGCTGCTGGCCGACGAGGCGGCCGTGCGGGGGGCCCGCGACTGCCTCCAGGTGTACGGCGGGATGGGCTTCACCTGGGAGGCGGACGTACACCTGCACTTGAAGCGGGCGTGGGTCCGTGCGGAGCAGTGGCGGACCGCGGCGCAGGCGGAGGAGCTGCTGGCGGCGGACCTGCTGGCGTCGGCGCCCGCGTGAGGCAGGGGAGGCGCGGGGGCACGGGGGGCACGGGGGACATGGGGGGCACGGGAGGAACGAGGCGGGACTCATGTCCGATTACAGAGAGTTGATATCGGTTTGTGTCCTCCGATCACCCCCTTACGGTCCGGAGTCGGGGGCGCGCTCCGGTACGCTCCCACGAATGCGAGCGGCCCTGCGGCGTGAGCGTCGCACAGTATGCACCACGCCCACTCCTTCGCGCGGGAATATGCCCGAAGCGCTTGTTGTGGTGACTGAACGTCAACCATGCTGCTCTGCAAGGGGGTCACTGGCGGTGACCCCGTTCCGTCGTGAGGCGAAGTGTCCGCCGGTTCGGATGGTGTGAGCGGTGCAGGTGCTTCAGGTTCAGCTTGAGGTAGGAGCGGACCCCGCCGAGGTCGGCCGGGCGCGCCGGTGGGCGCGCTCACGGCTGGCGGGATGCGGGATAGGGGACGACGAGCCGCTCGCCGAGACGCTGATCCTGCTGATCTCGGAGCTGGTCACCAACGCGGTCGTGCACACCGGCTGTCCGGCCGTGCTGCGGATGCTGTTCGGGGGACCCGGGGTGCGGGTCGAGGTCGCGGACGCCAGCGACCGGGAGCCCGCCCGGCGCCAGGCCGCCGGCGACGACACCGGCGGGCGCGGTCTTGAGCTGGTCGACGGGCTCGCGGACCGCTGGGGCTGGCAGCGCGAGGGCGCGGGGAAGCGGATCTGGTGCGAGATCGACCGGGGGCGGAAGGCGGGCGCCGACCGCTCCGAGGATGCCCCGGAAAGGTCTGCCGAATTCTTTGCCCCGATCCGGGAACCTCGCGTGTACCTCTAACGAGGTGTTGACGGCTCGTCACGTGTTGATCACTCTGGTGTGGAGCGATTCGTCGCGAGGGGACGCCAAGGGTCCTGCCTTGACGAGTGCGGGTCGTGGGGTGGCGGCTGCCGTGCCGCGCTCGGGGCGTGCATGCGCGTACGCCGCCACCCAGTAGGTCCCCCTTCGGGGGCCGTCCATGGTCGCCACGCCGGTGGCTGCGTCAGTGGGCGAGCGTCATCAGCAGGTAGTCGACGGGGCGTACGCGCCACTCGGGGCGCAGGCCGCTGCGCAGCACGATGCTGAAGCCGGCGGGTTCGCCCCGGTGGAGGGCGGCGAGGGCCTGTAAGCGCCCGCCGCCGTCGGCCCAGGCGAGCGCCCGATCCACCTCGGCGGGGGCCAGGGCGAAGGGGCGGGTCGTCCGGCTCTGCGTTCGGATGAGGCGGACCGCCTCTTCAGGAGTGTCCAACATCAGCCGGTCGAGCAACTCGGGCGCCGTGGAGTAGGCGTCGGGGTAGCAGAGCGCCTCGAACCAGTATCCGGTCCGGAGGGCGACCGTACAGTCCCGGCCGGGGGGCAACTTTGTCCGTTGTGGTCGCGTGAGCGGGTCGGATGGAGGCATGGCCGCCCTCCTGGGCTGGGGCGCGCCGTGGCCATCCGCAGTTGGCAGGGCAACGGCCGCGCAGACGAGGAGCGGTGCAGCGGACGGTGAGGCCGCAGCCGCAGAGGGTGACCGTAGCGCTTCGCGATGTGTGGTGGCAAGGGTGCACCGGGGCATATATGCCAGCCCTGGGCGCGCCCCCCGCCGGGACTCGGCGAGGGGCGCCGAGGCTCTGCCGCGGCGCGCGGGGCGGGCCGCGGCAACCGTCAGCTCACGAAGTGGTCGAACTCGCCCGCTTTGACGCCCTCGATGAAGGCGGCGAGCTTGGCCGGGCTGGTGGTGATGATCGCTTCCGGGTCGTCGCTCTCGCGCATCACGATTCTGTCGCCGTGCCGGCCGACCTCGATGCAGTTTTCGCCCCCGCCTCCGGAGAAGGACGACTTCTGCCAGCTGATGGGTGTGCTCATGGCGCTGTTTCTCACAGTTCTCGTGCGATGTGATGGATGATCTGCCGCGATCCCTCCGGGTCGAGGGCGGCCTTCTCGGCGATGTCGAACAACGTGCGGTACTTGCGCAGGTCGGCGTCGGCGTCAAGGAACCGTCCGCCGAAGGCGCTGTCGATCTGCACGGTGTCCAGTTGCGGAACGACTCCGTGGGCGTAGAGGACGGGCTGCGTCACCTCGATGAAGTCCTCGTTGGTGAACGGGATCACCCGGACCGTTATGGCGGGCCGCGCCGATACCTCGATGAGGTGTTCAAGCTGCTCGCGGGCCACGTCGCGTCCGCCGAAGCGCATGCGCAGGGCCGCCTCGTGGATGATCGCGTCGAACCGGGGCGGGTTCGGCCGGTCGAGGACCGTGATGCGCTTCATTCGGTGCTCGACGCGGGCCTCGACCTCGGCGGCGGGAAGCTTGGGCGTGACGCCGGAAAACAGGGCGCGGGCATAGTTCTCGGTCTGGAACAGTCCGGGCAGCGTGACGCTTTGCATCGACCGGAGCGCTACGGCGTGGTGTTCCAGTTCCGCGATGTCGAGGAATCCAGGGGCAAGGATGCCCCGATATTCGTCAAACCAATACTGCCCACGATGCTCCCTCGCGATCGCGCAGAGCGCGTCGATCAGGGCCTCGTCGTCGCAGGAGTAGAAGGTCGCGAGTCGCCTGATCCGCTCCTCGCTGATCCCCAGGCGTCCCGCTTCGATGTGGCTGATCTTCGCTTGGTCGACCGACAGCAGACCGGCGGCTTGCCTGGCCGTCGTTGCTGCCGCCTCGCGCAGTTTCCGCAACTCGGCGCCCAGCCGTGCCTGGCGTGCGGTCGGGTTGTCCCTCGGCGGCATGTGTCCCTTCCCCTTGTCTGGCACGAGTCTGCCGGTATCCATGCCGTGGGTCCACCGAGTCCCGGCGGCCGACCTGGCAAGGTTGCACCGGTGCATAGTTGCCCCTACGGTTCTCGTAGCACCGCGTCGCAGGCCCATCGGACCGAAGTGCAGCCGCTGGCACGCGCCCTGAAGGGGTGTCACGTGGAGGCGGCCGATGCCACGGAGGGCAGGCGCGCGCGGATCCGTACCGTCAGGAGACGATCGCGATGACGAACACGAGCGCTTTACCGGCCGCCGACGAGGGGCCGGGGCGGAGGGCGACCTACCGGATGGTGGCGCCGAGTCGGGCCGGGACGGTCGGGATCGCCCGGGACTGGGTGGTCTCCGTCCTGCGCGGGGCGGGGTGGAGCGAAGCGGCGGAGCGGGCGCGGTTGTGCGCCTCGGAGCTCGTCACCAACGCCTACCGGCACACCGATACCGGGGAGATCGCCGTCGAAGTGTCGCTCTCCGATGAGCGCGCGACGGTTTACGTCTACGACGGCGCGCCCGAGCTGCGCCTTCCGCCCCGGCCCCCGGCCGGCGGCGACCCGCCGCTCCTGGTCACCGGCGGGCGGGGACTCGCGCTCGTCGCCGCCTACGCCGACGACTGGGCGGTCGTGGCGCAGGGCGCCTGCGTCAAGGTCGTCTGGTTCAGCCTCCTGTCGGCGCGATGAGACGCGTGGGGCGGAGGGGCTCAGAGGACGGCGACGGGGGCCACCGGCGTACCGGTGCCGCCGACGAAGGGTTCCGGCATCGCCGACAGGAAGAACGCGTACCGGCCCACTTCCGCACAGGCTGTGGACAACGTTTCGAGGTTCCAGTTCTGGCCCTGGAGCATCCCCATCTCGACCAGGTCCAGCGCGTGCACCGGAAGCCACAGGTTCTCGATCTCCGGCGGGAAGATCTCGAAGGTCAACGTGTCGTTGGCGACGGCCGCCACGTCCCGGGCGTGGAACCACTCCGGGGTCCGCACCGACAGGCCGGGGGAGGGGAACCCGTAGCCGTGCTTGTCGCCCGCGAGGTACACCTGGATCTGGCCTGTCCGGACCAGGACGACGTCACCGGCCCCGACCGTGACCCGGCCGAACTCCTCCGCCACCGCGAGGTCCTCGGGGGTCACCGCGTGGCCGCCCGGCAGCCGGTCCACGCCCTTGGCGCGGGCCACGTCCAGCAGGACCCCCCGCGAGACGACGGGACCGGCCTTGTCGATGCCACCGAACTCGGCGCGGCCGTGGGCGGTGATCGTGGCGGCCGGGCGGCCGTTGTAGATCCGGCCCGAGTGCGAGACGTGCGTGAGCGCGTCCCAGTGGGTCCCGGCCTGGAGCCCCATCGTCACGGCGTCGTCGCTGCACGCCACCGTGCCCGGACCGAACAGCTCCTGGTTGATCTGCACCATCGTGTGCAGCGGGTTGACCCGGCCGGGGATCAGGCCGGCCTGCACCCCGTCCTCCCTGAGGGGCAGCGCCAGCGGGATGCGCCGGCCCGTACGGGCCTCGGCGGCCGCGGCGCGCACCACCGCGTCGGTGATGAGGTTCAGGGTCCCCCTCTCGTCCTCGGCGCCCCACCGGCCCCAGTTGTTGACGCGCTTGGCGATGTCGTGGAACTCGGCCGGCAGGGTCATGGCCTCATCAACTCCCGGGGCTTGTGCTGTGGCATCGGATGGCCCATAGAATCTAACGGTCCGTCAGAAACTGCGGAAAGGGGTCGGGCGTGGGGAACTTCCTGGCAGGCAAGGTCGTCGCCGTCACCGGGGCGGGCCGGGGCATCGGACGGGCCGTGGCGCTCGCCGCCGCCGCCGAGGGGGCCAAGGTCGTCGTCAACGACTACGGCGTGGGCATCGAGGGTGGCGAGCCCACCAGCGAGATCGCCGCGTCCGTGGTCAAGGAGATCGAGACGGCGGGCGGCGAGGCCGTCGCCGTCGCCGACGACGTCTCCACCATGGCGGGCGGACAGCGCATCGTCGACACCGCCCTCGCGCGGTACGGGCGCGTCGACGGGGTCGTCTGCGTCGCCGGCATCCTGCGCGAACGGATGCTGTTCAACATGTCCGAGGAGGAGTGGGACCCCGTGGTCGCCACCCACCTCAAGGGCACCTTCACCGTCTTCCGCGCCGCCTCCGCCGTCATGCGCCGGCAGGGCTCCGGCACGCTCATCGGGTTCACCAGCGGCAACCACCAGGGCTCGGTCGCCCAGGCCAACTACAGCGCCGCGAAGGGCGGCATCATCTCCCTCGTGCGCTCGGCCGCCCTGGGCCTGGCCAAGTACGGGGTCACCGCCAACGCGGTCGCGCCCGTCGCCCGGACCCGGATGTCCGCCAACGTCCCCATGGAGCTCAAGGAGATCGGCGAGCCGGAGGACGTCGCGGCGCTGGTGACGTACCTGCTCAGCGACCGGGCGAAGGCGGAGGCGATCACCGGCCAGGTGTATACCGTCGCCGGCCCGAAGATCGCCGTGTGGGCGCAGCCGCGCGAACTGCGCGCGGCGTACGCGGACGGCCCCTGGACCCCCGAGAAGATCGCCGACTTGCTGCCCGGGACGGTGGGCACCGACCCGATGCCGATGCTCGCCCAACTGGAGGCCATGGCCAAGGCGGCAGCCGCCAAGGACCGCCCCAACGCGTGAGGGAGAGCCATGGACTTCGGTTTCGGGTCCGAGGACGAGGAACTGCGCAACCACGCCCGGTCGTGGCTGCGGGAGCACCTCGTCGGCCCGTACGCGCACGCCCGCGGGCTCGGCGGGCCCGGCAGCGAGCACGAGGGGGTGGAGGCGCGGCGGGCCTGGGAGCGCGAACTGGGTCGCGGCGGCTGGATCGGCCAGGGCTGGGAGGTCCCCGACGGGGCCTACGGGCAGCGGCGGCTCTCCCTGACGGGGCAGGTGGTGTGGGCGGAGGAGTACGCGGCGCTCCGCGCACCCGGACGGGTCGGCCACATCGGGGAGAACCTCCTCGCGCCCACCCTCGTCGCCTACGGGACCACCGAACAGCGGGACCGCTACCTGCCGGGGATCGCCCGCGGCGAGGAACTGTGGTGCCAGGGGTACAGCGAGCCGGGCGCCGGATCCGACCTCGCCGGGGTCCGTACGACGGCCGTCCGGGACCCCGCCGACGGGCGCCACCGGATCACCGGGCAGAAGATCTGGACCTCCCTCGCCCGGGACGCCGACTGGTGCTTCGTCCTGGCCCGCACCGAACCGGGCTCCCGCCGCCACCGGGGCCTGACCTTCCTGCTGGTGCCGATGGACCAGCCGGGCCGCATCGAGGTCCGGCCGATCCGCCAACTGACCGGGACCAGCGAGTTCAACGAGGTCTTCTTCGACGGGGCGGTGGCCGCCGAGACCGTCGGCGGTGAAGGCGACGGCTGGACCGTGGCCATGGGCCTGCTCGCCCTGGAACGGGGCGTATCCACCCTCGTGCAGCAGATCGGTTTCGCCGCCGAACTGGAACGGGTCCTGGCCGCCCACACCGCCTCGGGCGCGGACGACCCCGTCCTGCGGGAGCGGCTGGTGCGCCAGTGGGCCGAGCTGCGCACCATGCGCTGGAACGCCCTGCGCACCCTGGGCGGCAGCGGCGACCGGGGCGCGCCGAGCGTCGCGAAGCTGCTGTGGGGCGGCTGGCACCGGCGGCTCGGCGAGCTGGCGGTGGCGGTGCGGGGCGCGGAGGCCACCGCCGGACCGACGGACCGGGGCCGGGAGGACCCGTACGAGAACGGCCTCGACGAGGAACAGCGCCTCTTCCTGTTCAGCCGGGCCGACACCATCTACGGCGGCTCGGACGAGATCCAGCGGAACATCATCGCCGAGCGCGTGCTCGGCCTGCCCAGAGAGACGCGGTGACGACATGCGAGGCGTCGTGTTCGACGGCAAGCAGGCCCAGGTGGTCGACGATCTGGAGATCCGAGACCCGGGGTCGGGGGAAGTGCTGGTCGCGATATCGGCGGCCGGACTGTGCCACAGCGACCTCTCGGTGATCGACGGGACCATCCCGTTCCCGCCGCCGGTGGTGCTGGGGCACGAGGGCGCGGGTGTGGTCGAGGCCGTCGGACCCGGCGTCACGCACGTGGAGGCCGGCGACCACGTCTCGCTGTCCACCCTCCCCAACTGCGGGGCCTGCGCGGACTGCGACCGGGGCCGGCCCACCATGTGCCGCAAGGCCATCGGCATGCCCGGACAGCCCTTCTCGCGCGGCGGTTCGCCGCTGTTCCAGTTCGCCGCCAACTCCGCGTTCGCGGAGCGGACGATCGTCAAGGCCGTGCAGGCGGTGAAGATCCCGAAGGACATCCCGGCGACCTCGGCCGCGCTGATCGGGTGCGGGGTCCTGACCGGGGTCGGGGCGGTCCTGAACCGGGCGAGGGTGGGACACGGCGAGTCGGTGGTCGTGATCGGCGCCGGCGGCATCGGGCTGAACGTGCTCCAGGGCGCCCGGATCGCGGGGGCCGGGACCATCGTCGCGGTGGACGCCAACCCGGCGAAGGAGGCGGTGGCGCGGCGGTTCGGCGCCACCCACTTCATCGACGCCTCGGCCGCCGGGGACACCTCGGCGGCGGTCCGCGAGATCCTGCCGACCGGCGCGGACCACGCCTTCGAATGCGTGGGCCACGTACGGCTCATCCGGCAGGCCGTCGACCTCCTCGACCGGCACGGACAGGCGGTGCTGCTGGGCGTCCCCGGCTTCAAGGAGGAGGCGTCCTTCCAGGTGGCGTCCCTCTACCTGGACAAGACGATCATGGGCTGTCGGTACGGGTCCTCCCGGCCGCAGCGCGACATCGCGCTCTACGCCGAGCTGTACCGGCAGGGGAAGCTGCTGCTGGACGAGCTGGTGACGGAGGTCTACCCGGTGGAGGACTTCGCGAAGGCGCTGGACGACGCGCGCCACGGGCGCGTCGCGCGCGGGGTGCTCACCTTCTGACGCGGTCCGGGGCCGCCGGAAACAGGGGCCCGGAACCGTATGGCCGGGGGGCGAAGCGACCGGTCGGGGGGTGAGGCGACCGGTTCAGGGGGTGAAGCGGCCGAACCTGCCCTGGTGGAAGAGGAGCGGGTCGCCTTCACCGGGCGCGCCCAGGGCCTCGACGCGGCCCACGACGATCAGGTGGTCCCCGCCCGTGTGGACGGCATGGATTCGGCAGTCGATCCAGGCGGGCACCGAGTCCAGCAGCGGCGAGCCGGTCGCGGGGGACGGGCGGTGGGTGACGCCGGCGAACTTGTCGGCGCCGCTGATCGCGAACGACCGGCACAGCGCTCCCTGTTCGGCGCCCAGGATGTTGACGCAGAACACCCCCGCGCGGGCGATCCGGGGCCAGGTGGTCGACGTACGCGCCACCATGAACGTGACCAGGGGCGGGTCCAGCGACAGCGAGGCGAAGGACTGGCAGGCGAAGCCGGCCGGCCCTCCCGTGCCGTCGCCGGCGGGGGCGGTGATGACGGTGACCCCGCTGGCGAAGTTCCCGAGGACGGCCCGGAACTCGGCGGCGCCGACCGGCGTCCGCTCGTCGTCCCGTACGGCCCGGAGGTCGGGGCGCGGCAGGACGGCGTCCGACAGCGGATCCGGCTCCGGCGCGGCGGAGGTGGGGGAGCCTGCTGACCTGAGGTATCGGACGACGGTGGCCGCCATCCCTGCGTGTCCCATCACCCCTCGATTGAAGCTGACGGTTCGTCAGATGGGAAGGGTCGGGACGGTGCGGCCGTGAGTGCGGCCGTGAGGTACGGCCGCACCGCTCTACCTCCGGTCGGGTGAAACCCCGGCCCGCCCGGACCCGTACGCCGGGCAGCCGCGCGCGGGCTCGGCATGGTGGCGGGGACCGGCGTGCCGCCGTACGCCGCACCACCGCAGACACCCGGGAGAGACCCCATGCTCGGCACCGATTTCCGTACCGGATCACCCAACTGGCTCGACCTCGGCAGCCCCGACATCGACGCGGCCACCGCCTTCTACAGCGGCGTCTTCGGCTGGGACTTCGTCTCCGCCGGACCCGAGGCAGGCGGGTACGGCTTCTTCCGGCTGGGCGGCAAGACCGTCGCCGGGATCGGACCGCTCACCGAGGAGGGAGCGAAGTCCGCCTGGATGGTCCACTTCATGAGTCCGGACCTGCAGGCCACCGTCCAGGCCGTCAGGGACGGCGGCGGCACCGTCCGGATGGAGCCGATGGACGTCATGGGGGAGGGGTGGCTCGCGCAGTTCACCGACCCGCAGGGCGCGCAGTTCGCCTCGTGGCAGCCCGGGAAGACCCCCGGGCTGGAGGTGGCCTCGGCCGAGAACACGCTGGTCTGGGTCGAGCTGCACGTGCCCGACCCGCTCGCGGCCGTCTCCTTCTACAACGGGGTGTTCGGCTGGCGCAGCGAGGAGATGCAGGCGCCCGGGATGACGTACCGGGTGCTGAGCATCAAGGACGGCGACCAGCGCGAGGCGTCCTTCGGCGGGGTCGCGCCGCTGGGCGACGGCGCGGGCGGTGGCGGGGCCGGGCCGAGCTGGGTGCCGTACTTCCACGTCACCGACGCGGACGCCACCGTGAGCGCCGTACAGGGCAACGGCGGCTCGGTGCTCATGCCGGCGGCCGACGTGCCGGACGTCGGCCGGATCGCGTGGGTGGCCGACCCGTTCGGGGCGACGTTCGCGCTGCTGAAGCCCAGCCCGCAGATGTAGCGCCCCGCCCGGCTTCCCCGGCCCGCCCGCCGCCCGTTCGCGTCCTCAGCGGCCGAGGTACTTGGGGGCGCGGCGCTCCACGAAGCTCGCCACGCCCTCGTTGGCGTCGACGGTGGTCATGTTGATCTCCTGGGCGGCGGCCTCGGCGGCCAGGGCGGCCGCCCGGTCGCCGTCGAGGGAGGCGTTGACGAGCTGCTTCGTCAGGGCCAGGGCCCGGGTCGGGCCCTGGGCCAAGCGCTCCGCCCAGGCGCGGGCGGTCGCCTCCAGGGCCTCGGGCGGAACCACCGTGTTGACCAGCCCGAGGCGTTCGGCCTCCGCGGCGGACACGGCGTCTCCGAAGAACATCAGCTCCTTGGCCTTCTGCGGCCCGAGCAGCCGGGGCAGCAGGTACGCGCCGCCGCCGTCCGGGACCAGGCCCCGGCGAACGAACACCTCGATGAACCGGGCCGGTTCGGCCGCGATGACCAGGTCGCAGGCGAGGGCGAGATGCGCGCCGATCCCGGCGGCGGTGCCGTTGACGGCGGCGATGACCGGCTTCTCGCAGTCGAGGACCGCGGTGATCAGTCGCTGGGCGCCGAGCCGGATCATCCGGGCCACGTCCCCTGCCACCCGCTCACCGGTGGCCGGCCCCCCGCGCAGGTCGGCGCCCGCGCAGAAGCCCTTCCCGGTGGCGGTGAGGACGACGGCCCGCACGGCGGGGTCGCCGGACGCCTCGCCGAGCAACCCGATGACCCGCTCCCGCTGCTCCCCGGTGACGGCGTTCATGGCCTCGGGCCGGTTGAGCGTGATCCACGCGACGCCGTTGTCGATGCGGTGCAGTACGTCGCGGTGCGGTACGTCGTCCTCGGGGGCGGGGGTCATGGGCGAACTCCGTTCGTGTGAGGCACGCCGGCCGCACCGGGGCGGCCTCCGGGTGGGAGACCGGCCCCGCACCGGCGCGGGGCTCGATCGTGGCCCGGAGCGGCAGCGGCAGCGATCGTGTCAGCGGCAGACGGCCAGGGCGTCCAGGGCCACCGCGCCCTGGCCGCGGGGCAGCACCATCAGGGGGTTGATGTCCAGCTCGGAGAGGGTGTCGCCCAGTTCCAGCGCCATCCGCTGGGCCCGCAGGACGACCTCCACCAGCGCGTCCACGTCCGCCGGGGGCGCGCCCCGTACGCCCTCCAGCAACGCGTGCCCGCGCAGTTCCGTCAGCATCGCCCTCGCCTGGTCCTCCCCGAACGGCGGCACCCGCACCGCCGCGTCGCGCAGCACCTCCACGAGCACCCCGCCCAGCCCCACTGTCACCGTAGGGCCGAACAGGTCGTCCCGGGTGACGCCGACGACCATCTCGACGCCCCGCTCGACCATCTGGCAGACGAGGATGCCGTCCAGCGGGACGTTCTCGTAGCGGGCGATGTCCGTCAGCTCCCGGTAGGCGTCGCGGATCTGGCTCGCCGAGGTCAGGCCGATCTTGACCAGGCCCAGCTCCGTCTTGTGCCCGAGCTGGGGCCCCGACGCCTTCATCACGACGGGGTACCCGACCAGGCCCGCCGCCCGGACCGCCGCGGCCGCGCTGGTCACCAACTGCTCGCGCGGCACCCGTATCCCGTAGGCCCGCAGCAACTGCTTCGCCGCGTGCTCGCTGAGCTGCCGGCCCGGGCGCATCAGGGCCTGGGCCTTGCGGTAGGAGGGGGACGGGGTGCGCGGGGCGTCCTCGAAGGGCGAGCGGTAGGACGCGGTGAAGCGGTGGTGGTCGAGGTAGGCCCGTACGGCGGTGATGCAGTTGCCGAAGGTGCGGAAGGTGGCCACCCGGGAGGAGCCGAGCAGGGTGGTGCGGTACGCCTCCTCCGTACCGACCGGGGACCCCCAGATCACGCAGATCAGCTTGTCCGTCCGCTCGGCGGCGTCCACCAGGTCCTGCGCCAGCTTGTCGCTCATGGGCGGGAACGGTCCGGTGATCGGGCAGATCAGGACGCCGACGGACGGGTCGGCCAGGATCGCTTCGATGATCTTGGGGCCGCGCCAGTCGCCGACGGGGTGGCCGCCGTTGTCCACGGGGTTCGCGACGTTCAGGTAATCCGGGATCCACTGGTGCAGCTCGGCCTGCTTGGCCTGCGAGAGGGTGGGGAGCATCAGCCCCGCCTCTGTCGCCAGGTCGGAGAAGTGGGCCCCGGTGCCGCCGGAGATGGAGTACACGACGACGCCGTCGGCCCGGGGCGGGCGCGCGCGGGCCAGCAGGGCGGCGGTGTCCTGGAGCTCGTCCAGGCCGTCCACCCGGATCACCCCGAACTGCCGCATGGCCGCGTCCACCACCGCGTCGGAGCCGGTCAGCTTCCCGGTGTGGGAGGCCGCCATCCGGGCGCCGGTCTCGGTGCGGCCGACCTTGACGGCGACGACGGGCACCTTGGCGCGTGCGGCCCGGTCGGCGGCGAGCAGGAAGGCGCGGCCGTCCTTGAGCCCCTCGACGTAGCAGGCGATGGCCCCCACCTCGGGCCGCTCGGCGAAGTAGGAGATGAAGTCGGCGGTCTCCAGATCGGCCTCGTTGCCCGTGGGCGCCCAGTGCGAGAGCCGGATGCCGAGTTCCTGGAGGGTGTAGACCGGCCGGCCCTGGTGCCCGGACTGGGTGATCAGCGCGATGGCCGGGCCGTCCAGGTCGTCGCGGAACGCCTCGAAGGCATTGAGGTTGGTGTTGGGGCCGAGCAGGCGCAGGCCCGATCGGCGGACGGCGGCGGAGAGCCGGGCCTGCGCGGCGGCCCCGGCGTCACCGGTCTCGGCGAAACCGGAGGCGAACGCGACCGCGAACCTGACCTTGGCCTCGGCCAGCTCCTCGATCACCGGGAGCGGGTCGGCCACGAGCAGCACCGCGAGGTCCACCTGTTCGGGCAGCGCGGCCACGGAGGCGTGGCAGGGCATTCCGAAGACCGTGGCGCGGGTCGGGTGCACGGGGTGGACGCGGGCCCCGACGCGCTCGGCCCAGGCGATGAGCTGCCGGGTGATGCCGGTGTTCGGTCTGCCCTCGGCGTCGGAGGCGCCGATGACGGCCACGGACTCGGGCCGGAAGAACCGGTCCAGGTCGGGCACGTCGGAGCGCAGCGGCCGTCCGCTGACATCCAGTGCCGCCGCGTCCTCGGCGGTGGGGGCCGCCGTGGAGTGGACGGCCGTCCGGGGGGTCTCGCCGCAGGCGTCGACCCGTGCGCGGAAGTCGGTGGTGAGGGTGCCGTGAGTAGATCCAAGCATCGTTCCGCCCGCTCCTGCTCGATGAACTCCATGAGTCTCGCTAGCTGACGCCCAGTCAGATTACTGAACTGACGCGCCGTCAGGAACAGAATTGCGCAGGAAAGATGGTGGAGGTGGTGTGTGGAACGGTCCCAGATCCCCGGGCGAGGGGTCCAGGACGGTTTCAGCCGACCCGGCGGCGGGTGCGGGCGCTCCCGTCCCCGCCTTCGCGCGCTCGTCGGCGGGGGGCGGGCCGGCGGCGGGCGACGGCCTTGGCGATCCGCTCCGCGTCCAGGGCCATCTCCCGGAACATCCCGCTGATGGGGTTGGTGAACCCGGTGAAGTAGAGGTCCGGGGCCCCGGAGGGGGTACGGGCGCCGTGCACGCGGGGGCGACCGCGCTCGTCGAGCACGCCGAGGTGGCCCACCAGTCCCTCCAGCGCCCGCCGGTAGCCGGTGGCCGCGATCACGACGTCCGGGGTGATCCGGCTGCCGTCCGCGAACTCCACCTCGGCCCCGTCGAAGCCCGCGACGGCGGCGACCGGCTCGACCGCCCCGCGACGCACGGCGTTGATCAGTCCGACGTCCTGCACGGGGATCGCGCCCTCGCGGACCCTGCTGTAGAGCCCGGTGTCGGGGCGCGGGAGCCCGTACGCCGACAGGTCCGGGACGGTGGCCTTGGCGATGAGCGCGCCGAGCCGGTCCACGAACCGCACGGGCAGCCGGCGCACCAGGATCGCGCTCCGCTGCGCCGGCCAGCCCAGGCTGGAGCGCCGCACGATGTGCGGGGCGGTCCGGACGGCGAGCCGCACCCGCGCGGCCCCGCCCTCGGCCAGGTCGACGGCGATCTCCGCGCCCGTGTTGCCGACCCCGACCACGAGCACGTCCAGGCCGGCGTACGGGGCGGGGTCGCGGTACTCGGAGGCGTGCAGCAGCCGCCCCGGGTAGCCGTCGCGGCCGGGCCAGTCGGGCAGCGCCGGGGTGTGGTTGAACCCGGTCGCCACGACGACGGCCCGCGCGGCCAATACCCGGCCGCCGCCCGCGTACAAGGTCCAGCCCTCCCCGTCCCCGTTCGCGTCGGTGGCGCGCTCGATCCGGTTCACCTCCACGCCGGTGACCAGTTCCAGCTCGTGGAACTCCGCGTACTTCTCCAGGTAGCGCACCACGTCCGCCCGGGCGACCCACCGCCCGAAGCGGCGCGGAACGGCCAGCCCGGGGAGCGCCGAGAGGCGCCGGGTGGTGTGCAGGCGGAGCCGGTCGTAGTGGGCGCGCCACGAGGCGCCGACGGCGTCGGACTTCTCGACCACCACGGCGCGGACCCCGCGGGCGCGCAGCGCGGCGGCGGCGGCGAGGCCGCCGGGGCCGGCGCCGATCACGTACACGGGGCGGGGCTGGGTGGTCAGGTCGGGGACTGCGGGGACTGCGGGCATGAGGTGTGAGCGTATCGACACAGAGAGTTGATGGGTCTCGGACGAGGAGGAATCCGATTGCGGATCGGTCACGGGGCCGCTCCGGGGGCCTTGCGGGACGGGCCCCGATCGGGTGAACTGACGTACCGTCAGATTTGGAGATGGGGGCTGCCGATGCGGACCGTCTGGCTCAGTGGGGCCGAATGGATAGCCGTGCTCCGGATAGGGCTCGGCCTGTGGTGGCTGGAGAGCTGGCGGCACAAGGACAAGAAGGGCTGGTTCGAGCGCGGCACCGGGATCGGGTGGGCCGCCGACGTGGCGGGCAAACACCGCTGGGCGTTCGTCAAGGGCGGCTTCGACCGGGTCGTCCGGCCGCGCCCGAAGCTGATGGCGTACGTGGTGGTGTACGCGGAACTCGCGCTCGGCCTCGGCCTGGTCGTCGGGCTGCTCACCCCGATCGCCCTGGTCGGGGGAGTGCTGCTGAACCTGCTGTACCTGGTGCTGATGATCCACGACTGGGCCGAGCAGGGGCAGAACGCGATGATGGCGCTCATCTCGGCGGTCGTGCTCTTCGCCATGGGCTGGCAGGTCTGGTCCCTCGACGCGGCGACGGGACTCTTCCTGTGAGCGGGACGAGCGGGGCGACGGGTCCTGCCGGTGGGAGGAGCGGGACTTCGGGTCCTGTCGGCAGGGCGACGGCGCGGTACGACCTGCCCGAGGCGGACGACTTCACCCGCCCCTACTGGGAGGCCGCCGCACGGGGCCGACTGCTGCTGCGCCGCTGCGCGCAGTGCGGCCGGGCGCACCACTACCCCAGGGAGTTCTGCCCGTTCTGCTGGGCGGGGGAGGACCGGGTGCGGTGGGAGGAGGCCGAGGGGGCGGCCGTCCTCTACACGTGGTCGGTGATCCACCGCAACGACCTGCCGCCCTTCGGGGAGCGGGTGCCGTACGTGGCGGCGGTGGTGGACCTGGCGGAGGGGCCGCGGATGATGACGGAACTCGTGGACTGCGGGGCGGCGGAGCTGAGCATCGGGATGCCGCTGCGGGTCGCGTTCCGCGAGACCGGTCCGGGCACGGCCGTTCCCGTCTTCCGCCCGGAGTCGTAACCGGGCCCGAGGGCAGGGAAGTTGACGTACGGGACGCCATCCGTCGCCGTATGTCACAGGCGCGCACCGGTCCGGCGGAACGGCTGCGTCCCCGGGCGGAATCCGGCGATCCTGGGGTGTCGCCAGAAAGGTCCGTACCACCTCACCCCTCGGAGCAGCCGGTGTCCTCGCAGGAGATCCCCCTCACGATCACCCCCGAGCAGGCCGCCTACGGCGTGATCCTGCCGGTGTCCCTGCCCGGCGGTGGGAGCGCGCGCCTGCGGATTCCCGCGGGCTGCCGGGACGGTGAACTCGTACGGGCGCGCGTCGGCGACCGCGAGGTGCTGGTGCGGATACGGGTTGCGGCGGCGGGGGCCGGGGCGGGGGCCGGGGCGGGGGCCGGGGCGGGTGGCGCCGCGGGGCCGGCGACCGTCGCGTCCGCGGTGCCCGGGCAGCCGCCGCGGCCGGCCAAGTCGTCCGGTGTCGGCGGGTGCCTGGCGGTGGTCGGCGTCGTCGCGGCCGTCATCATCGCCGCGATCGCGGTGAACAGCGGCGGCGGCGACAAACACTCCTCGTCGTCATCCTCGTCGTCCTCCTCGTCGCCGACACCGACGTACAGCTCCTGGTCGCCGGCGCCGCTGCCGACCGACACGTCGTACACCTCCGGAACGGGCAGCGGCGGCGCCGGCAGCTACCCGTACCCCACCACCGCGCCGACGACGGCGGATCCGAGCCCGTTCGACACGGGTACCTGCCTCAACGGGCAGTTGCCGGACTCGACTACCGCGCAGCGCGTCGACAACGTGGAGGAGGTCTCCTGCTCGGCGTCGGACGCGCACTACAAGGTGATCCAGCGGTTCGGCTTCACCTCCGACCTGCACCGCTGCGACGACACCGCGCGCACGGAGTACGCGTTCTCGTACCGCTACACCCTCAACGGGGCCCCGATCAACGAGTACGTGTACTGCCTGATCGGCCTCGGCTCCTACTCGCGGAGCTGAGCCGCGCGGACCCCTCCGGCGGCGGGCTCACGGCCACAGGAGGCCGCGCGTCCAGGTGCCCGCGGGATCGCGCCGGTAGTGGAGCCGGGTGTGGCGGCGGGCGGCGTCGCCCTGGAAGAACTCGACCTCCGCCGGGGCCAGCACGTACCGCGTCCACGTCGGCGCGGACACCTCGGGGTCGGCTCCGGCGCGGACCCAGGCCGCCGCCGACGCCTCGGCCAGCTCCGCCAGGGAGCCCAGCACCTCGCTCTGGCGGCCGGTCAGCGCCGCCGCCAGTGCGGCGCGCGAGCGCACCGCCAGGTCCTCGCGGCTCTCCTGCGGCCCGCAGGCCGTGACTCGGCCCCGGACGCGGATCTGGCGGCCCACCGCAGGCCAGTAGAAGCCGAGGGCGGCGGCCGGCTGCCCGGCCAACTGGCTGCCCTTGGCGCTGGTGGCGTGCGAGGCGAAGTGCCAGCCGCGGGCGTCGGCGTCGTGCAGCATCAGGGTCCGGACGTCGGGCCGCCCGTCGGCGTCCACCGTCGCCAGGCTCATCGTGTGCGGCTCGGGCTGCCCGGCGCGGGCGGCGTGCGTGAACCACTCCCGGAACAGTTCCAACGGCTCGGCGGGCGCGGTCCCGGGGTCGAAGGAGGGAAGCGGGGTGTCCCACACGCGCAGGGAGTGCAGCGTCTTGCGAAAGTCGTCGCTACCGGTCTCAGGGGTCATGCGGCCATGGAATCATCCCACCGACACGGATGCGTATGCCCGTCCGGGCCTGGGGTGGCGAGGGGGGTGGGCTGCGCCGGTGCCCCGCTTCGCGGCGGCGCGGTCGGGCGCTGCGCGGAGCTGTCCCCTACCCGCCCTTCCCCCGTTCCCCGGGCTCCGCCCAGACCCGCGCCTCAATCGCCGGCGGGCAACTTCAGCCTCGCCGGCGTTTGAGGCGCGGGGGTCCGGGGGGCTGGCCCCCGGCAACAGCGGCGCACGTAGGCTCCGGGGCCCGCCCGGGGTTCGGGGCCCGGCTCGGGCAACCTCAGCCCCGCCGGCGATTGAGGCGCCGGGCGGCCAGTCCCTCCCGGATGGGGGAAAGTGCCTCCGGCACGGCCCGAGGCGTTCATATGATGTGCCCTCATCAAACAGCTAGGGGTGGGGGCACCGATGGACCGCACAGACCGCACAGACCGCACAGACCGCACAGACGCCACCGGCGCGAGACGCGGCGGGCGTACGGGGACGGTGCTCCGCCGGGCACTGGCCACGCTGCTGCTGGCCGGCATGGCCGTCGCCTGCGGGCCCGATACGGGGACCGCCCCGGCCCGGTCCCTGGCGCCGCCGACCACACCCCCGGCGGTCACGTCCGCCCCGCCCTCGTCCACCCCGCTCCCCGGCCCCTCGGCCTCGGTGGCCGCCTCGGCGACCGTCGCCGTATCGACCCCCTCCGCCGAACCGACGACGCGGCCCGCGACGAAGCCCACGACCCAGGACCCGGCCCCGGAGCCGACCCGCGAGGCGACGCCCGCCGCGGAGACTTCCTGCGAGATCGTCTCCGACGCGGGCAACTGCTACAAGGCGGGCCAGTTCTGCCGTAAGGCCGATGTCGGCCGCGAGACGCACGGCGCCAACGGACGCCTCATTTACTGCCGACCGGACGGCAGTCGGTCCCGCTGGAACTACTGAGCCGCCGGCAGGGGCGGGCCGGGGCTACCGCCCCAGGACGACCGTCCCCGACGAGCAGAACCAACCGCCGGTGCCCGAGGCCAGCGCGACCTCGGGCAACCGGCCGTCCCGTCTGGTGACCTGCCGGCCCGGACCGGCCTCGCCGCGGAGTTGACGGACCGCCTCCACCAGCAGGAACAGCCCCCGCATCCCCGGATGGCAGGCCGAGAGACCACCGCCGTCGGTGTTCACGGGCAGCTCGCCGTCCCGCAACAGCCGCCCCTTCTCCACGAACGCCCCGCCCTCGCCCTTCGCGCAGAAGCCGAGGTCCTCCAGCGTCACCAGGGTCATGTACGTGAAGGCGTCGTAGATCTGCGCCAGGTCCACGTCCGCCGGGGTCAGCCCGGCCCGTTCGAAGGCCAGGCGCCCCGAGACCGCCGCCGGGGAGACGGTGAAGTTCTCCCACTCCGACATGGTGGTGTGGGAGACGGAGGTGCCCGAGCCCAGGACCCACACGGGCGCCTTCGCGGTGTCCGGTACGTAGTCCTCCGCCGCGAGGAGCACGGCGCAGCCGCCGTCCGAGCGGATGCAGCAGTGCAGCTTCGTGAAGGGGTCCGCGATCATCTCGGCGGACAGCACGTCCTCCACCGTGATCGGGTCGCGGTACATCGCGTCCGGATTGGTCGCGGCGTTCGCCCGGGCCTGCACGGCGACGGCCGCGAGCTGCTCCGCCGTGGTGCCGTACTCGTGCATGTGGCGGCGCGCGGCCATCGCGTACTTCGCGACGAGGGTGTGGCCGTACGGGACCTCGAACTGGAGCGGGCCCCGCGCCCCGAAGGACAGGTTGGAGGTGCGCCGCCGGGCCTTGATGTCGGCCCGGGCGGTGGAGCCGTAGACCAGCAGGACGGCGTTGGCGTGGCCGGCGGCGATGGCGTCGGCGGCGTGGGCCGCCATGACCTCCCAGGTGGAGCCGCCGACGGAGGTGGAGTCGACCCAGGTGGGCCGCAGCCCCAGGTACTCGGCCACCTCGACGGGGGCCAGGGTGCCGAGCCCGGCCGAGGCCAGACCGTCGATGACCGAGCGGTCCAGTCCCGAGTCGACGAGCGCCCGGCGGGCGGCCTGGGCGTGCAGGGCGTAGGGGGTGGGTCCGTCCACCCGGCCGCAGTCCGAGAGCGCGACGCCGACGACGGCGACCCTGCGGCGGGGTGCGGAGGCGGCGGAGAGGGGTCCAGGCATGAGGAGACGGTATATCTGACGAGCCGTCAGCCGCTAGGTCGGGTGGCGAACGTCCGCACGGCCTTGTGAGTTCGACGGTGTCGGCCCCTGGGCATCCGCGACTCCCCGGCCTAGCATGACGGCCCGTCAGATACCCCCTCGGCCACCGCCGGGGAGGTTTCCCCGGGAGGAGCCCGACGATGGACGCCGCCTTCACCGCGGAGCAGGACGAGATGCGCCGCACCCTGCGCGAGATCCTGGGCAAACGCTGCGGCCCGGACGAGGTCAAGGCCGCCGTCCGCACCGCCGCCGGACACGACCCCGAGCTGTGGCGGCGGCTCTCCCGGCAGCTCGGCCTGCCGGGCATCGCCATCGCCGAGGAGTACGGCGGGGTCGGCTGCGCGCCCGCCGACCTGGCCCTGGCCTGCGAGGAGACCGGGCGCGTACTGCTGCCCTCCCCGCTGCTGGCCACCGCCGGGCTCGTCGCCCCGCTGATCGGTGCCCTCGGGACGCCCGCCCAGCGCGCGGCGCTGCTGCCCCCGCTCGCCGCCGGGACGCTGACCGCCGCGCTCGCCGTACCCGGCACGGCCCTGGCCACGGCCCTCGCACTGACCGGGGACAACACCCCGGGCGACTGGTCGGGGGGCGGCCGGGCGGGCGGGGTACAGGCCCGCGGCGACGGAGCCGGCGGCCGGCGGCTGTACGGGGAGGCCGCCCAGGTCCTGGACGGGCACAGCGCCGGGCTGCTGCTCGTCGCCGCGCACACCGGCGGCTTCGCCCGCAGCCGTACCCTGCTGTTCCTCGTACGGGGGGACGCGCCCGGTCTCGTGCGCGCCCGACAGGCCACCCTCGACGAGACCCGGCCGCAGGGCCGCGTCCAACTGCGCGACGTGGAAGCCGAACTGCTGGGCGGCGAGGACGGAAACGATGCCGCCGACGTGGCCGGGGCGCTCGCCGCGACCGGCCGCACCGTCGCCACCGCCCTCGCCGCCGAGGCGGTCGGCGCGGCCGGGCAGGCGCTGGCCCGCACGGTGGAGTACGTACGCCGGCGCGAGCAGTTCGGCCGCGCGGTCGGCTCCTTCCAGGCGGTCAAACACCGCCTCGCCGATCTCTACGTCCAGGTCCAGGCGGCCCGGTCCGCCGCGTACTACGCCGCTTGGGACCCCGATCAGGGCGGACTCGCCCTCGCCCAGGCGCTGGAGGCGCTCCGGCTGACCGCCGCGGAGGCCATCCAACTGCACGGCGGCATCGGCTTCACCTGGGAACACGACGCGCACCTCTACTTCAAGCGGGCCGCGGCCGACGAACTGCTCTTCGGCCCCGCCCACCGGCTCCGGGCGCACGCCGCACAGCGCGCCGGGCTCTTCCCGGCCATCCAAGAGAGGACGGCCGCGCGATGACAGCCGTCGGTGTCCGCCTGATGCAGAAGGTCTCCTCGACCCTGCTCTTCGCCAAGATCGCGCCGCACGTGATCCCCGCCATGGACAAGGCGGTGCACAAACTCACCCGTGGCAAGGTCATCCTGAGCGCGCAGATGCTCCCGGGGCTGATCCTCACCGCCAAGGGCGCCAGAACGAGCGAGCCGCGCACCACCCCGCTCGCCTGCATGCCGCTAGACAACGGCGCGAGTTGGCTGCTGATCGGCTCCAACTTCGGCCGCCCCGGCCACCCGGCCTGGACCGCCAACCTGCTCAAACACCCCGATGCGCACGTGAGTTGGCGCGGCAGGGAGATCGCCGTACGGGCCCGGCTGCTCCAGGGCGAGGAACGCGCGGCGGCCTGGCGTGAGGCCCTGGCGTTCTGGCCGCCGTACGCGACGTACCAGGCGCGCATCGAGCGGGAGATCCGACTGTTCCGGCTGGACCGCCGCTGATCACGGCACGTCAGGCCCCGGGGACCGACCCGGGCCCCGGCGGCGGACCCGGACCCCTTGGCGGCGGACCCGGCCCCTGCGGCGGACCTGGACCCCTGGCAGGGGTCCGGGGTCCGCCGTTACTTGGTCGGCTTCTTGCCGGTGATGCCCAGGTGGACCAGGAGCGCCAGGTTCGGCTTGAGTTCGGCCTGCTTCACGCCCCAGGTCTGGAACCCCTTCTGGTGCGAGGCGACCGCGGCCAGCATCGCGACCAGCGAACCGGCCATCGCGGCAGGGCTGAGGTCCTTGTCGACCTTGCCCTTGGCCTGGAGTTCCTTCATCGACTCGGTGAGGGAGTTGGTGACGGAGTTCAGGATCTTCATGCGGATCTTGTAGAACCGCTTGTCGCCCTCGGCCGCGCCGAGGTCGACGACCCGCAGGATCGCGTCGTTGCGGCGCCAGAAGTCCAGGAAGCCCTCGACCAGTTCCTCGGCCGCGCTCCAGCCGGCCTTGCCGACCCAGTTGCGGCCCTCGACGAGCGCCGTCAACTGGGCGCCCTCCGTGGCCATTTCCTCGGCGATCTCCAGGACGGCACCTTCGACGTCCGGGAAGTACTGGTAGAAGGTCGCGGGGGAGGTACCGGCCTTGCGCGCGACGTCGATCACCTTGACGTCGCGGTACGGCGAGGAGCTGAGCATCTCGCCGAGGCAGTCGAGCAGCTTCTGCCGCGTCGCCTGGCCGCGCCGGCCGGCGACACGCCCGTCGACGGTGCGTACTTGTCCTGTCATGCCGTCAGCTTACCGAGGGGTGATGGGCGCGCTATTCGGCCGCCTGCAAATGGGGTCAACCGGCCGCCGACCTGGGCCACAGCGCCTCCGCGCCCGACCGTCCGATGCATTTCGGCCGTTTCCCACGTCGTTTCCCCCGGAGCGCCCCACCTCCGCCGACCGGTCGCAGACCGTCACCGACCTCACCCGTATCGTGGCGTAATCCCCCGAATAGTCTTGTCAACAGGCTGTGGACAAGTTTTCGGACCCATCATGGCCGGGAGGCGCAGGGCGGACAGATGGGGGCATACCCCCGCACGACGGAAGGAACCGGCCCATGACGGCATTCGCGGAAGGCTCCCCCTGCTGGGTCGACGCCTCGCTCCCGGACGTCGAGGCGGGAAAGCGCTTCTACGGTGAGCTCTTCGGGTGGACCTTCGGGGACAGCGCGGGCGCCGAGTACGGGCACTACACCCAGGCGTACAGCCGCGGCCGCAACGTCGCCGCCCTCGCCCCCAAGCCCGACGGCCGCATGCCCACCGTCTGGGGGATCTACCTCTACACCGTCGACTCCTACGCGTGCGCCGCCCGCATCCGCGCCGCCGGCGGCCAGATGGTGATGGACCCGCAGCCCGTAGGCCCGTACGGCACGGCCGCTATGGCCGCCGACCCCGGCGGCGCCGTCTTCGGCCTCTGGCAGCCCGGCACCCACCACGGCTTCGAAGCCCAGGGCGAGCCGTACACGTACCGCTGGTCGGAGGTCTACACCCGTGCCCGGGACGCCGTCGACGTGTTCTACGCCAAGGTCTTCGGCTACGTCCCCGAGGACCAGGACGACCCCGACTCCGGCATCGAGTACCGCGTCTGGTCCCCGCCCGGCAGCGCCCCCGGCTCCGCCACCGCCGTCCTGGGCCGCAGCGTGATCACCGACGCGTTCCCGGAGATCATGCCGGCGCACTTCCTCGCCTACTTCGCCGTCCCCGACTGCGACCAGACCGTGGCCACCGCGCGGCGCCTCGGCGGCCGGGTCACCGCCGATCCCGTGGACACCCCGTACGGGCGCATCGCCGTCGTCGCCGACAATCAGGGGGCGGTCTTCGGCGTGCTCTCGGAGCCCCGGACCAAAGCCGGCGGCGAATCCCGGCCCTGACCCGGGGCCGGACCAGGCGCGGGCCTGACAGAATCGGGCGTGCGCGCCGGTGGACGCGCGCTGCGGGCGGGCCCGGCATGGGCCCGTACGGCCCGTACGGGGAGGTGTGGAGGCGAGTGGTGGAGCAGCTGACGCAGCACGACCCGAGACGGATCGGCCCCTTCGAGGTGCTGGGACGGCTCGGCGCCGGCGGCATGGGGCTGGTCTACCTCGCGCGGTCGGCGTCCGGACGACGCGTCGCGATCAAGACGGTGCGGACCGAACTCGCCGAGGACCAACTGTTCCGCGTGCGCTTCACCCGCGAGGTGGAGGCGGCGCGCGCCGTCTCCGGCTTCTACACGGCGGCCGTGGTCGACGCCGACCCGCGCGCCGCCGTACCGTGGCTGGCGACCGCGTACGTACCGGCCCCCTCCCTGGAGGAGATCGTCAACGAGTGCGGGCCGATGCCCGCGCAGGCCGTACGGTGGCTCGCGGCCGGCATCGCCGAAGCCCTCCAGTCCATCCACGGCGCAGGCCTCGTCCACCGCGACCTGAAGCCGTCCAACGTGCTCGTCGTCGAGGACGGCCCGCGCGTCATCGACTTCGGCATCGCGAGCGGGGTCTCCAACACCCGGCTGACCATGACGAACGTCGCCGTCGGCACCCCCGCCTACATGTCGCCCGAGCAGGCGAAGGACTCGCGCACCGTCAAGGGCGCCAGCGATGTCTTCTCGCTCGGTTCGACGCTCGTCTTCGCCGCCACCGGACACCCGCCCTACCACGGGGCGAACCCGGTCGAGACGGTGTTCATGCTGCTGCGCGAGGGCCCGAACCTGGAGGGGCTCCCCGACGAGCTGCGGCCCCTCATCGACTCCTGCATGCAGATGGACGCCACCCGCCGCCCCACCCCGGCGGACCTCCAGGCGCAGCTGGCCCCGCACCTCTTCGAAGGCGGCGACGACAGCGGCACCGCCTCGGCCTGGCTGCCCGGCCAGGCCGTCGCCATGATCGAGGCCCGGCGCGCGGGCCTGCGTACGGCTGTGGTCCCCGGACCCGCCCGCCCGCCGCGCGGCGCCCAAGGGCCGGCGTCGGGCCCCGCCACGCACCGGCGGCGCGAGCCCGCCGAGTCCTGGGTGGACCCGCGCACCGGCCAGGCCGCCCCGCCGCTGCCGCCCCACCCGCCAGGGCGCTCCCCGGTGCTTTCGGGCGAGCCCGTCCGGCTCGGCGCCTCCCCCGTACCGATCGGACCCGGGCCGCGCGCGACGGCCGCCGCGCCCGCCGGGGCCGGCGCCGACGTCGCGACCGGCTGGGTCCGCCCGCCGGGGGGCGCGTCCGCCGAGGCCGTCGCGGCGGTGCCGCACCAGTCCGCTTCGTCGGCGTCGACCCCGGGCCCGTCCGGCCCCGCGCCCGACAGCGGGCGCTGGCGCCCCTGGCGCTTCCGCATGTCCAACGAGGTCTGGGGCACCCCGACCGTCGCGGGCGACCTGCTCTACGTCAGTTCCTTCGAGGTGCACGCCCTGGACGTCGGCAGCGGCCGGCGCCAGTTCAAGACCAGGGACGTCGCCTGGTCCATGACCGTCGCGGACGGCCGCATCCACGCCTCCGACGGGCCCTCCCTGTACGCGCTCGACGCCTCCGACGGCTCCGAGCGGTGGAGGCTGGCCACCGAGGCGTGGGTGTACGCGCTGCGCGCTGAGCGCGGCACCGTGATCACGGCCACCCGGGGCGGCGGCGTCCAGGGCTGGGAGGCGTCCAACGGCCGGAAGCTGTGGGAGCTGAGCGGGGCGCAGTCCGACTTCGAGACCCCGGAGGCGGCGCCCGTCCTGCACGACGGCACCGTCTACGTGTGGCAGGACGCCCGGCTGCGCGCCCTGGACGCCCGCTCCGGCCTGGAGGCCTGGTCGTACCCGGTCGGCGACGCGGCGGCCTGTGGGAACGTGCCGGTACGGGTCACGCCGGCGCCGGACGGGAACGTCTACGTCGCCGCCGGGACCCGCGTCCTGTCCGTGGACCGGGCCTCGGGGCGGGTGCGCTGGCACTTCGAGGCCCCGGCCGTCTTCCTGGCGCCCCCGGCCTTCGCGCCGGGCGCGGCGGTGACCGGCGGCGGCGTGTACCTCGTCGACTACCTGGGCACCGTCTACGCCCTGGACGCGGTGACCGGCAAGGACCGCTGGCGCATCGCGACGGAGTCGCGGCCCTCGCCGGACCCGGTCCTGGTGGCGGCCGGCAACGTCCACCTGGGCGCGGGCAGCGCCCTCTACACGCTCGACGCGGTCACCGGCACCCCGAAGTGGCGGTTCGCGGCTGGCGGGGAGATCACCGGCTCGCCGGCGGTCGCGGACGGCCGCGTGCACTTCGGCTCGGCGGACCACTGCCTCTACACCCTGGACGCGGCGGGCGGACAGCTGCGCTGGAAGCTGGCCACGGGCGGCGAGATCACCGGCGCCCCGGTGGCCGAGTCGGGGGTGGTCTACGCGTGCAGCAAGGACCGCTGCGTGTACGCGCTGGACGCGGCGAAGGGGACGGGCACCCGGACGGGCGTGTGAGCGCGGCAGGGGCCCTGGGTCGCGCGCGGCACCGGGAGTGACAGGATGGACCCCATGAGCAACGTCTACTTCGACATCAACATCAACGGCGAGTCCGCGGGCCGCATCGTCTTCAACCTCTTCGACGAGGTCGTCCCGAAGACGGCCCAGAACTTCCGCGAGCTGGCCACCGGCCAGCACGGCTTCGGCTACGCCGGTTCGCCCTTCCACCGCGTCATCCCCGAGTTCATGCTCCAGGGCGGTGACTTCACCAACCAGAACGGCACCGGCGGCAAGAGCATCTACGGCGAGAAGTTCGCCGACGAGAACTTCCAGCTGAAGCACGACCGGCCGTTCCTGCTGTCCATGGCGAACGCCGGCAAGAACACCAACGGCTCGCAGTTCTTCATCACCACGATCCCCACCCCGTGGCTCGACGGCAAGCACGTCGTCTTCGGCGAGGTCGTCGAGGGCTCGGACCTGGTCAAGAAGATCGAGTCCCTGGGCTCCCAGTCCGGCCGCACCTCGGCCAAGATCGAGATCGCGGCCTCGGGCGTCGTCGACGCCGCCTGACCCCTCCCGCTCCGGCCGGCCGGCCCCGTCCCCTCCGGGGGACCGGGGCCGCCGCCATGTCGGGCCGTCTCGTCGGCTACACCGTGGCCACGGCCAGCATGTGGGAACTCGCGGCGAGCAGGTCGGGGTGCGGCTCGGCGAGGCGCGCCGCCGTCAGGGCGGCCTCGAACATCTTCGAGTCGATGAGGCTGTCCTTGGTGTGCAGCTCGGTCGCCTTGAGCGCCGACCACACCGGGCCCTCGATGCCGTACACCCGCGGTGCGCTCAGGCCCGCCTCACGCATCTCCGCGGCCAAGCCCTCTCCGGTGTGGAAGTAGGCGCTGGTGAAGCCTTTGCGGCCTGGTTCGTGGATGCCGCTGACGAGGATGTCCGAGACGGCGTCGCGTACCCGCTCGATGGTGAGCATGGTGGTGGCCACATGCTCGAAGAGGGATGCGTACCTGCCGATGGCCGCCGCGGCGACGAGCCCGCCGGGGCGGACGACGCGCACCGCTTCGCGTAGTGCCTTGACGCGATCTCCGTGGTCGAGCAGGTGGTAGAGCGGGCCGAGGACGAGCGCGACGTCATACGTGCCGTCGTCCGCCGCGAGGGAGCGGGCGTCGCCGAGCGCGCTGTTGAATCCAGCAGCGGTGGCCTCCTCGACGTGGCGGGGAACGGGGTCGATGAGGTCGACCTCGTACCCGTCCTCGGCCAGCCAACGCGCGTGCGCACCGGGCCCCGCGCCGATGTCGATGACCCGTGCGGGCGCGGTCGGCAGATGGCGCCGCAGTAGTTCCTGCGTGCGAACCATCTCCAGCGCCCCGTCCGCGCTGCTGCTGAGCCGGTCGGATTCGCTGATCGTCTCGCTGTAGAAGTCGATGATCTCTGGACCTACGGAGTGAGTCGGCATGCTCTCGATTCTCAACCCTGGCCACGCAGCGATGGTAGCCCTTAGCCTGACCGGTCAACCGGTCAGCTCAAAAGGTTGGGAAACGTATATGCCACCTCTCAAGTACGAACAGATCGCGGAGAGTTTGCGCAGCCGCATCACTGAAGGCGAGTTCGGTCCGGGAGACATCCTGCCGTCCAGCCGCGATCTGTGCGAACAGTGGGCGGTTTCGCGGGCCACGGCCATCAAGGCGATGGAGGTGCTGCGTTCCGATGGACTGGTGGTGCCGTATCAGGGGCGTGGTTTCGCAGTCACGGAGGCTCCGGTGGCCCGTCCGGCGGGCGGCCGGGGGTCGGGAACGACGCGGGCGCAGGGAGGACCGTACCGTCGACTTGGTGCGCCGGACATGCTGGTGCCGCCTTCGCACGTCGCTGACGCCCTGGGGCTCGCGCCGGGTCGTCAGGCGCTGCATAGGGCGCGGCTGGGGCTCACGCATGACGGCCAGCCTCACTCCTTGGTGGTCGCATGGTTCCCGCCGGAGGTGGCGGAGCTCTGCCCGCGTCTGCATCAGAACGGCCCGATCGCCGAGGGAACGACCCACTATGTGCGGCGCGCCACAGGTTGGCTGTCGGTCCGTGGAGTGGACACGACTTCGGTACGCCTGGCAACGAGGGCGGAGGCTGAACTCTTTCAGGTGAAGCGCCCTTGCGCGGTCGCGGTGGTGCTCCACACCGCTTACGACGACCGTGGCAAGGCCCTGGTCTGCGAGGAGGGCGTGACTCCGGAGGGGCTGTGGGAACGCGTGGACAACTATGCGATGAATCAGGGTGATTGACTGGACCGGTCCACCGGTCCAGTCTTTGGGGGCGAGGCCGTCTCGGTTCTCGCGGTGCATGCAGATGCCCCCGCGACCGCTCGAACGGTCCGGGGGTTTGGCCAGCGCTGCGAAGGAGCGTCAGCATGGGGCGTTGTATCGGCTTGTCCGGGAGCGAGCGTGAAGTCGTACGCCGGTGGCGACGGGAGGCGCGGGCGGTGCCGGGTGCGCGGGCGCAGTTGCGCGAGGTCCTGAGCGGGTGGGGGATGTCCGAGCTGGAGGGGGACGCGCTGCTCGTCGTCTCCGAGCTGGTGACCAATGCCGTCCGGCATGCGGCCGGTCCCCGGGACCGTGAGATCGAGACCCGGTACGCAAGGCTGCCTGATGGGCTCCGGATCGAGGTGCACGACACGGGCGCGGCACGACCACAAGTCGGGGCGCCGGAGCTGGAAGGGGACTGTGGACGCGGGCTCTTCCTGGTGGCGGCAGTCGCGGAACGGTGGGGCGTGGGGGAACGTGTCGGTCCGGGCAAACGGGTGTGGGCGGAGTTGTCCGTGAAGGTGGGATCGGTGTGAGCAGTCTGGTGAGCCCGTCGGACTGGGTGTTGAGTGCCGACAGGTCGGGGAGCGGGCCCGTGTACGAGTCCGAGTGCACGTCGTGCCTTGACGGTTCCGGGCCGGCGGACGAGGACCGGGCTCCGGCGGTGTGGGCGCTGCGGCACGCTTGCCGTACGGGACACACCGGGTACCGCCGCATCGTCACGGACTTTCAGCGGGCCGCGCCGGTACGCCTTCCACGGTGACAACCACGAGTGCATCCTCCGGGGCGGTGACCACACAAACCAGAACGGCACCGGCGGGTAGAGCATCTCGCAACACCAACGGCTTGCAGTTCTTCATCACCACGATCCCCCACCCCGTAGCTCGATATCTGCCACTGTGGTCGCGCTCATGCCCGCGCCCGTCGCCTGCGCCAACCGGCCACGTACGGGCCATGAGGCCGTGGCACGATGCCTTGGCAGGCCGGGGCCCGCTGAGGTCCCGGCTCCGTGACCGAGGGGAGCTGACATGGGCGTACCTAAGCCGCTGACGCACGAGGAGATCGCCGAGAACCTGGCCGAGTTGCCGGGGTGGGAGCAGGACAGCGACGTGATTACCCGCACTTATGAGATCCCGTACCACGCGGCGGTCGCGGCGATCGTGACGATCGCCGATCGGTCCCGGCGCATTCAGCACCACGCGGATCTCGACCTACGAATAGATCACCTGCGCGCGTCGATCACTACGCACGACGCCGGGAATCGACTCACCGCCTCGGACTTCGACCTCGCCCGCCGCATTGACGCAATCGTCGCCGCGCACCAGGCCCTGCCGATCGACTGATCGCGAACGCACGAAGACACGCCCCGCCTGCCCCAGGCAGAGGGGCGTGTGCCGGGTGGTGGGCAGCGGGCGCTGAATGCCACGGCGTTCTCGTGGGTCCACTGGGTGACGGTGGCGGCAACCCGCCGTCCCAGCAACGGTCGCCCGCACCCCTGACCGATCAGGAGGCTGAACCCGATCTGCGCCACCAGCCGTTGCGTCGGCGGCCCTGTGCCCGACCGGATTCGTTGATGTTGATATCGCCGCCCGCCTGGTTGACGCTGGCCTGGCCCGAGGCGTTGGCGGTCTGCTGTATAGCGCCGGAGTGCGGCGGACTGTCAGGTGGAGGCAGGAGCGGAGCAAGCTCCTGGTCCAAGAGCCGCTGAAGCTCGCTTGCCAGGGCGGGATCACCGCGAACCAGCCGCTGAAATCTGAGCTGCCAGCCGTCTGTCAGCCTCTCCTCAGCGGCGGCATCATGCGTCCGGCGCGCCTCCAGCACCTCGCCCCGTACGTCTGTCAGCTCATCCTCGATGGCCGGAACGTGCTCCGGACGGGCGCGCTGCCACAGCGCAACCGTGGAGGAACGCGCCTGCTGCCAGGCGTCTGTCGCCATCGCGCTCACCAGGGCGGTCGCGACCGCCAGTATCAATGCCTCCACAATGCCTCCTGTACGTCGGAAACCCCGCACGTGTCATGACCGTGCGAGGGCCCACACCACGGCGTCGAACCGTACGGCGAAGGTGAGGTCCTCCGGGAGTGTCTTCACCTGGAGCCGGGCGATGCGTCCACCATCTGTCCTCACGCAGAACACGGCGTCCGGAGTAACGGGTGCGTATGCAGAACCGGTGGTGTCCACCGAAGCGGCGCAGGCTGCTTGGTCCGGTATCCCGTGGCCCTCCCACAGGGCCACGGCCCCGCCGGTCCCCGCCGTGACCACCAACCGGTCCAGCATCCCGAGGTTGATGTCGCCGGTGGCCATGAGAGAGGTCGCCGAGGTGGGCCGCTCGCCGTCCAGTTCCTTACCACCGCTGGTGTCCAGGGCCAGAGTGCCCCGCCATTGCTCGGGGGGAGGGGTTGCCACACGGGTGCCGCCCGTGCTGTCGCCACCTGCTTTCGGACCGGTGGCCGTTGTGCCCTGTGGCAGGGCTGGAACGCCCTGCCCCGAAGCGCTCCCCGATTCGTCGGCAACGAGGGCGTGCATGCCCACCGCACCGACGACGACGGCGATCAGGCTCACAAGGGCGGTCCACGGGCTGTTTCGAATGGTGGTGCTGACAGTGGTGCTCTGGGCGGTGTGGTCGCGCCCCGCCTGCTGGACCGAGCCGTTTCCGGTCGCACTTCCGGTCATGCCCGTGTAGGGCCCCGATCCACCGGGTTCGTAAGGGGTGTTGGAGTCGTCGCCGGATGCTGCCACAAGGTCCCCCTGTCCACATGGCCTAAGAGCCATGAGGGTAGCGGCATGCACCTGACGCGCGGCAAGGTTTGCGCGGACTCGATCGCCCCGCACCCCTGACCCGGGTGGCGGTGGCGGCGCTGTCGTGGCCTCAGCGCGGTGGTCGGCGTCGGCACGGCGACCGGGAAGTGCTCGCCGCGTCGTTCGGGGCGACGGCTCTCCGGTGCCCAGGGCGGAAGGTTCGGGCATCGAATCCTCGCAGCGACTGGGGCGCCATCGCTGGACCGTCGAACGCACCGGGGCCCAGCTGCCGGCTGCCACCGCGAACGTAAGCCGAGGAGACCCTTGCAGTCACCGGCATCGCCTGCACCCTCATCTGTTACAGAGGACCGGCACATGAGATGGCGCCTCTAGGGACGGTCCGGCGGCGCCGGGGGCCACGGCTCGTCGTCGTGGCGGGTGGGGGAGGTCGGGGCCGGGCTGGTGGGCGGGAGATCGCGGTCATGGAAGCGGCGGCGGGGTCGGCCGCGCATGACGGCCGCCGCCAGGAGGAGCAGCGCGCCGGCGCCGAACGCGCTCGCCACGCCCGCACCGACGCTCCGGGCGCCGCCGACGGAGAGGCTTCCCAAGGCTTGGCCCTGACGGACCATCCACAGCACGGCGAAGCCGAGGACCACGACCCCTGCGAGCGCCATCAGGGCGCGCGAGCGCAGCACGATCGCGATGAGGGCCAGGAGCGCCGCGACGCAGAACGGCAGCAGCAGCCCGGTGAACAGGGCGGCCTTGGCTCCGGTGATCCCGCTCGGGGAGAAGAGTTCCACCAGCCGGTAGTCGCGCCCGTGCCGGCCGTCGTACCAGGCACGGAAGGGACTCCAGACGGCGACCGCGGCCCCGATCAGGCCGAGGATCGAGCCGAGTACGTTGCGGATCATGCCCGACCCTCCGGGGTTAGGGATCTTGGTCCCCGACGCTACGTGCGGACGGGGGCGCCCGCATCCCGGGTGGGGCGTCCGGGGGGCCTGGTAGCGTGGCGCGCCGTTGTCCAGGGGGAGGAGTCGGCCATGGCGGTCGGACGTCGCATCAGGTTCGGCGCGGTGCTCCTGGGGGTGGTGTTGGCGCTCACCGGGTTCTCGTCCGGCCACAAGAGCGGGCACAAGAGCAGTGGCGGGGGCGGCTGCTCCAGCTCCAGCTCCAGCTCCAAGAACAACAGGAGCAGCAACAGCTACAACAACCGCAACACCACCCGGGGCGGCAGCGGCTCGACGGCCAGTCCCACCCCCACGCCCACCCCCACCGGCGCGCCGGCCCGCGCCGAGGTCGTCACCTGCGCCGGCCCCGCCACGCCGAAGGCCACCGTCCGCGTCACCTCCCTCGCGAGCGCGGAGCGCACGGTCGAGGTCCCGATCACCTTCGAAGGCGCGTCGGGGACCGTCGAGCGCACCTCCGGCCGGGTGACGCTCAAGAAGGGCGAGACCCGCACCATCGAGATCCCGCTCGGCAGCTCCGCGAAGGCCGCCCAGGTCACGAGCTGCCGGCTCGGCCGCGTCACCTGACCGGCCGCGCCGGCCGCGCCTACCGGAACCGACCGCGCCTACCTGACCCGGGGCTCGGGCGCCGCGCGGCGGGCGGTGAAGAGGGCGGCCTGCTCGGCCGGGGGCAGGTTCCCCAGGGCGATCAGGGCCGGCGCCTGGTCCAGGGCTTGGCGCAGCGCCGCCCGCTTGGCCGACCACAGGGCCCGCACCGTGCCCTGGACGGCCGCCGTCGGGAAGCCGGCCAGCGTCCGCGCCGACCTCAGGGCCGCCGCCGCGAGTTCCCCGGGCTCGACCAGCTCCGAGACCAGCCCGATCTCGTACGCCCGCCGCGCCGAGAGCCGCTCGGCCGTCCCCATCAGGGACATCCGGGCCACCTCCCCGAACGGCATCCGCTGGGCCATGTAGACCGCCTCGTACGCGCTGACCATCCCGTATGTGGTGTGCGGGTCGAAGAACGTCGCGGACGACGAGGCGACGATGAACTCCGACTCGCCCAGCAGGTAGAACGCCCCGCCGCACGCCATGCCGTTGACGGCCGCGACCACCGGTTTCCACAGGTCGTTGGCCTTCGGGCCGATGGCCAGCAGCGGGTCGTCGACGGAGTACGGGGACGCGGGCTGGGGCACCGACACATCCCGGTCGATGCCCGTGCAGAACGCGACCGTGCCCGCCCCCGTCAGCACCACCGCCCGTACGTCCTCGTCGTGCCGGAACAGCCGCCAGACGGCGGCGAGTTCACCGGCCGTCGCGAGATCGATCGCGTTGTGTCGGCGCTCCCGGTCCAGGGTGACGACCGCGACCCCGCTCGCCCCGTCCCGCTCCACCCGAACCGTCACGGCCGCTCCAGGACCCAGCGCGGCACGCTCATCCCGCCCGTCTCGGTGAACACCACCTGCACCCGCGCCCCGATCCGCAGCCGGGCCGGATCGACCGAGTCCAGCGGGGCGTCGGCCGAGGCGACCAGGTTCCCCGCCAGCCGGATCGGCGGAGCCTCCGCCAGTTCCACCAGGATGACGTTGTACGGGGCCTGCGCCGCGTAGGCCGGCAGTAGCGGCGGGTGCGGTCGCACGTACGACCAGATCCGGCCCCGGCCGCTCATCAGCCGCCACGCGGAGTCGAACGACCCGCAGTGCGGGCAGCACGGCCGCGGCGGGAAACGGAGCCGGCCGCAGTCGGCGCAGGACTGGACGCGGAGTTCGCCCCGGGCGGCGTACTCCCAGAACGGGGCCCCGTCTTCGTCCGGGACCGGGAGGAGGAGGCTTTCGGCGTGCGCGGTCATGGTCGGGTCAGCTCCTCAGCAGGATCGCGGACGTCGGGACACCCTCGCCCGCCGTCACCAGGCAGGTCGCGGCGTCCGGCACCTGGGCGGTAGAGATGCCGCGCAGTTGCTTGACGCCCTCGTTGATCAGGTTGAAGCCGTGCACGTAGGCCTCCGACAGGCCGCCGCCGCCGGTGTTGATCGGCAGCCGGCCGCCCATCTCCAGCGCTCCGCCCTCGGTGAACGCGGCCCCCTCCCCGCGCCCGCAGAAGCCGTAGCCCTCCAGGGACAGCGGGATCAGGGGGGTGAACGCGTCGTAGATCTGCGCGACGTCCACGTCCTGGGGCCCGAAGTCGGCCTGCTTCCACAGGTGGCGGGCGGCCGTCCACGCCGGACCGGACAGCGGGTCGTCGTTCCAGTAGTTGACCATGCCGTGGTGCTGCGCGGGCAGGCCCTGAGCGACGGAGTGGACGTAAACCGGCTTCTGGCGGCAGTCCCGCGCCCGCTCCGCGGACACGATGACGCAGGCCAGCGCGCCGTCCGTCTCCAGACAGTTGTCGAAGAGGCAGAGCGGCTCGCTGATCATGCGGGAGGTCATGTACATCTCGCGGGTCAGCGGCCGCTCGTACATCACCGCGGCGGGGTTCTCGTTGGCCCGGTTGCGGCAGGCCATCGCCACGTTGAAGAGGTGGTCGCGGGTGGCCCCGTACTCGTGCATGTAGCGGCGGGCCAGCATGCCTATCTCGTCGGCCGGGCGCAGCAGCCCGAAGGGGCGGGTCCACTGGCCGGGGGTCGGCAGTTGCACGGTCGTGTTCTTCCAGGGGCGCGGCCCGGAGCCGCGCTTGCGCGAGCGCCAGGCGACGCCGACGGACGCCTGGCCGGTGGCGACGGCGGCGGCGAGATGGCCGACCGTGGCGCAGGAGCCGCCGCCGCCGTAGCCGACCTTGGAGAAGAAGGTGACATCGCCGGCGCCGATGGACTTGGCGACCTCGACCTCGTCGGTCTCCTCCATCGTGTACGAGGCGAAGGCGTCCACCTCGGACGGTGCGATGCCGGCGTCCGCGAGCGCCGCGAGGATCGCGCGGCAGGCCAATTCCTTTTCGCTGCCCGGCAGCCGTTTGGCAAAGGCGGTCTGGCCGATGCCGACGATTGCCGTAGCGTCCTTGAGCGTTGCCGCCATCGCCACCTCCGGGTGCGCGCCAGTGCTGACAGCCGCGAAGGCTACAGCTAATCTGACGGATAGTCAGCTACTGGTACGGGGAGGGCGACGAGCCATGGGCGAGGAGCAGCACGCGAGGCACCGACAGGACGACGCCCGGCCCGGCGGCGACGAGGTGTCGGCCGGGGCAGGCGGGGCCGGTGGGGACGGCGGGGCGGCAGACGGCACCCCGGACGGCGCCGGGCCGGGCGCCGTCCGTGCCGCCGCCGCCGACGACGCCGAAGACGCCGGCCCCGGCGCCGCCCGGGCCCGGGACGTCATCCCCGCCGCCGCCCGGGGCGGGGGCGTCGTCTCCGTCGCCGACGCGGCCCATCCGGGAGACGCCGTCCAAGCCACCGATGCCGGCGACCCCCGCGGCGACCTGCGTTGGGGCACCGTAGCGGGCCTCGTGCGTGACGCCGCCGCCCGCTACGGCGATCGGGAGGCGGTCGCCGACGGCCGCGTCCGCGTCAGCTACGCCCGGCTCGGCGCACGCGTCGAACGCGCCGCGGCCGCCTGCATCGCCGCCGGCGTCGAACCCGGCGACCGCGTCGCCGTCTGGGCACCCAACAGCCTCGACTGGATCGTCTCCGCCCTCGGCGCCGTCTCCGCGGGTGCGGTCCTCGTCCCCCTCAACACCCGTTTCAAGGGCGCCGAGGCGGCGTACGTCCTGCGGCGCAGCCGGGCCCGACTCCTCTTCATCACCGGCACCTTCCTCGGCACCTCCTACGTCGCCTCCCTGCGCCGCGCCGCCGCCGAAGGCCACGGCAGCGGCCCGCTGCCCGGCCTCCCCCACCTCGAACAGGTCGTCGTCCTCGCCGAAGACGCCCCCGAGGCGTTCCGCACCTGGAAGGACTTCCTCGCCGGCGGCGACCCCGTACCGGCCGGGGCCGTCCGCGAGCGCGCCGACTCCCTCCGCCCCGACGCACCCTCCGACATCATCTTCACCTCCGGCACCACCGGCAGCCCCAAGGGCGCTGTCATCACCCACGCCCAGACCCTGCGCTGCTACGACGTGTGGAGCGAGCTCGCCGGACTGCGCGAAGGCGACCGCTACCTGATCGTGAACCCGTTCTTCCACACCTTCGGCTACAAGGCAGGGATCATCGCCTGCCTGATGCGCGGGGCGACGATGGTCCCCCAGCCCGTCTTCAACGTCGACACCGTCCTCGCGAACGTCGCCGCCGAGCGGATCTCCGTCCTCCCGGGCCCGCCCACCCTCCACCAGTCCCTCCTCGACCACCCCCAGCGCGGCCACCACGACCTGTCCGCGCTGCGCCTGGTCGTCACCGGCGCGGCCGTCGTCCCGCTCCGGCTCGTGGAGCGGTTGCGCGGTGAACTGCGCATCGCCACCGTCCTGACCGCCTACGGGCTCTCCGAGGCCGGCGGCATCGTCACCATGTGCCGGCGCGGCGACCCGCCCGAGGTCATCGCCGCCACCTCCGGGCGCGCCATCCCCGACACCGAGGTACGGATAGCCGACGAGAGCGGCGCCCCGGCGCCGGTCGGCACCCCCGGCGAGGTGTGGGTGCGCGGCCACCACGTCATGCGGGGCTACTTCGAGGACCCGGACGAGACGCGGCGCGCGATCACCCCCGACGGCTGGCTGCGCACGGGCGACGTCGGCGTCCTCGACCCCGCCGGGAACCTGCGCATCACCGACCGGATCAAGGACATGTTCATCGTCGGCGGGTTCAACGCCTACCCCGCCGAGATCGAGCAGCTCCTCGGCCTGCACCCGGACGTCGCGGACGTCGCGGTGGTCGGCGTCCCCGACCCGCGCCTCGGCGAGGTCGGCAAGGCGTACGCGGTCCGCCACCCCGGCTCCACCCTCACCGCCGACGACCTGATCGCCTGGTCCCGACGGGAGATGGCCAACTACAAGGTGCCGAGGACGGTGGAGTTCGTGACCGAGCTGCCGCGCAACGCGAGCGGCAAGGTCCTCAAGCGAGAGCTGCGCACCCGGACCTAGGGGGTGTCCAGGTGGCTCACGCGGGCGTGCGGGCCAGCACCAGGCGCCAACGCGGAGTCCCGTCGGCCCGGCGCCCGAAGTGCGCCAGCGGGACCGTCTCCACCGTGAATCCCGCCGCGCGCAGATCGGCCCGGACCGGCCCCCACGGGAACGAGCGGTAGTACATGACGAACGGCGGCCGCCACACGGCGTTGCGGACCCGCATCGCCGCGTCGAAGCCGGCCACCGCCCACCACAGCGGTGCCGTCGGCGGGATCGGCGCCCCGATCGGGAAGGCGAACACCCCACCGGGGCGCAGCGTCCGGTGGACGCCCGAGAACAGGGCGGGCCGCTGGGCGGGGAGGAAGTGGCCGAACGCCCCGAAGCTCACCGCCAGGTCGTACGAGTCCGCGAGCGCGTCCGGCAGAGCCAGCGCGTCGGCCCGTACGAGATCGGTCCCCTCAGGGAGGTCCCGCGCGGCCTGCCGCAGCATGCCGGCGCTGAGGTCCACCCCGGTGACCCGGTCCCGGCACAGCCGCCGCAGCAGCGGCAGGCCCGCGCCGGTGCCGCAGCACAGGTCCAGTCCCGAGCCGAAGGAACCCTCGTACTCCGCCAGGGCCTCCTCGACCGCGTCGAGCATCCGGTCCGGGGTGCGGAACGGGGTCTCGTCGAACTTCGGCGCGAGCAGGTCGTAACCGCGCTCGACGGAGGTCAGCGCCTGTACGGCCAGTTCGCGGAGCGTCGGCCCCTGGGAGGTGAACACGCCTCCACCTTAGACGCGTTCCCCGCCGGTCTCACGGTGTGCGCGGCCCGTCCTTCTGCCAGGCGCCGACGCCGAGCCGGCCCGTGGTGCCGAGGTCGAGTTCCGGTGTCACGGTCACGGCCGGGGCCCCCGGTTTCGCCGTCACCCTGACGTACGGCGCGTTCACCGCTTCGCCGGAGCCGGTGGTGTTGCGCCACGCCAGGGGGGCGGAGGCGGACTCGCCCGGGTGCAGTGTCAGCGACGCGGGCGGTGCGTCCCGGCCGATGCCCGAGGCGATCTCGGTGGTGCCGTGCAGGACCTCGATCCCGGTCACCGGCTTGCGGTTCTCGTCGAACAGTCTGAGAGCGGGATAGCCGTCGAGCTCGTACGTGCCGGTGCCGCAGTAGGTCAGGTGCAGCCCCACGACGCGCAGTCCCATCGCGGCGTCCCCTTCGTCGGCCGTGACCCGCATCCCCGAGGGCGGGCAGGTGCCCGTCGGGCCGGGCGCTTCGGCAGCCGGAACGGCCCGGACCGTGGAGATCCGCACCCGATACCCCGCCCCGGCCCGCGAACCGGCTCCCGCCCCGGCTCCGGCCGCGGCCCCCGAACCGGCCGTGGCTCCGGCGTCCGCCCGCTCGACGGTGCGCGTGACGCTCTGCCCGGGCCCCACGGACGCCACGGTCTGCCGGACGGTGTCCATGGCCTGGCCGGAGTCGTTCAGGAGGGTGAAGGTGATGGTGTAGGTGAGGGCTTCCGCACCGGAGTTCGTGACCCGGAACGCGGCGCGGTCCGCATCCGGGAAGGGTCCGCACTCCCGGCTGACGAGGCTCACGCCGTCGTGTTCCGCGCCCGTGGGCCGGCCCGCGGGCGGGCTGGGGGCGCAGCTCGGTGCGACGGGGCCGCCGGCCGCCCCGGAGGCCGCGTCGCGCGTTCCGCATCCGGCGAGGAGCACGGTGGCGGCGAGGGCGGCACAGAGGGCGGCCGGTGTGGCGGAGGTGGTGGGGCGCATCCGCCCAGGAGAGCAGGCGCCGATGCGCGTGGCTGTGACGGAGGCCACGCTTCCGGTCACAGGGCCGTCACAAGGACGTGCGGCGGCCGCGGTGGTCCCCCCGGGCCACCGCGGCCGCCGTCCCCCGTACGAGCCCTCGGATCTCCCCCGTACGTATCCCCCCGTACGCATCCCCGTGGGCTTCCCCCGTACGTCCCCCGTGTGTCTCCCCCGTGCGTGCTGTGCTCGCCTCAGCTACGGGCGCGGTACGGACGCGTGGTTGTCCAGCGTCACGATGTCCGCGTCCAGAGCCTTGTCTTCCTGCCCGGGCAGCGGCGTACCGCCCGAGGCATGGTTGTCGAGCGGCGTGATCTCGATGCCCGACGCGTGATTGTCGAGCGGTTTGATGTCGCCGTCGTTCGGCAGGGCGTTCTCGTTCGTCATCATCGGATCTCCTGATGGATGAGTCGGGCCCGTTCGGCGATTCCCCCGTGGACCGCCGAACGGGTAGTCCTCCAGTCGACCCGCGAGCCCCCCCGACCGAGCCGATGTAGCCATGATGGCGTGCGGCGATAAACGAACGATGAACGTCCCGTTCATCTGGCGTCCGCGCAGGTCAGGCCGCCAACTGCGACGCCAGTAACGTACGTACTTCGGCCAGCTCCGCCGAACCCAGTTGCGCGAACACGCTTTCCGCGTCCCGCCAGCACACCCGCGCGCGGTCCCGCTGCCCCAACCGCACCAGTGCCTTCCCCAACACCGTCAGCACCGTCGCCCGGCGCCACTCGCCGCCGATGCCGCGCAGCGCGATGGCCTGCTCGGCGTGCGAGGCGGCCAGCGTCGGCCGGTTGGCCGCCAGATGGGCCTCGGCCAGCCGGAAGTGCGTCACGCCCTCCCACAGCGGTTGCCGGTTCTCGTGGAACAGCGACAGCGCCTCGCCGAGTTGCTCCAACGCCTCCCCGAGCCGGCCCGCCTGGGTGAGCGCGATGCCCAGCGCGTAGCGGCCGTTGGCCAGGCGCAGGGTCAGCCCCATCCGGTCGTAGATGGCGATGCCCTGTTGCGCGAGGTCTATGGCGCTGGTCAGGCGGCCGAGTTCGACGTGGATCCGGGAGAGGTTGCACAGGGCACTGGCCTCGCCGACGAAGTTGGCGTCGGCCCGGAAGTTCGCGATCGCCTCCAGCAGGAACCGCTCGCCGTCGGCGTGCCGCCCCTGGTAGAGCGCGATGATCCCGCGGTCGTTGGGGGCCCAGCAACTGGGCAACGGGTCGTCGGCCTCCCGGGCCAGGGCCATCGCCCGACGCGCCTCGTCGTCGGCCTCCGCGAAGCGGCCCGCCACCAGGTGGACCATCGTCAGCGTGGTCCGGGCCCGGCCCTCGGCGTGCGGGTCGCGCACGCCGCGCGCCGTCTCGCACAGCGCGCGGGCGGCGGACTCGTACTGCTTGGAGTTGGCCCCGGACTCGGTGAGGTCCTTCGCCGCCCACAGCAGGTCCACCGCCCGGCGCAGCACGTCGGGCCGCTCGGCGCCGCGTACGGATGCCTGCCGGACGCACGCCAGCAGCGGGTCCGCCTCCGCGAACAGCCAGTCCAGGGCGGTCCGCGCCTCGGTGAAGACCAGGCCCGGGTGGTGGGTGGCGGACATGTGCGCGGGCAGCCGGTCGCCGGGGCGTTCCAGGGCGTACACCCCGGCGGCGGTGGCGAGGTAGAAGTCGAGGAGTCGGTCGAGGGCGGCGGTGCGCCCGCCCGGCGGCTGCTCGTCGCGGTCGGCGCAGGCACGCGCGTAGAGCCGTACGAGGTCGTGGAAGCGGTAGCGGCCGGGCGCGGCGGATTCGAGCAGGGAGCAGTCGACCAGCGCTTCGAGGAGGTCCTCGGTCTCGTGCTCGGGCAGGTCCAGTACGGCACCGGCGGCCGGGAGCGAGATGTCGGGGCCGTCGGCGAGCCCGAGGAGCCGGAAGGCGCGCTGCTGGGCGGGCTCCAACTGGCCGTAGCCCAGCTCGAAGGTGGCCTTGACGGCCAGGTCGCCGGCCTGGAGCTCGTCCAGCCGGCGGCGTTCGTCGGCGAGCTTCGCGGCGAGGACGGACACCGTCCAGGTGCGGCGGGCGGCGAGCCGGGACGCGGCGATGCGGATGGCGAGCGGCAGGAAACCGCAGGCGCCCACCACGTCGAGGGCGGCCTGCCGCTCGGTGCGCACGCGCTCTTCGCCCACGATGCGGGTGAACAACTGGAGGGCCTCGTCGGGGCTCATCACGTCCAGGTCGACGAGGTGGGCCCCGGCCAGGCCCGACATGCGGACCCGGCTGGTGACGAGGGCGGCGCAGCCCGCGGTGCCCGGTAGCAGCGGGCGCACCTGGGCGGCGTCGCGGGCGTTGTCGAGCAGGACCAGGACGCGTCGGCCGTCGAGGGTGGAGCGGTACAGCGCGGCCCGCTCGGCGGCGGTGTCGGGGATGGTGGTGTCGGGGATGCCCAGCGCCCGCAGGAAGGACCCGAGGACGGCGACGGGCTCGGCCGGGCGGGGCTCGGTGCCCTGGAGGTCGACGTAGAGCTGGCCGTCGGGGAAGTGCGGCCGGGCGGCGTGCGCGACGTGGACGGCGAGGGTGGTCTTGCCGACGCCGCCGATGCCGGCGAGCGCGGAGACGGCCATCACCTGGCCCTCGGCGCCGGCCAGGATCGCGCCGAGCTCGTTGACGAAGGGTGCGCGGCCGGTGAAGTCCGACACGGTCGCGGGCAGTTGCGCGGGGCGTACGGCGACGGGCGCGGCGGCCGGGGCCGGGTCCTCGGCGCGGGCGAGTTCGGCGTCGGCGCGCAGGATGCGTTGCTGGAGCGCGGACAGTTCGGGGCGGGGGTCGACGCCGAGTTCGTCCGCGAGGAGGCGGCGGGTGTCGGCGTAGACGGCGAGCGCCTCGGCCTGTCGGCCGCTGCGGTACAGGGCGAGCATCAACAACTCGCGCAGCCGCTCGCGCAGGGGGTGGGCGGCGGTGAGCGCGGTGAGTTCGGAGACGGCCTCGGCGTGGTGGCCGACCTCCAGGTCCAGGTCCAGGCGGGTTTCCAGGAGCTGGAGGCGCCATTCGGCGAGGCGCGTGCGCTCGGTCTCGGCGTGCGGGCCGGGGACGCCGGCGAGGGGTTCGCCGTCCCACAGGTCCAGGGCGCGGGCGAGCAGCGTACGGGCGAGGACGCGGTCACCGGCGGCACGGGCCTTGTCGGCGTCGGCGGCGAGGGCGCGGGCGACGCCTAGGTCCAGGGCGGCGGCGTGGTGCAGGCGGATCGCGTAGCCGCCGGCGTCGGTGACGAGCAGCCCCGGGTCGAGGACCTTGCGCAGGCGCGACGCGTACGTACGGATGGTGGCGAGGGCCTGCTGCGGCGGCTCCTCGCCCCAAATCGCGTCGATGAGTTCGGGCGCCGTGGCGGTGCGGCCGTCGCGGAGCAGGAGCGCGGCGAGCAGGGCGCGCTGCTGGGGGCTGCCGGAGGGCAGCGACTCGGCGCCGCGCCAGGCGCGGACGGTGCCGAGGACGGCGAAGCGGTTGCCGGGGTCGGGGGCGGTGGTGTCGACAGTGGAGGGCTCGGCGGGCTCGGCGGGCTCGGCGGGGCGGACGGGGCCGGCGGCGGGGGTGCCGGCTGAGGTACGGGTGCCTGCGGTGGTGGGGGACATCCGCGCCGCCTCGGGGTGGTTCCGCTGGTGCGGGATGGCCGGTATGCCGTCCATCTGTCGTCCCCCCTGCCTTCCGTCGGTGTAAGGGCCAGTCTGCCCTGTCTTGCACGTACCCGTCAGCCCGCAGCGGAGTGATCCCCTCCCGGCCGACGCACAACTAGCTGACGATCCGTCAGTTCGGCGCTACCGTAGTCGTCATGGAGACCTTCCCCAAGATCATCTCGGTGGACGACCACACGGTGGAGCCCCCTCACGTCTGGCGGGACCGGCTCCCGTCCAAGTACCGCGACATCGGGCCCCGCGTCGTCCGCGCCCCGTTGAAGGAAATGACCTTCCTCGGCGGAAAGTTCGCCCCCCTTATGGGGGCCGAGGGCGACGACGGGCCCATCGGCGACTGGTGGGTGTACGAGGACCTGCACCGGCCGCTCACCCGTCTCGACACGTCCGTGGGATACGACCGCGACGAGATCAAACTGGAAGTCATCACCTACGAGCAGATGCGCCCGGGCTCCTTCTCGGTTCCCGAGCGACTGGCCGACATGGACGTCAACCACGTCCAGTCCGCCCTCTGCTTCCCGACGTTTCCCCGCTTTTGCGGGCAGACCTTCACCGAGGCCGCCGACCGGGACCTGGGGCTGCTCGGCGTACGGGCGTACAACGACTGGATGGTCGAGGAATGGTGCGGCCCCGACGCCCACGGCCGCCTCATCCCGCTCACCCTCGTCCCCCTCTGGGACGCCCGACTCGCCGCCGCCGAAGTCCGCCGCAACGCCGCGCGCGGGGTGCGGGCCGTCGCCTTCTCCGAGATACCCCCGCACCTCGGACTCCCCTCTATCCACACCGACGAGTGGGACCCCTTCCTCCAGGCGTGCGACGAGACCGGCACGGTCATCGCCATGCACATCGGCTCCTCGTCCCGGATGCCGTCCACCTCGGCGGACGCCCCGCCGGCCGTCGGCTCCACCATCACCTTCGCCAATTGCTGCTTCTCGATGGTCGACTGGCTGATGAGCGGCAAGTTCGAGCGCTTCCCGAACCTGCGGATCATGTACGCGGAGGGCCAGATCGGGTGGATCCCGTACATCCTGGAACGCGCGAACGTGGTGTGGGAGGAGAACCGGGGCTGGGGCGGGGTGGCGGACAAGGTCCACCGCCCGCCGTCCGAGCTGTTCGCGGAACACGTCTTCGGCTGCTTCTTCGACGACGCCTTCGGGCTGCGGAACCTCGACGCGATCGGAGTGGGCAACGTCCTCTACGAGACCGACTACCCGCACTCCGATTCCACCTGGCCGAAGTCCCGCGAGGTCGGCGAGGCCCAGATGGGGCACCTCGCGCCCGACGTGGTGGAGCGCATCGTCCGCGGCAACGCCATCGACCTCCTCGGCCTGACCCCGGAGGGGCTGTGGGCGGGGTGAGCGGGTGATCCGTCGGCCCGCGCGCGTCAACACCCTCCTCCCGATGATGGGATGGTAGAGCCCGGGATCTCGGCGGGGTCCGGCCCTTGCGGCGGCAGGGGCGCCAGGGCATGCTTCGCCAGAGCAAAGTGGGGAGGGTGGCGGTGGTGGACAAGCGGACCGTGGTGACCGCGGTGCTGTGCGGGGTGGCGGCGCTGGGCGCGTCCGCGGCCATGACGACGGTGGTGCCGGCCGCGGACGGGACGGCTACGGCGCATCCGAAGTCGGCGCCCTCGGCGGCGGTCTCGGCGAAGCCGCCGTCGCGGTCGCAATCACCGAAGCAACCCCAACTGGCCAAGCCGCCCCGGCCGAACTCGACACCGGTGATCCCGCGCCCTGGAGGGCCGTCCGCCTTCACCGGCGCGCTGTTCGAGGGCGGTCTGGACGGTGATCACTTCTGCACCGCGACCGTCGTGCACAGCCCCGGCCGAAACCTGATCGTCACCGCCGGGCACTGCCTGGTGGCGGGCAAGGGGGGAGTGGGCAGCGCCGTCTTCGCGCCCGCGTACGCGAACGGGAAGGCGCCGTACGGTACGTGGAAGCTCGAAGAGGTCTACGAGGACGAACGCTGGACGGACGACGGGAACGACGACTACGACCTCGCCTTCGCCCGCCTCGCCCCCGACGCCTCGGGCCGCAACATCGAGGACCTCACGGGCGCGGCCGTCCTGGACACCTCGGGCCGCACCGGCGAGGAGGTCACGGTGACCGGCTACCCGGCCGACCGCAAGGTGCCCCGTACCTGCACGGCGGTGTCGATCCGGGAGAAGGCGACCGAGCAGCGCTTCGACTGCGCCGACTTCCCCGGCGGTACGAGCGGCAGCGCGTGGATCGCCCGGGACGGGAAGATCGTCGGCATCCTGACGGGCGGCGATACGGACGACGTCTCCACGAGCACGGTGCTGGGGGAGTACGCCGCTTCCCTGTACGCCCGCGCGACGACGGGCTGAACGCCGGACCCCCCGGCGGGCCGGCGGGTGGGGCGGTCGGGGCGCTGGGTTCTTCGGCGCTCAGGCGCTCAGGCGCTCAGGCGTTCAGGCGATCAGGCCGAGGTGGACGGGCCGGGTGGAGGCGCGGGCCAGCAGCTCGTTCAGCCGCGGCGGCCAGAGGGGCTCCCCGAGGGTGGCCAGCGCGTCCTGGGAGAGCCAGCGCCAGTGGGCCTCGGGGTACTCCGGTACGGGGTCGCGGCGGGGGCCGGTGGTGACGTAGATGTGCTCGTGCTGGCGGACCGGTGTGCCCTGGTACGTGAAGTCGTGCTCCCAGGTGCAGAGCAACCGCTGCGGCTCCAGGTCGGTCCACCCGGTCTCCTCCCGCAACTCCCGCCGCACGCACTCCTCGGGACTCTCCCCGGGGTCGATACCCCCGCCGGGCGGGAGCCAGTGGATGCCGACTTCGATGTTGTTCTCCCGGAAGAGGAACACGGATCCAGTCGGGGAGAGTACGACAATTCGCGCTGCCTGACGTGGAGTTCTCATCAGATCAGAGTACGTCGGAAGGGGCGGGACGGTACCGCTGTGGGGCGGGGTGATCGGGCGGGTGGGGTCTCGGGGGCGGTGTCCCCCCGGGCCGGGATCAGGGAGGTGCTGGGGGCGTCCCGGCGGCCGCAGGCCGGATGGGAGGCTCCAAGCTCACTGGGCCCGGCGCGCGTGCCGCCGGCAAGGGCAAGAATGACGACGTGGGCAGCGCCCCACAGATGACGCGCAATTGTCCGGCGGGTCGCTCCACCGAATGGAACGCGAGGGGAGGCTAGGCCGGGCGCTTCGCCAGGACCGAGCCGAAGAGCATGACTCCGGGAAGAATGCCGGCGACGAGCGCGATGAGGGACGCGGAGGAACCGTAGGCACTCAGCGCCAGTCCCACCACGCCACAGAACGACATCCCGGCGGCCAGCCACCGCATGGACGGCAGCCGCCAGACGGCGGCCAAGCCGAAGAAGTGGAGACCGACCACCAGCGCGATCCAACCGACCGTCGCCTGCCGGGCGTGAAGAACCGGATTGAGCACGATGAGGCCCGCCGCCCCGACGACCACCTCGGCGGCGACGACGTAGCGGTAGTTCCGTCCGAAGTCCGTCGTGGCATCTGTGGCTACCGGTACGGCCCTGCCGGCGCGGCGCAGTACGGCCACCAGGGCGACGAATGCGGCGACCCCGAGGACGCGGAACACGATGGCGGCCGCCATCGGCAAGGCGGCGGCGTTCACCATGATGAAGATGAACCCGAATATGCCACCGATGAGTCGTGCCCTGGTCATGGCGCCAGTATCACTGATTTGGATCATGTGACCAATTTCGTTGCGCAGCACCTCCATCCGCGCTCGGACGTCCCTGTCCAGCGCGGCGATCGGCGCCGGGGCACGTCAGCCGTTCCACGATCCGTGGCGGCCTATGACCGGCCCCGGACGGGTCGCGGACGCCTGCCAACGGGAGTGCGTAGCGATCTGTCGCGCCGGTGGGTGGGTCCCCTCGCTGCGCTCGGGGCTTTCCGGGGCTCCGCCCCAGGCCCCGCGCCTCAAACGCCGGCGAGGCTTGAATGGACCGTTCCGCCCCCAGAACCTCCCTGATCCCGCCCCCGGGGGGACACCGCCCCCGAGACCCCGCCCGCCCGACCACCCCCGGACCGCATCCCGTCGCCCCGACCCCTTGCTTGACGGGTCGTCAGCTACGACGATGCCCCGAGCCGGTATCACGCATCGGCGGACGCAAGCCCCAGACGAAGGCGAGGTGGTCACGGCATGGCGCGCGTGTTCACGGAGGGCCGGCTGGCATACGGGATGCAGCTCCCGATCCAGTCGCAGAGCACCCTGTACGCCGAGGCCTGGGAGGCCGCGGCCACCGTCGTCGACCTCGCCGAGGTGGCCGGGGCCGCCGATCGGGCCGGGTTCGGCTACCTCGCGACCTGCGACCACGTGGCCATCCCGCGTCGCCTCGCCGGCGCGATGAGCACCGTCTGGTACGACCCGGTGGCGACCCTGGCCTACCTCGCCGGGATCACCGAGCACGTGCGGCTGCTCAGCCACGTCGCGATCGTCGGACTGCGCCACCCCTTGATCACCGCCAAGCAGTACGCCACCCTCGACCACCTCTCGGGCGGCCGGTTGATCCTTGGCGTCGGGGCCGGGCACGTGGCCGAGGAGTTCGAGGTGCTGGGCGCCGACTTCGCGCGCCGCGGGGTCGTGCTCGACGAGACCCTGGACGCCCTGCGTGCCGCCCTCGGCCGCGAGGAGTACCCGGAGTTCGAAGGCGAGCGGTTCTCCTTCAAGGACCTCGGGCAGCTGCCCCGGCCCGCCCAGGCGCGGATCCCCGTGTGGGTCGGCGGTTCGTCGCCCGCCGCCGTGCGCCGGGCCGCCGTGCGCGGCGACGGCTGGCTCCCGCAGGGCGACCCGCGCGGCGAGCTCCCCGCCCGGATCGCCCGTATCCGGCAGCTCCGCGAGGCGGCCGGGATCACCGAACCCGTCGAGTTCGGCACGATCACCGAGGCGCTCTACGTCGGCGAGCCCGCCTGGGCCACCGGCCGCCGCACCCTCACCGGCAAGGCGGAGGCGCTCGCCGAGTCCCTGCGGGAGTACGCGGCTCTGGGCGTCGACCAGATCCAGGTGCGCTTCCGCAGCCGTGACCGCGCCGAACTGACCGATCAGATCACCGCTTTCGGGGCCGAGGTGGCCCCCCTGCTCAACGACTGACGACTGACGACCGACGACCGACGACCGACGACCGACGACCAAGAGACTGGGAGCACCGGCATGGGCAAGTTGGAGGGACGCGTCGTCCTCATCACCGGCGCCGCGCGCGGCCAGGGCGAGCAGGAGGCCCGCCTCTTCGCCGCCGAGGGGGCGAAGGTGCTGCTCGGGGACGTACTCGACGATCAGGGCGCGGCGGTCGCCAAGGAGATCGGCCAGGACCGGGCGCGCTACATACGGTTGGACGTGAGCCGGGAGGAGGACTGGGCGGCCGCCGTCACCGCCGCGAAGGAGACCTTCGGCCGGGTCGACGGGCTGGTCAACAACGCCGGCATCCTGCGCTTCAACGAGCTGACCGCGACCCCGCTGGAGGAGTTCGAGCAGGTGGTGCGGGTCAACCAGGTCGGTTGCTTCCTCGGCATCAGGGCGCTCGCACCCGAGATCGAGGCGGCCGGCGGCGGGACGATCGTCAACACCTCCTCCTACACCGGCCTGACGGGCATGGCGTACGTGGGCGCGTACGCCGCGACCAAGGCGGCCGTCCTGGGGCTGACGCGCGTCGCCGCGCTGGAGCTGGCCGCGAAGAACATCCGGGTCAACGCGATGTGCCCGGGCGCCGTGGACACCCCGATGGCCAACCCGGGGCTGCTGGACCCGGCGGGGATGACAGAGGAGGCCCGGGACGCGATGGCGGACCTCTACAAGCGGGTGGTCCCGCTGGGGCGGGTGGGGCGGCCGGAGGAGGTCGCGAAGCTCGCGCTCTTCCTGACCGGCGAGGACTCCTCGTACATCACGAGTCAGCCGTTCGTCATCGACGGCGGCTGGACGGCCGGGGTGAGCCTCCTCTAGCCCGTGGGGGCCTCACCGTTGCCTGATGGTGCGTCAGGTATTGACGCCCCCGGCACGCGATGGAACAGTCGGCTTCATCGATATCTGACACTACGTCAGAAAACTAAGGACGGTGACCCCCCTTGGAATTCGGGCTCTTCGTGCAGGGATACGTGCCTGAGGCGCGGTCCAAGGTCGACCCCCAGGCGGAGCACAAGTCGCTGATCGAGGAGACCGAGTACGTCATCCAGGCCGACAAGTCCGGCTTCAAGTACGCCTGGGCCTCCGAGCACCACTTCCTGGAGGAGTACTCGCACCTCTCCGCGAACGAGGTGTTCCTCGCCTACCTCGCCCACGCCACCGAACGCATCCACCTCGGCTCCGGCATCTTCAACCCGCTCGCACCGGTGAACCACCCGGTCAAGGTGGCCGAGAAGGTCGCCATGCTCGACCACCTCTCCAAGGGCCGCTTCGAGTTCGGCACCGGCCGCGGCGCGGGCAGCCACGAGATCCTCGGGTTCCTCCCCGGCATCACCGACATGAACCACACCAAGGAGATCTGGGAGGAGACCATCGCGGAGTTCCCCAAGATGTTCCTCCAGGAGGAGTACGAGGGGTTCCGGGGCAAGCACTGGTCACTGCCCCCGCGCAAGATCTTTCCCAAGCCGTACGGCAAGGCGCACCCCGCCATGTGGTACGCCGCCGGGTCGCCGTCCTCGTACGCGATGGCCGCGAAGAAGGGCCTCGGGGTCCTCGGCTTCAGCGTGCAGAAGGTCTCCGATATGGAGTGGGTGCTGGAGCAGTACAAGACCGCCATCCAGGAGGCGAAGGCCATCGGCGCCTTCGTCAACGACAACGTGATGGTCACCTCGACCGCGATCTGTGCCGAGACCCACGACAAGGCCGTCGAGATCGCCGTCAACGCGAACATGAACCGGTTCCAGTCGCTGGTCTTCCGCTACCACGACACCTTCCCGCGCCCCGAGGCGATCCCGCAGTGGCCCGAGACACTGCCCGAGTACAACGCGGAGATCATCGAGCTGCTGATCGCCGAGGAGCTGCTGATCTGCGGCGACCCGTCCGAGGTCCGCGCCCAGTGCAAGCGCTGGGAGCAGGCCGGCGCCGACCAGTTGTCCTTCGGCCTGCCCACCGGGGTGTCGTACGAGGACACGATGACGACCATCAAGCTCATCGGCGAACACGTGATCCCGCACATCGACACGGACCCGGTGCACCGCACGACCCGCTTCCGCCAGGCCGTCTGACCGGGCTTTCCTCGGCCTCGCCGGCAGCTGCCACCGGCGGGGCCGACGTGTCGGCGGGGCGCCGGTGGCAGTGATCACGTCACGGAAGAAGGAGCCTCAGCGTCATGCTCGACCACCTGATCGAGGGAGCCACCGTCGTCGACGGCACGGGCGCGCCCGCGTACGTCGCCGACATCGGCATCCGGGACGGGCGGATCGTCGTCATCGGCGAACCCGGCACCGTCACCGAGCCGGCCCGGACCGGCGAGGACGCCACCGGGCTCGTGCTGACCCCCGGGTTCATCGACCCCCACACGCATTACGACGCCCAACTGTTCTGGGACCCGTACGCCACCCCCTCCATGAACCACGGCGTCACCACCGTCGCCGGCGGCAACTGCGGCTTCACCCTCGCCCCCCTCAACCCGGCCCGCCCGGACGACGCCGACTACACGCGCCGCATGATGAGCAAGGTCGAGGGCATGGCCCTGGCCGCCCTGGAGGAAGGCGTCGACTGGACCTGGTCGACCTTCGGCGAGTACCTCGACGCGCTGGAGGGGCGGATCGCCGTCAACGCCGGCTTCATGGTCGGACACTGCGCGCTGCGCCGGCACGTCATGGGCGAGGACGCCATCGGCGGGCAGCCCACCGACCGGCAGATGCGGCAGATGCTCGACCTCTTCCACGACGCCATGAACGCCGGCGCCTGGGGCCTGTCCACCACCCAGTCCGCCACCCACTCCGACGGCTCCGGCGCCCCCGTCGCCTCCCGGCACGCGAAACCGGCCGAACTCCTCGCCCTCTCCCGGGCGGTCGCCGAGCACGAGGGCACCCAACTGGAGGCGATCGTCGCCGGCTGCCTCGACCAGTTCTCGGACGCGGAGATCGACCTGTTCGTGGAGATGAGCGCCGCCGCCGGACGCCCCCTGAACTGGAACGTCCTCACCATCGACGCCTCTGTCCCCGAACGCGTCCCGCGCCAGCTGATCCCGAGCGAGCGGGCCCGTAGGGCCGGTGGTCGGATCGTCGCGCTGACCATGCCGATCCTCACCCCCATGAACATGTCGCTCGGCACCTTCTGCGCGCTGAACCTCATCCCCGGCTGGGGCGAGGTCCTCGCCCTGCCGGTCCCCGAGCGGATCGCGAAGCTCCGCGACCCCGACGTGCGCGCCGAGATGCTGCGCCACGCCGACAGCAAGGAGGCCGGGGTCTTCCGCCGCCTCGCGAACTTCGGCCGCTACGTCATAGGGGACACGTACAGCAAGGAGAACGAGGGCCTGTCGGGCCGGGTCGTCAATGACATCGCGGCCGAACGCGGCCTTGACGCCTTCCGCTGCCTGGTGGAGATCTGCGCCAACGACGACCTGCGCACGATCCTGTGGCCCATGCCCACCGACAACGACCCGGCGAGCTGGGCGCTGCGCGCCGAGACCTGGCAGCACGAGGACGTGATGCTCGGCGGCTCCGACGCGGGCGCGCACCTGGACCGGATGTGCGGGGCCCCGTACACGACCCGCTTCCTCGGCGACTGCCTGCGCGGCCGCAAGCTGGTGCCGCTGGAGCAGGCGGTACGGATGCTCACCGACGACCCGGCGCAACTGTTCGGGCTGCGCGGGCGCGGGCGGATCGCCGAGGGCTACCACGCGGACCTGGTGCTCTTCGACCCCGAGCGGATCGAGGCCGGTCCGGCGACGCTCGTCCACGACCTGCCCGGGAACAGCCCGAGGCTGGACGCGCGGGCGGTCGGGATGGTGTCCGTACGCGTCAACGGCGTGGAGACGATCCGCGACGACCAGGTGACCGGCGCGATCCCGGGCACCGTGCTGCGCTCGGGCCGCGACACGAGGACGGTGAGCACGCGATGAACGCTCCGCAGCGGCTCTACATCGGGGGCGAGTGGGTGGAGCCCGCCGGCGGCCACTACGAGGTGGTCAACCCCGCCGACGAGTCGGTGGTCGGTCTCGCCCCCGAGGCCACCCGCGCCCAGGTGGAGGAGGCGGCGCGCGCGGCGGCCGACGCCTTCGAGGGCTGGTCCCGTACGAGCCCCGAGGCGCGCGCGGCGGTCCTGGACCGGGCGGCGGACATCATCCAGCGGGAGTACGAGCCGTGGGCGGCGCTTGCCCAGGCGGAGACGGGCGCGACGACGGGCATCGCGCGGGGCATGCAGGTGGGCGTCGGGGTGGCCCGCTTCCGCCGCTACGCGAAGGGCGCCCTGGAACCGGTGGAGCGGGGGCTCCCGCCGCAGGTGACCGAGGCCGGCCCGATGGGTGGGGCGAGCGTGCTGGGCGCGCTGGAGTTGCGCCAGCCGGTCGGCGTGGTCACTTGCATCACCTCGTACAACAATCCGTGGGCCAACCCGGCCGGCAAGGTGGCCCCGGCGCTGGCCATGGGAAACACGGTGGTGGTGAAACCGGCCCCGCAGGACCCGCTGTCGGTGTTCAAGATGGCCGAGGCGCTGCACGAGGCGGGGGTCCCGGCGGGCGTCGTCAACGTGGTCTCGGGTGCCTCGGTGGAGGTGGGCGAGGCGGCGGTGGACTCCCCGTACGTGGACATGGTGTCGTTCACCGGCTCCACCGGGGTCGGGCAGCGCATCGCCGAGGTGTGCGGCCGCTCCATGAAGCGGCAGCTGATGGAGCTGGGCGGCAAGGGCGCGGCGGTGGTGCTGGACGATGTGGACGCCGCCGGTCTCGACGCGGCGGTGGCGGGGATCGGCACCACCTTCTCCTTCTACAGCGGCCAGATCTGCACGGCCCCGACCCGGGTGATCGTGCACCGGTCGGCGTACGGGGCGCTGGTGGAGAAGCTCACCGGCCATCTGGCGTTCATGAAGGTGGGCGATCCGGGGGTGCGGGGCACGGTGGTCGGCCCGGTGATCTCGGCGGCGCACCGGGACCGGGTGGAGTCGTACGTGGAATTGGGCCGCAAGGAGGGCGCGCGAATCGCGTACGGCGGCGAGCGCCCCGCGGTGGGGGACGGCCGCGGCTTCTACGTCGCCCCGACGCTGCTGGTGGACTGCACGAACGACATGCGGGTGGTGCGGGAGGAGATCTTCGGCCCGGTGGTGGTGGTCGTGCCGTTCGACGGGGGCGAGGACGAGGCGGTGGCACTGGCCAACGACAGCGACTTCGGGTTGCTGAGCTACGTGTGGTCCGGGGACCCCGCGAGGGCCTTCCGGATCGCGCGGCGGCTGCGGGCGGGCGGGGTCGGCGTGAACACGATCGGCCGGAACATGGAGGCGCCGTTCGGGGGCTTCAAGCGGTCCGGGGTGGGACGGGACGTCGGTTCGTACGCGCTGCACGCCTACAGCGAGGTCCAGTCGATCGTGTGGGCGGGGTGAGGACTGTTTCGGCTCGGCCTCGAAGTCGGCGCAGATCTCCCGCCTGATCTCTTCTCCCGACTTCAACCGGGAGAGCACTTCAATGCCTGACCTCCTCGGTCGGCTCCACGGCCGGCGAGGTCGGCGTCCAGAGGCCCGCGGTGTGCCTGGTACTTCCGGCGCGAGCTGCGCGACTCCGCCCGCGACCTGCTCTTCAAGGGCGTCTTCCCGGTCCTGGGCGGCCTGCTGCCGGCCTCCGTCTTCTGCAAGACGCTGGTCGACATGTGGAACCCGGCCTACGGTTCCGGGTCGACCGTCTTCGGCGTGGGCGGCGTCTTCATCATCGGCGTCGGCCTGCTCGTCCTCGGCCTGGTCGTCATGCTCGTCATGCTCGTCACCGAACGCCAAGCCCCGCCTTCTTCCGGGGCGAGGTGCTGACGAAATCGACGCCGGCGCTGGTGGTCGAGGACTGATCGGTCCGAGGGAGCGTCGTCCTCGGCTACGCCCGGCGAGTGACCCCTCGCGCGGTGGGGTCGTTGGGCCCGGCATGAACCCCATCAAGCGCAGCCTCGCCGCCCTGATCCTCACCGGAGGTGCGGCCCTCGCCCTCACTCCCACCCTCGCCCACGCCGACGAGCCCGCCGCCCAGGCGCCCCCGATCACCGAGCGCGTCGGGGACATCGTCGACCACCCCGCACACGCCGTGCAGGACACCAAGACGGCGGTGGGCGTCACGACCTCGGTGGCCGGCAGCGCGACCAAGGCCACCGGCAGCTCCGTCGGCGGCGCCGGCTCCGCGTTGGCGGCCGGGCTGCCGAAGGCCCCGAAGGTGGGCTGAGTCGAGGGCCGCTGCCCCAACGGTGGGCGCGCCCGCGGCGGCCGTCGCCGCGGGCGGGCGCACTCGTTGAGTCACACATGATCCTCTGGTTACTCAACAACCTCAGTACGTTCGTCTTGGGCGTCCTGCTCGTGGGCGGTTTCACGGCCCTCGCGGTGGCAGGCAGCGTCGCCGCCCGGCGGCGCTTCCCGCACCTGGCGGCCGGCGAGCACAACGAGATGGTCGGGGTCGCCCTCGGCATGTTCGGCGCGATCTACGGAATCATCCTCGCGTTCGTCGTCGTCACGCTCTGGACGCAGTTGGAGAACACCCAGACCGTCGTCGCCAACGAGGCCACCGACCTGGCCCTGGTCGTCCGCAGCGCGGAGGCGTTCCCGGTGGCCGACCGGGCCAAGGTGGACCGGGCGGTGGGCGCGTACGTCCACGCGGTGGTCGACGTCCAGTGGCCGATGATGCGCGACGGCAGACCCAGCTTCGACGCGACCGCCGAGCAGACGCACGCCATGTACACGGCTCTCCAGGCGTACGAACCCGCCGGCCCCCGCAGCGAGACCTTCTACCAGGAGGCCGCGAGCCGCCTCAACGACGTGGCGGCGCAGCGCAGGGCGCGGATCACGATGGCGGAGACCTCACTGCCGACACTGTTGCAGGTGCTGGTGTACGGCGGTGCGCTGGTGATCCTGCCGCTCACGTTCCTGTTCGGGTTGCGGAGCCTGAAGATGCAACTGCTGTTCGTGTCGGCGGTGGCGGCGCTCATCGGCTTCAGCCTGCTGCTGGTGATGGTCCTGGACCGGCCGTTCGCGGGAGACCTGAGCGTCAGCCCGGCCCCGTACAAGGAGGCGGCGCTGGCCCAGTTCTGGGCGGAAGGCGCGCCCGCAGGGCCCGGGTCCGGGCCCTAAAAGCAGGTGCGGGCGGGGGGCGGGCGGCCTAGCGTGAGGCGGTGAGCAGCGACTATCCATTCGCCGATGGGCACAACCTCGTCTGGGACCTGACCGGTTTCAGTCCCGACGAGGAGATGGTCGAGTCCGTCACCCTCACCCGGGACCAGTTCCTCGCCATCCGGCACCTGTTCGTGCTGGGTGACGACCCCTGGATGGTGGCCGGTGAGTACCGTGTCGCGCCGGGCCTGTGGCCCCACCTGCGGCAGGCCGTCCCGGGTCTCGGCTTCCAGCGTGATGCGGACTACTACCTCGGCGCCCGTCAGGCCCTGCCTGACGGGCGTTTTTGGCGTCCCGCGGTCGGTGTGACCGCCCCCGGGCCGATTCCGCCCCCTTAGGGGGCCGCTCCGAGGAACGGTGGGCGTGGCCGGATGTGACAGAACCGCGTCATTGCCGCCATCCGGGGGTCGGGTGAGGATGGGGGCATGTCCACGAACCGCCGCGTCGTCATCGCGGTCTTCCCCGATGTCGACCTGCTCGACGTCACCGGCCCGGCCGAGGTGTTCGCGCTCGCCAACCGGGAGACCGGGGGGCGGGCCGGGTACCGGGTGGAGCTCGCGGGGCCGTCGGCGGGGGTGGTGACCACGTCGGCGGGGGTGCGGCTGGTCGCGGACCTCGCGTTCGCCGACGTGGAGGGGGTGTTGGACACGTTGTTGGTGCCCGGCGCCGTGGACCCGCACCCGAACGGGCCGGTCGCCCGGATCGACCGCGACGTGGTGGCGTGGCTGGAGAGGGTCGCGCCGCTCGCCCGGCGGGTGGCCTCGGTGTGTGTGGGCGCGCACCTGTTGGCCGCGGCCGGGCTGCTGGACGGGAGGGCGGCCACCACCCACTGGTCGACCGCTGCCCAACTGGCGGCCGAGCACCCGAAGGTGACGGTCGACCCCGACCCGATCTTCCTGCGGAGCGGGAACGTGTGGACCGGGGCCGGCATCAGCGCCTGCATGGACCTCGCGCTGGCACTGGTGACCGACGACCTGGGGGAGGAGGTGGCGCTGGCGGTGGCGCGGCAGTTGGTCATGTACCTCAAGCGGCAGGGCGGCCAGAGCCAGTTCTCGGTCCCGCTCAGCAGGCCGGCCGCCTCCCGCAGGGACATCGACGCACTGCGGATGCACATCGCCGAGCACCTGGACGGTGATCTGTCCGCCGCGGCGCTCGCGGCGCGGATGTGCCTGAGCGAACGCCACTTCGCGCGGGTGTTCCGCCAGGAGACGGGCACGACCGCCGCCGCGTACGTCGAGGCCGCCCGGGTGGAGGCGGCCCGACGGCTGCTGGAGAGCACCGACCAGCCGCTGGAGCAGGTCGCGACCGCTTGCGGGCTCGGTTCGGTGGAGACGCTCCACCGGGCACTGCGCAAGCAGATCGGCACCACCCCGGCCGCGTACCGCCGCCGTTTCCGCGTCTCTTCCTGATCGATCGGCGCGCCCGCGCCGTGTTGTTTTCCCTTACCGACCCAAGGAGCTTCGCCATGCCCGCTTCCACGACCCTGCGCGCCCTGTCCGGCCTCGACGACGCGCTGCCGCGCCTCGCCGACACCACCCTGATCATGATCGACTACCAGAACACCTACCGCACCGGCGTCATGGCCCTCGAAGGCGCCGAACAGGCCCTCGCGGCCGGAGGCCGGCTGCTGGGGGCGGCGCGTGCCGCGGGGGTTCCCGTCATCCACGTCGTCAACGACGGCGGCGAGGGCACCCCGTACGACATCCGCGCGGAGATCGGCGCGATCAGTGAGGAGGTCGCCCCGATCGCCGGGGAGCCGGTGGTGGTCAAGCAGGTGCCCAACGCCTTCCACGACACCGACCTGGAGAAGACGCTGCGCGAGGCGGGCGCGGGCAAGGAGTTGGTGCTGGCGGGCTTCATGACGCACATGTGCGTCACCTTCACGGCCGAGGGCGCCTTCTACCGCGGCTACCGTCCCACCGTCGTCGCCGAGGCGACGGCCACCCGCGCGCTGACCGGCCCGGACGGGTCCGTCGTGCCCGCCGCCGCGCTCCAGACGGCCGCGCTGACGACGATCCGGGACGTGTTCGGCGTCGTCGCCCCCACCGTTGCCGACCTCACCGACCGGGTGGGTCCGCGGCTGTGATCACGTGGCGGGAAACGCTGCGCCCCTGCTGAAGGAGATCCCGACGCGGCGGGGGCGCGGACGGGGCGGGGCCCCGCCGTAGGGGTCCGCGGTGGTGGGGGCCCGCGGTCGCGGTGTCCGGCGTGCCGGCCGGGCGCCGCGACCGCTCGGGCGCCGTCAGGCCGCCGCGGCCAGGAGCGGGCGGAGCGGGCCGCGGGCCAGGCGGCCGGCGAGGGCCGGCGCGTGACGGCGGACGGTCATGGCCGCGACGGCCGCGACGAGGGCGCCGACGAGAAAGCCGGCGAGTGCGTCGTGCGGGTAGTGCACGCCCACCCAGACCCTGGAGGCGGCCATGAGGACGGCCGCGGCCAGGGCGGCGGCGCCGAGCCGCCGCGATACGTAGAGCAGCGCGACGGCGGCCGCGGCGGCGAGGGCGGAATGGTTGCTGGGGAACGACCAGTCGC
>NZ_JBEYZH010000029.1:0-65225 GCF_040645975.1 Streptomyces sp. NPDC046557
AGTGGTCGGTCTCGGCGGGCGTCTCGGCGGCGCGGCCCAGGCCTGCGGGCAGGGCGCCGGCCAGGATGCGGGTCACGCCGTGGGCGACGGGCAGGCCCGGGCCTTCGGCCCGTTGGGGTGTCCGCTCCGCTCCCACCCCTGAAACCTTCCGGCTCCGCCTCCAGACCCACACCAACAACAAGACGGCGGCTTGTGTCTTACCCGCCTCCACATCGTTGATCAAAGAACAGGAATGCCAGGCGAGGCTCTCGCCGGTGCACTGACTCTCTCCTGTCCCAAACGTTCGGAAGGTGAACCGATGACACACTCCAAGGCTCTCGCCGCCACGCTCCTGGCCGGCGCTGCACTCCTGGGCTCCGCAGGCACCGCCACCGCGGACGGACTCCCCCTGGTGACCCAGTTGACGACCCAGGCGGCACCCCTGCTCGGCTCGGTCTCCGGACTCCCCGCGGCGGCAGGCTTGCCGGCTCTCGGTCAGCTCCCCCTGATCGGTAGTGGACTGCCCCGTCTCGGTGGTGGACTGCCCCTGCTGGGCTGACACCGCACAGCGGAAGCCGCCCAACCACACTCTCTGCGGAGCGCAGCACCGCGGGTGGACGGGCGGCTTTCGTGTCCGAGACGCCTGTTTCCGCCTCGATGCGCGGTACAGTCTCCGTACGCATCACAACGAGATGTAGTGTGTAGTATCCCGAGAACATCACCACCATCTCCCGGCGGGCTCCCGCCTCTCTGAATTTCGTGGAGTGCCGAATGCAGAAGACCGGTGACATCGTCCTCCGTCCTCACCAGGAGGAAGCGGTGGAGGCGATTGTCCGTGGGCTCGATATTCCGCCGGGAAAGCGGATCCCGGAGGCGGGGCTTCGGGCCACGGTGGTGGCCGCGTGCGGGACCGGGAAGACGTTCATGGCGGCTGCGGCCGCGCTGCGGCTGGCGCGTGGTGGGCGGGTCCTGGTGTTGCTGCCGACCCTGGACCTGCTCACCCAGACCGTTCGGGAGTGGCGCCTCGCCGGTCACACGGGGCCGGCGGTCGCGGTGTGCTCTCTGGAGGACAACGTCCACCTGTGGCAGCTCGACGTCCGGTCCACGACATCCGCGCCGCAGCTGGCCCTGTGGCACGGCCACGGCCCGGTGACGGTCTACGCCACCTACGCCTCCCTGCCGGTCATCGCCGAAGCGCACAGAGGTGAGTACAACCTGCCGATGGACGTCTTCGACCTCGTCGTCGTCGACGAGGCGCACCGCACCTCCGGGTCGGCGGGGAAGGCATGGGCCGATGTCCACCACCAGGAGGTCATCCCGGCCATGCGCCGGCTGTACATGACCGCCACCCCCCGCATCTGGACGGAACGACCGGCCCGCGGCCCCCGCGAGCAGGAGCTGTACGAGGCGCAGGTGGCCGTCGTGGACGAGGAGACGCCGGGCCGGACGCGGCGGGTGTGGGACCGGCTCCCCAAGGAGATGGCGTGCTCGATGGACGACGAGAACGTGTTCGGGCCGGTCGTCTACGAGCTGTCGCTGGCGTCCGCGGTGTCTCGGGGGCTGCTGGCCCGGTACCAGATCGTGGTCGCCGAACTCACCGATCCAGTGGTCACGCCGGACCGGTTGGTCAGTGAGGAGCGGTACGAGGAGCAGCTGCGTGGTGAGCGGCTCGCGGCGCTCCAGGCGGTGTTGTTGGAGACCATGGCCGCTCACGATCTGAAGACCACGATCACTTTTCATCACCGCACCATCGAGGCGGAGGCGTTCGCGGCGGGGCTGCCCCGTGTCGCTCGCCGGCTCCACCAGGTGGATCCCGCCCGGCATCCGGAGAAGGTGTGGGCCGGATGGCTGGCAGGGAAACACGACCCGGAGCACCGGCAGGCGGTCCTGGGTGACTTCGGGCGCCGGGCAGGGCGCGCCGTGCTGGCCAACTGCCGTGTCCTGAGCGAGGGCGTCGACATCCGAGCCACCGACAGTGTGGCCCTCATCGACCCCAAAGGCTCCGCCGTCGACATCGTCCAAGCCATCGGCCGAGCCCTACGACAAAAACCAGGCCAGGGCAAAATGGCGACCCTGATCGTGCCCGTTTTCCTCGCGAAGGACGAAAGGCCGCAGGACATGCTCTCCTCGAACTCGTACCTCCCTTTGATTCGGGTGTTGGAAGGGCTCCGGGCCCACGATTCCCGCGCCGTGGAAATGCTCGCGATTCCACAGGAACCTCGAAAGCGAGTGGTTGATCCGTCGCTCCCCATCGGACCGCCGCCCGGGGAAGGCGAGGACGAGAGCCGACTCATCCTCCGCTTCGCCGCCCCACGCGACCCCGCCCTCATCGCCAAATGGATCAACTACCAAATCATCAACACCGAACGCCAAGACCGGCGACGCGGAATCGAGGCCGCGTACCGCTACCGGGAGCGGGAGAACCACCTGGAGGTGCCGTACGAGCACACCGAGGGTGCGTACCCGCTCGGCAGGTGGCTCTCCGACCAACGGCGCGTCTACCGGGCGGGACAGATGACCGGGGAACGGGCGGCCGAGCTCGAGGAGCTGGGGATCGTCTGGGACACCGCCGACGCCGCCTTCGCCGAAAACCTCGCCGCCGCCCGCCACTACTACCAACTCCACGGCACCCTCGCCGCCCCACGACACGCCACCGCACTCGACAAGCCGATCGGACAATGGCTCACCAACATCCGCCGCCCCGGCGGACTCGGCAAAAACCCCCACCGCGCCCACCGGCGAGCCGCCCAACTCGCCGCCATCGACCCCCACTGGAACCCACGCGAAAACGGCTGGACCGTCGACTGGCAACGCCACTACACCTACCTCACCCAACTCCTCGCGGAAGGTGCGCGCCTGACCGACATCGCCCCCGGAGTCACCCGACACGGCCAAGACATCGGCCACTGGCTCACCACCCAACAACACGACTGGAACCAACTCAACCAGGAACAGCGGAAGAGGCTCGCCGAACTCGGCGTCAAGAAGCCCGTACAGGCGCGTAAGGCCCCCGCGAAGGCCGCCGCGACATCCGGGCCGGGCGCGGGCGGCAGGGCATTCCAAAAGGGGTTGGATGCCTTGGCGCAGTACATCCAGCGGGAAGGCACGACTACCGTCCCCCGAACACACACCGAAACACTCCCCGACGGCACCACACACCGCACCGGAATCTGGATCATGAACCAGAAGACCCGGCGCGACCGACTCCACCCCGACCAACTCCGAGCACTCACCGAACTCGGCATCCACTGGGCGCAGTAGAAGCGGGGCGCCGCCGCTGGCCAGGGTCACATGTAGTGAGCGGCGTCCGCACAAAGCCTGCCGTCAGCCGACCCGCCGCCCGCAACTCCAGCAGCCGGCCCACCGCCGCGCCACGCATCTCCACCCACGCGGCCTTCCGCAACACACTCCGCTCCCCCACCACGACACACCCCACGACCGGGACAACCTCCACACGCCCCAAGCCTCCCGACCGGCACACCCGCCATGGATAAGAAGCACCGTTTCCGTGGCAGTGGAGACCGTGGTGGTGTACCGCCCCATGACAGCAACAACCACCCCAAACACCGCTTCCATGCCAGTAACGGACACGCCTCCAGGTCATACCACCAACACAAAAACACCCGACTCACGACCCGTCACTGCCAACCCCCACCGACACCAAACCGGCACATCGCAGGCACCCCTCAGCGGGGCGATGATGTGCTGGCCTGCTTCAGGAGGTGGATGGCGAGGTTGTCGGTGGTCTCGGCCTGTCCGGAGAGGCGGTGGACCAGAATCCAGGTGCCGTCCGGCATTGCACCGGTGAAGACTGAAGCATCGCGGGTGGCACCGTTGTGCCAGAGAAGAGGACCGGCGGCCTGCCAGGAAGGGGCGGGTTCGCCCAGTTTCCGCTCGACGAGGAGCGCGGTCGTGACATGGGCGGCGGCGCGGGGGGTGGCCCATAGCCCTCCGGCGGGAAGGATGGCACCGTCCATCGTCCACGGACGGCGTGGGCGTCCAAACATTCCGCGTCGGCAAAGTCGCCGGTCCGGCGGGGGGCTCGACGTCACATCGGTGACACCCAGGGGCGCGAGAACGTGCTCCTGCAGTAGCTCCTCGTAAGACGCTCCTGATGTGGCGCAGAGCACGGCGCCGAGAACGGCGTAACCCAGGTTGGAGTACTCCTCTGTTTCTCCCGGGGCGCTGGTGGTGAGGGAATCCAGCCGTTCTATGAGAGCGTCGAGGGCTGCGGCGTCGAAGGATGAATAGGGGTCACGTCGATGCAGGCCTGGCGGAACCCGCGGGAGGCCGGAGGTGTGTTCCGCCAGGTGTCGCAGCGTGATGCCGGTGTGGGCCGGGGCGGAAATGAACTGCTCGACCGGGTCGTCCAGTTGCAGCATTCCTGCAGAGGCCAGACGGGTCAGCACGGTCCCGGTGAGCGCTTTGGTCAGTGAGCCGATCTGGACGAACTTGTCCAGGTCATGTCCGTGTTCGGCCCTTGGTTCGTCGAAGCTGCTGAGAATGCAGGTGGGTACCGGTCGCATGCCAGCCTTTCAGTTGGGGGTGCGGGGAATCGCGCAGGCCGCTGTGCCGGCAGGCATCCGGTGCCGATTCCTTGCCACCCACCGATAGACCACATGAGCGGCCAGACTGAGGGGAGGGAGACGCAGGAACCGTGCCGTTGCTCGATAGCGGCGGGCTGACGAGGAGCCGACGAAGCATGCGAGAGCAGCAGCGCCGCCGTACCGCACCCGGCTTCCGTCGATAAGAAGGACTTCGCGGTCCAGCCGGCGAAGGTGGGGCTGCGTCAGCTCCGGGGGAAGAAATTGCCAGGGCACAGCCGCTATCTGCGGTTGCGCTCGGTGCTGGATCTTTCGGATGGCTGACTGGCAGAAGCCGCAGTCACCGTCGAAGGCCAGCACGGTGTGCTGCTGGGACGCGTTGCTACTGACCGCTGTGTTTTCCACGGGCTGAAGCTCTTCTCGTTCACAGGAGATAAGGCGTGGGCGGGCTCCTCGGGCCGCGTTGTGGTGCCGGCGGCCCGGCTTGCCGGGCGGGTGGGGCGCTGTTGAGAAAGCGCGGGGTGGGGCCCTGTCTGCTGCGGCGCTACGAGAGAAGCGGGGCAGCCCAGCCTTCGAGGATGGCTTCGCGCTGACGCGACCGCAGGACTCCCACCGGTCGGGTTTCCTTCCACCAGTCCGTCAGGGTGGCGGGTGAGGAGGTGCCTCGGACAAAGTGGGCGAGCAGGGCGTGTGAGAGGTCGACTTCACGCTGTGTGTACGCGGTAGCCGCAGCGGAGAAGACTGGCACTTCGGTCCGGTGCTTGCCCGTGCTGACCGCCACGGTCATCTCGGCGGGGCTGCCGGGAACCCAGGCGTCCAGGGCGGCAGCGGCGAAGGTTGTTGCGCGGGTCGCCCACCGCACCACGGCCGAGCGGACCGGCACATTGTCCACCTGTAGGTCCGTCACTTCGGGCCAGGCCCACACGCGTTCCTCAGGGCCAACGATCCGCAGCTCGCTGGGGGACATAGATACGCCTGTCATCTGCGCGGTCGGCGGCAGACCCAGGTAGACGTCTTCCTCCGTCACCCAGAACAGGCCGATCATGCTCCCGCCCTGCCGAGGGCCACTCGGAGTTGATGAAACTTCCAACTTCAGGTCCAGCTCTCTGGTCAGCCCTCATGAGGTGCGCGGTCTTGATTTTCAAGGCTAGGCACGTCGTGGCGTAGGGCCGCCGTATTTGAGCCAAGCGGCCCACGGATTGGTGGAGCCCTCGGAGGATGGCTACGCCGCCTCCCTGGTTGTATTCCACACGACGCCACCTTGCCGGAAATGGAATGGATGACCGTTTACGTCGCAGGTCGCCCTGTTTTTTCGAGGTCGGGCAGTGCAAGCGGCCCGCCTTCTGTTGTCCGGGTTCCGCCTTCGGAGGGGCGGGACTGGGCTCTCTGGATCAGGCCGGCGCCCAGAGCGATCGCTTCGTCCAGCCCCTTGCTCAGGAAGATCAGATCGCAGGCGACCATCGTCATGGCGAATCCGGTCAGGCCCATGAGCACCGCGATTCCCAAGTGGAACCCAATAGACATGATCGCTGCCCAGGGGCGTAGAGCGGGCACCAGTATTCCCAGGGGGAAGTACACGAGGAAGAGCACGGTGACGTAGGTCCCCGCAAAGACGAGGAAGTCATTTTCGTAGACCAGGTGCGACAGGCCGGGGAAGCTGAATTCCGGAACCCTGAGGACGTAGAAGAGGGCTGTTCCGTCCTGCCACATCTGGCCCTGCACCTTGTAGAGGCCGCTGACGATGTAGACCAGGCACATCTGCAGGGCGATCGCGAGAACGCCGAGGTTATGCAGTGGGGTCGATATGGATCGAAGCGATTCGGGGAGGCGCTTCACCACCTTGGTGGCGAGGCCGCTGGACACCGAAAATCGGTCGTAACAACGAGTTAGGAGAAGCATGGGGATGACTAGGTAGGCCAGGTTGTCGCCGCCATCGAGCAGCACAGGCTGGCGTTCATAGAGCGACCACAGAAAAACCCAGTGGACGGCCAGGCCTACCCGACCTCCGACGCCCAGTACCACCAGAAGAGCAGCAATGAGGCCGAGATGGTAAATGATCTGGAACCATGTATCGGAAGCGCTAGCCGCGTAGAGGCTGAAGGTACCGCTCGCGTGGATCTGCCGTACTAACTCCTGCCAGGGAAGCACACCCTTGGGCCCGAACAGGAATTCCCGGTCGCCGTACTGGCTCACATAGAACATGAGACCGACAAACCCGAGCAGGACGCGGGTCCCCGATGCTCCGGTCACACTCACAGGATGGGTTGCCCATTTATCTGTCACAGCGATTATTTTTCTCATTTGAGTGCGTCGGCCTCCTTCCAGCTCAGGTCGAGGTAATTCGTGGTCCCTTTGGCCGTGTGGTCCTTGCGCTTGGACCACGAAGGAAGTTCATGAACGTAGACCCGTACCTGTATGGCGGCAGGGTTCCCACCGCAGGCGTCGGGCATCTGCGTCAGTGAGTACCGGGACATGAATCTCTCCGCCTGTTCCCGTGATGTCTTCTCAAACGGAAGGAGGGGGATCTCCGGCTTCTTCTTCTCCTTCTCGCTGTCCCTTAGCCTCTGCAGGATCGGATCACCGTTGTCCAGTTGCGTGATCGTTCCGCTGACCAGGCGATCGATGCGAGAAGGAAAGAAGCGATCGGCCTGCGTCTGTTTTACATAAGCATGAGTGACATCGTAGAAGCCTGTCAGCGTGCCATCTTGGCATTTGGCGCGTGCCAGAATACCCCGGTCATCTGCCAGTGGGTTCGGGGCAAAGAGCATCCAGTTCTGTGCCAGATAGGGCTGCATCACCTGATTCACCCGGTCGTAATACTTGACTTTGACGGGGTTCAGAGGCATCTGAGAAAAAGAAGCAACCAGGAAGTAGGCGCCCAAGAGGGCAGCGCCAATGAGAAGCGCTGCCCTCCGGACCACAATGTGCGATGTCACTTGTCGAAGACCGTGTCCATCGCGTTCACGGTGCTCAGCCCCTGGCTCGGAGCCACGTGGGTTCCGAACAGGTCATTGGCGACCTGGCCGGCGCCCTTCGCCACCGACGGGCACGCAGCCTTCGCGTGGACAGCAGCCTTGGCGAGGAAGCTACCAAAGCCCATCGGCTGCATTTCAGCGTCGGACTGGGAAGCCACCTGGGTCACGGGAGCCTGCGGAGCCGCAGCCTGCGCCGAGCCCTGCATGCTCAGCACCAAGGCAGCCCCGCCGGCAACAACACCCGCCGCTGCAACAAGCTTCTTCATTTTCTCTCCTTATCCTCTGGCTTCCGCCAGGGTTCTCTGTTGAGGACCTGTCAGGAATTAGGAAACGAAGGGTCGACCGCGATGGGTACGCGACAAACGACCAGCAGGCGCACACAAAAGATGCACCAAACCCCCCGGTTCCATCCACGAAAGAAAGGCGTCTGGTCAGGACGCCCGCCTGGAGATCGCTTGGATCGAAGAATCGATGCACCCCCAGGGATTCCCCCGCGAATTCGAAATGACCGTTTCACACTTCATGATCACTGTCCACCGCCTACCGCAGTCCCTTCAGTGTCCGAAATAAATCGCTTGATCAAATCGTTTCTCGCTTGCCACTCGGCGACAATCACGGACGAAAATGGTACAAACCCACATAGAGTCACCCCCTGCGTTGCGGAGAGTTACGTCCCATTTTTCGGGTCCCCTTTCGCGACGCGCATTTTCCGCCAAACGGCTAGGCCGCTAAGTTCAATTTGAAGATCAGCAATGTCCTAATCCTGCCGTCGGGGTGTGAGAAGCGCCACGTCATAACTCGCATTCATGGCACAACCAGTCCCGACCCCTTGCTGCGCAGGGAGATTGGTCGGGAGTGCAGGCGGCCAGGAACTCCGGCACGAACCCGACAAGCAGCCGTACGCCCGTCGGCCCTGTCGCCGGAGGCCGCCGTGGGTGTACCGACCGGGCTTGCGGGCGGCACCCACGAAGGCCCATGTGCCAGGTATCGCTGCGGCCCGCGGCACGGCGACTCTGCCCCACACCCGGCCCACTGAGCACGTCCAACCCATAGGTGATGGAGAGTCTGACCGTGCCCACCGCATTCCGCATCACGTGCTGCCTGTACCGCAAGAAGATTCCGCTCGCCCGAGACGTCGTCGCCCTCGATGGCGAGTGGCAGCGCCGCTATCCCAAGATGCGCGGCATCCTCGCCTGCGAACGATGCGTCATCGACTACGGCTGGAACTGCTGCACCAAGACCGTGGGCGGTTTCGTCGGCGGGCACATTGCCGCGCCCCAGGACCAGGTCGACATCGATTCCTGGAGCCACCTTCTGGAGCGCGGCACCTACCGGGCCCTGGTGGCGCTCCACCCTCGATCCGGCCTGCTCCAGGGGGCAGAGCCCTACCTGCGCTCGCTCGCCAGCCGCAAGCTCTCGGAGCCCCTCGCTCCCCGGTTGCGCCCCGCCCTGGACGAATGGGACGCGGCGCAGCGCATCGTGTGACTGTCGATCAGGTCCGGAACTCGGCTCATCGGTATGGCCGATCAGCGGACTGGTGTGAGAGCGCCGGATAACGCGCGGGGCCCCGAGGAAAAAGTTTCCTCGGGGCCTCACCCGACCGCGTCCAGATCTCCCGCCGCTGCGCTACGGGGACAACGCGGGCACGCCTGTGACTGAGCACGTCACTTGGCGGCGTTCGCCAGTTGTGGCACTCACTTCGGGGTGTGCAACGCATGCGGGCCGCGCGCCTCTCGCGGCTGACGGCTAGGGCAGACCCACCAGCCCCCAGCCGCAGCGCGCTGCCTTGGTGGTCACGTCGCCCCATTCACGCAGAAGCGCTGTGAAATCTTCGAAGGTGTCCGGGCGTCCTGCCCAGCCCTCGCATTCGGCGGCGAACGGTTGGCGCAGCTCTTCGAGGCGGGTTTCCACCTGCGTCCAGGCGTGCGCCTTGCCAGGCAGGGCCTTGGGCGGGCATACCAGGAGGAGCGATGGGTGCCAGCGGTCGGTGGCGGGCGGGAAGAATCCTCCGCTGCCGGTCAGCGCGGGGTCGTCGGCCGGGTCCGCGTCCCAGATCAGACCGTCGAGGAAGGTGTCCGTCGCCTCACGCAAGGACGCGTCGAGGAGGGGCCGTATGTCGGCCCACGCATCCCCCGCGCGGGGGTGCGGGCGATAGGCGCCCGTGGTGGTGAAGAAGTCGTACTGGGCGCACCATGCGGACTCGCGGTCCGGGATCCACGTCCAGCCGCCGCGCGGCCTGTTGAGGTAGTCCTCGTGGTCAAGCTCCGGTGGCCAAACGGCATCGTGCAGCGCCTCAACCCGCTTCTCGACGGGTATGGCACTCAAATATTTCCAGTCCGCCATGAACAGCATGAGATCCAAACCCATGGCGGCAGCATAAGCAGGGCAGCGCTGCATGCCGACTGGATACTCACATCGCCCTCGCACACCCCACTGCCAGACCACCTATCGTGCTCAACCGCCAACGCGTGCTCAAGCGCCAACTACGACGCTCAGTCACAACGCCTCGTGGTCTGCGTGCGGGCCTGGTGGGATCAGATGCCGATCTCAACGTAGTCGATGTCGGTGAACTCCACCAGCAGCCCCTGCGCGCGGCCGCCGCCGTCTTTGAAGTAGACCTCCTGGAGCCCTTCGGCGGCGAGCGCCTGGAGCTCGGCTTCGGCGGCGCCGGCGTCCTGTGCGGCGACGCCCGCGAACTCGGGCGGGAGGTGCTGGGTGATGCGGCGCATCCGGCCGTCGTCCGTGGTTCCGGGGGCCGCGGTGAACCCGAACCGGGCGCGGGTCTCGATGACCAGTCCGGTCTGGCGGGCCGCCTGGTCCCGGGCGCGCTTGCGGACCAGGGGTTGCCACCGGCGCCGGACCTCCCCCACGAGACGGTCCGCGAGGACCGGCTTCGGCTTCCGGATCTGGTCCTTCACGTACCGCTCGACGGTGCGCTGCGAGATGCCCAACAGGCCGGCCACCGCCCGGGTGGACCCTTTGTGCTGCCGGACCAGGTACCGCATCTGCGCGCCCGTGCTCTTGGGGATCGGGCGAGTGAACGCGGCGTGGGCCGCGCGCTCCAGGCGATCTGCCGGTTTCGTGTCAGTGTACGACCTGGGCATCTACCGCCCCATGTCAGCACCCCGCCCCCCAAGCACCGTCCCATGTCAGTGAGCCGAATCCGAGTACCACCTCCACCAGCACAAACGGCATTACCTGACGCAACCTCACTGACACCACCCACTGACATGGAAGAGGCGCATCGCAGGTGCCGGAGGGCGTGCCCACGGGTATGGCTTGCCATAGGATCCGGAGCCGTTGGTGGCCAGGTGACCGCAGTGGTGCCGCGCGTTGTATCGCGGAGACGCCCCGTCCTTGGTCTAGTCCTGCTGGGAGTTGTTGCCGCCGCAGGGGTGCCGCGGGGGGTTCCTGCGGAGACGGTGAGGTCAGTCGCGGGTGCCGGCCTCCCACCGGTCGCCGCAGTGGTGCCGCAGGGCGAGCCCGCGGAGACGCCAGCCAGCACTGGCCCTTCATCTCCCCCGGCTGGTAGCCGCAGTGGTGCCGCAGGGTGAGCCCGCAGAGACTACCGGTGCGGACGATGGGCGTCACACCGTCGTGGTGGACGCCGCAGTGGTGCCGCAGGGGGTTCCGACGGTCCCCAGGGCAGGGCGTGGCACCGACGAACCACATGCCGCAGTGGTGCCGCGAGTCGTGCTCGGCGGAGACGGCCCGGCTTTTGCGTTCCAGGCATCGCGCAGCGTATAGCCGTAGTAATGCCACGGGGCGTGCCCATGGAGACGGGCCACGGCTTGGTCCAGCGCGGCCTCCGAATCACGGCCGTAGTGGTGCCGCGGGTAGCACGCGCGGAGACGGGCCAGGCCTAGCATCAGCCCGATCTCGGCTCCATCGCCGCAGTGGTGCCGCAGGGTGAGCCCGCAGAGACGGCGGCGTTCATCACGTTGGAGATGAGCATCAATGAGCTGCCACGGTGGTGCCGCAGGTCGTGCCCACGGAGACGGGGTGTCGGGCGGTCCTGCGTCGTGTAGTGGGTAGTGCCGCGGGAAGGACCTGCGGAGACGGCAGTTGGGGGTCGCCCTCCCGCGATACCTCATGGGTGCCTCAGTGGTGCCGCAGGCCCTGCCTGCAGAGGCGGAATGCACGCTTGGCCACCCCACTCGCCGAGATTCTGCCGCAGTGGTGCCACAGGCCGCGCCCGTGGAGACGCTCCTCCATGACCATCTCAGTCTCCTCCGTTTCGATACCGCAGTGGTGCCGCAGGCCGGGCCCGCGAAGACGGAGGCATGGTGTCCTGTCAGTCGCCGACGCTGACACCGCCGCAGTGGTGCCGCAGGCCGGGCCCGCGGAGGCGGCCGGGGGCCTGTGGGCTCCGCTGGCCCTATTGCTTGCCGCAGTGGTGCCGCAGGCCGGGCCCGCGGAGACGGATCGGGTTACTCTCGTCGTCCCGGCCGAGCACGACGCCGGAGTAGTGCTGCGGGACCGAACCCGCAGAGACGGAGCCCATCGACTGGCTCCGCCACAACATCATCACGCCACAGTGGTGCCGCAGGCGTGCTCACGGAGACGGGACGTCGCCGGCATGCGGGACCCGTAGAGCGTGCCTGCGGAGACGGCATTGACAGAATCTTCCCCGGCTCTTCTACTCCGAGGCCTGCAAGCCGCAGTGGTGCCGCAGGTCGTACCTGCGGAGATGGCCGGTACGCCCTATTGGCTGTCGTGCCAGCCACACCGCCGCAGTGGTGCCGCAGGCCGTGCCTTTGGAGACGGGACCGAGACAAGGACACATTGCTGTTGAGCAGCGTAAGGCCGCTGTGGTGCCGCAGGGCGCGCCTGCGGAGACGGGTTCCCGTCCTTGTCGACGAGCTTCGTCGGGTCGAAGCCGTAGTGGTGCCGCAGGCCGTGCCTGCGGAGACGGATCGGCCGCCCGTCCGGCCTTGTCCGCCCCCATGGCGCCGCGGTAGTGCCGCAGGGAGCCTGCGGAGCTGGCTTGCACCAGATCGACTCCCCAAAAACGTCCTCGATGCCGCAGTGGTACCGCAGGCCCGTGCCCGCGGAGGCGGCGGACAACCCCGGCTCAACGAACGGCAAGCGGGTGCCGCAGTGGTGCCGCGGGTCGTGCCCACGGAGACGGAGGATTGTCTGACCGCAGTCGCGCTGGAAGCCGGGCTGCCGCGGTGGTGCCTGCGGAGACGGGAGCTGGCCCGCCATCGCGTGCAGCTGGCCGATGACGCCGCAGTGGCGGGTCGTACCCGCGGAGACGGGGTGACTGCTACGGGACCCCGCCCGCGATCTGTGGCCGCAGTGGTGCCGCGGGTGTACCCGCGGAGACGGAAGGCTCGGAGCGCGCTCGTCACTCTGATCTTGATGCTGCAGTGGTGCCGCGGGGCGTACCCAGGGAAACGGCTGGTCAGATGCCGGAGACTGCATCGAAGGGTTTGAGCCGTAGTGGTGCCGCAGGGTGTGCCCGCGGAGACGGGGGTCCAGCCGATGTACTTGGCGCCCCACTTGGTCTCACCGCAGTGGTGCCGCGGGTCGAACCCACGGAGACGGGCCACGTCCTCCAGCGTGAGCACGCTCGCCCTAATGCCGCAATGGTGCCGCGGGGCGTGCCCGCGGAGACAGCCTGTCCGGGCTGCATCGATTGCGCAGCGTGGCCATGGTCGGGGCTTCGACATGGTGGATATACCTCCCTTATCTGACTTCTGGCTTCGGTGTGGTCCGGTGTGTCGTGGTGGGCTAGAGGTTCCGAAGCCTGTCGGGCTGCAAGGGAATGGGCCGCCCCGGTTCGAGGGGGCCGTCGCCGTATGGGAGGCGGGTGCGTGGTGCGGTGTAGAGGGCGGTGACGCCGAGGTTGTGGAGTCGGGTGGGGTTGGGGGTGTGGGTTCGGGTGTCGGGGTGTTCGAGGAGGGTGGTGAGGGTGATGGTGGTGTGGGGTTGGTGCCAGATGGGCCAGGTGAAGGCGTGGTTGGTGGTGTCCCAGCTGGTGGCCCCGGGTCGGTTGGTGTTGCCGGTGAGGCGGAAGGCGGTGAAGCCGTGGAGGGCGAGCCAGGTGGCTCCGGGGACGCCTTGTTGGGTGGCTTTGCCGTGGCTGACCATGTGGGCGTCGCCGGTGGAGAGGTGGTCGAGGTTGGCGCCGGCGTAGTCGTCAACGCGCTGCCATCGGGTGAGGGCTGCGTGGATGTGGGTGGGGTTGTTCAGGCAGTGCTGGGCGGCTTTGGTCCAGTTGTTGGGCAGGGTCATCTGGCCGCTGCGGCCGAAGTACGGGGTGGTGAGGGTGTAGAGGGTTCCGCCGGCCGCGTCCTTGTTCTTCGGAGTGGCGGTCTTGTCGCTCTTGCCGGGGGTGAGGCTGAGGGTGTTGATCAGTGAGGTGAACCAGTGGGCGCGGTTGTCGTCGTGGTCGCGCTCGGCCTTGGCGTGGGCGCGGAGGTGGGTGAGGGCTTCGTCGATGGGCATTTGGAGTGGGTCGTTGGGTGAGCCGGAGGCGGGGTGGCGGGGCTGGTCGAGGATGCCGGGGGCGACGGCAAGGGGGTCCTTGTCGGGCTGGGTGGGGAGTTGGGTGGCCAGGAGGTCGGCCAGGCTCCGGTAGGTGAGGGGCTGGCGGGTGTGGAGGATAGCGGGGGCGTCGGGTCCGGTCCAGGAGAGGCGGGGGGCTTGGTCGAGGAGGTGGGTGGTGAGGTGGAGGGTTCCGAGGGCGGCGAGGAAGCCGAGGGGGGAGCTTGCGTAGAGGGCGGGGAGTTCGAGCTGGTGGCTGGGGATGGGCATGGTCAGGTTCCTTCCTCGGAGCAGGCCATGTCGGCGAGGCGCAGGGTGGCTTCCAGGAGTGCCAGGCCCCAGGGTCCGTAGCGGCGGTTGAGTGCGTGGAAGCGGTCGGGGCCGCTCCAGTCGGTGCCCATGTCGGCGCTTTTGACGGTGACTTGTTGCTGGTCGGGCATGGTGCAGGTCACTGTCTGCGGGAATGGGTCGGGGACTGGGGGAAGGAGCGGGCGGGCGTGGCCGTGGTGGGCCGCGACGAGGTGGGTCAGGAGTTCATCGTCGTCGCCGCGTGCGTGGTCGGGTGCGGTGGCGAGCCAGGCGGTGACGGCGAGGGCGCTGAGTGCTTCGTGCCGCATCTCCGGTTCCCACCGGGCGAGCTTGGCCGCGCGTCGGCGTGCGGTGTGGTCGGCGGGGTCCATGCCGGATTTCGCGAGGGGTTCGTCGAGGGATTCGGCGAGGAGTTGGTCGCCGGCGCAGAGCATGCACTGGAAGCGATTGTGTGATTTTCCGCAGTCGTGGGCGTGGCCGGCGGTGCGGAGGGTGTCGATGAGGGTGGTGGGCAGGGCGAGGGCGGTGGCGTAGGTGGCGGTGCGGTCGGCGACGGCCTGGCTGTGCTGGCTGAGGGGGACGGGTCGGGTCAGGGAGCTCGAGTCGGCGCTCTCGTCGCCGACGCCTGCTCCTTGTTCTCGCTGTCCTTGGGGCGGGTGTGGAGGGATGAGGAGGAGGCGGTCGGGTTCGTCCGGGTCCAGGATGACGCGTCCGCGGTGTTCGGTTCGGCCGGTCGGTTCCACCGTCCACTGCTTGACCGTTCGCAGGTGGCCGAGGCGGTTGTGGACAAGGTCGGTGTACGGGCCGTCGGGGTTCTGGTTCAGGTGGCCCTGGAGGGTGTCGAGAAGGTTGTGTACGACGGTGGCCTCCTCGTGTTCTGCCGTGCGCAGGAGGTCGACGGCCCGGGTGATGGTTTTGGTGAGGGCGGCGGTGAGGTCCTCGTTGCCGTCGGCCAGGAGGGTGAGTACGGGGGCGTGGATGCGGGTGGGGGTGGTGGCTGTGGGTGGGTAGTCGCCGAGGTCGCAGGCGGGCAGGGTGCGGGTGCCGGTCCAGCCGTAGGTGTCGTGGCCGCCGTAGTGGCTGGGCAGGACCACGGTGCTTCCAGGTCGGATGCCGCTCGGGTCGGTGATCGGCATCCACGCACCGACGGTCTGGTCGTAGCTGAGTGCGGGTGACATGGATGGCGGCTTCTGCTTCTTCCCGGCGGGGATGGGTTCTTGGGTGTTCGGCGTGGATTCGAGGTCGCTTGTGTCGTCCGTGTCCAGTGAGCGGGTGAGGAATCGGCGTAGCTGGGCTGAGGGGATGGCCACGGTTTCGGCTGGGTGCGGGGGAACCTGTTGCATGCGGGCGGCCCAGTGGTCGAAGTCCGGGTTTTCGGCGTCCTGGAGGTCGGCGCGCCACAGGACCTGCACGTCTTCGGGGGTGGTGTCCAGGCCGTGGAGGAACGGGGCGGGGGCCTGGTCGGGCACGGGGGTGGGGCTGGTGCGGGTCCAGGAGTCGAGGAGGGTGCGGTGCACCACGGGGATCCGGGGCGGCGTGACGTTCAGGAGGGTGGTGTCGGTGTCGTCGAGGAGGCCGGGAAGGGTGAGGGGGTTGACCAGCAGCCCTTCCGGGAGTGCTGCGGCGAGGGTGGCTGGGTCGAGCTCTGTCGTTGTCAGGGGCGTTGCTCGGTCGGCGAGCCAGTTCCAGGTGTGCTCGGCGGCGTCGCCGTAGACGGGGATGGATGACTGGTCGGTCGCGGTGCTGACGCGGATGACGACGGCGGGGGCGAGGCTGAGATCACCGGTGCGGTCCAAGCGGCCCAGACGCTGGACGAGCGCGGCGAGGGAGGCGTTCTCGGTGATCAGACTGGCGAACGAGATGTCGATGCCTACCTCGACGGTCTGGGTGGCGATGACGACGAGTGGCTTGGTCCGGTCTGCGGCCACCCCGGTGAGGAGCTCGGTGAGGAGGCGGCTCAGGAGAAGGCGTTCGCGGTCGAGCGCGCGGGAGCGGCCGGTCAGTAGCACCACGTCGATGTCCTCGCGCGGTGACAGCAGGCGGTGGGTGGCGCGGGCGGCGCGAAGGGTGTTGGCGACCACGCCGAGGATCGGGCGCTCCACCACCGTCAGCAGTGTTTCGAGTGCCTGCTCGGCGGCCTGGGCGAAGCCTTCGGCCTTGTTCTTGGCGCTGGATGAGGCGTCCAGGAGGGTCAGGCGGCGTGGGGCGTTCAGTCGCCTGCCGGCCACGGGGTGGGCGCGGTCGGCGTCGGTGATGGAGTGGCGCGGCCGGTCGTGCCCGCTTGAGGCGGTCGCGGAGAGGCTGACGACCTTGAGTGCGCGGGCGGCGAACTCGGGGTGGGTGGCGGTGGCCTGGTAGGCGGCGCAGTCGGTGGCTGTGGCGAGCAGAGGGAGCGCGATGTGGGCCTCGTCGAGGGCGAGGAGCGCGTCCATTCCGCACAGGGCGGCGTCGATGGGCCTCATGCGGGGGCTGGTGTGGTAGCCGCGGAAGAGCAGGCGGCTGCCGAACTGGTCGACGGTGGAGGTGATGACCGCCGGCTGTGCGGGTGAGCGCAGCCAGCGCGAGGCCCAGTCGACGCCGCCGCGCATCCGTACGCACTCCAGTGGCGACGTGGAGCCGGCGAGGTCGCGCAGTGCGTCGGCGACGCGGCCGGTGATGGTGCTGGCGTGGCTGGTGTCGAGGGCTTGTTGGAGGGTGCGGGAGCTCTCGTGGGTCTGGTCGACGACCAGGCGCCGGTCGACGGCGAAGAACAGTCGCAGCGGCACCGTCCGGTGGACCCCGCTGGCGTGCTGCCAGGCCAGGAGGAACACCCAGATCTCGATGATGCTGGTCTTGCCGAGGCCCGTGGGGATGCCCAGGTCTGGCCAGATCCCGGTTTCGGCGACGTGGTGGAGGTAGGCGATCTGCCAGGGGAACGGGCGACGGCCGCGGACCTCCTCGACGAAGGTGGCGAACTCCTCGATCTGCAGGAGTTCTTCAGTGCTGAGGCTCATGCGGTCGCCGCCTGTCCCTGGTGGGTGGGCAGGCACAGGCCGAGGCCGAAGTTCTTCTTGCTGCCCAGCACGACCGGGCCGCTCACTGGCCTGGGGAACCGGACCCGGACGTGCCGGCTGGGAAGGGGCCGGTCGTCGGGCTTGCGCCGCAGGGCGTACGCGGGAAGGTCGGGCGCTCCGGGGATGAACGCACCCTGGCGAAGTACCTCGACCAGGTCCGGTTCGGGAAGGCCTGCCAGGACGCAGCTGGCCGCGACGGACGCTTCGATTCCGTCGCCGTTCCGCTTGGGGAAGGAGTCCAACACCATGGGCAGTGCGGTCGACCACTCGGTGGAGGCTGCTGTCCATCGCTCGGCGCGGGCCGCCTTGGTCGCTGTGAGTTCGGCTGCGCCCTGGCTCAGGTAGGTCAGGGGGACCGGGCGACGGACGGTGGGGACCATGAGTTTGCGCAGCCCTCCGTCGAGGCGCAGGAGTACCGCCAGGAGTGCCTTACGGTGGCCGGGGTCCAGGTCGCGGGGAAGGGCGACGCCGACTGCGCGCAGCCGGCCGTCGGCGTGACGGTGTCCGACGAACGGCAGCGTCACGAAGGCGCACACGCGGCGTTCGTCGCCCGGCTTCTTGTGTCCGTGGACGGCGGTCATCGCGTCGACGTCGTGGCCTGCCGCGTCCAGCATGCCGCTGACCTTGGCCCGCAGTGAAGCGGTGACCTTGAGGGTGAGCGAGGGGTCGAGGGACATACCCGTGGGGAAGGCGAAGGTGAGGAGGTCGGCGTAGGGGCCGTCCACGACTTCGGTGTCGGCTGCTTCAGGTTCGGTGCAGGCCAGCCGGTAGGGGTGGGGGCGGGCCTGCTGGTAGGCGGGCTGGATCTCCTGGTGGGCTGTGCGCAGCCGGCTGATGAAGCCCGGGTAGGGGGCGCGCAGGTAGTGCGTGTCGTGGGTCTCCTGGGTGGTCGGCACCCAGTCGTGCCACGCGTCGCCGGCGGGGGCGGTGTCCTGGCTGTCGGTGGCCGTAGTGCTCAGCAGCGCGTGGCCGCCGGCCCGGCCGAGGTATGGGACCCGGCGGGCCAGGTGCTCGATGACCGCGTACACGCCGGGCGGCGGGCAGTGCGGCCAGATGAAGCTCACCAGGGGTTCGGCCAGATTCCGCTGCGGCCAGGCCTTCTGCTTGCCGCCGTTGGTGCGCCCGGGCAACACGGCGTGACCGGGCTTGAGGGGCTCCACGCCGTTGGTCGGCACCCATGCCTGGCGCGGCTCGGCCGCCTCCAGTGTGCGGGCCGGGACGCGGACGACGGGTGCGGGCTGCTGCTCCAGCCAGGTCAGCGCCGCGTCGTGGACGGGGTCATCGGGGTCGGCCACCGATAGCAGTGCGCAGAACAGTCGGTAGGGGTGCGGGGGCCATTCAGCGCGGGTGCGGTCCAGGGTCGAGGCCCGGTAGGAGGGGTGCAGAAGATGGGTGTCGATACGGAGGGGCACGATGTCACTCCCCTACCTCGCCGATCCCGGCGATCTCGTAGGACTTTGCGATGGCCTGCTGCAGGCTCGCGTTGGGCCGTACCCGGACGGGGGTGGCGGGCCAGTCCAGTCCGGCCTTGCGCGCACGCTCCAGTGCGAACTCGAACAGGGAGAGCGTGTCGCGGACCGTCACCGACTCAAGAGGCTCGGTGACGGGACGGCCGTCGCGGCCGCGCTTGACCCACTCCACTTGCTCCGAGACGACGACCAGGTCGCATCCGGAGCGCAGATGCAGGGCTGGCGCGGCGAAGGCCAGGCGGTCGCCGAGAAGGGCGATCGCTGCCAGCAGGGCGCGGCCCGCCGTGGCGAGTTCCTGATCCATCTCGCCGAAGCGTACGGACGCCAGCAGAGCCATGGACAGCGTGGCTTCGCGGTGCACCGCCTTGACCGACACGCCTCCCAGGCCTTCGGTCGGCGGGATCATCCCGTGCCCCAGCGCCGACATTTTGGCGGTCGCGACGCCCTTGGGGGGCTTGACGTCCTCCAGGGGTGACCAACCCGTGCTGGTGACCGCGACGGTGTCACCGGCCAGGTTCAACTGGTCCACGCGCCCGGCCGCTCGGACGCCGGCCAGCGGGGCGACGCCGTACATCTCCGAGGTGTACGCGCGTGCGGCCCTGACCTGGATACGCTGCTTGCGGTGCGAGTCCCACGCCCCATAAACGAGGTCGATCGGAGCCCACCGCAGATAGGCGCTCATGTCTTCGCGGACGGCCCGTCTCAGCGCGCGTCCGGTCTCGGTGTCGTCGAACTTCACGCCTTCGCTGTCTTCCGCGTCGCGGAAGTAGGCGTCGCGGGACCTGTGCGGGGCCTCCAGGCTGGTGATCCGCACGGACACCCCTTCGGCCTGGGTGATGAGCTCCAGGTGGGGGATGAACAGGTCCTGGCGCCGGATCGCGTCCTGGAGAGCCTGCTCGCAGCGGTTCGCCTGGGACTGCTCCTGATCGAGCCGCACGACCGTGACTGCCTCGTTGTCCACGTAGCGGGGTTCAGTCAAATACCCGGCCGCGTCCGTCGCTTTGAGCTTCGTCGTGGGTGGGAAGACCCGGCCTCCCGGGCCACTCGTCGGCTCGTACTCGGCTCGGACACGGATTGCACTGTCGTCCGACTGTGCGTTGGCTGCGGCGAGCAGCCTTTCGTAGAGCTCCACGATGATGCGCCTTTCCGGAATCGCGTCAACAGACAGGGAGACCAGGCCGAGGCCCCGCTGTGAACGGGCGTCCTGCGGCGAGTCCGGCGACATCGAAGCAAGCCGCCACGGTCGACACGAAGCTGTCCCCCGACGCGCACTTCGAGCTTGTCAGTGGCCGCCGCTACGATCCTTCATCGCTTCCAGCCGGTCCCGATGGTGGTTCCGGGGCACGGTTGCGCGGCGGCCCTTGGGAGTACGGCCACAGACCGCGCACCTGGCGCGGCCTGGCCTTTGGACGTGGTTCGGCCATTCGATGCAGGGAAGAGCACTCGTTCGAGGAAGAGCCGAACGGGGGCCTGCGGAACGCGAGGCGGCTCGGGCAACGAGCCCGGCCGGAGTCAGCCGAACCCGGTGATCTTGTAGGCGCGGGTGGCGTGGCAGGCAGCGAAGCTCATGACCCACAGGGTGCGGCTGTCGTCCACGACGACAAGGCGTGGGTCCGTGTTGTCCATGGGGCGATGCAGGGCCATGCGGACCGGGGCAGGGCACTGGCCGTCGATCTCGCTGAAGGGGCCTGGAAGTACGGAGCGGTGATCAGGCGGCCCGCGTAGGGCCCGGAGAGGTAGTAGCGGCTGGGGATGTACCGAAGGACGCCGTCCAGCTCGATCACCACGGTCCGGGGTTCGTGTGCTGGCTCGGCTCGGGGGGGCGCCCCCAGGACCATGTCTGGGCGGTGAGCGAAGGAGCCGCGGCCATGGCGGCCATCGCTTCAGCCGAGCTCGGCTTCATGAAGACCGGGGGGCTGAGCGCCCTGGCGCAGCTCCTCGTGGGCCTGCTACGGGAGTAGCCGCTCCGGTGAGGTCACGAGGGGTGCCGGGCGTGATGTGGGCTTGTGCCCTGGGGCGGTGCGCTGAGCGCGAGCTGGGTCACGCGGTTTCCTCCCCACTCGCGGCGCGGCGGGGGGCACGGCCGATCTCGCCCTGCACCTGCTCGATCTCGCGGTCGCCGTAGGCGGTGCGTACACCGGAGAAGGTGTAGCCGGAGGCGTTGCCGAGTTCGTTGAGGGAGTAGCGGCGCGGAGCGTGGAACTCGCGGGCGTAGGCGATGAGCAGGCGGGTGCGCCGGTCGGCCTCCTCCTTATCCTGCTTCGCCTGCTGCAGGGCCAGGATCAGGGGGTCGGTTTCCGTGCCGAGGGCCTTGGCCTCGAGGTCGGCGGCGTACTCCTCGCGCAGGCGGTCGGTGTCCTCGCGCATGTCGATGAGGACGTCGTCCGGGTAGGTGCGGTCCGGGGCGGGCATCGGGTGAAGGAACGCGGCGACTTCAGTAATCTGATGCATATTGCGATGGTCGCAAAATGTTGCGACCATCGCAATAGTTGGTGATTGGCTTCTTGCGCCGCGCCTACTGTGCGCCGATGGTTGCCGACCAGCCGCTGCGGCTGAGATGGCAGGCGCCGTCCGGGTCGATGCGCACCGCCGCGCCCGCCACGGGCAGATCGCCGTCGATGACGAGCCAGGTCCGGATGCGGTCAAGCTCGTCCCACAGCCGACGCGGGCCGCCCTGGTGGACGGTGGGGACCTGGCGGGCCCCGGAGGCCGTGGCCCGGGCCCAGGAGCCGTCCGGGTGCAGCATGTAGGCGGTGCGGGTGCCGTCCGAGGCCGTCTCCATACGGTGCTCGATGCCGGGGACGGTGAGCTCCAGGGTGGAGCGCACGTCCCAGGTGCGGCTGACCCTCATGAGCGGGTAGCGGCCGGTGGTGACGGACTCGCCGTCGGCCTTCCGCGCGGTCGCCCACAGATCGGCGTTGTCGGGAGCGAGGGGGTAGTCGTCACCGTGGCGGGTGCTCATGAACTCGGCGGGCTCGGGGGCGACCCTGCCGGTGGCGCCGCCATCGGCGGTCTTGTCCGCGACGATGAGCAGCCCCGTTCCTGACAGGGCGGTCACCATCCGGCCGCCGGGGGCGAGGGCAGTGAGCCAAGAGGCGGGGATGGCAGGCACCGAGACGGTGGAGACGATGCGGTCGTAGATGCCGGGCAGCGCGGCAGTCACATCGCAGACCTCCAGGCGCGGCCGGTGCCCGGCCGCGGCCAGGCGGTCCCGCGCCGCCTGGATCAGGTACGGGTCGACGTCCACGCTCGTGACCTGCTCGTCGCTCAGGCGCCGGCACGCCAGGGCGGTTCCGTAGCCGCTGCCGCAGGTCACCAGGAGGCGGGAGTCGTCGGTGAGAAAGGCGTGCTGGTACATCTTCACAACCAGCTTGGGCAGCGTGGCCGACGAGGTGGGCCACGCTTCCGGTACGACTGCTGCGGGCGTGGCGTGGTCGGCGTGGTGGGGGCCGACGCGGGTGATCACGCTGAGGCTGTGGTCGTAGGCGCTGCTCATCCACGCGGCAGGGTCGCCGGCGCCGTCGCACAGTTCGTAGACCCACGTGCCGTCCTGCTCGGCCGGCGTCCACCAGCGGGGCACGAACAGGTGCCGGGGCGTGGTGGCCAGGGCCCGGTGCCAGCGGGACTCTGGTCGTACGGTCGCATCTGCCATCCGAGCGGCATGGGTGTTCCAGCTCGCCAGCGTCCACTCCATGAACAGGACCCGCCTTTCAGACCAGCGCGGGTACGGCGGCCGCGGACGAGCCGGGCGCTGCGGGTGCGTAGCCCATCGGGTCGCAGGGGTCGTTCTTGCCGGGATCGCAGGAATCGGAGTTGGAGGGCTGGCAATCGGGGTGGCAGGCCGTCGGATTCGCACGCCGCGGGATGCTCGCGCTCGCCTCGGCCCATCGCGGGCCGGACATGACCTGGGCCAGGCCGGTGTGCTGGACGCTGCCCGCGGTCAGGAAGCGCCCGATCTCGCAGACTGCCACGTCGCCGTCCGGCAGGACCGTGGCCCTCTGGTCCCCGCAGCGCCCGCACAGCTCGGCGGTGGACGGCAGCGCGGTGCCCGCGGCGTTGCCGACGGCCCGCACCCTGCCGACGTGGACGTCGCGGACGCCGAGGGCCGCAAGCTCCGTCCGGGCCCGCTCGGCGCGCCCTGGGTCGCCGGCGTCGAGGACGGCGACCTTCAACCCGATGCCGCGCCTGACCGCCTCGACGATGTTGGCGCGCGTCGCCCGGTGCGAGCCCTGGCGGCCGGTGACCTCGTCGTGCTCGGCCGCGACGCTGCTGTGGTACGTCGTCGCGAGCCGCACACGGGGGTGCTCCAGCAGCCGCCAGTGCTCTTCACTGATCCGGAAGAGGTTGCTGTAGACCCGCACCCGCAGGCCGGAATCCACCGCGTGCCGGGCGATCGGGACGAAGCCGGGGTGGAGCGTCGGCTCGCCGCCGATTAGCTGGACCTCCTCGGCGCCGAGAGCGACGGCCTGGTCGATGGTCCGCAACCAGTCGTCATCGCTCATCGTGCCGTGGCCCCGCGTCGGCCCTGAGGCGGCGTAGCAGAGCGATGGGCAGGTGAGCTGGCAGCGGCCGGTGATCTCCAGCGATAGGAACCGCAGCCTGGCAGGGGCCTTGCGGGCGGTCGTCATGACGCGATCGTAGGGTGCGGGCCACCAACCCGTCTGGCGATGCGGCTACTTCGGCCGGTAGAAGCCCTCTCCCACCGTCCACCAGGGCCCCCCGGCTGTGGGGGACCTGCTGAAGGCCATCCGCGACCGCCTCAACACCGTCGGGGTGGTAGGCGCCCTGGCGCGTGGGACGGTCCCCCGGCCTCAGGCGCTGCGGGGTTTGCGGCCGGTCGTCTTCTTCGCTGGGGTCTGCTGGGTGGCCGTCTTCTTGGCCGTGGTCTTCTTCGTGGCGGTGCACGGGGGGCCGCCCCGGACGCTCGAGGCCTTCCGGGGCGGTGTGGATCCTATTGTCGATGAGCGGGAGCAGAATCGGTTCTGCAACACGGCCGCCGCACGACCACCCGGGGGCCGGTGCACGGGTGCGGCGGGTCGCCGGCCGTGGCGGCGGTTCCGGCCGGTCTTCAGGCCGCGGCCGGAGGAGACGGGGATTGGGCGGTACGGCGGTATTCGGCGTTGATGCGTTGGGCTTCTACGAGTTGGTCTTCGAGGATGACGATCCGGCAGGCGGCCTCGATGGGGGTGCCCTGGTCGACGAGTTCGCGGGCGCGGGCGGCGATGCGGAGCTGGTAGCGGGAGTAGCGGCGGTGACCGCCCGCGGAACGCAGGGGGGTGATCAGGCGGTGTTCGCCGATCGCGCGCAGGAAGCCTTGGGTAGTGCCGAGCATGTCGGCGGCCCGGCCCATGGTGTAGGCGGGGTAGTCGTCGTCATCGAGACGGCCGAACGTATCGTCTGCGGTCATCGCACCTCTCTGTGGAACACGTGGAGGGGCCCTGGTGCCTATGGCATCAGGGCCCCGAAGGAACTGCTACACCATCTGCCGGCCCTGGTACTGCGCCGGCCTTCTGTATCCGCATGCCCACCCGGGGGAGGGAGGGGAATGCGGGGATCGCGGATGCGTGACCGGAGACCACCTCACTATCGATGTCCTGCGGTACCCGGACTCGCGTGGCGTCCGGGCGATCCTGATGGCGCCTTGGTTCCTCCGTTCTTTCCCTCTGGATCACTCACTTACCAAACGGGAACTGCGTACTGCTGATACTGCGAACTGCGTGTACTGCCGGGTGTTGCGTACTGCTGGTGACCTGTCAGAGCGCCACTCTTCGGCAGCCAGCCGCGTCGCCCATCCTGCGTCTGCTCTGGCTTAGAACCCCACTGCCGAACCTCCCGGTGCGCGCGTCCGCAGCCGACGCCTTCACCGAGGTGCTGCTCACTACTTCACTGCTGGGTACTTCGAACTGCACTTACTACGGGTACTGCCACTGCGGAACTGCTTGCGGCGGCCCCTGATCACTGCGGGCCACCTGGTCCGGTCACCAGTCCCGTCGCCGTCCTGCAACAACCCTGGCTTCGAAACTCCGTCACCGCACCGTCCTGCGCACTGCAACTACGGGTACTGCGTGTACTACTGCCCGGCAGTTCGTCTCTGCCAGGCCCTGCGGTCCTTCTCGGTTACGAGAGAAACCATAACCACCCGCCCACGTAATGTCTACTCCAGCCGACACAGATTTCCGCGTGTTCGGGAGAAAGACAGTCGCCCTCGAACGGAGCAAGGACACAGACGGCGGCACCACGGCACGCGACCCCGCCGGCCCTGCATCAGCGCACTCCCCGGCCCGATGACACCAAACCGACCCCGGCGCGAAGCCCCCTGAAAGGGACCGGCGGTCAGGCCCACGAGACCGAGCAGGCCGGACCGGTTCAGGCGCTGCGGGGTTTGCGGCCGGCGCTCTTCTTCACCGGAGCCTGCTTGGCTGCCGCCTTCTTCGCCGCTGCTGTCTTCTTGATGGTCTTCTTTGCGGCGGGCAGGTCGTGGACGGTGGCATCGGCCCCGCCGCTGCGGGAGGCTTTGGCTTCGCTGACGGACTTCTCCAGCATCGCCATCAGGTCCACGACCTCCGCCGAGACCGGGGCGGGGGTCTCGACCGGCTCGGGCCGGGTGCCGGCAGTCTTGGCCTCGATCAGCTTCTCCAGCGCCTCGCGGTACTCGTCGTGCATCTGGCCGAGATCCCTGCCGGAGAGGGTGTCCGCGAGCGCGACCGCCGCCTCGACTTCCTCATCGGAGACCTCCACGTCCGGCACCTCGACCTGCCGGGAGTCCCTGATCTCGTCCGGCCACCGCATCCCGTGCAACACGATCACATCGTCCAGGACCCGCAGCAGGCCCAGCCGCTCCCGGTCGCGCATCGCGAACTTGGCCACCGCCACCTTCGAGGACCGCTCCAGGGCTTGGCGCAGCAGTTCGTACGGTTTGGCGGCGACGCCCTCGGCGGCCAGGTAGTAGGAGGCGCCGATGCGGATCGGGTCGATGCTCTCGGTGGGCACGAAAGCGACGATCTCGATGGCCTTCGCCGTCGGCAGCGGTAGCGCGTCCAGGTCCTCGTCGGTGACGGGGATCAGGGTGCCGGTGGCTGTCTCGTATCCGCGGGTGATCTCCTCCTGGGTCAGCTCCTTTCCGTCGGCCTCGCACACCTTGCGGTAGCGGATCCGGCCCCCGTCAGCGGTGTGGAACTGGTGCAGCGAGATCGCATGCGACTCGGTCGCCGGATAGACCTTGATCGGAATCGTGACCAGGCCGAAACTGATCGCACCTGTCCAAATAGGTCGCATTCGTGCTTCTCCTCACAAAGGCTCTCAATCCAGCCTCGCACCATCACCGGCCCCTCCACCGCCCCAGGAGGGCCGGCCGGGCGTAGCCCGATGCCCGGCCACCGGCCCCAGCTGCCGGCCGCCCGCGCACGGCTGTGACGGTGAAGGCCGTGGGGCGTTGATCCGGCAGCGGACGGGGTGTCGGTAGATCCCGCCGTGGTCGACGGCGGTGTCGGCGCTGATCTCGGCGACCAGCTCGGGGCGGACCAGGGTCACGTCCAAAGCCTCGCGGCTGCCCCACGCCGAGGCGAACCGCATGCCCGTCCACGGGTGGTCGGGGTCTGCCGCGGTCAGATTCTCGCCGACCAGGTGGGCCGCTTCCGGGCGCAGGGGTACCGTGCGGCCGACCGAGTGCAGCCGGTCGTGGGTGTCGTGGCGGCCCAGGAGGAGAAGCTGCGGTCGAAGCAGGGTGCCGGTGATCGCCTCGACGGTGTCCCGCCGCCTCAGCTTGTACCAACCTCTGTATCCCGGCTGGTAGGGCTGGTTCATGGCTTTGACCACGATGCCTTCGAGACCGGAGACATAGGTCCAGGACTCCAACCACTTCTGCGCCTTGATCAGGTCCGTGGTCATCGGGCACAGGGTCCACGGCGTCTTGAGTCGGTGGGCGGCGAACAGGGCTTCCAGGCGCAGGCGGCGCTGTCGATACGGGTGGCGCAGCAACTCGACACCGTTCTCCTGGAGGACGTCGAAGGCGATGAAGAACGCGGGCAGGGACGCGGCGAGCTCGCGCGCGGCGCGGCCGCGGGCGGCGGTGCGCGTTGCAGCCCCTCGAACGACAGCCCGCCGGTCGCGGTATCCCAGACGACCAGTTCACCATCGAGGACCAGGCCGCCCGGGAGCCGTTCGGCAGCGGCGACCAGGTCGGGGAAGCGGTCCTGGATCAATGTCCCGCGCCGGGTCTGCACCAGCAGCCGCTCGCCGGCGCCGGTCGGAGTGAACAGGAGCGCCCGGTAGCCGTCGAACTTCTGTTATGCCCTGTTGGACAGTCCGTGTCTGCGGCCCTCGCGGCTAAGCGTCCGTGGCGCCCCGTGCCGCCGCCGGATCGAGGGAGTCAATGTCCTCCATGAAGCTCAGCATCCGGGCGTTGACCAGGTCGGGGTGGTCGATCTGCGGGCCGTGGCCGGTGGCTGCGACGATCTCGGCGCGGGCGCCGGGGATCAGGCGCGGTACGCGTTCCAGCTGCCGCTTGGGGTGCACGAGCAGGCTGCGCTTGCCCATGATCAGGTAGAACGGCGTCCGGATGGAGCCCAGTTCCGCGTCCGACAGTGGCAGCGGCGCGGGGCGGCGGATCTTGAAGGCCTTCACGCCAGCCTGGATCCACGTACGCAGCTCGGGAACGATGATCACCGGCTGCTCCAGCCACTTGGCGAGGCGGGGGCGCCACGCCTTGGGTGCGTAGGTGGCGAAGAGGCTGGCGAAGATCCATACGAAGAAGCGTAGGCCGACCTTCTCCAGACCGCCCGGGTCGAGGGCGGTGACCGAGGCGAGCCGCCCGGGCCGAAGGTGAGCCTGGTTGATGACCAGCCAGCCGCCGTACGAGGAACCGACCAGGTGGATCTTGTCGAGGCCCAGCGCATCGAGGGCCTCGTCCATCCACTGCGCCGCGCGCTCGGGCTGCCACATCGGTTCGCGTTGGACGCTCCGGCCGGGGTCGCCGGGAGTGTCGAGAGCGTAAACGGGGCGCTCGGCGCTGAGGGCAAGGGTGTTGGGATACCACTGGGCGGAGCAGCCTCCCGAACCGTGTATCAGGACCACGGGTGTGCGTGAGTCGGCTGCCGGGTCGGCGGGGCCGTACCGGTAGACGTGGGTGGTGCCGAAGCTCGTCTCGACGTCCGTCTCGGAGCGAGCGGGCGCTCCCTTCGCGTAGAGGACGTCGCAGGTGGCGAAGTACCGGTCGCGCAGTTCGTCGCTCACGTAGTGGCCGATGTCGCGGCGCACTCGGGTCGTGTTCTTGGGCACGGGGCACCTCCAGGAAGATCGGTTCTTCGTGATACGAACGTACCATACTGTTGATACGGCGGTACCATGAAGATGTTCGGACCGAGCCGGACTGTGAGCCCCTGAAGCACCCACCCCACCCCCACGGCCGGAGACAGCACTGATGCCAAAGCGCGTGGACCACGAGGAACGGCGCACACAGATCGCCGAAGCGCTCATCCAAGTCGCGGGGCGGCGAGGGCTGCACGCCGTCGGCATGCGCGACGTGGCCGCGGAGGCCGGTGTATCCCTCCGGCTCGTGCAGTACTACTTCGAGACCAAAGAGAAGCTGCTCTTCTATGGACTCCAGCACCTGACCGACCGCTTCACTGCCCGCGTGGGCGCCCGACTGGCCGCCGCCGGCCCGGACCCGGGCCCGCGCGTGACGATCGAGGCGCTGTTGCTGGCATCCCTGCCGACCGACCAGGAGAGCCGGACCTTCCACCTCCTGTACAGCTCCTACTCGATCCTGTCCGTGACCGACGCAGCACTCGCCGCCCAGCCCTTCATCGACAACCCCGACGCGGCCGAGAACGCCCTCACCGGCCTGATCGAAGGAGCCCAGGCGGCAGGCCTGGCCGATCCCGGCGCCGACGCACGCACGGAGGCCATCAGCCTGCTCGCCATGACCGCGACCATGGGCACCAGCATCCTCGTCGCCCAACGAACACAAGAGTCAGCCATCGCCGTACTCCGCCACCACCTCGACCGCATCTTCACCGCCGGCGGCCACACCGCCGCAGACGCCGGACAACGGACAGACGCCAATACCTGTCCATAACTTCTGCTCAAACGCCAGCTCGCCCAGCACACCAGGGCCCGGCACCAACTCCACAGCCTGCGCCAACATCGGCTCCACCGGCGGCCGCACCGTCACCCCGGACCCTCCTTCCCACGCGCACGGTCCCCACAACGCGAAGCGGCCCGGTGGAGAGCACCGGGATGGCCTCACGCGGGGCGGTGCTGTGCCTGCCTCAGACGTTCTTTGCACGCCGTACGCAAGGGGTTCCCACCGACCCCGAACCTATGGGTGGTGGTCTGACATCGCCGGCACGGGCCGGCCTGATCCCGCGACCAGGTGACGGGCACAGGGCGCGGGGTGGGGGTACCCATGGGCAGGTCCTCTCGACGGCGGCACTGTAGTGAACCGTTTCGCCACCCCCGCATTCCCGACCCCGATGTGACTGAGCGCCGTACTTGGCCAGACCGGCCAAGTACGGCGTTCAGTCAGGTGGGTGAGCGGCGAGCCAGGCCGTCGAGTGCGGTCGATGGCGTCACTGCCCGGACGTTCTGAGGGCCAGGTCGGCCGACTCGAAGCAGTGCTCCGTCGGCTTCAGCACTTCGTAGAGGTAGCCGAAGTACTCCGTTTCCGCAGTTCTTGTGAGCACCGCCAGCAGGAAGGCGAGGCACCCCATGTCGTGGTGCTCCCACACTGGGCCGCGCCCCTCGTTGCAGAGCACCGTCCACTCGTCGGGATGCTGACCGGGCCGTGCCAGCCAGTACAGGAACGCCCCCGTGCCCTCCTCGAACGCCCACGGCAGGACCCGCGCCCCTGTTAGACGACTCTCAGCGTGGTGATGAAGCGGGGTAACGGCGACATTCCCCTTGGACACGGGATGTAGTTGTCTCCGGTGCCGGGCTGTCCCTTCGTGTGCGAGGACACGGTGAACACGAGCGAGTCGTGGAGCCGTCGTTCGCTCAGAAGGCCTCGACCTGAGGCCGTACCGACGGCAGCTCCCACAGTTCCAAGGCTCCGCTGATCAGGTCGGCGAGGAACTGGACCGCGCCTCCGGTGTAGTGCCACCAGCCGTCGTTGCGTGAGGCCACGGTGACGGTCCAGTCGTCGGGACCAGGCCCTGTGGTATTCCAAAGGAAGTAGTCGCCCTGGTTCGAGGTGGCCCAGGGCAGCAGGCCTCCAGGGGCAGGAAAGGGGTGCAGAGGAATGGACATCTCTGCATCCGCACACCACTCAGCGAGGATCTCAAGATCTTCGGAGTCCTCTGACCAGGCCGTTTCCTGCCCGGGGTTCGGGAAGCCGACGCAAAGGAAGTCCCCGAAAGCCAAGGACGGGTAGCTGTCGGCAAGCAGCTTGAAGTCGGAAGGCAGCTCCGTGGTCAGGCAGTCCTCGACCGTTGCCCAGTCGATGCCGGCTGGAGCCGTACGTCGAAGGAGGGCGAGGCCGGGGACGGCCTGCTCCAGAGCCGCGACCGCCGAGGCCGGATCAGTCAGTCGCTGACGAGGCACTTGAGTGCCGATGAGAGCGTCCACCGGGACAGCGTGCCAGAGCACGGATCACGAGCCTTCACTGACCTCCTACGTTCGACCAACGACGCCTTGAGCAACATGATCCTTTGACGTTTGGGCAGGCTGGCGGTACTTCGTCGTGCTCGGAGCGGGAGCACATCATGGTCTGCGGAGGCTGTCGGGTGCTGATCGTCGACAACGACGTCCTGCTGGTGGAACGGCAGCCGCGGCAAGGTCGGCTGAGCTGCCCGTCATGCGGGGCGGCCCTGGCGCCGTGGTGGCATGGCCGCCCCCGGGAGATCCGGGGTGATCTTGGGGCCCGGTTGTTTCTTCGGCCGCGTCGTACTCGTTGCCCGGGCTGCAAGGTCACGCACATGTTGCTGGCGGAGGCGTTTTGGCCGCGGCGAGCGGATGCGGCCGAGGTGTAGCGACACACCCACAGCAGGCCAAGCGCCCTCCGGGCACCCCGCCCAACACCAGCCGGCGCAGCACCCTCCTACCCCTCCACACATATAAGTCCGGCTACTCACCAGCCGCAAAACATGCTCTGACCATGCAAAATACAGGACCCTCGGAAATACGGCTTCCCCCTAGGCTTCCCCCTAGGCGTACCCCCCAGGTTCCCCCGAGGGGGCCTCCCCCTGAGTGGTGGACACGCTGATACTGGATCTGCTTGATCCGGAGGAAGCGAGAAGACCGCCGATGGCGATGAAGGACTACTCGGACGAGTTCAAGGCGATGCCGTAGCCCTGTACGAGTCCACACCCGGGGCGATGTACAAGAGCATCGCCGCCGATCTGGGCGTCAACCGGGCCACCCTGCGGGACTGGGTGCCGCGGGACCGCGAACGCCGCGGCGCCACCGCCACGGCTGCAAAGCCGACCGTCCAGCCGGGGGCGGCGGTGCTGTCCGACGCTCCGGACGAGCGGATCCGGCAGCTGGAAGCGAGGGTGGCAGAGCTCGAGGCGAGCGAGCGGAAGCTGGCGACCGAGCGGGACATACTCCGCAAGGCGGCCAAGTATTTCGCCGGGGAGACGAACTGGTGATGAGCCGCTTCAGTTCGTTGACGACCACCGGAACACCTACAAGGTGAAGCGGCTCTGCGAGGTCCTGGGCCTGAACCGGTCCAGCTACTACAAGTGGGTCGCCGGCCGACAGGCGAGGGCGGCCCGGCAGCGCAAGGACCGCCTTTTGGCCGAGCGGATCCGTGAGGTCCACGGCGAGTCCAACAGCGCCTACGGCTCCCCACGGGTGACCGCCGAGCTCCGGGAGAAGGGCCTGCGGGTCAACGAGAAACGCGTCGCCCGCGTGATGCGGATGTTCTCCATCACCGGTATCCGCCTGCGCAGACGCGTCCGCACCACGATCCCGGACCCGGCAGCCGCACAGGTCCCGGACCTGTTCCAGCGGGACTTCAACGCCACCGAACCCGGCCTGAAATACATGGGCGACATCACCTATCTCCCCCTGGCAGACGGGGAGTTCCTCTATCTCGCGACTGTGCTGGACTGCTTCAGCCGCAAGGTCGTGGGCTGGTCCATTGCCGGCCACATGCGCACCGACCTGGTCGCCGACGCACTGCGGATGGCCGCCCTCACCCGGGGCAGCCTCGACGGGGCGATATTCCACTCCGACCACGGGGCCCAGTACGTCTCCCGGGCCTTCGCCGACCTCTGCACCGAACTCGGGGCCACCCGCTCGATGGGCGCGGTCGGCACCAGCGCCGACAACGCGGCCTGCGAAAGCTTCCACGCGTCCCTCAAACGCGAGACCCTCCAGGGCGCCCACGACTACGGCGACGCCGACACCTGCTGCAGAACCGTCTTCGCATGGCTCACCCGCTACAACACCCGCCGCCGGTCCGCCAACGGCCACCTCAGCCCCAACGAATACGAACGCCGACACCACACCGCTAAACTCACGCTCGCCGCGTGACCATTGACCGCGTGTCCACCTTCACGGGGGAAGGCCCCTTCCACCTCGCGGGCGGGTAGGTACCGGGGGTGAGTGAGACTCCGTACGGCTTCGACGCGGCCCGGCTCCGCGCCGCACGGGTAGCCGGCCCACGGCGGGTGGATCCGGTGGGAGGACTGGGCCGCCCCGCTCTTCGACGTCACCGGCGAGCAGCTCCTGGCCGCCGAGCAACACACCCGCGAGCAGTACGAAACAGAGGGGACAAGTGCTGGCTGCGGTGGCACGAGACGGACGTTCACGACTTCGGGTTCCGGCTCAGGTTCTGACAGAATTGAGCCAGAACCGGAACTCGTGAACAGAACCAGGCAGAGGTGCGGCGAACGGCGACGAGGCCGCCGCGACCACTTCCAAACCCCGAGTCACTCGCCGCTGATCTCTCGTGTCGTCGACAATTCTCGGCGCAGCGTGATCGGCGGTGGGTCAGACCACGTGCCCGTTCTCGACGTGCTGCGCCGGGCGGTCTCGCGTGCACACGGGTGCACGAGCACGCGTGCACGCGGTGCTGTCCCGTCCTGATGTCGGCCGACACACCCGGTGTCAGAGGGCGCTGAGAGGATGCGCTGCATGACTTCCGCCACCGCAGCCGATTACAGCTGGATACGTTCCCCGGCCTCGCCGTTCGCCTACGGACTGGAGGTCGGGTACACCCTGACGCTGGTGCGTGGGATCTCGCCTTCGGAGTTGTTCCGGATCGTTGGGGCCGAGCCGCGCGATGAGGAGTGCGAGGGGCTCGGCGATCTCATCTTCGAGCAGCAGGAGTTTCTCGACGAGTTCGAGGAGTGGCCCGATGCCTTCCTTACGGGAGCGTTCACTGTGCCGGGCAAGGGCGGCGAGTGGACGCTCGCCCTGGAGTTCGGAGGCGATCTGGGCACGCGCCCGCGCCTCATGGAGGCATTGTCCGCCGGGACGCGTGCTGTCTCGCATTCGAGCAACGGGGGGAAGCCCATGGACTTCTTCCACTGGTATGAGGACGGCGAGCTGCGGACCACCTTCGAATGGCCGGCGGACCGGTCTGGCAGTACCCCCGATGAACTGAACGCCATGATGGGGGCGGTCGGCCTCAACTCCTCAGGAGACACGGATCCGAGCGTCGACACGAAGGCGGCCGTCATGGCGCTTGCGGAGCGCCTCACCGGCGTTCGGGTGACCGCGCAGCTGCTGGCGGAGTCCGAGTACCAGCTGGGGGTAGTCCCGGAGGAACCCGTCGAGGAGTGGGAGAGCATCACCATCGACATCACGGACGCGCACGGCGAGCGGACGTATGCACAACTGCGACGAGATCAGCTCTGACACACGAAGTGCCGCCAACCACTGACATTTTCATGTCGCCCAACAGTCGGGGCTCGCTCGTTTTCTGTCGACGTGTGCGAACACCCTGCGGAACACCAGCCAGGGCCTCATGTCGGACGACAGACGGATGTCAGTGGCTGACGACAGGAGGTGTCAGTGGTCGGCGATTGACGCCGCCGGTGTCGATGCCGCGGACGCTGTACTGAACGTCGTCGGCCAAGACGGTGTCGCCGTCGGTGGTGGCGGTGAGGAGTCCGGCGGTCTCTCTGTCCGCTGCGGCACGGGCGGCCGATCATAGGATCGGCAAATGATCAGACGACCACCGCCGCCTCCCCCCTCCGTCTCCTTCGACGTGCCCGACGGACACGGCGTCATCGAAGTGACAGGCGACGACGGTGGCAGCCTGCTCCTGCTGGCCGGCGATCCGGCGTTTCTGGAAGCCAACGACGGTTGCGGCAGCATGGGCTGGCTGGCAGCCCGTGCGGACACGGGCGGCCCCGGGCTCTCCGAGGTCAAGTACCTCACCGAGTGGCTCAGCGCCCCCGGCCTCGTGCCCGATCCTCGCACCGGCCAGGCCGAGCCACCGGATCCGGAATGCCTGCGCCCGCTGCTGTCGCTGCTCGCCTCCGGGCGGTACGTGATATCGGCCGCGGTCGCTCCGCACCACCTGCGGGTGGTCCACCCGCGCGCACTCCAGCTCCACGGCTGGTACGCCGACGAGGAGCTCGCGCTGGTGACCACCGACACGTGGCCGCCCCACGACCACAGGGCGGTGCGCCGCTACCGCGACCGCATCCGCGCCGGGGGCGACCTGCCGGCGCTGGTCATGCTGTTCCCTACCGCCGAAAGCCGGGTGGGTTACCTCCTGGACGGGCACCACAAGCTCGCCCCGTACGAGCAGGCGGGGGTCCCTCCGATGATCATCAGGCTGACCCCCCAAGTACCCCGCCCCTTCCGGCGCGACGACCTCAACCGGGCCTGGGCGGCATTCTCCGACAGGGCGCCCCGGGATCAGGACGCCGCGCTGGCCAGGGTCTTCTCTTACATGCGGGCGGAATCCGTCTGAGTCGGCAGCGCCCCTGTCCTCACATTGTCCGAGCTACTGATACTTCCAATGCCGCCCACCACTGACGTTCTCGGGTCTCCCGACAGCGTCGGGAAGGCGATGGATTCGTCGAAGGGGATCCGGGCCTGGAGGCAGTAATGCAGCTGCCCGAGCATCCGGTTGAACAGGTGCCGCAGGGCCTGCGTGTGCCAGTCGCCAGCTGTCCGTCGGCGCCGGTAGTGGGCGTCGGGCGGCCGGCGAGATGCGATTCCGCCTCGGATCGCGTCTGGGAGCCCCGGCGGACTCCTACGACCGGGCGCCGTCCTGAACGACAGGCGCCCGATGCTGTGCGTAAGGACCGTCTGCTGTCTCAGCCCGCGGCTGTGTCCGGTTCCGCCCCGAACCGGGGTACATCCCGCGCCGTGAGGTCCAGGCGCAGGCGTTTGAAGCGGACGGGGTGTCGGTAGACGCCGTGGTCGACGGATGTGTCGGCGCTGATCTCGGCGACCAGCTCGGGGCGGACCAGGGTCACGTCCAATGCCTCGCGGCTGCCCCACGTCGAGGTGAACCGCATGCCCGTCCATGGGTGCCCGGGGTCGGCGGCGGTGATGCTCGCACGGACCAGGCGGGCCGCCTCCGGGCGCGCAGGGGTACCGTGCGGCCGACCGAGCGCAGGCGGTCGTGTGTGTCGTGGCGGCCCAAGAGGAGGAGCTGTGGTCGAAGCAGGGTTCCGGTGATCGCGCCGATGATTGCTTCGGTGGTGTCCCGCCGCCTCAGTTTGTACCAGCCTCTGTATCCCGGCCGGTAGGGCTGGCTCATGGCCTTGACGACGATGCCTTCGAGGCCGGGGACGTCAGTCCAGGACTCCAGCCACTTCTGGCTGTGATCAAGTCAGTGGTCATCGGGCACAACGCCCACGGCGTCTTGAGCCGGTGGGCGGCGAACAGGGCTTCCAACCGGAGGCGGCGCTGTCGATACGGGTGGCGCAGCAACTCGACACCGTCCTCATGCAGGACATCGAAAGCGATGAAGAACGCGGGCAGCGACGCCGCGAGCTCACGCTCGGCGCGGCCACGGGTGGCGGTGCGGCGTTGCAGCCCCTCGAACGACAGCCGGCCCGCCGCGGTGTCCCAGACGACCAGTTCACCATCGAGGACCAGCCCGTCGGGGAGCCGTTCGGCAGCGGCCACCAGATCAGGGAATCGGTCCTGGATCAGCGTCCCCCGCCGGGTCTGCACCAGCAGCCGGTCGTCGCCCGACCCCGTCGGGGTGAACAGCAGCGCCCGGTAGCCGTCGAACTTCTGCTCAAACGCCAGCTCGCCCGGCACGCCCGGACCCGGCACCGACTCCACAGCCTGCGCCAGCATCGGCTCCACCGGCGGCCGCAACGTCACCCCGAGGTCCTCCTCACACGCGCGGGATCCCCACGACCAGCATCAGCCCTACGAGGCGGCCTGCTAAAGAGCACCCGGGATGCCTCACGCGGGGCGGTGCTGCGCCTGCCTCAGGCGCTCTCTGCACGCCGTACACAGCGGGTTCCCACCCACCCCGTATCTATGGGTGGTCGTCTGACATCGTCAGCACGGACCTGCCTGATCACGCGACCAGGTGACGGGAACAGGGCGCGGGGTGGGGGTGCTCATGAGCAGGTCCTCTCGTCGGGGCGGCACTGTAGTGAACCGTTTCTCCGTCCCGGCATTCCTGACACGCGAGGCCGTGGCATGCGAGGCGCCTCGCGCCGATATTCGAACACCTGTTTTACTAAGTGGATGGAGTCCCTCCCCTTTCCCGACGACCTGATCCACCTCCAGCAGCAGTGGACCCGCACGTACAACCTGCTCGCGGTCCGGCCGGAGCGGGGTGGGGCCGAGCTGCGGCGGGAGCTGATCGGGCTGTCCTGTCGGATCAGCTCGCATCCGTTCTGGCGGGCCGGCGGATACAGCGCGGTCCGGCGGGGGGAACTGCGGCGGGCCGCCGAGACCGCTGTGGGAGGGGAGCCGGAACTGGCAGTGCGCTACGCCGACGGCGCCTTCACCGTCTCCCATCCGGGGGCGCGGCTGTGATGAGCGGGACCCGGGAACGTCTGGAGCGGTGGCGGGCCGTCCAAGCCTGGCTGACCTGGCAGCAACACCAGGTCGCACGCACCATCGCCGCACTCGAAGCCGACCTCGCCGAGGAGCAGAGCCGGCTACCGCTGCCGCCTCCCCCGGACTGGAAAGCAGAAGCCATCCGTACCGCCGGAGGCCCTCAGGCGCTACGAGTTCACCTCGGCGCCTGCGGGATGGGGAAGGGAAAGCCAATCGACCGCGACCAAGCCCGCCGCATGCTCGCCGACGGCGTGGAACCCTGTCCGTACTGCGGCCCGGACACCGCTTTGGGCATGCCCGGCTGACACGCCTCGCCAACCAGGCCGGCGGCCGGCGGTGGGTGTGTCCAGTAGACGGCTGATCCAGTTTTTTGTAGGGGTCAGTTGGCGGCCGGGGTGAGTCGGCCTTCGAAGGCGATCTGGAAGGCGTTCAGGGGTGCCTTCCAGCGCAAGCGGGCGACACGTCGTCCCCTGCCAGCCCAGCTCAGAACACCACAGCGCGGTGAACGCCGCTGTCGTCAGCCGATGCAGAATCCGTGACGCCCATCAGTCAGTTCGTAGAGCTCCGCCAGCAGTTGGCGATCCTGTCGTAGTACCAGTTCTGGTCGCGGTCGCCGCTGTTGTAGATGCGTGCGAAGACGTGCATGACGCCGGTGTTCTCTGAAAGCTCGTCGGGCCGATCGTTGATGGCGAGGTAGAGCGTCTTGCTGGTGTCCACGTTGGGGCCGCAGTCGAACACCAGGCCCTTGTTGATGCGGAACACCCCGCCGTCTGGTCCCCACTTCCCGATCAGGCTGCCGACGTAGGCATCGTCGCCGGAGTGGGGGTACTCAGTGCGGCCCTTGGCCACCAGATGCGGGTAAAAGGCTCCTTCCTTGCCCGGGATGTTCCCGTCGGGGCCTACGGCGTCCCAGTCGGGACTGTGCTTCCATTCACCGTCGGCGCGAACGCTGACGCCCTTGCTGCTATCGGCCACCTTCCGGATGTCCGTCGCTTGCCAGCCGCGATCCGCTCGGACATCGTACTGCCACGTTTGGCTCATGTGACGGACCCTAGCCAGCGCCGGCCGCCGCTGATCACCACCTGCCGCCGTAGCCCAGCCAGCACTGCAAATGGTTCACCCGAACGGGGGCCGTATGCCGCAGGTCGCCGGGGGTGCGCGGTGAACCCGGTAGAACTGGCAACCTCCGCAAGCACCGCCTGTCACACGGCTGCGGCGGGGACTGGGACGGCTTGGAACGGGGCGCGATCACGGATCAGGGCCCAGAGAACGTTGTCTGGGCCGGTTCGAGTGGCGCGGCCCGTGACTGCGGCACCCCGCGCCCTCGACCGGCGAGGTGCCGTACCTCACTGCCCAGATGCGGTACGGCGCCTCACCGAACGGTCTGCCAGCTCGCGGTACCGGACGTCGCCTGACTCCATCCAAGGCCCCGGCGGCACCGTACCCCCGATGCCAGTGATACTGCGCATACGCAACGGGTCCGCAGAGGCTTTCAGGCATGTATGCGCAATTCACTGGCTGATGGGAGGAGGTGTCAGTCGTTGCGGTCAGTGGCTGACGCCGGGGCGGCCGCATCCACGGGGGTGGGGGCGGTGGGACGGTCGGAGCGGCAGCGTTGCTGCTCAGCTGTGGTCATCGGGCCGGTGCGCTGGTAGATGCGGTCGGGGACCAGGGGGGATGGTCCGTCGGTGACGACGTGCAGGCGGATTTGCTTGTCGGGGTCGTCGGTGTTGCTGATCGACCAGCCGTCGGTGCGCTGGCGGCCTGGCTGGGCTTCGATCCAGCTGGCTTCGCCGGCTTCGATGGTTTCGTGGATCTTGCGGTCGGTGGTGGTGGTCCAGCGCCATGGCGGGGCGCCATTGTTGGTGATGCCGGCTTGGAACTGCTGGTTGAGGTTGTCTTTGAGGTTGGACAGGCGGTCGATGCCTGCTTGCTGGCTCAGGTTGTCCTGGGAGCGTCCGGTGAAGTGCACGGGGCGGTCGTGCCCGATGGTGTTGCGGGTGCAGTTGAGGTAGGTCTCGCCGATGACGCGTGCTGTGTCGTAGTAGGTGTAGGAGTAGGTGTTGTCGACGGTGTAGGTGCAGTTGCTGCGGGCGTTGGCGCAGTGGTCGGCTGCTGTGCGGGTGTCGATGCGGTCGTTGCCCTCGAACGCTTCCGGGGTGGGCAGCCGGTTTTTGGATACCGTTTTGTCCACTGGGGGCGGTAGGTGGGTGGCGCGGAGTTTGGCGATGAGGGGGCCGCATTCCCAGCGTCCGGTGGTTTGGGCGGAGGCGAAGGTGATGAGCGGTTCGTTCTCGTTTGCTGTGAAGGTGTAGGTGCGGCCGCGGTGCCAGAGGGTGCTGTTCGGATCGGTGGTGAACTGTTGCTGTGGTCCGCCGGATCCCTGGAGGGTGTAGGGCTGGCCGGCGGCGATCTGGGCGTCGGTACAGGCGCCGTTGCGGCGCAAAGTGTTGTCGTCGAAGGTGACGGTGACCTGGGCGCCGGCCCGGACACCGCGCAGGCGCTGACTCACGCTCTGGTCGGTGGCGCGCTTGTTGCGCAGCAGCAGGGCGGGGACGTTGTCGGGGTGGGCGGCGTCCGCGGGCAGCAGCCGGTAGGGGTACTGCACACTCCAGCCCTTGAGTTTGTCTGCGCTGCCGCTGGCGGTGAAGGACGGCTCGGTGAAATCCGCGTTGATCACGGGAACGTCGCGGGCGGGCTCGGCGGCGGTGGCCGTCGGGGCGGTGGCGGCCGCCGCCGCGAGTACGGTGCCGGCCAAGGCGGCGCAGAGCGCGGGTGCCCTCTTTGGGCGGTGCTGGGGTGATGAAGAGCGGGTCACTGGGCCTTGCCTGCCTCTCCTTCGAGACGGGCCGGGAGCTGGGTCAGGCCGTCCGCGGGCTCCGGCATGGACGGGGCGCCAGCCGGCTCCGGGGCCGAGGTCTGGGCCTTGGGTGCCTGCAGGGAGCGGCCGTGGGAAGACAGGGAGCGGTCGTCGTCTGCCGCGGTGCGGCCCAGGGGGCGCAGGCGGTCGCAGGTGTCGCCGGGTGCGGTGTTGGTGCGGGCGATGAAGGAGCTGCTGTTGACGGTGGAGGGGCCATCGACGATGACGTTGGTGACGCGCTGGCCGCGGTTGGTGGTCAGGGTGCCGGAGATCCGTTCCATGGCGGCGCTGGCGCCGAAGACCAGTACGTCTCCGCGCTTGACGGTCATCTGGTACTTGGTGGACTCGGTGTGTGTGGTGGTCCAGGTTTTGGAGTAGTGGGCTTTGAAGGCGGCGGAGAAGGTGGCTTGCAGGCCGATCTGGGCGCCGAGTTTGCCGGCGGCGTTGGCGCCAGCCTTGGCGCCGACCTCGGCGTTCGGCCCGTCCTTGAGGTTGGGTGTCTTGGCGGTGGCGTGGCCTTCGCCGTTGACGCCGGCCGAGACTTCGCCGGAGGCGTTGATACTGCCCTGCACGGCAATGGAGCCGGTGATCTCCCCGCCCAGGTTGTCCTGGCTACCGGTCTGCAGCTGGATCGTGCGGTCCACCGTGATGTCGTTCTTGGTGCAGTTGATGACCGCGTTGCCCAATGATTTCACGGTGCTGAAGAACTGCTGCGGCTGATCCACGGCGTCGATCTTGAAGTTGCAGCCGCTGGGCGTGCCGGCGCAGTAGCGCACGACCGGTTCGATGGACGCTATCGGCTTGTTGTTCTTGTCGTATGCCTGCGCCTGGGGGATGGCCGGGCGAGCCGCCGTCTCCTGGGTGAGGGCGGGGCTGGCGGCCAGGGCCGCGGACGGCGGCAGGAGCGCGGTCAGCGCCAGCGCGGCGGCGGGCAGCAAGGCCGGGGCGTCGGGGGTGGCGGCTGCGGGAGGGGCGGGGGGTGTTGTTCACTGGGCCATCAGCTCGCAGATGTCGGTGAGAGAGGGGTCGCCGGCAGTGGAAGGCGGCAGGGTGTCGGCGAAGTCGGCGCAGGCGTGGTCCACGGCGGTGTCGGCCTTGTTCTGCGGCTCGGGATGGAAGTCCCGCAGCTTGTGCTTGGTGTCGTCGATGCCCTGCTGCTGCTCGCCTTGGTCGCCGACGAGCTTGCTCATGCAGTCCTTGGACTGCGGCGGGCAGGAATCCACCTGATCCTGTGCCTTGGAGATGTCCTTCTTCGCGGCCTCGGAGTCCTTGGTGACCTGCTCCCGCCCGGAATCGGCGTCCTTCTCGCCCTTCTCGCGCTTGGCCTCCTGCTCCTTTTCCTTCTGCTCCTGCTGGCACTGCTTGTCGTCGGGGGCACACTCAACCGGCAGCGGCGCGGCCGGCGCGGCAGCTGCCCCGGCCGGGGGCGCCGCGTAGAGGGCGCCGGCACACATCACGGCCGTGATGGCCAGGGCCCGGCGAGCCCAGACGCTACGAACACTCACGATGGGTTCCTTTCGAAAAGGCGGCAGGGTCAGTACGCGAAGGTGCCGTTGCCGGCGCAGCCGGCGGCCACACGGTTGACACCGCTGCCGGCGGGCAGCACGGTGACCGGCTTGACGGCACTGGTCGTCGTGCCGTCACCCAGCTGCCCGTAGCCGTTGTAGCCCCAGCCGATGACGGATTGGTCCTCGCGCACTGCGACCGTGTGCAGGTTTCCCGCGGCGATGTCCCGGACGTTGTTCAGTCCCTCGATCGGGACAGGGGTCGTGCGGTTGACCGCCGTACCGTCGGCGAGTTCGTATTCGGTGTTGCGGCCCCAGCCCTTGACGCTGCCGTCGGACAGGACCGCCACGTGGTGGCTGCTTCCCGCGACGAGCTTCTCGACTCCTTCCAGGTACTTCACATCGACCGGTGTGCCGCTGTCGACGATGGTGTCGTTGCCGAGCTGGCCGCTGCTGTTCAGGCCCCACGCCTTGACGGTGCGGCCGGCAGTAAGCACCGCGCCGTCAGAGCTGCCCGGTGCGAGCGCGATCACCTCAGGCAGCCCCGGCACCTGCTGGGGTGTACTGCGGTTCGTCGTGCCGCCGATACCCAGCTGACCCTTGTCGTTGCTGCCCCAGGTCCACACGGTGCCGTCCTGGCGCAGCGCCATGCTGAAGTGGCAGCCGGCGGCGACGGCCTTGACCTTGTCCAGGCCTTGGACGGCGACGGGCTTGGGAGTGCCGGTGTCCTTGGCGCTGGTGGTTCCGTCGCCCAGCTGGCCGCTGTCGTTGCGGCCCCAGGCCCACACCCGCCCGTTCTTCAGTACCAGCGCGTGATTACAGCCCACAGCCAGGGCCTGGACACCGCTGAGGCCCACGACGGTGGCGGGAAAGGAACGGCCCTTGACGGTGCCGTCTGCGAGCTGCCCCTGGGTGTTGTCGCCCCAGGACTTGAGCGTGCCGTTCTTCAGCAGCGCCACCGCGAACGGCCCGGTGGTTGTGTTGCCGCCGGCGGCGAGCTGCTTGACGTCCTGACGGGCCAGTCCCTGGACGGGGCCCGGGGTCTGCAGGGCCACGGTCGAGCCGTTGCCCAGTTCACCGGAGGCATTCGGCCCCCAGCTGTATACCCACGGATCAGGCGAGGTGTCGGCCGCCGACGGGGAGGCGCCGCCCGCGAGCGCCGCGAGGAGCATGGCCGCGGTCGCTGACGCTGTGCCGGCGGTCCGCAGCCGGCGGTGGCGGCGGGCAGGAAGGTGGGTCTGGTTCGTATTCATGGGTGGTGTCCCTTTCCGGGGTGCTGACGGGGTGCTCAGTAGGCGTAGCTGGAGTTGCCCGCCAGCGAGGCGGCGACGTGCTGGAGGTCGCCGGTCACCGCTGTCACCAAGGTGAAGCGGTCGGCGTTCGTGCCGTTTCCGAGCTGGCCCTGGCCGTTGGCGCCCCAGGCGACGATCTTTTTGGCGAAGACGGCGAGGTTGTGGCTGCGGCCCGCGGCAATCTCGCCGGCACCCGCCAGCGCCTCGATCTCGACGGGGACGTTGCGATTGGCCCGTCCCGCGTCGTCGCCGGTTTCGGGTTCCAGGAACTGCCCGTAGCGGTTGCTTCCCCAGCCGTAGACGGTCTTGTTGTCGCGGATGGCGAAGGTGTGGTCGGCACCGGCGGTGATGTGGTCGATGTCCCTCAGCCACCTGGCCTTGACCGGTTCGCTGCTGCTGGTCTTGGCGCTGCCATCGCCGAGCTGCCCTTGGGAGTTGTCGCCCCAGGTCCACACGACGCCATCCTCGGTGCGGGCAACGCCGTGGTGGCAGCCCGCCGCGATCTCCGCGACGCCGCTCACGTTCTTGACCTCCTGCGGCACGCTCTGCGCGGCACGCTCACCCGTGCCGAGCTGGCCGTGAACGCCGCTGCCCCACGACCACACGGTGCCGTCCTCCATCAGCGCGAGACTGAAGTCGCAGCCCGCGGCCACCTGCCGGGCCATGGCAATGCCCGGCACCCGCACGGGGGATGCGCTGTCGTCACCAAAGCGGTTGTTGCCCAGCTGGCCGTCCCGGTTCTCGCCCCACGCCCACACCCGGCCCCCGCTGACCGCTAGAACGTGCGCGCCGCCCGCCGACACGTCATCGACACCCTGTAGCCCGCTCACCACACCGGGCACAGCCCGATCGTGCCGAGAACCGTTGCCCAACTGCCCGGCCGAGTTATGGCCCCAGGCCCGTACCGTGTTGTCATCCAGCCGGGCCACGGCGAACGAGGTGTCGCTTCCCGTACCGCCCGCGGAAATCTCCTTCACCTTTCCCCCGTCCAGGCCGGATACCGGCCCCGGCGACCAGCGGTCGGCGCGGCCCCCATCACCCAACTGACCGCCGTCCCCCGCGCCCCAGCTCAAAACCTCCGGCCCTGAAACAGCCACCGCCGCCCCACTGGCCGCCGGCCCCGCCAACACGGCAAGCCCCACGGCACCCGCCAAAACCCAGCGGGCACCCCGCCGTTTTCCTGCTGATGTGCGCAACTGCCCCACGTCCCCTCGCTGGAAAACCACATGCCGGACCAGGCCGTTCTCGGCACCCATAAAGCAGTTGAGCCGCATGAGCGCCCGGCATAGGCAGGAGTGTTGTGCGACGTCGCGGCGGACAGGCCCACTACAGCACAACAGTCACCCTTTGCAGTGGCCATGGAGTTAGGTTCTATATACAGACAGCCATCAGTGGTGATACATCGACCTATCCAAGGCCCCCAACCCTGCACTGCGCTTCCCCCACCGGCGGCGGACCCCCGCCCGCGGATGCGCCGGGCCGGCCCAGGTGGCAGGTGCTCCCCGACCTGCCGGGCCGCGTCCGGGGCGCAGCGGGACCGTCCGGCCCATCGCGTGCAGCCGACCCTGGACGTCGTGGCGGCCGAGGAGAAGCAGCTGCGGCGTGCCGGAGACCACGTCATAGCGGGCCAAGGATGAGCCTGGCGGCTCGGCCGCCACCGATGGGTCGTCGAACGGTCGACGCCGCCTACGAACGCCGGTCCGTGATCGTCACCTCGAACCTGTACCCCTCAGGCTTCGACTCGATCATGCCCGAGACGCTGGCCACCGCCGCCGTCGACCGGCTTCTGCACCACGCCCACATCGTCCTCACCTCACCCAGCTCCTCGCAGACGGCGCCGGCTCGCGGACATCGTGCCCGGGGTCACCCTGCACGGCGAGGACGTCGGACGCTGGCTCACCACCCAACGACGCGACTTCAGCAAACTGAACGAGGAGCAGCAGCGCAGGCTCGGCAAGCTGGGCGTGAAGCCGCAGAAGGCCGTACGGGCAGGTAAGATTCCCGCGAAGGCCGCCGTGGCCTCCGGGCCGGGCACGGGCGGCGGGGCGTTCCACAAGAGTCTGGAGGCGCTCGCGCAGTACATCGCACGGGAGGGCCGACTGCCGGGGCGCGGCGTCGTGCAGGTCCTGTCCGACGGGACCGAGCACCGCACCGGGATCTGGATCGGGAGCGTCAAGGGCCGCCGCGACCGCCTCGACCAGGCGCAGCTCGCAGCCCTCGCCGAACTCGGCGTGGACTGGGCGCGGTAGCGGGGGCGGGGGCACGGCGGTAGCCGCATGACCCTGCCGGCGGACGCCGTACGTGGCCGAGCCCGCCGGCTCTCGGTCCACCCCAGGCGCGGCGTACGGTCGGCGTCCCTCGTGCCCATTGCCAGTGCGCGGTCAGGCCTCAGCATGCGGTGTTCTCTTTGCAGATCATGCGGCGCGGGCTGGTGGGGGCTGCTTGAAGGTCCTGTCGATGCATGCGGCGCAGGCGTTGAGGGCGGTGCGGAACGCCTCGACCACCGCGGTGACGTCGTCGTACCGCAGCCGTGCGGGGTCCTCGGTGCCCGGGCGTGACGCGAGGGCTCGCGAGGCGAGGCTGACCCCGCGCAAGGTGCGGGCGAACTCGTCCGAGCCGGGGCGTTGATCCTCACACGCGCCGGGGCGCTCCCAGGCCGTACCGGATGGCGATGGCCGCTGTCAGTCGTACGCCGATACCGGACAGTTGGATGCCGAACGCCTGGCATACCTGGGGGCAGGGCGGCAGAGCGTGCCGTCCGGTGCTCATGGAAAGGAGCCATGATGCCGGGCAGGCGTGGCGGTGATCCCAAAGGCGGGCCGGCGGCCGTATTCGAGCCCCGGTCGGGGCGGGGGCGGCAATGTGCCGGCTACTGGACCTCGACGGGCGGGGAGAGCTGACGGCCGCGCACGTGTGCTTGGTGGCACAAGCGTTGGTGAAGTCGGAACGGACGGTGTGGCGGTGGCTCGCCTCCGCCTGGGAGGATCATCGCCTCGCGCGGGTGGAATCGTCGCACTTCACGGTCACCACGGAGGTCCGGCGGCTACTGGCGCTGTGGGGCGGGAACGCCTCCTGGGTCCACGCCGCCTGCTGCAGCAGGCGGCCAAGAGTCCGGACGCGCCCGCGGTACCGTCGCTCTCCACCTTGCACCGGGCGATCCGCCGGGACCTGACCCGCGGTGAGTGGGCCGGGCTGAAGAGCGGGGAGGCGGCGCGGCGACCGCTGGCGATTTCAGCTCCGGAAAGCCCTCGAAGACGGGCCTTGCTCCGTCTCTACCTGGCTCAAGCGCCCCGTCACACTGCACCCCCGGCACTAAACCGTCACGCAAGATCACGCAACGTAGTCATACCATCCCGGCTCGCTCACCCTGAAGGCCGGGAGCACAACGTGCGCGCTCAGCTTTCGTGCGGGACTGGAAACACCGACGCGAAGAGCCCCGGGAGTCCGGCCAGAATCCCGGGGCCTCGTGCTGTCGGTCACGCTGCAACATGGTGATGCAACACAGGTCCCGAAAGCCTGGTCCGGAGTTCCCCAGCAGGTCACGCACGCAACGTGCGCCGTTGTTGCACTGCGATGTTGCACCCGCGCTGGGTCGTTGGCGTCTACCGCTGGCTGAGGTGCGGTGACCCGCACCTCAGCCAGGACGACGCCGGTCACGGGGTTGCGGTGCACGGGGATGTACAGGCCCCCAGTCGGCGGCACCGGCGGTGAGCCAGCCCCAACCACCTAGACCATGATCAACCTCAGAGCCGATTGCTGTACCGCTGTTCCCCGCGGCCGCCGGCCGGGGTGGGGGTGCTGAAAGCGGAGACATGCCAGCGCCGGAGGGGGCCGGTGCGTGCGTTTTACCAGGTCAGGACTACGTATCCGTTGCCGCCGAGTTCGCCGTTCTTGTGGTCGGTGCCACCCACGCCGCCCGGGGCGCCCTGGCCCGCGGTCGCCGGGATCTCCTCCGGGAGGTCGGTGAGGGTGCCACGTCCACCGCCGCCGCCGCTGTCGAGGTTGCTCGCGTCACCGCCCTTGCCACCGACTGCGCCGATCCCGTCGGAGCTGATTCCCCAGGGGGCGTCACACAAGTATCCGCCGCCGCCGCCCGCGTGCCCGCCGATCGTCTCGGGCCGGTCGCCGAGCCCTTCGGCACCACCGAGGCCGGCGTGGGTGTGGGAGCTGCCGCCGCCGCCGGCTCCGCTGCCGCCGCTCCCGCCGGGCCGGGGACCGACGCCCTTCGCGAAGCCCCCGCCCCCGCCGCCTCCTCCGCCGCCGCCAGCCAGGCCGAGCAGGCTCGCCTGTGAGGTGAACACAGCCGAGTTCCCCCCGCCGCCTCCGCCGCCCCCGCCGCCGCCGTCGTTCGTGTTGCCCGGGCTGCCGTTGTTCCCGCCGCCGTAGCCGCCCGAACCGCCCGTTCCCTTGTACTGATGGCCTTCGACCCCCTTGGGGCCGCCGCCGCCGGCGCCCCCGACACGCACGCCGATCTTCGGCCCGCTCCCGAGGCCACTGATGGTGCACTTCGCGATTCCTGCGGCCCCGCCACCCCCACCGCCGCCGCCGGTGCCGTACGTCAGCGCGTAGATGCCACCGCCCCCGCCACCCCCACCGCCGCCGACCAGGAACACGGTGAACGTGTCCACGCCCTGCGGGAGGGTGAATTCGGTGTACCCGGGCTGATCGAAGACTTTCCTGCCAGGCTCGGGTGCAGCCTGCGCAGGAGCGGCGCCGAGCCCTGCGGTCAACAGGACGGCCGTTGCGGCCGCCCCCATGATCTTGCGCTGCAACTTCGTCATGACGTCCTGTTCGCGAGTTCCCCGAGTGAGGGCCCCATGATCGCTCAGACATCATGACGAACCTTCCGAATTCACTCTTTTCCGGGGTGAGTTCACACGAACGAGAACTCGGTGGACGGTCCCTGCCAGAAACGGCACCCCAAGACCAATACGGCCAACCGGACGCCCCTGCGCCGAGCCGCCCCCGCGCACCGCACCCTCCAAGTCATTTTTCTCCGTGTTTCATCCCGGAACGAAGACTCCATCCCGCTGTGTCGTGTCGCCCTACGAGACGGTGGCTTCGCCGGTGAGGCGGCTCAGGTCGGCTATGGCCAGGTGGACCGTGGCTTCTCCAGACACCGGATGGGGTCTCATCTGAGTGATCTTGCTCCGGTGGCCGTAGCCCCGGCCCAGCCTGTCCGTTTCCCAGCGTGTGAGCGGTTCACCCCCGGCCCCTCGGGCTCGCCCGTGCCCGGCCTCGCTCCGCTGCCGCTGTCACGTCTCGTCGAAGGCCAGGAGGCCCCGCATGTTCCCCCGTCTGCGCCCGAAGCTCGCCGTCTGCCTGTCCGCCATCACCCTCGTGGCCTGCCCCCTGCTGGCCGGCAGCGGGGCTGAGGCAGCGCCAGCCCTGCGCGCCAACGGCCTGCCGCCCATCGGCGCGGAGGTGCCTTCCTCCATGACGGCCACCAACGCCCAGTTCCAGATCGGCACCGCCCTGGTCTCCTTGGACTTCCAAGGCGGCATCAAGCAACGCGTCGAGGCCAGTGCGACCGACCCGGACCACAGCGTGCGGCTGCGTACCGTCGGCTTCCGGGTCGCCGCAGACCTGCCGGGCATTGGCGGCCACGGCGACGGACCCAGCATCGTCACGTTCGAGCAGAGCAACATCGACACCGACCCGCAGAGCACCTTCACACTCACCCAGGCAAACCCGCCCACGTATGAGGAGCGCGACGTCATCACGTTCACCGCAGCCATCGAGCGCCCCGGGCAGGCAACCCTCGTACTCCACTCCAAGAACCCGATGATCCTGCGCGGCACTACGTCCTCGTACCCGGCGAAGGGGGACGCGTACTCGCTGGAGCAGCCCGTGCAACTGGTCGAGGAAGGCCACCCGGACACGACCGTGGCCACACTGCAGTCGTTCCCGAGCAAGCGCGGCGGCCTGTAGCCCCAGCCTCACCGCACGAGCCCACGACGGAAGCCGCCCCGATACCGCCATTCTGGAGGGCCAGGAGCTCCCTCTTCGCGTCCACGCTCACCACCGGCAGGCCCTTATTTTTAGCCAGAGCCGAACGGATGCCCTGAGCGGCCGTACAGAGGGCATCCGGGGTAGCCGTTTCAGACTGCAGCCATCCCTTGAGGGCCTGGATGAGCCACTTGCGGGGTCGTCGTGAGCGGCTCCGGACGTCGGCCCGGGGGCACGCCCGTCCAGCCCACTCCGGCCCAGGCGAGGTCCTCGGCGATCTTTTCCTTCCGCCGCCCTCTTTCTTGCCCCGCTCCCCGCCCTCTTCGCACGGGCGGCGGCGAGCCGGTGGTTCCCCGGCCGGCTTCTCGTCCTTGCGGTCACCGCGGGAAACACGGACCCACTGACGTCGGCAGCCTCGGGCGGACACGGCTTTCGCATTTCGCATTGCCGAGGCGTTGGGCGCGTTCCTCGAAGGTGCGCTGAAACCGGTCGAAAGTGCTGCGCAAAGCTTCTCCGAATGACGGGCGGCTTCAGGAGCGGGGCGGACTGCACAACGTTGCCCCAGGCATTTCTCTGCGGACACAAAGTAACCGCAAGCGTTGTATTTCGTTTTACGATGTCAGGCCGTCGACGCTTCCTGACAGTCCGTTGTGGCGCTCTGCCCGCCACCTCGCTATTGGGTGCCAATACAACGGCCGGTGCGGGACGACCTGCACCGGGTGCCGGATTGCCAGAGGGCTTGAGCGCCGGCTACCGGCTGTAGGAGTTCTTGCGGGGCAAGGGGCCGACGCCGGCATGCCGACCTGGGCGCAGGGCTGCATGGCGTCGACCGGGACCGGGGCCGTTGCGGGCGGCGAGTGCATCGGCGACGGCGCCGGTGGCGAAGGCGTATACGGCCTTGTGCAGGAGGTCCACCACCAGCTCTCTGCGGGGCCAGGTCTGGGGCGGGGCGCCGACTCCGGTGGCGTTCTCCAGGATTTGGTCGTTGGTGAGGCGGACGATGGTGAACTGCGCCGAGGCCACCGGCCCGCGGAGGCCGACGTTGGCCATGACTGAGCGCAGGACGCCGAGGAGGGCGGCTTGGCCGAAGTGCATGGCCCAGTTGACGGCAAGAGGCTGCTTGCCGGCGTGTTCCCGCATGCCGGTCAGTCTCTCGAGAACGCGCGCGGGGACGTGGGAGTCGGGCCGACCCGTGAGCGTCTGCTCGATCTTCTCCCCGAGCGTCATCACCAAGCCTCCGGCGGTGCCGGCTACGAGACCCTGCCACAACATGCGCTTGATCATGTCTGACGGGTACCCCCGGGTGTCACCGCAATGCCCCTCAGCCGGACAGGTGCATCCCGTTGCCAGTCCCGCTCACCCGGATGCCGCTGTTGGGCGGCTCAGCGTGCCCGGGTGGGGTAGATGTACGCCGCGGACAACGGCACCCCACGGAAGGCAGCCCTCTACATGAGCCAGTCGGCCCGACGGTCTACCGAATGGCGCCCACATCCAAGCAGGTCGATGGCGGTGTGCGCGCTGATCGGCGTCGCCGTGATGGCGTCTTTTGATGAGATCGTCTTCCACCAGCTCCTGGGATGGCACCACTTCTACGACCGCTCCACCACAGGCGTCGGTTTGTTCTCCGACGGTCTGCTGCACAGCGGAGAACTGCTGGCACTGGTGGCGGGCTTTGTTCTCTTTGCCGATCTGCGCCGACGCCGCGCCCTGGCCCCGGCCCACGCGTGGGCCGGTTTCTTCCTCGGTCTGGGCGCCTTCCAGCTCTTCGACAGCGTCGTGGACCACAAGCTGCTGCGCCTGCATCAGGTGCGCTACGGGGTGGATATCACCCCCTACGACTGGGCCTGGAACCTCGCCGGCCTCGCACTGCTCGTCATCGGCGCCGTCCTCGCCGTGGTCGCAGGCCGCCACCCCAGGCGGGGGTTGGCGTCGTGACGCCGACACACATCCACCCGGCTCCGGCCCTCCCGGCCGGCATAGGTGTGGCCGAACAGGTCATCGCGGTGGCCGCGCTGCTCGCGGCCGCCGCCTATGTGGTGGCCGCTGCCCGTCTGGGGTGCAGCACTTGATTGTCGGCATGGCAGCCCCTCTGCTGCTCGTCCTCGCTCGCCCGCTCACCCTGGTTCTGCGGACCCTGCCGCCCAGCCCCTTACGGCGGGGCCTGCCGGCCATGGCATTTTGCGGGCCCGTGCGGTGGATGGTGTTCCCGCCGGCGGCGGCGCTGCTCGATTTCGGTGGATTGTGGCTGCTCTACCGCACCGGCCTGTTCGCGGCCGCCACGGAGCGGCCTTTGCTGCACATCGCCGTGCACGCGCACGTGCTGGCCGCCGGACTGCTGTTCACTTTTGCCGTCTGCCAGTTCGACCCGGTCCGTCACCGACACGGCCTGACCCTGCGGGGCGCCACCCTGTTGGCCGGCGGCACCGCTCACGCCGCCCTCGCCAAGAGCCTGTACGTCTCGACGCCCCCCGGCACCGCCTTCGGCTCCGCGGACCTGCATACCGGTGCCCAGTTGATGTACTACGGCGGCGACCTGACCGAACTCGCCCTCGCCGCCGCGGTGGCCGTCCAGTGGTACATCAGCACCGGCCGAAACTACGCCCGCCACACGGCCGCGGCACCGGTTCTCTCCGCGGGGCGCTGATCCCCGGGACCGGCAGAGCGCATCAGCGGCCGGCGGCTCCTGCCGCTCCTTGGGCCGCCCGATTTCCCCGATCGAGTCCCGACAGGAGCAGACGGGGGTGTATTTGAGGGCACTGCCCTCCCAGAAGGGCTTCGAATGAACGCCGGGTCCTGGGTGTCGAGGTCTTCGAGCGCCGCCAAGGTCTCCTTGGCGGACTTCTCTTCCGCGAGGCGGTCCTGGACGATTTCCGGGCCGCCGGCCAGAGCGCGCCGGGCAAGGGGTGGACGACTTCCTCCTCCGCCGTCTCGTGGACGGCCAGCAGGCGCACCAGGCGGTGGAAGGCGTCGCGGCGTCCCTCCCCCGTCGTCGCCTCGACCTCGTCGAAGAGGTTGCGGATGTCTCTGTGCTGGCGCAGTAGGAGTGCGACCACGTCGGTGTCGGGAGCGTTGTCGTCGCCGGCCTGCGGGGTTTGAAGCTCGGGCACCGCGGATGACGAGCTCCACCTCGCAGAGCAGCTCCTCACCGGCCTCGACCTTCGCGCCACCGGCTTCACCGTGAGGATCGCCGGGCTCGTCCGCGACGCCGGCACCCTGCGCGGCCTCGAAGCGGCCCGGGATCTGCTCGCCGAGATCCGGGAGGCGGGCATCACCGCGGCCGAAGCCGTTCTCGAGCTCGCTCTCGCCTTTCACCACGCCGTCCTCGGCGAGCACGACAAGGTCCGCGCCGTCATCGACCGGCTACGCGAGCTCGCCCGGGCCGGCGACTACGGCTATTACGCCGACATCGCCCACTACATGGGCGGCCTTCCCCTTTCCCGACCCGTCCTGCGCGCACTGGCTCGATGGGGCCGAAGCCGTGCGCAGCCGCTGGCATCACCTCGTCCGGGACCGCCAGGCCCGCCTTCGCGCCGACGGGTAATCCGGTCGCAGCGTCCGGGCGTCAGGTCGAGGACGCGGACGGGCTCGCCGATCCACCGATCGGGGGCGGCGGTGGCGATGATCGCCCCATTGGGGCGGTCCGGAGTCGGATAGCCGCAACCACATCGCGGCGCCGAGGCGAGGCTCGTGGGCACGGACCGCACACGGATCGGGGCCCGGACCACAAGTGGCCCGGGCCCCGATTTCACCCTGGCCGGCTGTTCAGCCGCCGGGCCGTGAGGTCACTGGGTGTCGGTGCTCTTGCCCACGAGCGAGGACAGCAGCTGGAGCACCAGGTTCTGCAGCGGGCTGCCGTGTTCCCAGGGGGGAGGCCACCCCATCAGCCGGGCGCTCTCGCCGGGCGCCATGATCGTGGCGAGCCATACCGACGGGCCCGCGGCCGGTCAAACCCTCAGCGGTGTACTGGACGACGCTCACGTCGATGGGCGGGCGCCGCAGATCAGCGAGGAGCCCGTCCGTCTGTCGCAGCGTCACCGTGCGCTGCGCGGCGCGCTGCAGGCGGGGGCCGTCGGGACCGGGCAGGAGCCACGACGCAGTATGCGCCGGCAGGCGGCGGCCCGAGGGGCTCCCAGACGGAGTCGTCGGTGTAGGCGTAGGCGGGGGTGGTGGTGAGCCAGCCCAGGTCGGTGAGGCGGTGGTCGCGGGCGAGACGCAAGCCTTGACGCAGGCAGGCGACCAACAGGAGGCGGCTGGGTCGGATCGCTTCCATCGCCCGACAATGTCGTTGATGATGTATGCGTGACTAACCGCATCAGTGTTGCAATCTCAGCCTTCGGTATCCTTGCCAGCTCGATCTTCCTCATAGCTAGCATGCAAGTGTATCGTTCCGGAGGATCCGTCCTTTGGCTTGTGCTTGGATCTGTGGTTCTCGTAAGTGCCGTGTATACACTCGTGAAGGACATGCGGCAGCGCCACACGGAGCGAGACTCCTGACTCCTTGGCTTCGGTTCCTTGACCGACCCGCCAGTCGTCGTCGTGTGCCGCGGACTGTGCCAGCGAAGACAAAGCGAGCCGTCAATTCCTGACGAGGTGCGTGGCTGGAGGCGGGGTCAGTGCGCGGGTGAACGTCGTGATCGCCTCTACAGCTCCAGCCGATGACGCGTCTCTCACACTCGGGTCGGTAAGATCCGCGTGCCACAAAGGCCCGGACCGCGCAGAGCCCCCTCAAGAGGAGGAAGATCGCTGCACTCTCGGCTGGAAGTAAAGGGGCAATCTCGCCGACAAGGGCACCGAAAGCTTGAGGTGTAAATGTCCAGCCCCCTTCCGCCTGCACGAATTGGCCACTGCCGTAGCTCGCACACCGCAGGGGCTAAGAGATGGTCTCATTTGGTGAGTCGGCGGTAGCAGATGAGAGTGCAGGCGATGCTGGTGAAGGCCAGGAAGTGCTCGGCTTTGCGTTCGTAGCGTCGGTGCAGTCGACGGCAGCCGGCGAGCCAGGCCATGGTGCGTTCGATCGTCCAGCGGTGCCGGCCCAGCCGCTGGGAAGACTCGATGCCTTTGCGGGCGATGCGGTGGGTGATGCCGCGTCGGCGTAACCATCGTCGCAGGTGGTCATAGTCGTAGCCCTTGTCCGCGTGCAGTTTGGCGGGCCGACGTCGGCGGGGCCCGCGGCGGGAGCGGATCGGTCGGATGCCGCGGACGAGGGGTTCGAGGGCCTGGCTGTCGTGGAGGTTGGCGCCGGAGATACCGATGGACAGGGGCAGACCGGTCCGCTCGGTGATCAAGTGGATCTTTGAGCCTTTCTTGCCCCGATCCACAGGATTCGGACCCGTCAGGTCCCCCCTTTCATCGCGCGCATGTTCACCGAGTCGATCGCGCACCGGGACCAGTCAAGGTCACCGCGCCTGCCCAATTCGTCCAGGACCAGACGGTGGAGCTCGGCCCACACCCGGGCCTTGCTCCACTCGGTGAACCGCCGGTGGGCCGTCGGCCCCGAGGGCCCGAACGACGGCGGCAACTGCCGCCAAGTGCAGCCCGACGTCGCCACGAAGATGATCGCCGCCAGAACTTCGCGGTCGCCGTACCGCCGCCGGCCACCGCCCTGCGGCCGCGACGGAGCGGGCGGCACCACCCGCTCGAACAACTCCCACAACTCATCAGGCACCAGCCGCTCGACAATCCCCACGACACCAGACTATCGAACAGCCCAAATGAGACGCCGTCTTGGACGAAGTGGCGCTGGGCGACGTCGTGGTGGCCGGTGTCGACCGCTGACCAGCCCACGACCCGGGACAGCTCGGCGGTCGCCGCGAATAGCTCGCGCCCGATGGTCTCGGTGTAGGTGCCGGTCAGCAATGGTGCGGCGTTCAGGCGCAGACATTCGGTGACGGAGCTGGCTTTCCAGTTCCCTCCGCCGAAGCGGGAGTCCCACAGACGGGCTTCGTCGGCGGCCTTCCACAGTTCGTCGAGGTCGCTACGGCCGACCTGTCGGCCGCCTTCGTGCGCGGTCGGGGCGTCGGTCGGCTTGGCGAGCCAGCGGGTGACGGGGGTGCCGAAGGCTGCGATGGCGAAGCCGTTGCTGATGAGCTGGCGTGGAGCGGTCCACGGTTCTCCAGTAGGTGGCGGCGACGCGGATGGCATCGACGGGTCGCGGGCGAAATCCAACCCCATGTCAGGATTTCCGCCCGACCTGCAGTACATACCGATTTCGTCCACGCTTACCGCCCTGCCGAGGCGTTCGCCCAGCGCAGCGGCCAGGAATTCGGGTGTGCGGCCGCGGGAGATCATTCCGAGATTGACCCATCTGGCGACACTGGTGTGCTCGTACCGGAGTGGCACACCCGCTGCGGCCCCGATCTTGTTGATCTGCGCGGCCAGGGATTGTGGCTCGCCCCGGCTTGTTTGATGAGCCGGGCCAGATCCTCGTTTGCCCTGGCGATCTTTCGTGGGTGCCATCGAGCCCCTCATGCCAGCCGGTGTCCCGCGACGTGGATGCCGCGGGCGCGGGATCTGAGCCTAGGGGCCCGCTCGCATTGGTTCCGGCGGTTCCCTGGAGGCAGGCGGCGGCTCGCCGAATGGCCCGCACCATGGATCAAGGCAGCCCGCGAGCGCGGCTATCTCTCCCCCGCTATCCCAGGCCGCCACGCGGCCGGCCCAGGCCCGCTTCTCAGCCACCCCGAGGGCGGGCCCGGTACTCCTTCGCCTTGAGCCCGAGGCACGAGTTGGGAGGATCGCCCAGCCCAGTACCCCGCCGCGTACCTCTTACGGGGTGTCGCCGGGCCACACCGCGAACTCTATGCATCACCTCGCAGGTGCCGGGCGATGTCAATGTCGTCCTGCAGCGCGCTGAAACGAGGATACGGCTCTCGGGTTGGGTCCAGAACACAGACGTGGAGCTTGTCCCCTGCCTGCGGCGGCGCCACGTTTTCATCCCACCATGACGGGTGCTTCACCTGGTCAATGAACCCGAATACTCCCTCAGATCCATCCACTTCCACCCTCGAACCGACGGAGGCGACTCCGGTGATCGTCACGTCAAGTTCCTGATGCTGGTGAAATGTCACTTCGGCCCTCCAAATATCCTAACCCAACTGCGATTAAGTGTCAGTTCATTAAAGCGGTCGAGTTTCTCTACCGGTATCTCAAATTCGATCCGTGGCTGGCCACCAGGCCCCTTGGTGTCATGGATTTTTGCGTGGCCGCCAAATTCTTCAAGGAATGACGGGTGCATTTCGTATTTGACCATTCCTCTGGCGAAGTTCACTCCTGTCGGACCAGCGTACTCGGCAGCCACAGCATGTTCACCAAAGTAGATCTTGCCGTCCGAGATGACTCCACCACCGATGTCCACCCCTGGCTGATGGTTGGCAGGATTCGGCCCGTGGTCCAGCTCGTACTGGGCATGGGCCCCCTTGGGTGTGCGGTAGATCGGGACGTAGTCCGGGGCCAGTCCCAGGTAGTCCGTCCAAGCGTGCGGGTTCGCCACATAGGTGAAGGGGTTCGGCGCCGGGGTGAGGCCGAGAGGGTCCGAGGTGAGATAGCGGGCGTTCTCGGGGTCGTAGTGGCGGAAGTAGTTGTAGTGGAGGCCGGTCTCCAGGTCGGCGTACTGGCCCGGGAAGCGGAGAGCGGTGTAGGCGGTACTGTTCGCTGCCCAGGTGGTGAGGCCCCACAGCGTGGAACGGGTGTGCCATGCCACGTCGCCGGACTCGTCGATCAGCTCGGTGGGGGGTCCTATCAGGTCGGTGACGATTGCGAAGAAGCGGGAATCCACCTCTTCCCGCGACGCGTCGAGGATGCGTTCCGTCTGGGCTATGGGGCGGATGTCCTGGTGGTCCCAGGTGATGACGACGAGGTGCGGTTGCGCGCTGGAGCTACTGGTCTGCTCGCATAGTGTGTTCCCGTCCCAGGTGAAGTCGATCCGTTCCTCAACGCTCTGGCCATCCGCTGCCAGACGCAGCTTTGCCATGCGGCGCCCGAAGGGGTCGTAGAGGTAGCGCCACAGGGTGCCGTCGGGAGTGCTCGCCGTGATGAGACGGTCCTCGGCGTCCCATACGTAGCGCCATATGTCCGGTTGCCGGGAGAGACGGGTCTTGCGCCGCACGGTGACGCGGCCAAGCCGGTCATGCTCGTAGCGCACGGCACCCGCTCGCGTGATCCGGTTGCTCTCGTAGGTGCGCTCACCGATCGTCTCGCTGCCGGGATGGTCCGTCGGCCAGGAGGCGAACGTCTGGTTTCCGGCCTGGTCGTAGGCGTAGGTCTCGCTCCAGCCGACTGCGTGGACCGCAGTGACCCGACCGGCCGGGTCAAGCTCGTACTCCTGCCGTCCGCCTGCTATGTCGTCGACCGCAGTGAGGTGGCCGTCGGCCCGATAGCTGTAGTTGCGGTGCCGTACGCGGACGTCAGCCCGGCCGGTTACGGTCTGGGCCGTGAGGCGCCCGGCGGAGTCGAAGGCGTGGTCCAAGACGAGGGAGTCACCGATTCGGCGCGTCACCTCGCGGCCCGCCGTGTCGTAGGTGAACTCCATGCGGCGGCCGGCAGTGGTCATCGCCATGCGGCGACCGGCGCCGTCGTAACTCCACGTCGATGTCGCGCCGGTCGGCGTCGTGCGGCCAGTACGCCGCCCCAAATCGTCATAGGTGTAGGTCAGCCTGCGACCGCTGACGGTCTCCTCCAGGACTCTGCCCTCGCGGTCGCGCAGCAGGGTGACCGTCGTCCCGTCGGGGCCTTGTGCGTGGGCGAGCTGGTCCGTGAGGTCGTAGGCGTAGGTGGTAGCGCTGCCGTCCGCGTCCTTGCGGATGATCTGATCGAGTGCGTTGCGTTCGAACGTGATTGTCTGGCCCAACCGTTGGTGCGGGAAGCGAGAGTTCCAGTGGGCTCGTAGGTGTAGGTGATCGTACGGTCGTCGAAGTCCGTCTCGGAGGTGAGGCGTCCGGCTGGGTCGTAGGCGTAGCTCGAGGTCATGCCCTGCGGATTGGTAACCTCCGTCAGGCGCAGTTCGGCATCGTGGCGGAAGGCATGGCGGACGCCGTCAGGTCCCGTGCGGGCTGTAAGCACATCAAACTCGGTGTACTCGAAACGGGTGACCCCGCCGAGTCGGTCGGTGTGGCTGGTGCAGCTCCCCTCTCCGTCCCACGCCCACCTTTCGACGGCGCCATCCGCGTGAGTGCGACGGGCGAGTCGGCCTTCGACGGTCCACTGCAGGTGCGTGGTGGCACCCGCAGCGTCGGTGATGGCGGTGGGACGGCCGAAGGCATCCCGTACGAAGTAAGTGGTGGCACCGAGCGGATCTGTGACCTCTACGGGAAGCCCGGCGCGGTCACAGCGGATGCTGGTCGTGTTGCCGAGGGGGTCGGTGACGGAGGTGAGACCACCTGCCTCGTCGTAGGTGGCGCGGGTGGTCCTGCCCAGCGAGTCGGTGGTCGAGACACCGTTCGCGTGGTCGTCATAGGTGTACCGGACAACTTGGCCGTCGCCCCGCCTGATGTGGACAGGCAGGCCGAGCTCGTTGTGTCGCGCTGTACTTTCGCGACCGTCGGCACGCACGATACTGACCAGGTTGCCGTCTTCGTCATAACCGTACGTGGTAGTGCGCCCGAGCGGATCCGTCCGAGCGAGGAGCCGGTTGCGGCGGTCGCGCGCATAGCGAGTGATGTGGCCGAGCGGATCGATGTCAGCCACGATCCGGTAGGTTTCATCGACGAGGTACCGGCGAGTATGGCCCTCGCCCGTAACGGCTTCAGTCACGTGGTGGCCCGTCGCCTCGTCGACGGCGTCGTAGGCCAGGCGCAACACCATGTGCCCCTCGTCGCCTCCCTCTGCGATGCAACGGTTCTGCTCGTCGTACACGTACGTGTAGGACCGGTCGTTGGTGTCGGTCCAAGAGGTGATGCGAGCGCGGTCGTCGTAGGTGAAGCGCAGCGGAAGTCCGGAAGAGTTGATGACCTCCGTAAGGTTCCCCTCGGTGTACCCGTAGCCAAGGACGCGCGGGCCGCCGTGGAGGTAGAGGGCGGTGATGCGGCCGTCGGCGTTATCGAACCTGAGTCGATAGCCGCCGGAGTGGGTGATTCCGAGCGGGGTGCCGTGTTCGTCGTACTCGAAGGTGACGAGGTTACCGTTGCGGTCGTCGAGTTGCGCGATCGGGGCGATGCCGTCGCCGTCCGGATCGCCGGCGGCCGGGGCGAAACGGCGGACGTGCCCAGTGTTGGGGTCGGTGAGCGTCCAATCGCCGTCCGGGGTGCGTTCCAGGGGGCAGGGTGGCGCGGAGGCGGACAGTGGTAGGACTGCGACGCCAGGGGCCGGATGCGGATACGCCACGATAAGGCCGTCCTCGGTGACGAGCACGGCGCCTTCGGCATCGATCTCCAGGTGCTGGTCGATCGTTGATGCCCATGTCGGGCCGAACCAGCGGCCGCAGGTGTATCCCGACTCCGCGCGTCGGGTGAACGCCAGCGGCAAAGTTCCGGGCAGCACGATATCGGTCTGCGGCAGGAACATCCGGCCGGTGGCCAGGTCGACCGGGTCAGTCCCGTCGACCCGCTTCTCGTAGTCGGGTCGCTCACCCTTGTGCGGGCCGTCCGCGTCATTCGCACGCCGGCCGGGGCCTTTTGCGTCGTCGAGGTGCTTGACGTCATTGAGGGGTTTGGCAACGGAACCGGCCTCTTTGAAGGCATCGAGTCCCTTGGAGCCGATGAGCTGCGGAAGCATCTTGCCGATGCCTTCGTTGGAGTCCTTCATGAACTCGTCGAGGAACTGCTTGCCGGCGCCCCACGGGTCGTTGATCGTGGTGACCAGGCCTGCGGCCGTCGAGTTGAGGCTCGTCGCGTACTCGGCGGGGTGGGTGAGGTTGTAGGGGTCGTACGGGTTCAGGCCCCGGGCGAAGTCCAGCGTGCCGGCGGTGCCCTTGATCACGCCGCCCGCCAAGTGAGTCATGGCAAGGCTGTTGTAGACCAGGCCGTTTTTGAACTGTTCGGTGTAGGAGGGCTTGGGTGGGGCGGCGTCGCGGGCCGCGCGGACGGCCACGGCGGCGGCTTGGGCCTGCTCGTTTCGCTGCTTGCGGGCGTTGTCGAGTTTGTCCTGCGCGGCGGTGGCCATGGCTGGACCGGGGTCGTCGTAGGTTTCGGAAGGGCGCGGTGGCAGGTGGTCCCGCTTGGCCCGGATGGCGTCGTTGTAGGTGTCGACGAGTTTCTTGTGGGCGTTGTAGGCGTCCTGGGATGCCTTTTTGGCCTGGTTGTAGTCCTCCAGGGCCTCCTTGGCCCTGGCCTGGGCCCATTCGACGGTCTCGGCGAAGCGGCCCATGGCGTCCGCGGCCTTCCCGAACGCGTCCGCCGCCTTGAACCAGCGCGGCGGCTGCTTGGCCACCGCTTTGGCGAATGCTTCCGCCGCTTTGCCCTTCAAGCCGTCGGGATCGGTCATGGTCTTCAGGCCGTTGCCGACCGACTCGAACGCCGTCTGGAAATCGTTCAGGTGTGAGACCTGTGCGCGGATCTTCGCGACGCTGCCGTAGACCAGCTTCTTCGGATCCTCGGTTTGGCCGAGTTCGAGTTCGGCGACATTCGCGCCGAGTTGGTTGGCGGCGGAGCGGCTCTTGTCGCGGATCCAGTCCCCGGCGTCGTCGAGGCCGACGTCGTCGGCAAGGTCGGCGACCTTGTTCCCGCCCCATTGGACGACGGCGCCGAGCTTCTCCGCGGTCTCCTCGGCAGCGTCCTCGAAGGAGTCCGGTATGTAATCGCCCCAGCCCATCAGCCTTGCGCTCCATAGCTCTGGGCTTGTTCGAGCAGGTCCTTCATCGAGCGGACCTTCCCCGTCGAGGTCACTGTGTCCTTGGTGTCGGACCAGATCTTCTCGATGTCCTCGTTGCTCTTGATAACCGACTGCGGGCTGTAGTCCGGCTTGTAGACATCGGTGCTGAAGATGTCGCCCCAGGACAGCCTGTCGGCCAGCTCGCCGGTCTCACGAGGTTCGCCACCACGGCGTACGTGCGCGGCAGTGACGGCCGCGAGTTCACCGCTCACCCGGCGAAGCTGGTCCCGGGCATGAGCGGCACCGCTGGCCGGATCTGCTGCCGTTGCGACAGGCCCATCACGGGCGGCGGTCACGAGATCGTCCGGCACTCGGCCCCCGGGGCGCGCCCGAACGATTGGGCACACGATGCGGGCGACCCCGCATGCCGGCCCGCATTCCGGGCTGGCGCCCGGTGAGCGGGTTCGCGCGCCAGTTCCTATACGTCGTGATCGTGCTCAGCGTCCTCGCCGTGATCGTCGTCGGCACCCACTGACTCCCGGTCCCGCCCGGGATCGGGTTCATCAACCGATGGGAGTCCCATGTCCGCCACCTCCTATGCGCCTGTCGCCCCGTGGGGCAGTAGCCGACTCAGCCCCTACACGTCCACCGTGCAGCTCCCGCACGCCTTCGTCACGATCGACCCCGGTACCCAGCTCGGTGTCCGCCGCGACCGGCACGGCCGGGTGGTCGAGATGGGCCAGCACGGCACCAGCAGCGGCACGGGCACTACAACCTCGACCAGTCCTGACGGGGGTCAGGGGACCGGCGACCAGGGCAGTGACCAGGACAGCCAGCAGGACTGATGAGTGCGACCGAGGAGAGGCCCGTCCTGGTGGCCACCGAGGCTGACGACGTCACCGCGGACATGGTCATCACCGAACTGAACCGGCGCAGTGTGCCGGTGATCAGGTTCAATCCCGCCGACATCTGCGACGGCTTGACGGTCTCGGCTCGGTACGGCATCCGCCCGGCCCACGCGGCCGGGCGGATGCTCACGCCGTCCAGAGACGCCCGTCTGGATGAGGTACGGTCCGTGTACTGGCGCCGGCCCACCTGGCCGACGTTCCCGCATTTGAGTCCGGACGACGCTCGGTTCGCTGCGGCCCAGACGCGGTACGGACTCGGCGGTGTCCTGCACGCCCTCGCCAGCCCCCTGTGGGTGAATCACCCTTTCAGGAACGCCGAGGCCGACTACAAGCCGCACCAGCTTGCGCATGCCGAGCGGCTTGGTCTCGCCGTGCCAGCCACGCTCATCACCAACGACCCGACCGAGGCACGCGCGTTCGTCGCCGCTCACGCCGCCGTGATCCACAAGACGTTGCGGGCAACGTTCTACCAGCGCGACGGCGCTCCCGTCGTGTCGTGGGCGGAGCAGGTCACTGCGGACGAGATCGATGACCGGGTCCGCATCGTTCCCCACCTCTTTCAGGAGCGGGTCGAGAAGGCGTACGACGTCCGGGTTCTGATCGTCGGCTACCACGTCTTCGCCGTGCGCATCGAGTCCGACCTCCTGGACTGGCGGCGGGACTACTCCGCCCTGGCGTATTCGGTCATCAGCCTGCCCACCCCCCTGGAAGCGGCTCTATGCACTTTCCTCGACACCTTCGGCCTCGTGTCTGGGAGCTTTGACCTCGCGGTCGACCGCGCTGGCACGTACTGGTTCCTGGAACTGAACCCCAACGGTCAGTGGGGCTGGCTGGAGGAGAACACCGGTATGCCCATGTCAGCCGCCTTCGCTGACCTACTCGCCCAAGGAGGAAGCACCCGTGATTGAAACCAGCCTCGAACGACAAGCTCTCGCCGATCGGCTCGAAGCCGCCGGCGCCATCCGGACACCGGCGTGGCGGAAGGCCGTAGAAGCGGTCCCCCGTGAGCTGTTTCTGAACCCGGGGGTCTTCCTGCCCGCCGGTAACGATCTCTGGCGGCCGATGACCGCCGCCAACACCGACCCCGCGGAGTGGACCAGGACCGCGTACTGCGATGAGTCACTCGTCACGCAGCTCGACAATCAGCTCACCGCCAACCAGGCATCGGGCCCGGTGCCCGGCATCCCGACCTCGTCGTCCACCGTTCCGCAGCTGGTGTTGGAGATGATCGAGGAACTGGGGGTCGAGGACGGGCACCGTGTGCTGGAGATCGGCACCGGGACCGGCTACTCCACCGCCCTGATGTGCCACCGCCTGGGCGAGGACAACGTCACCACGATCGAGGTGGACCCCGAGGTCGCCGCCCGCGCGGACGCAGCCCTGGAAGCGATCGGGTATTCCACCTGGACCGTCACCGGGGACGCCCTCCTGGGCCTGCCCTGCCGCGCCCCGTACGACAGGGTGATCGCCACGTGCGGGGTCCGCCGCATCCCCTACACGTGGGTGCGACAGACGCGCCCGGGCGGCGTCATCCTCGCCACCGTCGGATCACTGCTCACCGGGACTGGCCTCGCCAAGGTTACCGTGAACGACGACGGGACGGCCGACGGGCGGTTCGTCGCCCACGCCAACTTCATGCAGGCACGCTCGCAGGCCGTCACCGCGATCGCCGGAGACCTGTCCTCCCGCGTGGCGTACCCGGACACTGAGCGGCGCGCCCTTATCGCCCCGACCGACCTCGATGAGCCGATGCCGGCCTTCCTGGCCCATCTGGAAGCCCCGACGGCCCAAGTCCTGCGGGTTGGGGCCGGCGACGGTGGGGCCCTCGTCTACCTCTTCGACCCGGACCGGGAGGCATTCGCCGAACTGGTGCAGTCAGGCGGGGACTGGGTCGTACGCCAAGGCGGCCCCGTCGCCCTGTGGGACGACATCGAGGGGGCGCTGTGCCGTTGGCGCGATGCCGGCCGGCCCGCTATCGCCGAGGTTCAGCTCCGCGTGACCGAGCGCTCCCATACCTACTGGATCGGCGACTCCTCGGCGCTGTGCTGGCAGCACCCGCTGTGCTGACCGACCAGATCCTGTCTCTTGGAAATGCCGTGCGCATGGTGCTGCATGCGGATCGAAATCCTGTGGAAGCAGCGCTTGCCCACAGCGGCTGATCGAGCGGGTCGTGGGCCTCGACGAGGCGGCAGCGCTGCTGCCTGACTTCGACCGGGCCTCCTCCGCCGGGATGACGATGATCGGTCCGCTCCACGGCTGAATCCACGGCGGACGTGGCCGGGGCGGCTGGCGTGGCGTCGGGATTTGTGCGAGTTGTCGGGTGATGATGCCGCAGTGCGACTTGATCACGTGTCCTATGCGGTGGCCCGCGACAGCTTCGTCTCGACCGTCCAGTGGATCGGATCAGCCCTCGGCGCCGGGTTCGTCGACGGGGGCGTGCACCCGCGATTCGGCACCCGCAATTTCATTCTCCCGCTGAGCGGCGGCACCTACGTCGAGGTCGTCACCACACTCGACCACCCCGCCGCCGACCGCGCACCCTTCGGCCAGGCGGTCGCGCGCCGCGCCGCCGAGGGCGGCGGTTGGCTCGGTTGGGTGGTCTCCGTCGACGACATCGCCCCAGTCGAGGCCCGCCTTGGCCGCACCTCGGCCGAGGGCCACCGTGTCCGCCCCGACGGGTTCGACCTGAGGTGGAAGCAGATCGGCCTGCTGGAACTGTTGGAGGACCCGCAACTGCCTTACTTCCTGCAGTGGTTGGTCCGCAACGAGGAACGCCCGAGCGCTGACCCGCGCACCTCCACCACCATCCATGGGGTCTCCATCGCCGGCGACGCCGCCTCCATCGCTGAATTCCTCGGCGAACCGGCCGACCACCCCCTCGACCAGATCGACGTCACCTGGGTCGAGGATGAGGAACCGGGCCTGGTCTTGGTCGAGTTCGCCACCGCCCACGGCCCGGTCACGATCTGAACAGCGCCCGACTGCTCCGCGCGAGCGGCCGGCTGGGGTGTCCCGGCTTGCGCGTGTCTCTTTGATGGTTTGGTCAGTTGATCGGATATATCTGTCCGATCAGTGATCACCGATGCGATGTGGGACCGGAACGAGCCCCTGATTCCGGCCGATCCGGTCCGCAGGCGGCGATGGACCGACCACCGCCGCACTCTTGAGGCCACCGCGTGGAAGTACCGCACCAGCTCGACCTGGCAAGACCCTCCCGACGAGCTCGGCTCGTCCCAGACCACTCACAAGCGGCCTATCAGACGGGCCGTCGATGACACCTGGGAGATACTCCTCGCTGCATGGGGCCGTCCGTCCGCGGCGCGCACGGCCAGGGGGAGCCCTACGTAGCCCTGACCAGCGACAACGATCTGCATGGCAGCTCCTACTCGGTTGCGCTGCTTGAATGGGGGGCGCGGCGCTCGCGGGGCATGGCGGTGCCTTCGTAGTAGAGCTTGACGTGTGCGGCGAGCCGGGAGAGGGCGATGTTTCGTGCCGCTGAACGCGGTAGAGGGGGTTTCGGGGGCGCGGGGAATTGTGCGGCGCGTTCGCCGCCCGGTTGAGGAGGCCGGGATCCGTCGGGCTGCCGAAATCCCGGGCGACCCCCTGGTCTGTCCCAAGGACGGATGTTCCACGACGCCCGGCAGGGATCGCGGGAAGAATTCCCCGGTCAGGCGCGCTGAGGAGCGTATGACTCATGGACACGACATCACCATTGAACAGGGCACCGAGCACGTTCGCGTCGTGAAGGACGGACAGGTGCTGGCCGAAAGTCGGCGCCCCTTGGTGCTGCGCGAGACGGGTTGCCCCCCGCGGTACTACCTGCCACCCGAGGACGTGCGCACCGACCTGCTGACCCCCTCCGACACCACTACTTACTGCCCGTTCAAGGGTGACGCCGGCTACTGGTCCGTAGCCGGGGCCACCGACCTCGTCTGGGCATACGCGGACCCCAAGCCGGACGTCGCCGCGATCAAGGGCCACCTCTGCTTCTACGACACCGAGATCCTCTGACCCACCCGCGGTGGCCTGCGGCTCCCCCGCTGCCGATGCCGCGCCCGCCGAGTGAGCCGGTGAACCGGCCCTTACTGATCGTTTCAGAATGAGTTGAGCTGCGGGTCTTGTGCTCGACGATCTCGGTCGGCAGGGTGTCCGGGTGCGTGCTGATCTTGTTCCGGACGACCTGTGGGAGCGGGTGGCCCCGTTGCTGCCACCGGCCC
>NZ_JBEYZH010000030.1:0-61660 GCF_040645975.1 Streptomyces sp. NPDC046557
CGCGTACGGCGAGGTCAGGGGTCGATCACCCATGTCTTCGCCAACCTTCAGGACAACCATGTCTTTCGACGAGCTCCAAGCCGCCTCGTGTGCGGGGCGTTCCGGCGTTCGCCGTAAGGTCAGCCGGTCGCGGCGGCGGCCGGCGCCCGGTCGGCGAGCGCGGCGACGACCTCCGTCTGGCGCTCCAGCGTACGGGCGAGGAGCAGTTCGCGGATCGGGACGCGGACGCCGAGCGCCGCGCCGAGCCTGCGCGCGAGGCGGGTGACGAGCAGGGAGTCGCCGCCGAGTGCGAAGAAGTCGGCGGCCGCGGCGATCTCCTGATGGCCGAGCAGCTCCGCCCAGAGCCCGGTGACGAGGGCGGGCACGTCGAGGGGGGCGGGGTCCGCAGGCTGCTCGCCGGCACCGGTGGACTGCGCCTGTGGGGCGGCCGGCCCGGGGGCGCCCGCGAGGCGGCGGGGGCCGTCCGGCCGCGCCGCGGCCTCGGGGGCGGTCCGGCGCGGCCCCGCGAAGGAGTAGCCGGGCAGGCGTACGGGGCGGCCCTCCGCGCACAGGCGGTCGGCGGCGAGCGGCTGGCCCATGGTCCAGAGCGCACCCAGCGCTTCGAGGACGTCCTCGGCGCGGGCGGCGCGGCCGGCGGCGAGCGGGACGGCGGTCAGGTCCGCGGCCTCCGCCAGGGCCGACAGCGTACGGCCGGGACCGGCCTCCACGACCAGCGCGCCGGGCAGGTGCCGGGCGAGGGCGTCCAGGGCCCGGGTGAACCGGACGGGGTTGCGGGCGGCGGCCGCGAAGGAGTCCGCGGCGACCTCGGTGCCGGGCAGCAGGAGCCGGCCGTCGTTGGCGGCCCACGGGAGCGCCGGCGGGTGCACGGCGGTCCGGGACAGCTCCGCGGTGAGCAGCGGTAGGGCCGGCTCGACGAGGGCCGAGTGGAAGGCCCGCGTGGTGCGCAGCCGGTGGGTGGCGACGCGCCCGTCGAGCCAGGTGTCGAATTCCGCGACCGCCTCGGGGGTGCCGGCCACCACGGCGGCGTCCGGGGAGTTGACGGCCGCGAGCTCCAGTGGCAGGCCGCCGGCGGCCAGCAGTTCCCGGGCCGCGTCCTCGCCGCAGCCGAGGGCCAGCATGGCGCCCTCCGGGCAGTCCTGCATGGCGCGCCCGCGCAGCGTCACGAACCGGGCGGCGTCGGGCAGTTCCAGTACGCCGGCCACGCAGGCCGCGGTGACCTCGCCGAGGCTGTGGCCGATCACCGCCTGCGGGACCAGGCCGAGTCCGCGCAGCGCGGCGGCGACGGCGTACTCGACCGCGAAGAGGGCGGGCTGGGCCAGCCGGGTCCGGGCGAGCTCCTCCTCGGGGAACGCGGGGTCGTGCAGGGCGTGTTCGAGCTCGGCGGCCAGGGCGGGCTCGAAGGTGCCGAGGCACGCGGCGAGGGCCTCGGCGAAGCCGGGCAGGGCCTCGGCGAACGGCAGTGCCATGCCCGGTCGCTGGGCTCCCTGGCCGGGGAAGGCGAGGACGAGGGGGGCGGCGCCGCTCTCGGGGACGCGGCCGCGCACGATCCCGGCGCCGGCGGTGGCACCGGCGGTGAGGCGGGCGGCGAGGTCCGCGGTGTTGCGGCCCGCGACGGCGAGGCGTTCGGGCAGGGCGGCCCGGCCCGTGGCAAGGGTGCGGGTGACGTCGGCCGCCTCCGGCGCCAGGGCGAGCAGGTGGCGGCCGAGACGGTCGGCGGAGCGCGCGAGGGCCTCGCCGTCCGCGGCGGAGAGCAGGGCGAGGTACCCGGCCCGCGGCCGGTCCTGTCCTTCGGACCGGGGCGCGGGGGCGGGCGGTGCCTCGACGACGGCGTGCGCGTTGGTGCCGCCCACCCCGAAGGAGCTGACCCCGGCCCGCCTCGGCTCGGGGCCTGACCACGGCGCCGCGGCGGAGGGGACGTACAGCGGCGAGTCCTCCGTGTCCAGCAGGGGGTTGAGCCGGGTGAATCCGGCGACGGGCGGGACGACGCCCTCGCGCACGACGAACAGCGCCTTGATCAGTCCGGCGAGCCCGGCGGCGTTGTCGAGGTGGCCGGTGTTCGCCTTGAGCGCTCCCACGGCGATCTGGCCGGGGGCGGCGCCCGCGGCGCGCAGGGCCGACGAGGCCGCGGACCACTCGATGGGGTCGCCGACCCGGGTGCCGGTCCCGTGCGTCTCCAGGTAACCGATGCTCGCACCGTCGACGTCCGCGGCCTCCAGGGCGGCTCGGATGACGGCTTCCTGTCCCCCGGCGGAGGGGGCGTAGTAACCGGCCTTGGCCGAGCCGTCGTTGTTGACGGCCGTACCGAGGACGACGCCGTACGGCTCCACCCCGTCCGCGAGCGCGTCCTCCAGGCGCCGCAGGAGGACGCAGGCCACGCCGGAGCCCGCGACCACGCCGTCGGCCTGTTCGTCGAACGGCCGGCAGGCGCCCGCCGCGCTGTGGATGCCGCCGGGCACGTGGAGGTGCCCGGCCTGGGGGTAGGCGACGCCGGCGCCCACGACGAGGGCCTGGTCGCATTCTCCGTTCAGCAGCGCCTGGACGGCGGTGTGGAGGGCGACCAGGGAGGAGGAGCAGGCGGTCTGGACGGCGACCGCGGGGCCGGTCAGGTTCAGTTTGTAGGAGATGAGGCTCGCCATGAAGTCCGGTTCGTTGCCGTGGATGGCGTCCTCGAGGGTCATGGGGTCCAGCCCGCCGCCGGCCAGCATGGCGCGCAGGTAGCCGCTGCCGCTGGCGGAGGCGTACACGCCGGTGGTGAGCGGGGTGTCGAGGGGGCTGGTCCCGGCGTCCTCCAGGGCCGCCCACGCGCATTCGAGCATCATCCGGTGCTGCGGGTCCATCATCTCGGCCTCGCGCGGGCTCACCCGGAACAGGGCGTTCTCGAAGCGGTCGGCGTCGGGGAGGTGCCCGTGCACCGGCACGAACTCGGGGTCGTCGACCAGGCTCTGGGGCACTCCGGCCTCGCGCAGCCTTCGTTTGTCGTACCGCGTGGTGAGGACCCGTCCCTCCACGAGGGCATCCCACCACGCGGCCAGGTCGGCCGAGCCGGGGAACCGGCCGGAGATCCCGGTCACGGCTATGTCGAGGGAACGGTCGCGCGTCATGTGTCCACCTTCGTGTCACGCCAGTACGGAGCAGCAAGGTTGCCAGATTAGGCAACTTGATGGCAATGTTCTTGCCATCGCCTTGTCTGACAGGTGGGTAACCGGAACAGAGGGGAGAGGGACGGCGTGCGACCAGACCCGAAGTGGACTGCCGGCCCGCGGAACACCGCGCCCGACGGGGGACTGCACGAGGCGTTCGCCCGCAGGGCGGCGGAGCGTCCCGGGGCCGTCGCCCTCGTCGAGGGGGACCGCACCACTACGTACGCGGAACTCGACGCGACGGCCGACGTCTGGGCCGCGGGGCTCGTCGCCGCGGGTGTCACCCCCGGCGCGCTGGTGCCCGTACTGCTGCCCAGGAGCACGGAGTTGGTCACCGCGCTCCTCGCGGTCCTGAAGGCCGGGGCGGCCTACGCCCTGCTGGCCCCCGAGTGGCCCGCGGACCGGCTGCGGGACGTGCTGGGCGACCTGCGGCCGCCCCTGCTCATCGCCCGCGACGGCCGGGACGCGCCGGAAGGCCACGGGCCGGCCGTGTGGTCGCCGCCCACCGCGGTGGCCTCGGCCAAAGAGGCGGCGGCCGGAGAGGCGGGAGCCCCCGCCGGCTTCACGCCCGTGGCCGTCGACGCCGGCGATCCCGCGTGCGTCTTCTTCACCTCCGGGACCACGGGCCGGCCCAAGGGCGTGCTCAGCCCGCACCGGGCGACCGCGCGCCTCTTCCAGCCGGGCACCTTCGCCGAGTTCACCGCCGACACGGTGATGCCGCTGGCCGCCGCCACCCCCTGGGACGCCTTCTCGCTCGAACTGTGGTCGGTGCTGCTGAACGGCGGGACCTCGGTGGTCGTGACGGACCCCTACCTCTCACCCGTGGCCCTGGGCGAGGCCGTGTCGCGCCGCCGCGCGGACACCGTCTGGCTGACCGCCAGCCTGTTCAACATGATCGTGGACGAGGCCCCGGACGCCTTCGGAGGGCTGCGCCAGGTCGCGATCGGCGGGGAGCGGCTCTCGGCCGGCCACGTCCGCCGCTTCCTGCGCCGGCACCCCGGCATCGCGCTCCTCAACGGCTACGGGCCGGTCGAATCCACGGTCTTCGCCACCACGCACCGCGTCACGGAGGCCGACTGTGACCTCCCCGGCGGCATTCCCCTCGGGCGCCCGGTGCCCGGTACGCAGGTCCACGTCCTGGACGGGAACAGGCCGTGCGCGGTGGGCGAGACCGGGGAGATCTGCCTCGCGGGCGACGGGCTGGCGCTCGGCTACCTGGGCGACGCGGCGCTGACCGCGCAGAAGTTCACCCATGTACGGATCGACGGCCGCGAGGTACGGCTGTACCGCACCGGCGACCTCGGCCGCTGGGACCCCGACGGCCTGCTGCACTACGAGGGCCGGTCCGACCGGCAGCTGAAGATCCGCGGGCACCGCGTCGAGCCTTCGGAGGTCGAACGCCAGGTGGAGCAGCTCCTGCCCGCCGTGCGGCACTGCCGGGTGCTGGCCCGCGGTGACGCAGCCCGCGGCGAGCGCGAACTGGTCGCGTTCTGCGTGCCGGTGCGGCAGGGGGATCCGCTGGACGGCGCACTCGCCGTGCTGGACGGGGCCCTGGTCGCCTACCAGCGGCCCGCCTTTGTGGTCAGTGTCGACGCCCTGCCGGTCACCGCGCAGGGCAAGCTGGACGAACGCGCCCTGCTGGCGCTGGCCGAGGCGGCCGGTCCGGCCGCCCCCGCCGGCCCACAGCGGGAGGCGGCGCACCCGACGCCGCCCGGCGTGCGGCCCGTCGAGCTGGGCGATCCCGTGCTGCGGGCCGTCGCGGAGTGCTTCGCCTCCGTCCTGGAACTCGACGCGGTCCCCCTCGACGTGCCGTTCGTCCGCCTCGGCGGGACCTCCCTCGGCGCGGGCCGGCTCTGCGCACGGCTCGCGGCGGCGCTGTCCCGGCCGGTCCCCGTCTCCTGGCTGTACCAGGAACCGACGGCCTCGGGCCTCGCCCGCCGGCTGGCCGCGGCTCCGGAGCAGGAGCCGGAGCCGGAACCGAAGCCGCAGCCGGAGCTCGCTGCGGCCGGCCATGCCTCGGCCGGGGGCTCCGCCGGCACTCCGCTGTCGGCCATGCAACTGGTCCACCTCACCCCGCAGCTGCTGGATCCGGCAGACCGTACGGGGCACTGTCTGCTGACCTGGGTGGTCGAAGGCGCGCTGGACCGCGCCGCGCTGGAGGCGGCCGTCGCCGAGGTGCACCGGGGCCACGAGTCCCTGCGGGCCGCGTACGTGCTCGACCCGCGGCCCGCCGCGGAGGTCGTGGACATCCCCCCGCCGCCCCTGGAAGTGCTGGCCCCCCGGGAGTCCGTCGCCGCGGCGGCCCGCGCGGCCCGCGCCGAGCTCGCAGGGGAGCTGGCCCCGGACGTCGGTGAAGTCTGGCGCACCGTCCTGGTCCCCGTCACCGGCCCGGACCCGGACGCGGACGCCGCGGTCTTCGGCTGCGTGGTGCACCACGTCGCCTTCGACGGCTGGTCCGAGGGGGTCCTCGCCGAGGACCTGAGCACGGCGTACCGCACGGCGGTGGCCTCCGGTACCCCCGTACTGGCCCCCCGTCCGACGCTGGCGGCGGTGCACCGGGAGCGTGGGGCGCACCTGCGGGAGGCTGCGGCACACACCCACCACGCCTTCCTGCGGAGCGAGTTGACGGACGTACCGCCGATGAGCTGGCCGGTCGGTCCCGAGCCGCGCGAGGCGGGGACGCCGGGTCTCGTGGAGACCGTACTGGACGCCGGGGCGCTGGCCGCGGCCGACGCCGCGGCCGCCGCCGCGGGGGTCACCCGCTTCGTGGTCCTTCTCTCCCTGTGGGCGGCGAGCCTGTCGGAGGCGACCGGGCAGCGGGACTTCGCCGTCGGCGTCCCCGTCGCCCAGCGCGACGGCGCGGAGCTGGAGCGCGCCGTCGGATGCCACATCAACATGCTGGCCCTGCGGCTGCGCGGGGCGGCCCTGGACGGGGACGAATCCGCGGTCGCGCGGGTCGCCGAGACCACCGCCCGCGCCTTCGCCGCGCAGGACGTGCCGTTCCCGGACGTCCTGGCCCTGGTGGACCCGCCGCGCGGCGGCCGGCCCCCGCTGTACCAGACCCTCTTCGCCTGCCAGGACAACGTCCCGCCGAGGCTGGAACTCGTGGGGACGAAGACCACATTGCTGCGGCAGCCCTATCTGGACTTGCCCCTCGAACTGCACACCGAGCTGTGGCCTGCGGACGACGGCGGGCTGCTCGTCCACACCGCCTTCCGGCCCGACGCGGTCGCGGAAACCACCGCGCGGGAGGTCTCCAAGCGCTTCGCGGAGCGTGTACGCACCCTCTTCCCAGGAGTCAGGCCATGACAACGACCGCCGTATCGCCCGCCGTGCTGACCGACCCCGCACTGCACGCGAGCGGTGATCCGCACGCCGTGTGGCGGTGGATGCGCGCGCACTCCCCGGTGCACCGCCACGAGGCGGCGGGACTCCCCGCGTTCTGGTCGCTGACCCGCCACGAGGACATCCGGTCGGTGTACCGGGACGCCGCCGGTTTCAGCTCGGCGCGCGGGGTGCTGCTGCGCTCCGGCGACGACCCCGGCGGCGGCATGACGCTCGCCCTGACCGACGCCCCGCGGCACAAGCAGCTGCGCGGCCTGATGGCGGACTGGTTCAACACCCGCTCCGTACGGGGCCTGGAGGGCTACATCCGGGCGGCGACGCGCAGCGTCCTCGGGCGGGCCGTATCGCTGGGCACCTGCGATTTCGCGGACGACGTGGCGGGGCGGCTGTCGCTGTCGGTGATCTGCCACATCCTGGGCATCCCCGAGCGGGACCACGAAGACCTGTACCGGTGGACGAACGAGGCGTTCGAGGCCCATACGTCGCTGGTCTCGCACCCCCTGCTCGTCGAGTACTTCATGGAGCTGCTCTACCAGCGGATGGAGGAGCCGACCGACGACCTGGTGAGCGCCCTCGTCAACGGCACCGTGCACGGTGAGCTGCTGACCGAGGAGGAGGCGGTCTTCAACTGCGAGAACCTCATCGGGGCCACCGAGAACGGCCGGCTGGCCCTGATCGGGGGCATGCAGGCCTTCCTGGAGCACCCGCAGCAGTGGCAGCGGCTGGCCGCCGACCGGAACCTGATGCCCGGCGCGATCGAGGAGATCCTGCGCTGGACCTCCAGCGCGACGCACAGCATGCGGGTCGCCACCCGCTCCGCGGAGATCCGGGGCACGAGGATCGAGGCCGGCGACCGCGTCGTCCTGTGGCTGCCCTCGGCCAACCGCGACGAGGACGTGTTCACCGATCCGTACCTCTTCGACATCACCCGCAGCCCGAACCGGCACATCGCCCTGGCCGCCGGGGAGCACTTCTGCATCGGCAGCACGCTGGCCCGGGCCGAGATGCGCATCCTGTTCACCGAGTTGCTCGACACCATGGGCCGGATCGAGCAGAGCGGTCCCGTACGGCGGCTGCGCTCGATCGAGGTGGGCGGCCCCGAGACGCTGCCGGTACGCCTCACCCCGAAGTGACGGCCGCCGCGGCCCCGGCGCCCCCCTCCCCGCGCCCTTTTCCCTGACCTCGCACACGCACACGCACCTCCCGACCCGTCCAGGAGTGAAGACATGACGGACAAGAAGGACCTGCCCGGCCTCGTACACCTCTCCCACCCCGCAGGGGTCGCCCCCAGCTCCGGTTACACCCACGTGGTCACGGGGCCGGGACGGGTGGCCGCGATCGCCGGCCAGATGCCGTTCGACGCCGACGGCGAGCTGGTCGGCGCCGGGGACCCCGCGGCCCAGGCCCGGCAGGTCTTCACCAACATGGAGCGCTGCCTCGCCGCCGCCGGAGCCACGTTCGACGACGTCATCAAGCTCACCTACTTCGTCACCGACATCGCGTTCGTCCCCCTGATCCTGGCCGCGCGCGACGAGTTCATCGACACCGAGCGCCCGCCGGCGAGCACGGTGGTCCAGATCGTGGCGCTCTACCGCCCCGATCTGCTGATCGAGGTGGACGCCCTCGCCCTGCTGCCCCTCGAGTAGATCGGACCCCGCACACCATGACTGCCACCACATCCCCCTCCTCCCCCTCCTCCTCCCCCTCCTCCCCCTCCCCCGCCGCTTCCCCGCGCCACGCCGGGCTGCAGGCTCCGCCGCCGCCCTTCGACGCCGAGTTGGTCGGGCCGATCGGCTGGATCCTCGGTGAACTCCCGATGCCGCTGACCCCGGATCTGATCCCGGACCGGCGCCGCCGCTCCGCCTCCGGGCGGCTGAGCGACGAGCAGATACGGCGCGGCAGGGCGTTCGAGATCGAGGAGCGTACGGTGCCCGGCCCGGCCGGCGCCCCCGAGATCACTCTGCTCGTCTGCCGGCCGGCGTCGGCCCGGGGGCCCGTACCGGTCATCTACCACACGCACGGTGGCGGCATGGTGGCCGGCAGCCACCGCAGCACCGAACTGGTGGGCGAGTTGGACCGGGCCCAGGAGCTCGGGGCGGCCGTGGTCTCCGTCGAGTACCGGCTGGCCCCGGAACACCCGGACCCGGCGCCCGTGGAGGACTGCTACGCCGGGCTGTGCTGGCTGGCGGAACATGCCGAAGGCCTCGGCCTCGACCCGGACCGCATCTTCCTCAGCGGCAACAGCGCCGGCGGGGCGCTCGCCGCGGGCCTCGCGCTGCTGGCGCGGGACCGTTCCGGTCCGCGCCCGGTCGGCCAGGTCCTGCAGTTCCCGATGCTCGACGACCGGTGCGGCACGTTCTCGGCCGGGCAGATGGCACGTGTGGGTCTGTGGGACGGGGAATCCAACCGGGCGGGGTGGACGGCCCTGCTGGGCGAGCGGCGCGGCGCGCCGGGCGTCTCCTGCTACGCGGCCCCGGGCCGGGCAGTGGACCTGTCCGGGCTCCCGCCCGCCTTCATCGAGGTCGGCTCCGTGGAGGCGTTGCGGGACGAGGGGATCACGTACGCGTCCCGCATCTGGCAGACCGGCGGCCAGGCCGAACTCCACGTGTGGTCGGGGGCGTTCCACAGCTTCGACGAGTGGGTTCCGGACGCGGTCGTCTCGAAGGCCGCGCACGCGGCGCGCGTGGCGTGGATGCGCCGCGTACTCGCCGGTTGAGGTTTCCGTCTCGGCCGCCTTGCCGGCGCGAACGCCCGGGGGCCCTGGCTGAAGCCAGGGCCCCCGGGGCATGTTCGGTGCGTGCGGTGCCGGGCGCCGCCGGCGGCCGGCCGGCACGCCGATCAGCGACCGGCGGGGCCGGCCTGCTCGGCGTTCTCCAGCGTCTCGGCCAGGACCCGCCAGATCTCGGCGGCGAGGTCCATGTTCGAGGCACGGCGGGCTTCCTCGCCCAGCTCCTTCAGCCGGGCGCGCCCCTGCTGCTGGTGGCCTTCGACGATCAGCAGCAGGCTGTCCAGCGTCTGCAGCCGGATCCGGTCGCGGTAGGTGAGCCGCAGGTTGTCGAAGTCCAGCCGGTCGTGGACGGCGCGGGCATCCGCGTAGCGGCCCTCCTCGAACGCGAGGTGCGCCTGGAGGACCAGCAGTTCCTGCTGCTGGACGGGCGTGCCGATGAGCGAGAGCGCCGCCTCGGCCTCCGTCAGGCACGTACGGGCCTTCTCGGTGAGGGCGGGCCTGGACTGCAGGTACAGCGAGGCCGCGGCAAGCCTGAGCCGCGCCCACAGGATGGGGTCGACACGGCTGTCGAGGGACTGCATGGCCTGTTCCAGGTAGGTGTGGACGGCCTCGTCGTCCCCTTGGCGGGAGCTGACGGTGGCTGCCGACCACAAGGCCTCGGCGCGCAGCGCGTCCGACCTGCCCGCCACGAGTTCGACGAGTTCCCCGGCGTGCGCCCGGGCGTCGGTCAGACGGCCGGACTCGGCCTCGGCCGACACCAGCGCCAGCAGGGCGGTCCCGGTGTCGGCGACAGAGAGGCCGGCGTCCTTGGCGACGCGGTACGCGCTCTCGGCGAGTTCGAGGGCCCGGGCGACCTGTCCCACCGAGCGCAGACAACGGGCGAGCTGGGTGCCGGACCGGCACTGCAGCGCGGGAAGTGCGAGCTCGTCGGCCACTTCGGCCAGTTCCTCCAGGCACGCCTGCTCCTCGGCGCGTTCGCCGTGGCGGGAGCGGTACCCGGCGATCACCCACAGGGCCTGCCAGCGCAGGAGCGGATCCTCCGCCCCGGCGGTCGCGAGCACGTCGATGAGTTCCTCGACGGACTCGTCACTGTCGGAGGAGGCGGTGATGCTCAGCGCCTGCGTGAGCGAGCTGCCGCCGGTGGCGTGGGCCGCGGCCGCGGCGGGCAGGGCGTCGAAGGCCAAACGGTCCACGCCCAGCTGTTTGGCAAGGTAGGTGATCACTCGCTCGGTGGGCTGGCGTGCGCCCGACTCGAGTCGGGACAGGTACCCGGTGGAGATCTCCTCGCCGGCCAGCGAGGCCTGGGAAAGTCCCCGTTGAAGCCTCAAAGCCTTGAGGCGCGCGCCGAAAGACGACTCGTCTGTCATATGAGTTCTGCAATCAATTCTCGGAATACAACCCTGAATCGCGCCCCCAACGCTTTGGTGGGCATCGTAGCGCTCCCCGAACCGGTTGGCAAATTATTTGCCGGGCGCCTGCCTGGCAGGACTTGCGGACCTGCGGACCCGCTCGACAGCCTTGTGACGCCCGGAAGAATGCTTGGCAACCTGTGGCAAATCATCTTGCCATCGGGGCTCGCGAGATCTAGGTTGATCGAGGCCGAGCCGCTTCAAGCGGTTTTCGAGCCAATACCTCCCACTTCCCGATCCCGTGCCATGGGATCCTCTGTTCGGAGTCGTCCATGCTCAAGAGCGTCCTCGTCACCTCCGCCGCCGCCCTGCTCTCCGTCGCGGCAGCCGCCACCGTCGCCGGCGGCACCACGCCCGGCATCGACTGGCCGGCCACGCCCTCGATCCGGATCGTCAGCGCCGGGCAGGGCGGCGGAGGCGACACCATCGACTGGCCGACGCCGCCCTCCGCCCCCACGAGCACCCGTGGCGGCCAGACCGGCGTCGTCGGCGGGCTCTGACGGCACATGGCGACCATGCACGCAGACGAAGCGCAGACGGACGAGGACCTCGTCCGGCGGCTGCTGCGCGGGCAGTTCCCGCAATGGGCCGACCTGCCGGTGCGGCGCCTGGAGTCCGGAGGCACCGTCAATGCGATCTACCGGGTCGGCACCGACCTGACCGTCCGGTTACCGCTCACCGCAGGCGGTGCCGGCACCCTCGAGCAGGAGGCCCACTGGCTGCCGCGGATCGCATCCCTGGTGCCCGTTCCCGTCCCGGAGGTCGTGGGGCTGGGTGAAGCCGCCGAGGGCTACCCGTGGGGATGGGCCGTCCACCGGTGGATCGACGGCGAGGTGCTGGTCGAGGGCCGGGGGGAAGACCCCCGGCAGTTGGCCCGCGACCTCGCGGGGTTCGTCACCGCCCTGCGCGGTGCGGAGCTCGGCGCGGGGCCCCCGGCGCACCGGGGCGAACCGCTGGCCGCCGCAGACGCGGAGACCCGGGCCGCGATCGAGGAGCTGCGGCACACGGACGAGCCGTTCGACGCCGAAGCCGCCCTCGCCGCCTGGGAGGAGGCGCTCGCCGCCCCCGGCTGGTCCGGGAAGCCGCGGTGGATCCACTCCGACCTCATGCCGAGCAACCTGCTCGGTGCCGGCGGCCGGCTGGCCGCGGTGATCGACTTCGGGACCGCGGGCCTCGGCGATCCCGCCGTCGACCTGATCCCGGCGTGGAACCTGCTGCCCTCCGCCGCGCGGCAGGTCTTCCGCGAGGCCGTGGACACCGACGACGCCTCCTGGGCCCGCGGCCGCGGGTGGGCCCTGTCCATGGCGGTCATCCAGCTGCCTTATTACCGTAAAACGAATCCGGTGATCTCCGCCAACGCCCGCTACGTGATCCGCCAGGTGCTCACGGGCTGAGGCTCCGTCACGGGGAGGGGGCGGGCGCGATGTTTCGCGCCCGCCCCCTCCTTCCGTGTTCCACCGGCTACGCGAGCCGGAACACCTCCTTGGACAGCGCCAGGACCCGGGCCTCGTCGCGGGCCAGGGCCGCCGCGTCGGCGTGCGCCATGTGCACCGTGAGCGGGCTGGACGGCAGGTCGACGGTGGGCCGCAGCCGGTCGCCGGGGCCGGGCTTGACCGTGACCGCCCGTACGGACTCGACCTCGTCGATCTGCGCCAGGACCGACGCGTTCACGGACTCCACGACGCCGGCGAGGTCGGTGGCCACGTGGTACACGAAGGCCTCCCGGAGCCGGCGGTAGGTGCGGCCCGCGAACTCCTCGGCGAACTCCTCCGGGCGCAGCCAGGCCAGTGCGCTCGCCCGGGCCTGGTCGGCGCCGCAGCACGCGGCGTCGAAGTCCGGGTGCATCGCCCCGTTCATGCGGGCGCCGATCTCGACGAGTGCGGGGCCGTCGGGGGTCATCATCACCTCGGCGTGTGCGGCGCCGAACTCGATCCCGAGGGCGTCCAGCACGTCGTGGGTGTAGGCGGTGAGCTCGGCGACCACCGGGTCCTCCGGCGGGACGAGCACGTCACGGTGGGAGACGTTGTGGGCTCCGCGGCGCCGCTTGTCGTAGCGCCAGACGCCGGCGTCGTAGCGCTCTCCCCCGCAGGAGACGGTGTCCACGATGTACTCGGTGCCCGCGAGGTAGGACTGGGCCAGCACCTCGGTGTTGGTCTCGCCGTACATGGTGACGGTGCCGAGGACGGCCCGCGCGGCGGCGCGCACCTGGTCCGGGTCGGTGCAGATGGACACGCCCTGGGCGCCGGAGGCGGCCAGGGGCTTGACCACGACCGGCCGTCCGTCCTGCTCCCGCGCCCAGGCGGCGACGGCGTCGGCGTCGTCGGACCTGAACTGGCGGGCGCAGCGCACGCCGGCCTTCCGGACGGCTTCGATCATGAGGTACTTGTCGCGGCGCGCCGCCGACAGCGCGGAGCCGTTGGTCGGCAGGCCGAGCATTTCGGACATCAGGTCGGCGAGCGGTACGCCGGGCTCCTGCCCGGCCACCACGAGCGCCGGGCGCAGTTCGACCAGCCGCCGGGCGGTCTCGACCGGGTCGGCGGCGACGAGGGCCGCGGCGTAGCTGCTCAGGTCGGGTGCCTTGAGGGACTTCAGCGGTTCGGGCGTGCTGGACAGGTGCACGACCTCCGCGCCGAGTCCGGCGAAGGCCGACCGGAGGTGTCTGCCCGTCCCGTACGCGTCGACGAGGACGACCAAGGGGTGATCAGCTCGCATGCTGCCTCCGCGGAGCACTCAGTTGCCACAGTGGGCAATGTTGGTTGCCAAGATTATTGACCACCTAGGCAACTTCTGTCACTCTTTCTGGACAGAGCCGCTCGATTGAGCCGAAGCACCCGGTCGCCGAAGACGCCTGACACCCCGTCGTGTCCCCGTGCGTGCGACCGGCCAGTTCATCAATGAAGGACGGAGCTCTCACCCATGTCCGTGCAGACGTTGCACACCCCTACCCGGCTGTCCGAACTCGACGACACGCAGAGGGCCCAGTTCGAACGGTCCGGTTTCCTCGTCTTGCCAGGCTTCCTCCCGAACGATCTCGTGACCCGGGTCAAACAGGAGGTCGACACCTGGGTCGACACCGGGCTGCGGGCCCGTTCCATCGCCGCCGTACTCGACTACGCCGCCCACGGGGTGCCGGACGTCCTGGAGCTCGACCTCCCCGGCCACGGCGAACTCCTCGCCCACGAACCGCTGCTGGACCTGGTCGGGCAGCTGCTGGGCCCGGGGTTCGGCTTCCACCACATGCACAGCGACCGGCACGCCCCCGACCTCCCGGGCAAGGGGTGGCACCACGACTACGAGCAGCGCTCGACGTCGCACCGGACCCACACGATGGTCCACGCGCTGCACTACCTGGACGGCATCGACCCGGACATGGCCGGCCTGGCCGTCCTGCCCGGATCACACCGCGAGAGGGCGGAGAAGACGGCGCTCGCCCACCGGGGCACCGACGTGCTCCCCGGTGAGGTGTACCTGGAGGAGCTGCCGGCCGGATCGACCGTGCTGCTGCACTCCGCCCTGTTCCACGCCCGCCGGGCGAAGCCCCAGTTCCCGGGCCGCCCGCGCTACTTCGTCGACGCCTCCTACTGCGAGGCCGGGGTGCTGTGGCCGCCGGTCAAGCCGTACTGGCGGGAGATGTTGCAGCGGGCGCGCCGGCTCAGGCTGGCCGGCGCGGACTGGCCGGACCTCTTCGCCGAGCACCACTTCAGCGAATACGCCCGGCCCGAGTGAGGGAGGACCAGATGCTGCACGCGGGAATCTCATGGCACGCGGGCGGATACCGCCTGGCGGTGGTCGGCCCCGACGGCCACCGCGTCCCCGTGCCGGGTGACTACGCCCCGGACCGCGCGGACGAGCTGATCACGCAGCTGCGCGGGCTCGGCGACCGGCTCGGGATCGTCGTGGAGAGCACCAACGGCACGCTGGACGGCCGCATGATGGCGGCCGGCCTGCGCGTCCACCGCGCCGATCCCTGGCTGCTGCCGGACCGGCCGCTGCTGGGCTCGGTCCCGGCGGAGGAACTGGCCCTCGCGAGCCTGCGCGGCGGGCGGGGCCTGGTACGGCTGGAGGCCCACCGGGGCACCCAGACCGGCCGTGAGGAGGAGCTGGCCGCGCAGATCGCCTCGTCCGCCGCCGCGGACCGGGAACTGGGCCGGGCGGGACGCCTCTTCAGCCACGGCGACCGCGGGCGCCGCGAGGTCGCGCTCACCTTCGACGACGGACCGCTGCCGCCCTACACCGGGCAGGTCCTCGACGTCCTGGAGCGCTACGGCGTCCCGGCGACGTTCTTCTGCGTCGGGATCAACGCGGGTGGGTTCTCCGAGGACCTGACGCGGATGCGCGAGCAGGGCCACGCCATCGGCAACCACACCTGGTCGCACCCGTTCCTGCCCGAGCTGACGCGGCCCCAGCTGGCCGAGCAGATCAGCCGCACCGCGGAGGCGATCGCCGACGCGAGCGGCGGCGAGGCGCCCCGGCTGTTCCGGCCGCCGTACGGATCGCGGACACCCCAGGTGATGGACTGGCTCGCGGACACCGACGCCACCACCGTGCTGTGGGACGTCGCGCCGGACGACTGGGCCCTGCGGCAGGCCGACGCCATCGCGCGCGACGTGCTGGCCGAGGTCCGGCCCGGCTCCGTGATCCTCCTCCACGACGGCGGCGGCGACCGTTCGCCCACCGTGGCCTCGCTCCCGCCCATCATCGAGGGCCTGCTGGAGCGCGGCTACGCGTTCGTACGGGCGGACGACATGATCGGGCGGACCCGGTCCGGTCTGGTGGCGGCGTCGTGAGGAACTGGGCGGGCAACATCGACTTCGGTGCGGCCCCGATCGCGCGGCCCGGCTCCGTCGACGAGCTGCGCCGTATCGTCGCGGGCAGCGAACGGGTCCGCGCGCTCGGCGCCGGCCACTCCTTCAGCGGGGTCCTGGCGACGGCGGGCGGGTTCGTCCGGCTCGACGGGCTGCCGCCGGCCGTCGACATCGACGCGGAGGCGGGCACCGCCACGGTGACCGCCGGAATGCGGTACGCCGACGTGGCCGCCGCACTGCACCCGGCCGGCCACGCGCTGGCGAACCTGGCGTCCCTGCCGGACCTCTCCGTCGCCGGGGCGACCGCCACCGGCACCCACGGGTCCGGTGACACCCAACGCAGCCTGGCCGCCGCCGTGGTGGGGCTGGAGCTGGTCGGCCCCGAGGGCGACCTGGTCGAGCTGCGCCGCGACGTGGACCGGGACACCTTCGCCGGATCAGTGGTCTCCCTCGGCGCGCTGGGTGTGGCCACCCGCGTGACCCTGCAGATCGAGCCGGCGTTCGAGGTGGCCCAGTCGGTGCGGGCGGCGGTGCCGCTCGAGGAGATCCGGGACCGCTTCGACGAGGTCTCCGGCGCCGCGTACAGCGTCAGCGTGTTCACCACGTGGGGGGCCGACGCGTCCGTGTGGCTCAAGCGCCGCACGGACCGCCCCGTCACCGAGCTGGACCTCGGAACCCCCGCGCCGGGCCCGCTGCATCCGGTGCCCGGGGCCGACCCGGCCCCGTGCACGGCCCAGCTGGGCGCGCCGGGCCCGTGGCACCTGCGGCTGCCGCACTTCCGCCCGGGCGCCACCTCGGACACCGGTGACGAACTGCAGTCGGAGTACTTCCTGCCGCGGTCCGCCGCCGCGGCCGCCTTCGACGCGCTGCGCGGGATCGGCGCCCTCCTGGGGCCGGTCCTGCACGTGGCCGAGGTCCGGACCGTACGCGGCGACGACCTGTGGCTGAGCCCGGCGTACGAACGCGACTCGGTGGCGTTCCACTTCACCTGGGTCAAGGACGCCGCGCGCGTGCTCCCGGTGATCGGCGCCGTGGAGGAGCTCCTGGCACCGCTGGGCGCGCGGCCCCACTGGGCCAAGCTCACGGCCATGACCGGGGCCGACATCCGGTCCCGTTACCGCCGGGCGTCCGATTTCGCGGAGCTGCTGGCGAAGTCCGACCCCGAGGGCAAGTTCGCCAACGAGCTCGTCGACGGCTTGTTCTCCCCCGGGTTCCGGTGACCCCCCTTGTCCCAGCGATCGCGGAAGGCACGCGCGTGGAAAAGCGAGTACTGACCAAGGCCGAGCGGAAGGTGTCCGTCGTCGGTCTCGGCACCTGGCAGTTCGGCGACGGATGGGCCCACGTGCGCGAGCACGACGTCCGGGCCATCCTCGACGAGGCCGCCCTGGCGGGTGTCGACTTCATCGACACCGCCGACGTGTACGGCGACGGCCGCAGCGAGCGGCTGATCGGGCAGTTCCTGCGGGAGTTCCGTACCTCGCGCGGCGAGCGGCCCACCGTGGCGACCAAGCTGGGGCGCCGCGGCGCACAGGAGCTCGGGGCGTTCACCCTCGACAACTTCCGCGCGTGGACCGACCGCTCCCGGGAGAACCTGGGGATGGACACGCTCGACCTCGTGCAGCTGCACACCCCACCGGACGCCGTGTTCGAGTCCGACGCGGTCTTCGACGCCATGGACGTACTGGTCGAAGAGGGCCGGGTCAGGGCGTACGGCGTCAGCGTGGAGACCTGCGCCCAGGCGATGACCGCCATCGCGCGGCCGAACGTCGCCTCGGTGCAGATCATCCTGAACGTGTTCCGGCGCAAGCCGTTGGAGCAGGTGCTGCCGGCCGCCCGGGCCGCGGGGGTGGGCATCATCGCCCGGGTGCCGCTGGCCTCCGGCCTGCTGTCGGGGAAGTTCCGCCGCGACACGGTCTTCGCCGCGAGCGACCACCGCAACTACAACCGGCACGGCGAGCAGTTCGACGTCGGCGAGACCTTCTCCGGCGTCGACTACGAGACCGGCCTCGCGGCCGCCGGCGAGTTCACCGGCATGGTGCCCACGGGTGCCACGCCCGCGCAGTTCGCCCTGCGCTGGGTCACCCAACAGGACGGCGTCACCACGGTCATCCCGGGTGCCACCTCGGTGGCGCAGGCCCGGTCCAACGCCGCCGTCGGGTCCATGGAGCCACTGTCCGAGGAGTCCCTCGAACTGCTGCGCGAGCTGTACGACCGCCGGATCCGCGCCCAGGTGCACCACCTCTGGTGACCGCGGGCCCCCGAACCGCCTTCCCCTTCCCAGGAGCCGCAGGATGAAGATCGCCGGAGAGACCGTCCTCCTCACCGGTGCGACCGGAGGCATAGGCCGGGCGCTCGCCGCCCGGCTCGCCGAGGCGGGCGCCGACCTGATCGTGACCGGCCGCGACGGCGAGGCGCTGCGCGCGCTCGCCGACCGGCTCGGCGCCCGGTGGGTGACCGCCGACCTCGCCGACCCGTACGACGTGGAACACCTCGCGAAGGAATGCGCCGGCACCGGGATCCTGGTGGCGAACGCCGCCCTGCCGGCCAGCGGCGACCTGCTGGAGTACACGCCCGATCAGGTCGACCGCGCCCTGGCGGTGAACCTGCGATCGGCGGTCGTACTGGCCCGGCTGCTCGCGCCCGCGATGACCGAGGCGGGCCGGGGCCACCTCGCGTTCGTGGGGTCGATGTCGGGCAAGGCCGCCACCCCGCACTCGTCGCTCTACACGGCGTCGAAGTTCGGACTGCGCGGCTTCGCCCACGCCTTGCGCCTCGACCTGCGCCCGGCGGGCGTCGGGGTGTCGCTCGTCCAACCCGGCTTCGTCGCGGAGGCCGGCATGTTCGCCCGGACCGGGGCCCCGCTGCCCCGCGGCGCGCGGGCGGTCACACCGGACCAGGTGGCGTCGGCGGTGCTCCGGGCCATCGCACACGACCGCGGCGAGATCAACATCGCGCCGCTCAAGCTGCGGCTGCGCTGCGCCCTGTCGGTGCAGTTCCCCTCCGTCGCGGCCTGGCTGCAGGGGCAGGGCGCCCCGGACGACATCGGCCGGCGCATCGTCGACGCGCAACGGGCCTCCCGGTGAGGTGCCGGGTGAACGCACGGCCCCCCACGACCTCATGAGGAGTGAGCACATGTTGGAAAGCGTTCTCGTCATCGGCTCCGGCTACCTGCACTTCCGGGAGTACGCGCTGCGCGGACTGGCGGAGCGGTACCGCGTCGTCCTCATCGGACAGCGCCCGCTGGACTGGCAGCTCCCGTATGCGGCCGAGTACCGGGAAGCCGATCTCCAGGACGAGGCGGCGGTCTTCGCGGCAGCCGACGAGTTGGCCGCCGGCAACCGCATCATCGGTGTCATAACCTGGGAGGAGATGCTGATCGCGCGGGCCGCCGCGGTCGGCGCCCGGCTGGGTGTGCCGACCATGCCGCTCGAGGCGGCGCGGGCCTGCCGCGACAAGGCGGAGCAGCGCAGGCTCTTCCAGGAGGCGGGCGTGCCGTCGGCCCGGTTCCACCTCGCGGGCTCCGTCGCCGAGGCGGTCGAGGCCGCCGGGGCCATCGGCTACCCGGTGGTGGTCAAGCCCCGCGGCCGGGCCGCGAGCGTCGCGGTCCAGATCGTCCGCTCCGAGGCCGAGCTGCGCGCGGCGTTCGACTTCGCCCGCACCTCGGAGAACGCGGCCATCGAGGACGGGCTCGTCCTCATCGAGGAGTTCCTCGTCGGCCCGGAGATCAGCGTGGACAGCTGGGTTCTCGACGGCAGGGTAGAGCCGTACGCGATCGCGCTGAAGCGCACCGGCTACGCGCCGTTCTTCGAGGAGGTGGCGCACGTCGTCGGCACGGTCCTCGACGCCGAGACCGAGGCCGCGGTCCGCGAGGTGGTGATCAGCTCCAACAAGGCGCTGGGCATCGACCGTACGGTCACCCACACCGAGTTGATGCTCACCGCCGACGGCCCCAAGGTGGTCGAGGTCAACGGCCGCCTCGGCGGCGAGCTGATCCCGCGCCTGGCCGAGATCGCGATTCCGGGCCTGTCCGCCGGGGCGCTCCTCGGCGCGGTCGCCACCGGCCGCGAGCCCGACCCGATCCCTCGCCCGGAGCGCCTGGTCGGCATCCGCTTCCTGTACCCCGCCGAGGACCTGGTGTTCGAGGACATCGAGGTGCCGGCCGCGCTCGCCGACGAGCCGTGGGTGTACGAGGTGCAGCGGGTCAGCGACCCGGGCACCGAGCTGCGGCTGCCGCCGCGTCAGTTCCTGGGCCGCGCCGGATACGTCATCGCCACCGGCTCCGGCATCGAGGAGATCGACGCGCGGCTGCTGAAGCTCGCCGACGGCACGGCCGTCCTCGGCCGGCCGCTGCCCCTGTGAGACCCCCTCCCACCCCCTGCTTCGCCCCTTCCGGCTTCCCCGCTATCCGTACAGATGGAGACACACCCATGAAGAAGGCCCTGATCTTCGGCGAGTACAAGATCGCCAGGTTCCTGCCGGTCCTGCGCGACCGCGGCTACACGGACTTCGTCGTGTACTCGGCCGTCGAGTTCGACGCAGCCCTCGAGTTCGACGCCACCGGCGTCGAGGTCAAGCTGCTGAGCCTGGACTGGGACGCGGACGACGTGCTGCGCGTGCTGGACGCCGAGCGGCCCGACGTGGCCATCGCCAACCCGTACGCCCACGGCCAGGAGCAGCTGCCCATCGTCTACGGGCGGGCCGCCGCCCGCTGGGACGGCCGGTTCGTCGCCCACTCCGCCGAGTTCGCCGAGGTGGCCTGCGACAAGGTCAAGCTGCACGAGACCGGAGTGGAGCGCGGCTGGCCGGTCCCGGCGGGAGCGGTCTGCGCGGACGTCTCCGAGGTCGCCGGCGCCGCCCGGAAGCTGGGCTTCCCGCTGGTGATCAAGGAGGCCCAGGCCCAGGCGGGCGACGGCCGGTTCTTCGCCGCCTCGTCCGAGGAGCTCGACGCGGTGCTCGAAGCGGGCCTCGCGTTCCCCGCGATCGTGCAGGCGTTCAAGGTCGGTGAGGAGACCGGGATCGAGCTGATCACCGCGGGCGGCGAGCTGATGCGCTGGCCGGTGGTCTCCATGGGCCCGCTGGACGCGGGGCTCGACCCCTCGAAGCGGGCGCGGGTCGTCCCGTACGCGCTCCCCGAGCGTGCCGCGGCGCGCCTGGAGGCGTTCCTGACCGACATACAGGACAACTTCGCCCCGTACGGCCCGTGGCAGATCGACTTCGCGGTCGTCGAGGACGACATCGTCATCCTCGAGATCAACCCGCGCCTCGGCGGTCTGTCCGACCTGGGCGCCACCGGCAGCGGCACCGACCCGCATGCGGTGTTCACGGCGGCCGCGCTCGGTGAGCCGCTGCCGCAGGCGCGGACGCGCGCGGTGGCCATCGAGCTGCCGTCCGTCGAGATCCCCGGCGTCGAGGTGCCCGCGCACCCCGAGGGCGCCGAGGTCATGCGGGTGACCGCGCGCAAGCCCACCAACCGCTGCTTCATCAACACCGACCGCATGCAGCTGGTCACCACGGTCGGTGACCTGGAGGCGGGCAAGCGCTGGGTGAAGGAGCTCGACGCCGCGGGCCTGCTGCGCTGCTCGGTCGACTCCGCGTTCCGTCAGCTGGAGCAGGGCTTCGGCGTGTTCGACGGGGAGGCGGAAGCGCTGTGAAGGTGCTGATCGCCGGACTCGGCGACAACAAGGAGTTCGGGCTCAAGTCGCTGCGCGACGCGGGGCACTTCGTCGGGATCATCGACCTGCCGCAGCGCATCCCGGTCAACCAGTGCGACTGGTGGCGCGCGGGCGACCGCTTCTCCGTCGACTCGATGCTCGAAGCGGCGAGCTCGGCCGGATTCGAGTGGGACGCGATCCTCTGTTGGGAGGAGCTGTCCACCGACATCGCCCGGGAGGTCGCGCGCAAGCTGGGCGTTCCCGCGCCCCGGATGCCCGCGGGCCACTTCCGCGACAAGGGCGTCATGCACGGCCGGCTGCGCGAGCTGGGCGTCCCCTCGCCGCAGCTCGGCGTGGCCCGCACCGTGGAGGAGTGCGTGTCCCTCGCCGGCGGCCGCTTCCCGGTCGTCGTCAAGCCGACGGACTACGGCGGCAGCGGCGGGGTCCGGGTCGTCGACGACCCGGGTGACCTCGCCGAGGCCTTCCGGGCCGCCGCGGCGCTGGCGGCGAGCGGCCGGGTCGCGGTGGACCGCTACGTGACCGGCAAGGAGTACAGCGTCGAAGCGGTGACGTGGGCACCCGGTGACTCCCAGGTCCTCGCGATCACCGACAAGTACCTGACCCGGCCGCCCTACTGCATCGAGGTCGGCCACATCTCCCCGGCGGCGGTCTCGGACGAGGAGCGCGAGCTGCTGTCCGAGGCGGCGGTCCGCGCGCTCGACGCGCTCGGCATGGAGGCGGGCGTCTGCCACGCGGAGTTCCGCATGACCGAGACGGGCCCGGTCCTGATGGAGATCGCGGGGCGCCCGGCGGGCGGCCAGATCCCGCGGCTCGTCGAGCTGGCCACCGGCTGGAACCTGCACACCGCGGAACTCGCGGCGGTGGTGGGCGAGCGGATGACGCAGGGAACCCCGGCCGCCGAGTCCTCGGCCATCCGGTTCTTCGTCGGTGACGGCCACACCCCGTTCCGCCACCCAGTGACGTGGGAGACGGCGAGCCTGCCGCCGCTGGTGGACACCCTGCGGGAACTGCGCTACTTCGCGGGCGAGGGGACGGTGGCGCGCGTGCCGCGCGGCCCGGAGGACCGGCTCGGGTACGCGATCTTCGCCGGTACCCGCGAGGAGACCGCGGCGGCGCTGGCCGCCGTCGACGACGGCGCCGAGGAGTACCGCGGTGAGTAGCACTCAGGCCCGGACGGCGAGCGCGCCGTCCGGGCCCGGCCGGGCCGACCGAGGCCTGCGGCACAACCACGACTTCCTCAAGCTCTGGTCGGGCGAGACCGTAGCCGCGCTCGGCTCCCAGGTGACCCAGCTGGCCCTCCCCCTGCTGGTGCTGGGCGCCCTGGGCGGCAGCGCGGCGGAGGTCGGCCTCGTCACGGCGATGCAGTTCCTGCCCGCGCTGTGCGTGACCCCGTTCGCGGGCCTGGTGATCGACATGTTCGACCGCCGGCTGATCATCCTGGTGGCCAACCTGGTGCGGGCCGTGGCCCTGGCCGTGGTGCCGGTGCTGTACCTGACCGACAGCCTCGGCGTCCCGGCGCTGTGCGCGATCGCGTTCGTCGTCGGCTCGGGCACCGCGGTGTTCGACGTCGGCTACCTGGCGTACCTCCCGGCGCTCGTGCCGCAGCAGCAGCTCGTGGACGCCAACAGCAAGCTGCAGGGCTCGTACGCCGTCGCCCAGATCGGCGGCTCCGGCGTGGGCGGCCTGCTGATCAAGGTGCTGGGCGCGTGGTTCGCGATCCTGGCCAACGTCGTGGCCTACCTGGCGGCGTTCGTGGCGATGTTCCTGATCCGGCACCGGGAGCCGGCGCGCGACCCGGAGGCGGCGAGCAGGCCGCGCCTGGCCGACATCCTCACCAGCTTCGGGCTGCTGTGGCGCAACCGGATCCTGCGCATGCTGAGCTTGCGGGCCGGCTGGTTCAACATGTGCGAACAGGCGATCCTCACGCTGTTCCTGGTCTACGCGGTCAAGGAACTGCACATGGACGCGGGCGGGGTCGGCTTCGTGCTCGCCTTCGGCAGCATCGCCTCGCTCGCCGGGGCCGCGGTGGCCAAGCGGGCCGGCAACCGGTTCGGGTTCCCCAGGATCCTGATCCTGGCCAGCAGCGCCTCGTCCATCGCGCCGATGCTCCTGCTGCCGACCGGGAGCGGCACCGGATGGAACTTCGCGCTGGCGACGCTGACCTTCGCCGTCTACGGGTTCGGCCTGACCATCTACAACGTCCACGTCGTGGCGTTCCGGCAGACGGTGATCCCGTCGGACGTGCTGGGCCGGGCGACCGCGGCGTACCGGATGCTCACGTACGGGCCGTTCCCGCTCGGCGCGTTCCTCGGGGGCGTGCTGGGCGAGAGGCTGGGGCTGTGGAACTCGCTCCTGGTCTTCGCGGTCGCGTCGCTCGCGGGATGGGTGCTGTTCGTCGTGGCCTGTACGAGGCTGCCGGAGGCGGAGCCGGAGCCGGCGTCGTCCTGATGGAGGGGTCCCGCGTGAAGATGCACGCCGACGAGGTGGACATCGACGAGTCGCTCGTCGAGCGGCTGGTCGCCGCGCAGTTCCCGCAGTGGGCGGGGCTGCCCGTACGGAGGGTGCGCTCGGCCGGTACGGACAACGCCATGTACCGGCTGGGCGGGGACATGGCCGTACGGCTGCCCCGCATGCCCGACGCCGCGGGACAGGTCGGCGCCGAGCAGCGATGGCTGCCGCACCTCGCCCCGCACCTGCCGCTCGACGTACCCGTGCCGCTCGGGCTCGGGGCGCCGGGTGAGGGGTACGGGTTCGCCTGGTCGGTGTACCGCTGGCTCGACGGCGAGAACCTGTACGACCGGCCCCTCCCGGAAGACGGACTCCACGACGCCGCCACCGGGTTGGGGCGTTTCCTCGCGGCGCTCCACCGCGTCGGCACCGCCGGGGCGCCGCGCTCGTTCCGCGGTGGCCCGGTGGACACCGCCGACGACGAGGTCCGCGCCGCGATCCGGGAACTGGGCGCCGACGGCACGCACGACACGGAGGCGGCGACCGCCGCGTGGGAGGCGGCCGTACGGGCACCGCAGTGGCAGGGCGCGCCCGTGTGGCTGCACGGCGACCTGCTGCCGGGGAACCTCCTCGGCCACCGGGGCCGGCTCACGGCCGTCATCGACTTCGGGCTCGTGGGCGTCGGCGACCCGGCGTGCGATGTGATGGCGGCCTGGACCCTGCTGACCGCGGAGACCCGGGAGGTGTTCCGCGGGGCGGCGGGCGTGGACGAGGCCACATGGGCCCGGGGCCGGGGCTGGGCCCTGCGGTTCGGGCTCACGGCGGAGCACTACTACCGCGGCGGCCGCAACCCCGTCCTGGCGGCGATCGGCCACCGCGCGGCGGCCGAGGCCATCGCCGACCACCACCGCGCCTGATGACTCCCCTCCCCCGTTGCCTGCCTCACGGCTGCGCAACGGGGCCTCCGGCGTTCGGGTCCGGTGCAGGTCGCGCGGACGCGCGGTCGATCTCGATCGGGGGCCCTGCCGCCCTCACGGCACCGTCTGCGCACCCCGGCCGGGCGCAGCGGCCGGTGCTCGGCGGCCTCGCCGCACGCAGCCCGAAGACAGGGGCCGTCCGTCCCCCGAAGGATCCCGCGTTGCCGACCTGCCCTGCCGGGCGGTCAGGCGGCGGGGATGCGGTGTGCGGGAGAAGCATGCGGACGGGGCAGCAGCCCGGGGCGGGTGCTCCGGGCTGCCTGAGGGGGTCATACCGGCCGAGGTCGGCATCGGCGTCCGCGTCCGCGTCGGCCTCGGCGGGCAGGGGCCCGGCACGCGGCAGGGCGCGCACGGGAGCCGGGCCGGAGGTCCGTCCTCCGACCCGGCTCCCCGCCGCGTCCGCCGCCGGGCGGTGGGCGGTCATCCGGTCGGCGCCGCCGGCCGCGTCCTGCCCGCCCAGGCCACCAGCGGTCGGCTGCCCAGGCCGACGAACAGCAGCAGAGCGCCGAGCAGCAGCCAGCCGGGCAGCCCCATTCCGAGCGGCAGCAGGCTCATCACCGCCGGGGCGACGGCCTCCACCGCCCCGCTGCCCAGCCCGAACACCCCGGCGTACTGGCCCTGCAGATGGGCGGGCGCCAGTCCGAAGCAGTACTCGGTCGAGGCGGCCGCGTACCAGAGCTCGCCGAGGGCGAAGACGGCCATGCCGCCCATGAGCAGCCCCGTCGCCACCCAGGGGGAGGGACCGCCGGCCAAGGCCATGAGCGTGAGCCCGGCGGCGAAGGCCGCGCCGGCCCAGGCCATGCGCTGACCGGCCGTGCGCACATCGTGCACCCCGCGGCTCACCTTGACCTGGAGCAGCACCACGAAGGCCATGTTGAGCACCAGGACCGCCGAGACCACCCACCGGGGCGCACTGGTGTGTGTGACGATCCACAGCGGCAGCAGGAACCCGGACACGGCGTAGTTCAGCGACAGCACCGCATGGGCGAGCGTGGCGCTGAGGTAGGTGCGGTCGCGCAGTGCGGTCCAGCCCCGCTCGCCCTTCTCGGCGGCCGCTGCCGCGATCCTCGGCAGGCGCAGGAGGATGAGACCGCAGCTCACGTACGCCAGCGCCCGGCAGACCACCAGCGCCAGGTACGCGGGCCGGCTGTCGATCTGGATCGCGAAGCCGGCGGCGACCGAGCCGAGCGCGAGCGCCAGGTTGGTCACCGACCGCAGATAGCCGATGAACACCGTGGGGTTCCCGTCGGCCACCCCGCGGATGAGCGGCGCCTTGCTGGCCACGTCCGCGGGAATGACCATTCCCGAGACCAGTGAGACCGCGAAGAAGGCCCAGAAGGAACCGACCAGGGTGAAGCAGGAGATCGCCACCCCGCCGCAGAGCATGACCGTGACGTGGACGCGTTTGGGTCCCCACTGGTCCGCCAGTCGTCCGACCAGGACCCCGGCGATCAGCCCCATCATGGCCCCGCCGAACAGTCCGACGGCGACCTGTCCGGCCTCCAGCCCCACGACGCGCGTGAAGTACAGCGCGCTCGCGGTGGTGAACATCCCGCCGCCGAAGCTGTTGGCGAAGGTGGCGAAGGTCAGGATCCGCTGCGCCGGCGATGCGGGGAGGAGCTTGCGCAGGCCACCGCGCGCGGGCGCGGTCGTCGTCACCGCCACAGTGCGTCCCCGAAGCGGACGCCGGGGCGCAGCGTGGGCTGGAGCGCGCGCAGTTCGCGCGGGGTGAGGCCATCCGGGACGATCTTCACCTGCGGGCCGAACCAGTCCCAGACCTTGGCGAACCGCTGCTGCAGTTCCTCGGCGGTGTCCGCGGCCACCATGAACTGGCCGATCCGGTGGTCCGTACCGGAGACGGCCGGGGTGCGGTCGCCGACGGGCCGCTCGATCCGGACGAACTCCACCCCCGGCCGCGCCATGACCTGGTCCGCCGAGGGGCAGTCGAGCAGCAGTCCCGGACCGGCGGTCAGGTACGCGCCGCCGATGGCTCCCGGGCGGATCTTGACGTCGATTTCGGGACGCCGCCCGAGTGCGACCTGAATGGCGCACGCGGCCAGGTCCACGTTGAACTTGGCGTGCACGACTTCCTGTACGAGTGCTCCGCCGCGGCGCGCGGCGCACTCGCCGAAGGTGAGCGCACCGGTCTCGGGGTCGTGGAAGAGCTCCATGTGGAACGCCCCGTCCCGCAGGCCCAGCGCCGCGAGCGAGGCCGTGATCACGGGAAGGGCCCGGTCGTAGGCCCAGCTCTCGTCGGCGGGGTCGAAATGGCGGAAGTTGAGCGGGCGTCCGCTGTCGACCGCGGTCAGGCACGGGTCCCCGTACCGGCCGAGGGCGCAGAACAGCAGCTCGCCTTGGTACAGCACGCCGTCGGCGATCCATTCCTCGCCCCGGACGAATTCCTCCAGGATGAAGGTGCGCTGCGCGGTGCCCTGGCGCCGGTACTCCTTGCTGCGGCTGCGCAGGTCCGCCACGGAGGACACGACGGTCGTCCGCTCGGTGGCCGCTCCCGCGACCGGTTTCAGCACGGCTTTGGCGGAGGCGAGTTCGGTGATCGCGGCGACGTCACGGACGTCGTGGACGTCGTCGACGACCACGGCTGCGGCCGTGGCCAGGCCGGCGGCCCTGATCTCGCGCTTTTGCACCGACTTGTCGCGGAAGCGCACGGCGACGTCGGGCGGTACCGCCGGCAGGCCGAGGTGGGCGGCCAGCAGACCGACCATCACGAGGGAGTCTTCGGCGGTGGTGTACACGGCGTCGAAGGACTGCGAGGTCAGCCCGGCGCGGGCGAGCGCCATGAGGACGGCCTCGGCGCTGGTGTGGTCGTCGACGCGGATCACCGTGACCTCGTCGGGTATCGCGATGTGGCCCTGGTCCCAGACGGCCGTCCCGCAGACGACGGTGACCTCCAGGCCGAGGCGGACGCATGCCCGCATGCCGTAGCGGTCGAGGCCCACGATCAGGATCCTGGGGGGGCTTGCGTTCTCCATGCGCTTCCTTCCTCGTGCTGTGCAGCCGTGCCCGGAGTTGCCAATATAGGCAATAACGTGACGGCTCATTAACCCAGCACGGGAAGCAAGTTGTCAATCAGGGCAAACAATATTGCCTAGCTCTGGCAAAGATCCGGTGCGGCACGGCGGTAGCCCTCCGGCGTTGTCAGGCGCTCCACCGGCACCGCGGAGCCGGCCGGCTGTAGGACCGGGAGGCGCACCTGTCGCAGGGTGAGGTGCTCACCTGTTGCGCCGCACGGACGGGGCGGGACCGCCGCGCCACTTCTACGAAGTCACCCACTCGCCGGCCATCGGGTCGGCGATGATCGCGAGGATGGTCTTGCGGTCCTGCTTCTGCCCAGAGCGCGATCGGCCGGCCGGCCGCGGCCGCCTGGCTGCTGGCGGTCGGCCAGGACCGGTTCCATCCCGGGGCCGTGGGCCGGAAGCCGACGCTGGTGGACCGTCTGGGAGCCCGGTACATCCACCGCCTCAACCACACGGCCATCGGCCATGGCCTGGTCGTCAGGAAGCTCACCGACGTCATGACGTTGCGCAGACCCGCGCACGTCCTGGGAATCCCGGACGTTCTCCTGGCCGCCGCCCGCGGGCCCCGGATGCCCTCGACGGTCCCGAACTGACGCCGAGGGAACGGGAGTCCTGGACCGGCCGCCCCTGCGGTCAACCGGAGCCTCCGCCGCCAGGCCAGGCACGTAAGGGAGGCATGACGTCCCGCCGGCCGGGCAACCTGCGGCTGCCCGTCTTGTGAAACGATCGTTTCGTTGCCTCCACTACCGTTTCGTGGTCTAGTGATCGGCAGGTCAGGGGGCCTCTCTGGCCGCATCCTCCCTTCGTGTCCTGATTGGAGGGTCAATGAGCGACGGATACAAGGACCTCGCCACGACCGTCGACACCCTGATGCGCCGAACGGGACTCGATCCGAGGAGTCTGTTCGACCTGAAGAGACTGTCCTTCCACACCTCCCTGTCCGAAGCCGACATCGGGCGACTGCTGGACGGTGAGGAGCCTGAGGCCGCGGAGGTCGACCATCAGGAGGTCGCCCGGCGGATCCAGTTCTTGATGGACACGCGTCTGTGCCGGGAGGAAGGACCCGGGGGCGTCACCTGGGAGCGTCAGTACACCGCCTCCGAGGTCGCCGCGGGGATCGGCATGACGCCGCAGTGGCTGAACACCCTGCTCAGCCAACGCAGGCAGAGTTCGCCGAACCTCAAGCACGCCGGACGGATCGCACGGTTCTTCGACGTACCGGTCAACTTCCTCACCGACGAGCCGGCGGAGGCGCTGAACCGGGTCCTGCGGAGCGAGGCAATCCCGGAGTCGAACGCCTCCATCGGGAACCCCCGCCCGGTTGTCAGGAACCGCTACGCCCTGGAGATACAGCACCGGCTGGGCGACGTCGTACTCGAACCGACCGTGGAGCGGGCGTTGATGCTCTTCGTCGACGGGATCGCACGGGAGAAGAGCCCTGGAGGGCGAGCTTCCCACAACCAGGGGAACGACCCCTCTTCACACGACGCGGGAACGGTCTCCGCGGGCGCGAACTACTCCTAGGCTATTACCGTAAAAGTGGGGTTCACATGGGCAAAAGGAAGATGACCAAGCTCCGGAACGAGATTCTCGCGAACCTCGGGCGGCCGATACCGTCCGATCCCGACGAGCTGTTCGAGTCACTCAGGGTTTTTCTCGAGCGACGGATCAACGAGGAACGCGGGAACGAAATATACCGGCCGGTGCAACTCCTCTTTCGTGAATTCCCCGAGGACACCGCCAGCGGTCTGACGCTCGCCTTCGACGACCGCATGGTCATCGTCGTCGAGCGCCACACCACCACGCTCCATCAGCTGGTGATCCTCGCCCACGAAATGTGGCACGCCCTGATGGGGAAGTGTCTGACCCGCGGCGCCCAGCCCGACGCGGTCTCAGCGGCCGCCCGGTCGCTCGGGGGCGAGTTGGAGCAGGCCGACATCCTCGCTTTGGCCGCGCGTACCCACTTCGACACCCGCGAGGAGAGCGACGCCGAGGCATTCGGCCTGCTCCTCGGAAGCAGTTGCAGGGAGATCCTCGATTCGGGCGCCACCTCACTCCCGAACACCGGTCTGGCCGGTCGCATCCAGTCCAGCATGGGCCGGGGCTTTTGAACATGCAGCGGTCGGACTACTACATACCCGCGTTCGCGCTGGCCATCGCGCTCGTGGTGAAGCTCCCCTCCCTCTGGCACAGTCGGCGTTCACCGATGTCCCAGGCGATCTTCGTGATCATCGTCGCCTCCGGCGGGGGATTCGTCTTCGCCGCGCCGCCGACCGTCGAACGCGTCAACAGGGTGACGGGCATCTCGAACGTGTCGGCCCTGATCGTCTACTGCTTCCTGTCGTGCCTGTCCTGCGCTTCGATGGTCCTGCTGCTGCACTGGCGCGGCGGACCCGAAGCGACCGTCCGGCGGCACACCAGGCTGTGGATCGCCGCCACCGCCTGCGTCATCTCGACCTTCTGCGTCCTGTTCAGTCTCAGCGACGTACCCGCGGAACGGCCGCGTGACCTCGACACCTTCTACGCGACCACCCCCTTCATCGGCGAGATGATCGTGCTGTACCTGACCGCTCACGCGGCCACCGCCACGGTCGTGATGACGAAGTGCTGGCGCTGGTCGGCCGAACTCCGGGCGGCGAAAGCGGGCTGGACCCGCTGGGGCCTGCTCACCCTCGTGACGGCCTTCGGCCTGGGATTGTCCTTCGCCGTCCTCAAGTTCGTCGCCGTGGCCGCCCGCTGGGCCGGAACGGACGCCTGGGACGTGCTCAGCACCGACATCGCCCCTCCCCTGGCCGGCTTGGGCGCCCTCATGACCACCGTCGGGTTCCTCATTCCGGTCGTCGGACCGCGACTGGAATCGATGTGGGACGCGTGGCACGCCTACCGCCGCATGGAGCCCCTGTGGCGCGCTTTGGAACCCTGGGTCGGCACCGGAGCTCCCATGCGCATCGCCAGGACCTCGTCTCTGGAGATGCGAGCCACCCTGAGAGCCACGGAGATCGCCGATCGCCTGCTGAACCTGGCACCCCATCTCGACGCCAGGCACCGTGCGGCGGCCGAACGCTATGCGACGGCACGGGGCTTCGAGCACGAGGCCGCCCTGGTCGTGGCGGAGGCGGCCACGATCAAGGCAGCTCTCGCGTGCGCTCCGGTCGCCTGCCCACCGGACGCCGAGCGCCCGCCGGCGGACGACACCGAGGACGCCTCGGGGCCCCTGCTGATCCGGATCTCGGGAACGAACGGGCTCGCGGAACTCAGCCGGCATTTTTCCAGGATCCACTCGACGGACCTCCTGGTCGACGCCGCCCATTCGGAGAGCAACTGATCATGCGGACTCCTCCCCACGGTGCTCGGGTCAGGGCGATCCACACCCCCACGCCCCCCACCCCGGTTTTCGGCCACTCCGAACCCGGTGGCCCGCAGTGAGCGGCGGCACCGCATTCATCTGTTCGGCCGGCGGCCTTCTGGTCGCCACGCTCATCAAGCTCTGGGACTTGCGAAAGAACCCGAAGGACCCGATCCTTCGAGCCGTCTGCGGGACGCTGTTCCTCGGGGCGCTCATCTTCGTCACCGCGGCCCCGCCACATCTGGCGAAGATCAACAGCTGGCTCGGCACACCCAATATCGCAGCGCCGATCGTGTACTGCATTCTCACCGCGTTCGACGGCATCAACATCGTCTTGTTGATCCACTGGCGGGGAAACGACAACGAGGCACGCACCCGGCGGCAGACCCGTCTGTGCCTCACCGCCTACGTGGTCGTGATGGCGGCGATCGCGCTGCTCTTCGCGCTGGGCGACGCACCCGTCGAGCGGCTCCGCGACCTGGACACGTACTACGCCACCACGCCCTTCATCCGCGAGATGATCGTGCTCTACCTGGCCGCGCACACGGTCGCGGCAGTCACCATGACGGCGCTGTGCTGGCGGTGGTCCCGCCAGGTACCCGGAAGCCTGCGCATCGGCCTGCTCACCATCGCCACCGGTTCGTCCTTCGCGTTCGTCTTCGACCTGCTGAAGTACACGGCCGTCGTGGCGCGCTGGTTGGGCGGGAACCTCGACTGGCTGAGCACCCACGCCGCGTTCTCCCTGGCCGGCTTCGCCGCCCCGTTGGTCGCCGCGGGTTTCCTCATTCCCCCCATCGGGCAAGGGGCCAGCTCCCGCTGGGGGATGTTCCAGCAGTTCCAACAGCTCAAGCCGCTCTGGCTGGAGATCCAGTCGGAAATCCCCCGCACCCGCCCGAAGCCCATGAGCTGGTGGCGGCCGATGGACCTGCGCCTCATGCAGCGGGAGCGGGACATCCACGACGCCGTCCTTCGCCTCGGCCCCTATTTCGACGCGTCGACCGGCAGGAGGGTCTACGCGGAGGCCCTGGCCGAGCACGCCGAACGCCGCCGGGCGCGCGGCGAGGCAGACGCCTCGGTGATCGCCGGTGCCGTCATCGCGAAGGCGGCCGCGCGGCCGGCGGTCAATCCGGAAGACAGGTGGACGTTGACGTCCACCGAAGACGCCGAAGACCTCGTCCGGCTGTCCGACGCCCTGGCCCGTTCCCCCCGGGTCCAGGAGATCCGGCGATCGGCCGCCCTGACGGGGAGCCACACATGACCCCGCACGTACCACAACCGACCCGGTATGGGCGGACGCGGGCTGTCGGTGACCGTGTCGCCGGTCGGCTCCTGGGGCGCCGGGCCCGGTAGAGCCGTACCCGATCCTCCCGTCGGCCGGTCTCCCCCTCTGACATGGCCACGGCTCACCCGGCAACCGCTCACCCAGCCACCGCACAGGCGACAGGACACAACCAATACCGACTACGAGTCGTCAGGGACGAGATCCAGGAGGAACTCCCATGCATCTTTTCGCGCCTCTTGAACTGCCCAACGGATCCTGGCTGCCGAACCGGGTGGCAAAGGCCGCCATGGAGGAGAGCATGGCCCGCCAGCCCGGACAACTGCCGGGGGCCGAGATCGAGGATCTCTACCGCCACTGGGCCCGAGGGGGAAGTGGCCTCGTCATCACGGGCAACGTCATGGTGGACAGACGTGCGTTGACCTCACCGAGAACGATCGTGCTCGACGCCGATACGCCTCTCGAGCCGTTTCGCCGTTGGGCCGCGGCCGCCGGATCGGCCGGCGCACAGGTCTGGATGCAGATCAACCACCCCGGCCGGCAGGTCCGCGCCGACCTGCCCGGCGTTGCCTGGGCGCCGTCCGATGTCGGCGTCAGCCTGGGCAAGCACACGTCGGCGTTCGCCCGGCCCACGGCCATGGACGAGTCGGACATCGAGGCCACCATCGCCCGCTTCGCCACCACCGCCGGTCTCGCCGAGGAGGCCGGCTTCCACGGCGTCCAGATCCACGCCGCCCACGGCTACCTCCTGAGCCAGTTCCTGTCTCCACGGGTCAACCGGCGGGGCGACCGGTGGGGCGGCAGTCTGGAAAACCGGGCCAGGCTGCTCATCGAGATTGTGAAGTCGGTCCGCGCCCGGGTGTCCGAGGACTTCGCCGTGGGCATCAAAATCAACACGGCCGACTTCCAGCGCGGTGGCTTCGACACGGACGAAGTGGCACGAGTGCTCGGGTTCCTGGACGGCCTCGGCGTGGACCTGGTGGAACTCTCCGGCGGCAGCGTCGAGAGCGCGGCGACCATGGGCCGTACCGCCGACGCAACCCTGCTCGACAGGGAGGCGTTCTTCCTCTCCCTGGCCGAACGGCTCGTGGAAGTCGCCTCCATGCCGCTCATGCTGACGGGAGGGATCTGCCGCCGCACGACTGCCGAGCGGGTCCTGGAACGGGGCTTCGCGGTGGTCGGCGTGGCCACGGCCTTGGCCATCCGCCCCGACCTGCCGGCCCGGTGGCTGGCGGGCGAGGACACGCATGTGCCACCGCCCCGGCTTCGCTGGAAGGACCAGGACCTCGCCAGCGCCGCCGTCCTGGCCATCGTCCGGGCCCATATGAGCCGCCTCGTTCGCGGCAGTGAGCCTCGGTTGAAGATCCCGCCGTCCCTCCTGCTCGCTCTGGACATGCTGCGGGACCGGGGCAGTGTGCGGGCTTACGGAGCCTGGTTGGCGGAGAATCCGACACCGCAGGAGACGACGCCGCTCCCTGGGTGAGGGCCTGGCGTGCACATTCCCGGAGTCCTGTTCAGCGAGACCCGTTCACCGAGGGTCCAGGGCTTTCCTCCACCGGCGGTTCGTTCCCTTCGGCGTCAGAGGGATGCCACTGGTAGACAGCGGCGCCGGCTCCGTCAGGCCCGGGTACGTAGCTTCCGATCAGCTGCCCGTGTCTGTGTACCTTCACTGAGACCTTGGTGGTCTGTTCCCCCATGAAGCCGTCGAGAGGTCCTCCGGCGAACCGCGCTTTGATCATTGCCAAATCCTATGGCTCGGAGGTGGGTTACCATCGGTCGCCCCTGCGCTCCTGGGGTGCTGTTCGCTCCCCGGCCATTGCGGTACGCCGGCCGCAGCAGTGCGCGCTCCCCATGGCGACATTGTCGTCGGGGAGCGGTACGCGCTGCCAGACCGTCGCGGGCCGAGCCGCCGGCGGCGGGCTTGCGGTGGGCCGCCGAAGAGGGCGGGCACCGGGTGTGCGGGGTGGCCGCCGGGGCCGGGTGTCGCGTCTGCGGTACCGGGGACGGGCGGGACGCGGGATAATCACGTCCATGGTCAAGCAGCTTCCCTCCGGCAGTGCGGCGCCCTCGGCGGCCGAGGTGTTCCACGCCCGGTACGCGAGTCGGCTGCCCGCCTCCCTGGAGAAGCTCGCAGGTCCGCGGCACGGGGTGGTCGAGCTGCCACTGCACGTGGCCTGGTCCGGACTGCGCGCCTACGACCTGGACCGCCCGCGCCTTCGCATGGGCCTGTACCGCACGGTCCTCGCCGAAGGGCAGTACGAGGACCTCGTGACCCTGCTCGACCGCGACCTGCTCATGCAGCAGTGGCCCGTGCTGCGCACCCTGGTCAGTCGGCACGTCCGGCAGGTGTGGGAGGAAGCCTTCCCCGAGCTCGCGACCGCGAAGTCCGCCGCCGCGTGAAGCTCAGCGACCTGCACCGTCGACTGCTGGCCGCAGTGCTCGACATCGGTGCTCCCTACCCCCTGGTGATCACCGGCGGGTACGCCGTCCAGGCCCACGGCCTCGTCGAACGGCTCAGCCAGGACCTCGACGTCGCTACCGAGAATCCCGCTCCGATGGCAGAGATCGTCACCAGCCTGGAGCAGGGCCTTGCCGAGCGGGGCTGGCGGGTCCGCGTGATCGACGTGGACGCCCTCATGGCCCGGCTGGTGGTCGTCGATCCTGCCACCGGCGAGGAGTGCGAGGTCGACGTCCTCAAGGAGCACTTCTGGGCGCCGCCGGCCCGGACGGAGTACGGTCCGGTCCTCGCTTTCGACTCCGTCATCGGCACCAAGGTGCGTGCCTTGGCCGACCGCGGCGCCGTCCGCGACCTCATCGACGTGCACGCGGCGTCCCGCCACCGCACCATAAACGAGCTCGAACGCCTTGGTGAGCGGCACGGCCGCGACGAGTTCCGCCTCCACGACCTCCGCGACCGTCTGGCGGGCGCGGACTGGGCCGACGATGCCGAGTTCGCCGCATACGGGCTGACGGAGGCCGAGACGGCCGAGCTGCGGGCCTGGGCCCTGGGTTGGGCCGGCGACCTTGACGAGCGTCTTCACGAACAGGACGTGGACGACGAGGTGGATGAGGAGTGGGGCCAAGAAGGGGCGTGAGTCGCCACGTACCGCGCCCACGACCGGCGGTCAGCGGTGTCGCCGGCGCAGGAGCACGAAGGTGGCGAGGGTCGCGGCGGTGGCGAGGGTCAGCAGGATCGTGCTCTCGACCAGTTGCAGCGGCCAGAAGTGGGACTCGGGGTGGTAGAGGGGCGCGCTTGCGTCGGCCGCGGCGGAGACGTCCCAGATGCCCTCGGCGCGCGGGTGTCCGTCGAGGGCGGGCCAGAGCCGGGGGCGGAGCAGAACGAGGGTCGCCTCAACGGCCCCGACCGCGGTCACGGCGGAGGCCATGGCGGGCACCGTGCGTCCGGTCAGCAGGCCGGCCAGGGCGCCGACGGCGATGCCGAGAAGGGCGTAGCCCATCGCGACCGGCCCGATCATCCGGTAGACGGGGAGGTCGTCCCACGGCACCGGGTACCAGGTGTCCAGCGATCCCCGCCGGATCCAGGCTGCCAGGAGTACGAACGCGGGCAGGACGAGGAGTACGGCGGCGACCGGCACCGCCAGCTTCGCGGCGAGCCAGCGGGCCGGACTGACCGACTGGGTCCACTGGAGTCGGTAGGTGCCGGACTCGAACTCGCGCCCGATCAACGGGCCTGCGACGAACGCGGCGAGGAACAAGGGCAGTACCCCCACGGCGATCCCGATGTAGCTGAACATCTTGTTGACGTACAGGCTGCGGGAGAGGAATCCGCGGACTTGGATCCCGCAGCCGTGCACCGTGTTCTCCACCTTGCAGCCGGTCGCCGCGAGGTCCGCGGTCAGTGACTGGACGTACCAGCGGCCGGCGGGCAGGGCGATGGCGGCGAGCAGCACGAGGGCGAAGGCGGCCCACAGCACGTGGCGGTGCAGGCCGATATTGACCCTAAGGGGTCCACGAAGATCGAGGAGGGTCATGCCACTGCCTCCATGGCCGGGGTGAGCAGGGCCGGAACGTGCGGGGCACCCAGGTAGGCGAGCAGCAGTTCCTCCAAGGTGGGTTCGACGGCCTGCCGGCCGTCGCCCTCGATGTCGCCGTCGCCGTCGCCGTGACCGTCGGTGCTCGATGGTCCTTGCGGACGGATCAGGGCGGTGAGTTGGCGCCCGGTGGAGCGCGCCGTGATCACCGTGTGGGGGGTCAGGTCGCGGGTCGGGCCGGAGACCAGGGTGTGGGCTCGCAGGAGGTCGTCGACCGAGCCGCCGAGCCGGACCCGTCCGCCGTCGATCAGGAGCACGTGATCGCAGGCGTCCTCCAGCTCGGAGAGGATGTGCGAGGACATCAGGACGGTGGTGCCGTGTTCGGCGGCCGTCGCCAATACGCTCCCCAACAGTTGGCGGCGGGCGAGCGGGTCCACATCGGAGAGCGCCTCGTCCAGGAGCAGCAGCGTGGGCCGCTTGCCGAGAGCCAGGGCCAGGGCCAGTCGGGAGCGCCCGCCGCCGGACAGGGCGCGGACGCGCATGGCCGGGTCCAGGCCGCCGGCCTCCACCACCTTGCCCGCGGCGGTCGCATCCCAGCGGCCGGGATTCAGATCGGCGCCCATCCGCAGGGTTTCGGCGACGGTAAGTTGGGGGTAGAGCGGCTTGTCCTGGGCGACGTAGGCGATGGCCTCGCGAGGTGGGGTCGTCAGGGTGCCCTCGGTGGGCTTCAGCACGCCCGCGGCCAAGGCCAGAAGGGTGGACTTGCCGGCCCCGTTGCGGCCGACCAGGGCGCATATGCGGCCGGCGGGGAGTCGGAAGGAACAGTCCTTCAGAGCCCATCCACCACGGCGGAACCTCCGTCCGAGGCCGTGCGCTTCGATGGCTGCCGTCATTGTTCGTCCCCCTGGTTCGGTTCGCTGTCGGATTCGCTCAGTACGGAGGTGAACAGTGCGGTGATGTCGTCCTGCTCCAGGCCCGCCCGCCTGGCCCGTGCCAGCCACTGGGCGAGCTCGGTGCGCAGCGCGCCGTCTGCCGCCCTGCCGTCGCCCAGCGTCCGGCGGACGAAGGTACCCAGCCCCCGGCGGCCCTCCACCAAGCCTTCGCGTTCGAGTTCTCGGTAGGCCTTGAGCACGGTGTTGGGGTTGATGGCCAGGGCCTCGACCACCTCGCGGGCCGTGGGCAGCCGGTCGCCCGGCTCCAACAGGCCTAGGCGAAGCGCCTGTTTGGTCTGCTGCACGATCTGGAGATAGGTGGCCACACCACTGCGCCGGTCGATGCGGTACTCGATCACACCGTTCATCCTCCTTTCACTAAGGAAGTAGTGAAAGGGTGGCGTGCCGGAGTCTCGGTGTCAAGGGGCGCGGTGTTCGGTGGGGCGGTGGCGCGGTGGGCCAGGTCGGCGCCGTACGCGGTCGGGCCGCCGTTGCGCATCACCTCGCGCGTGATCGTCGAGGTCGGGCGGTCCAGGCGGCTGGCGATCTACGCGTAGCCGAGGCCGTCGGCCAGTCCCGGCGCGATCTGCCGGCGTTCCTGCCGTGAGTCTGCCTCCCGGCATCGCGGTCTCCTTCGTGTCCGTGGTGCGCCGGCATAGCGTTCGCCTCCAGGCCATTGCAATGATCGCCGAAGCCGTTGTTGCGTTACGTTCGAGAACATTGCAATGAAATCCATAGCTTTATCTGCATAGACTCCAGATACACGCAACGGTAGCGTTGCTAGATCTGTGAATGCAACGTAGCGTTTCCACCACGAGAAACGGCGGTCCGGGAGGAGCGCACGATGCAGAAGGAGAGCACCATGCCAAAGTTCGACACGCCCGCCCCCGTCTCGGTCGTCCTGGACGTCCCGGCGGGACGCATCCGCTTCGTCGCCGCCGACCGGGCCGACACCTCGGTCGAGGTGCAGCCCGCGGACGCCTCCAAGGGCCGCGACGTGAAGGCCGCGGAACAGACCACGGTCGAGTACGGCGACGGTGTCCTGCGCATCGCGACCTCGAAGGCGAAGAGCCGGCTCGTCGGCGCCACCGGCTCCCTGGAAGTGACGGTCAAGCTGCCCGCCGGCTCGCACATCGAGGGGAAGGCCGCCAGCGCCGAGTTCCGGGGCGTCGGACGGCTCGGCGAGGTCACCTTCGAGGGCGCGCAGGGCTCGGTCGAGCTCGACGAGACCGCGGGCGCCCGACTCGCCCTCCTCGCCGGCGACATCTCGGTCGGTCGCCTGGGCGGCCCCGCCGAGATCAGCACCCGCAAGGGCGACCTCCACATAGCCGAGGCCGTACGCGGCACGGTCACGCTGCGCACCGAGGCCGGCGAGATCTCGGTCGGCGCCGCCCGCGGCGTCTCCGCCTCCCTCGACGCCGGCACCTCCTCCGGCCGGATCCACAACGCCCTGCAGAACACCCGCGGCGCCGCCGAGCTGAACATCCACGCGACCACCTCCCACGGCGACATCACCGCCCGCAGCCTCTGAACCGCAGCCCCTGAAGGAGCACCCCTCATGATCGACCTGGCCATCGCGGCGAACGGGCTGCGCAAGTCCTACGGCGACAAGACCGTCCTGGACGGCGTCGACCTGGCCGTTCCCACGGGCACCGTCTTCGCACTGCTGGGCCCGAACGGCGCGGGCAAGACCACCGCCGTCAAGATCCTCTCCACCCTCACCGGCGCCGACGCCGGCGAGATCCGCGTCGGCGGCCACGACCTCGCCGCCGACCCGCAGGCGGTGCGCGGGGTGATCGGCGTCACCGGGCAGTTCTCCGCCGTCGACGGCCTGATCACCGGCGAGGAGAACATGCTCCTCATGGCGGACCTGCACCACCTCTCCAAGAGCGAGGGCCGGCGGGTCACCGCCGAACTGCTGGAGCGCTTCGACCTCGTCAAGGCCGCGAAGAAGCCCGCCTCCACCTACTCGGGCGGTATGAAGCGACGACTCGACATCGCCATGACCCTGGTCGGCGGCCCGCGGATCATCTTCCTCGACGAGCCGACCACCGGCCTCGACCCGCGCTCCCGCCACAACATGTGGCAGATCATCCGCGAACTCGTCATGGGCGGCGTCACCGTCTTCCTCACCACCCAATACCTGGAGGAGGCCGACGAACTCGCCGACCGGATCGCCGTCCTGAACGACGGCAAGATCGTCGCCGAGGGGAGCGCCGAGGAGCTGAAGCGGCTCGTCCCCGGCGGGCACGTCCGCCTCCGCTTCACCGACCCCGTCGCCTACCGGTCGGCCGCCTCCGCCGTGCCCGAGGCCGGCCGGGACGACGAGGCCCTGTCCCTGCAGATCCCGAGCGGCGGCAGCCAGCGCGAACTGAGCTCCATCCTCGACCGGTTGGACGCGGCCGGCATCGAGGCCGACGAGCTGACCGTGCACACCCCCGACCTCGACGACGTGTTCTTCGCCCTCACCGGCAGCGCCAAGATCCCCCACCAGACCGGCCAGGCCGACAAGTCCAAGGAGACCGTCCGATGAGCTCCCTCTCCCTCGCCGTGCGCGACTCGTCCACGATGCTGCGCCGCAACCTCCTGCACGCCCGGCGCTACCCGTCGCTCACCCTGAACCTGCTGCTCACGCCGATCATGCTGTTGCTGCTGTTCGTCTACATCTTCGGCGACACCATGAGCGCGGGCATCAACGGCGGCGTCCCGGACCGCTCCGCGTACATCGCCTACCTCGTCCCCGGCCTGCTCCTGATGACCATCGGCTCCACCGTGATCGGGACCGCGGTGTCCGTCTCCAACGACATGAGCGAAGGCATCATCGCCCGCTTCCGCACCATGGCCATCCACCGCCCCTCGGTGCTCGTCGGGCACGTCGTCGGCAGCGTCCTGCAGTCGATCATGAGCGTGGTCCTCGTCGGCCTGGTCGCCGTCGCCATCGGCTTCCGCTCCACCGACGCCGGCGTCCTGGAGTGGCTGGCGGCCTTCGGGCTGCTCGTCCTCTTCGCCCTGGCACTGACCTGGATCGCGGTCGGCATGGGCCTGGTCAGTCCCACCGCCGAGGCCGCGAGCAACAACGCGATGCCGCTGATCCTGCTGCCGCTCCTGTCCAGCGCCTTCACCCCCACCGAGTCCATGCCGGGCTGGTTCCAGCCGATCGCCCAGTACCAGCCGTTCACGCCGGCCATCGAGACCCTGCGCGGTCTGCTGCTCGGCACCGAGATCGGCTACAACGGGTGGCTCGCCGTCGCCTGGTGCGTGGCCCTGACGGTACTCGGCTACTTCTGGTCGACCTCGAAGTTCAACAGCGACCCGAAGTAACGACCACGACCCCGCACACGACACCGCACCCAGGTGGGCCGCGAGGCGGACTTGAGTCGGTCACGAGTCCGGGCACCCAAACTGTCGAGCGAGGTGCACAAGGTGGGGAGACGGAAATGGGTGTTCAAGCAGGGCCGTACGTCGCCACCAGGGCGTGGATCGGCCGCGACACCCTCGACGCGCGCCCGGACACGCGCCTGGACGCACACGTGGACGCGCATGTGGACATACCCCCGGACGCGCACCTGAGCGTACCGCCGGCCGCCAACAGCAACGCGTCCGCGCTGCTCTGCTCCAGCCTTTGGGCGTCGTCGACCACGCAGAGCACCGGGCCGGGCTCGGCGAGGCGGGCGAGCAGGGCGAGCAGCGCGCCCCCGATCGTGTACCGGTCGGGGGCGGGCACGGCGGAGCCGTGCAGCACGATCAGCAGCGCCCGCGCCTGCGAGTCGGGCAGCTGCTTCTCGACCGACTCACCGACCCGGCCCAGGAGTTCCAACAGGGCGGGCTTGCCGATGCCCGCCTCGCGGCGCGGGACGAGCGCGCCCCCGCGCCCCTCCCGCGCCGCCTCCCGCGGGAGGCGGTGTGCCCGGGCGCGCTGCTCGTCTCGTCCGAGTACAACGGCACCATCCCCGCCGTGCTGAAGAACGCGATCGACCGGGTGTCCCGCCCGTACGGGACCGGCGCGACCATCGGAAGGCCGGTTGCCGTGATCGGCACCGCCTTCGGTCGCTACGGAGACGTCCGGGCCCAGGGCGAGGCCCGCGAGCCCGTCCGCGTCGCCGGCGGCCTCGTCCTCGAACCGGCCCGGTTGCGCGTGCCCGGATCCCTCACCCGCTTCGCTACCACCCACCCCGCCGACGACACCGAAGTCGTCACCGGGCTCCTCCAAGTGCTCGACCAACTCGCCACCGAAGCGGACACGTAGACCGCGAAGTCCGCGGCTGCCGGTACCGCTCACCCCGTGGCCGGCTCACCGGCCGGAAAGGAACACCGTCATGCTGACCCTGACTCCCCGCGAGGGCGCAGCCCCGTACGTCTTCGGCCCGGCCCCGCACGGCCAGGGCTCCCAGATCTCCCCGATCATGCTGCAGGAGGAACTCTGGGAGAGGATGCGCGCGCTGCCCCACGTCTACATGGCCCCGACGCTGGTCTCGGTCCCGCACGCCCGTGCCCTCTTCCTGCCCGAGGGCATCGGCTCGGGCCCCGCCGAAGCCTTCCAGCGCGGCCGGGAGTGGGGCCACATCCACCCCCACCACGACGGCTCGCTCCACGTCACGCTCCCGAAAGAGGCCGAGGACGACGTGATCGAGGCGGGCTGGGGCGTGCACCACCCGGTCCAGGACGTGACGCTCGTCTACGGGCCCAGGACCGCCGCGGAGTTGGAGACGGTATGGAGCATTGTCCAGGCGTCGTACCGATACGCGATCGGCGCGAAGTGAAGCACCGCGCCGTGTGAGGCCCCGGCCGCGGCGGGGGCGGCTCGAAAGGCCTCCCGCGCGGCGGCCGCCCGGTCGATGTCCGGATGTCCGGCAGAAGACCGCGCCGTCATTGACCGATGACGGTGCGCGCCGCGAACAGCTCGGATCGCCACCCCCCCCCCGGTTCGGTTCCCCCCGGATCAGGCCGACAGCGTCAGGTCCAACCCATGCAGGCGGCACAGGCGCGCCCCGCACCGAGTGGTCGCGGGCCTCGCAGTGGTGGACCGTCGGTCCCGGCCGGGGACCCGATCGGCTCAGCGTGCTCGTGAGCGGTACGGGTCCCCACCGCCGGACTGGTCAGCGCCCGGTGAACGCGCCGGCGTTCTCCTGAGCCCACTGGCGGAAGGTGCGGGCGGGCCGGCCGAGGAGCGTCTCGGTGGTGTCGGCGATGGCGGCGGGACGATGGTCCGCGGCTTTCCACAGGTCGAGCAGCGAGCAGGCCATCGGCGCGGGCAGGTAACCGCCCATCTGCCGCTCGGCCTCGGGGCGGCTGATGTGCTCGACCGGGATCTCACGGCCGAGTGTGTCGGCGAGGACGGCGAGCTGCTCACGGAAGGAGAGTGACTCCGGACCGGTCAGGGTGAGCGAGCGGCCGGTGAGGGCGCCGCCGGTCAGGGCCTCGGCGGCGATGTCGGCGATGTCCTCGGGGTGAATCAGCGCTACGTGCGCGTCAGGGTAGGCGAGTTGGACCGGCATCGACCGGCTGATGGACCCCGCCCAGCCGAAGGAGTTGCTGGCGAAGGCGTCGGGGCGTAGGAACGTGTGGGTGAGGGCGGAGTCGGCCAGGGCCCGCTCGATCTTGAGGCTGTGGCTCGCGAGCGGGTCGTTCTCGGCGTCGGGTCCGAGGACCGAGGACGAGGAGAGCAGGACGACGTGCTCCACGCCCGCGGCTTCGGCGGCCTTGACGAAATCGTGGATGCCGGCGGGCTCGGGGTAGAGGAAGACCTGGCGGACGCCGCTGAGCGCTGGGGCGAAGGTCTCGGGGCGGTCAAGGGCGAGTTCGGCGGTCTCGACACCGGCCGGGACGGTCAGTTCGGCGGGGTGGCCGCTGGCTGCGCGGACGGCGAGGCCGGCGGAGTGCAGGCGGGCGATGACCGCCTGGCCGACCTTGCCGCGGGCGCCGGTGATGAGGATGGTCACGAGATCTCCATTCGTCTGGTGTTGGGTATGTACGCTTCCATGCATGTAATTTCGTATTGAAAGCCCGGTTTCCCGCAAGGGCCTGAACCGCACCCTGGTTCTCCGGATCGTCCTGGAGGCGGAGCGGCCCGTCGGATGGCCCCCTTGTCCGCCTCGGGTGCTGTGGCAGCCTTGAGCGGACTCCTTGCGTGGTGTGGTGACGGGACGGGACGTGGCCGGCCGCGTGGCCCGGCGGGTATGAACGGCCAGAGGCGGGCATGGGGGCGCGCGAGAGCGCCGGCGTGGCGGCATCGCCGCCCGTCCGGGGTCCGGTTTCGAGGATGCGGTGTGAGCGCACCGGGGGCGACGTGACTTCGCCGGGTCACCGCGCGTTCGACGGGGCTCCTGCCGGCCGGGGCATGACTCGGCCGCCGCGGAAAGCGTGCCAAGGATCGTCCGTGGCGGTCAGCCGGTCCGCCGGATGCTGTGGGATCAGGCCGGTACGGGCGCGGAGCACGACGCGGGCCCCCCGTCCGAGCAGGCGGGGCAGTTCGCGTTCGCGGACGAAGAAGTGGCCGCCCGGCAAGGTGCGCTGGACGGTGCGGGCGGTGGTCCAGCGCGACCATCCGGCCAGGGTGGCGGCGCTCGCGAGCCGGTCCTCGGCGCCATTGACGGCGAGCAGCGGCACCGTGACCCGGCCGGCGGCCGCGCCGCGAAGGGCCAGGGCGAGGCGCAGGTCGTCCCGGAGCACGGGCAGCACGCAGCGGTGCCAGAGGTCCCCGGGCTCCGCTCCGGGCGGCGCGGCGCCGAATCCGTCGAGCACCCGCAGGAGTTCCGCGTCGGGCAGCTCGGCGCAGCTCGCCAGGACGGCCGGGGTGTCGGGTGGCGGGCAGGCGCCGATGGCGAGCAGTGCGGGCCCTGGCAGCCCGGCCTCTTGGAGCGCATGCGCGACGGTGTAGGCGACGGCTCCGCCGAGGCTGTGGCCGTACAGCACGTACGGCACCTCGGGTGCGTCCGCCACCTGCTCGAACAGTGGTCGCAGGTCGGCGAGCAGAGCCTCGCGGGTGGTCACCCGGGGCTCCCCGCGTCGTCGGTCGCGCCCGGGCAACGGCCAGGAGACGGTCTCTGCCCCTCCCCCGGTGTACCGGTTCCAGCGCCGGAACGCGGACGCCCCGGCCCCCGCGTGTGCGAAGCAGTGCAGTCGTACCTTCATGGGCCGCCACCTCTCTGTTGTCACATCTCGTCCCGAGCCTCTCGGAGTCTGCTGGGGGTCGACTCAAGACGGGCTCCGACCGCGGTGCGGTGGCCGGGCAGGGCGGCGGTGAGGTGGCCGGCGCGGCTGTGGCGGCTCCGCCCGCTACGCCGCGTACAGGTCGAGGTCGACTCGCGGCGCGGGCTCGCCACCGTGTCCAGCGCCGGGTCCGCCCTCAGCATCGCTCGCGCACCATTCGACCGCTGTACGGGCGCCCGCGTCACGACCGCGGGTGCCGAGCGGCGCACGCTGCCGGCCGCCCTGGTGGTGGGTGCCTGTCAGATGCTGTCGGTCGAGCGGCTCATCGACGAGCTGTGGGGCGACCGGCCGCCGGCGGCCGCCGCCAACGCGCTTGAGCCCCACATGGCGCGGGTGTGCCGACTACTGCCGGTCGGCCCTCGTGCTGTGGCGCGGACCTTCGTCCGCCGGGAGCGGTCGCGGCCCGACCCGGTAGACCTTCCCGGTCACTGCACCGGCTGCGGCCGACCACCCTGGAGACGTTGCACGATGCGGCGCTGCGCAGGGGCCGGCACGGCGAGAGGGCCACGCAGCCGGAGCGGCTGACGGCGGCGCGCCCGCTGCGCGAGCGGTTCTACGACCGGCTGATGCCGACCTTGTACCGGGGACGAACGAGATCGGTCGGATGCGGGACGTGTCGAAAAGCCGGGCCGGAACAGGAATCGCTCGTTCGGCTTTTCGACGTTCTGGCCCCTACCACTCCGGCCGGCCTTGACCACGGGCGGCGGTAACCGGACCCGGTGAACACGCAGAAGGCCCTTGGAGGAACTCCAAGGGCCGACGTGTACGGGCCCGGAAAAGGCCGTCTGATTCGTCGGCCGGCGGCCGAACCGGTCATGCCTGGGTCGGCGCGCCGGCGTTCGCCTCGTCTATCAGGACCGCCAGCAGCGCGGCGATCTCGGTGACCGAGTTCTCGCGCAGCAGGTGGGTCGTGCGGACCGGGATCCGCAACGCGCTCTCCAGCTTGCGTTGCAGCGCAAGGGCCGTGATCGAGTCGACTCCCTGGCTGTAGAGGGGACGCGTCCGGTTGATCCGATGGGCGGGCGGCACGTCCAGTGTGCTCTGGAGCTTCTGGCAGAGGTAGGTCTCCAGCGCACGGAGGCGGGCGTCGCCGTCCCCGTTCGTCGAGGAGAGCAGTTCGGGCATGTCGGGGAGGGTCCCCGCCCGGTCCGTCAGGGGTTGGTCCAACGTGTTCGCAGACTTCGCTGGCACAGTCTCATCCCTTCATCGGGTGTGCGGTTGGTCCTCGGGACGGGGGCGGGGCTGGGACCGGCGCAGCGCACGCGGTTCGGGTCCCGGCCGCGGCCCGTCGCCCGCCGACCATTTGAGGTTGAACTTCCAAGAACGCAGCCGCCAGCCGTCGAGGGTGCGCACCGCCTCGCCTTCCGAGTACCCGCCGATGTCGAACCGGCCGCCCGGGTCGGGGCCGTCGTGGAGGTGCACGTGTGAGGCGATCAGGTGCACGCGCAGGATTGCCACGTCACCCTTGAGGTTGATGCCGTAGTTGGCGGCCAGGTGGTGCGTACGGTCGAACTTGGCCTTCTTCTCGAAGTGGAAGTGGGCCAGCCCGTCCAGTCCTTCGAATCGGCCGACGGGGAACTCCAGCCGGCAGTCCTCGGTGAAGACCGACCGGGTCCAGGCGTCGTCGAACCCGTAGTCGTCCTGCGTGTCGAGCAGCGTGACGTAGCGGTCGACGAGCTCGACGATCTCGGCTCGGTCGGTCAGCACACGCAACTGCGCGCGCAGGTCGGCGACCTCCTCGTCGGTCACAGTCATCCGTACTCTTCCTCCGGTTCCGGTGGGGCTCCGCCGCGGATGCGGGAGCAGGGCTCGGGGTGTCGCTGGAGTGGTCAGGCGGCCCGGCCGCCGGAGAGCTGCCAGCCGCGCGGATCGCGGTGGGCCGTGCCCCGGTGGTCGACGCGGGGGCGCCAGCCCGCCGCGGGCCTGCCTTCCTGAAGTCCGGGGCCGGCTCCGGCGAGGGCCGCGGCGCGGGCGAGCAGCACGGTGGTGAGGGCGGCGACGTCCAGGGCGGTGGCCTTCCCCTTCACGACGCGGATGACCAGCGCCGTGTCCTCGGAGGTCGGCGTGAACGCGTCGGCGGTCGGCCCGGACGCCGTGCGCACGTCCGCGGGACGGACGGTGGCCCCGCTCACTGGGGCGGGTTCCCGTGCTTGCGGCACACCATGTCGGCGTGCTTGTTGCGCAGCATCGCCAGGGACCGGATCAGCACGTGCCGGGAGTCGCGGGGGTCGATGACGTCGTCGACGAGTCCGCGCTCGGCCGCGTAATAGGGGTGCATCAGCTCGGCCTGGTACTCCTTGATCTTTTGCTGGCGCACCGCCTCGGGGTCCTCGGCCGCGTTGATCTCACGGCGGAAGATGACGTTCGCCGCGCCCTCCGCGCCCATCACCGCGATCTCGTTCGACGGCCAGGCCAGTGCCAGGTCCGTGCCGATGGAGCGGGAATCCATGACGATGTACGCGCCGCCGTATGCCTTGCGGAGCACGAGTGAGATCCGCGGCACCGTTGCGTTGCAGTACGCGTAGAGCAGCTTGGCGCCACGCCGGATGATGCCGTTGTGCTCCTGTTCCACGCCCGGCAGGAATCCGGGGACGTCGATCAGGGTCACCAGCGGGATGTTGAAGGCGTCGCAGAACTGGACGAATCGCGCGGCCTTCTCGCTCGCGTCGATGTCGAGTACACCGGCGAAGGACGCGGGCTGGTTGGCGACGATGCCCACGACCTCGCCGTCGAGGCGGGACAGCGCGCAGACGATGTTGGTCGCCCAGGCCGGGTGGATCTCGAAGAACTCGCCGTCGTCGACGATCTCCTCGATGACCCCGCGGATGTCGTAGACCCGGCTCGGGTCGTCCGGCACCAGTTCGAGCAGCCGGTCGGTGCGCCGGTCGGCCGCGTCGCCGCTCTTGGCGGACGGCGGCAGCTCGCGGTTGTTCGCGGGCAGCATCGAGAGCAGGAAGCGGACGTCCTCCAAGCAGCTGTACACGTCGTCATACGCGAAGTGCGCGACGCCCGAGGTGGCCGCGTGGACGTCGGCGCCGCCGAGCCCGTTCTGGGTGATCTCCTCACCGGTCACCGCGCGGACCACATCGGGGCCGGTGATGAACATCTGCGAGATCTCGCGGACCATGAACACGAAGTCGGTCAGGGCCGGGGAGTACGCGGCGCCGCCGGCGCAGGGGCCGAGCATGACCGAGATCTGCGGGATGACGCCCGACGCCTTGGTGTTGCGCTGGAAGATGCCGCCGTAACCGGCGAGGGCGGAGACGCCCTCCTGGATGCGGGCGCCCGCGCCGTCGTTCAGGGAGACCAGCGGGGCACCGGCCGCGATGGCCATGTCCATGATCTTGTGGATCTTCGTGGCGTGGGCCTCGCCCAGGGCGCCGCCGAAGATCCGGAAGTCGTGCGCGTAGACGAAGACCGTGCGGCCCTCGACCGTGCCCCAACCGGTGATCACACCGTCACTGTAGGGTCTCTTGTCCTCCAGGCCGAAGCCGCTCGCCCGGTGCCGGCGCAGCGACTCGACCTCGTTGAAGGAGCCCTCGTCGAGCAGCAGCGCGATGCGCTCGTGCGCGGTCAGCTTGCCCTTTGCGTGCTGGCGCTCGGTCGCCTTCGGGTCGGGCCCCCGGCGGGCCTCCTCCTTGATCAGGCTGAGTTCTTCGAGCCGTTCGCGCGAGGTCCAGTGCCCCCGGTGCTCACGCTCGGAGAGTTCGGACCATGCCTGGGTCTTCGTCTTCTCGTCAGTCGACATAATTGGGTCACGCTCCCGAATCAAGTTCCTTGGGTCGTTCTGTCACCGGCGCCGATGTCCACGATGCCGCCGACGTAGAGGGCCTCGGCGGGCAGCCAGCGCACGGTGACCTCCTCGGGGACGCCCCCGCGGATCGCTACGGCGGCGTTGTGACGCGGTCCCGCGTGGAGGTCCAAGAGGGTCCATCCGGCGGGCCTGCGCCGCGGGTCGGCGCCGAGGTAGTCCTTTTCCGGGCCGCGGGACAGGCCCGTGCCCAGTGCCTTGAGGTACGCCTCCTTGCGGGTCCAGATCCGGCCGAACGCCGCGCGCCGCCCCTCCACGTCGAGGTTCTCCAGCTCCTCGCGCTCCCCGGGGTGCAGCGCCGGGGTGCAGACGTCGACGGTCTCGTCCCGCGGTAGCCGTTCCACGTCGATCCCGGCCACGGCCGAGGACACCGCGACGGCGGCCATGCCGTGGCTGTGCGCGAGCGAGAAGTGCAGCGGCGGGTCGGGATGGGCGACGGCGGGCCGGCCGTGCGGCTCGGCGCACCCCGGGCAGGGCTCGCGGACGAAGGGAACGTCCTGCGGGGCGGTCCCCAGGTAGGCTCCGAGCAGCCGCCGGAGCCCGATGTGCGCGGACGCGTACGTGATCCCGTCGCTGGGGCGTACGAAGGAGGCGGCGCGCTCGCGCTCCGCGTCGCTGAGTTCGCCCGTCTCCAGCAGCTCCGCGGCCTCGTCGAGGCGTGGCCTGCGCAGCATCCAGATGTCGAGCCGGCCGTCGGCCGGCAGTGTTCCCGAGCCGGACTCGGGGACACTGCGCACCAGCACGTCGGCCGTCACACCGCGCTCGCCACGCCGTGGGCCGCCGCGTGCGCGACAGCCGCGTGGTCATGCTTGTGCGGGCTGTCCTCGGGCCCGAGCTGCCCCGCCAGGCATTCGACGAGCTCGGCGGCGCTGTTGGCCCGCAGCAGCCGCTGGAGGTTCACGTCGACCTGGAGGGCGGCCTCCATCCGACTCTGGAGTTCCAGGCCGTTGATCGAGCCGATGCCGAGACTGTTCATCGGACGGCCCACGGTGTCGATGGTGTGCGGTGGCACGCGCAGCACGCGCGCGAGCTCCTGACGGACGTATTCGTCGATCATTCTGGTACGGGTTTCCAGGTCGCCGGCGGCGAGGGCGGCCAGGGTCGGCGGGACCACCTCGCGCACCGGGTAGTCCTGCTCGAACTCGACATCGAAATCGAAGTCGTCGAAGGCGTCGAAGTCGTCGACGCTCCAAATTTTCTGGGTCTGATCCATGGTCATGATCTGTCCTCGGGAAGAGGGTGGAGGGGGCCAACGAGTCAGCGGCGCCGCGCCGGCACCCCGGTGAGGCCGACGAGCAGCCCGAGGGCGCCGATCCCGGCCACCAGGACCAGCGCGGGCCGGCACGCCGCGAGGGACTCGGCGGCCGAGGCCCCGGGGGCCGCTTCGCAGCCGGCGAGCAGGGCAGCGACCAGCGACAGCACCAGGGCCGCGCCCATCTGGACGGCGGTCTGGTAGAGGCCGGTGGCTGCCCCGCGTTCGGCGGGCGGTAGCTGCGAGGTCGCCTGCATGTTGAGCGCGGCGAAGGACAGCACGAAGCCGGCCCCCACCAGCAGCAGCGTGGGCAGCAGACTCTCCGCGTAGCCGACCGGCCAGGTCTGACGCAGTTGCAGCAGGTAGCCGGCCAGGGGCAGGACCGCGCCGGCCGCGATCAGCCGGGGCGCGCCGTAGCGCGCGACGATCCGCCCGGACAGCAGCGCGGTCACCATGAGCGGCGCCGCGGCCGGTACGAAGGCGAGCGCCGCGCGCAGCGGCGACCAGCCCGCGAGGGTCTGGAGCTGGTAGGTGGCGACGAACAGCAGCCCCAGGTACGAGCCGTTGAGGGCGGCGGCGCCGAGCGCCGAGCGCACCATCGCGGCACTGCGGAACGCCTCGAACCGCACCAGCGGATCCGCGGTGCGGCGTTCGACCACGACGAACAACGCGAGCAACGCTGCGGCGACGCACAGCAGCCCCGAGGAACGCGGATCGGCCCATCCGTGCACCGGCACCGAGACGATGCCCTGCACCAAGGCGAGCAGCCCACCCAGGAAGGTGGCCGCGCCTGCCAGGTCGTAGCGGCGGTGGGCGGCCCGGCCCGGCAGCGGCGCGTCGGGTTCCGGGCCGGGGATCAAGCGCAGCCCGAGCAGGAACAGGACGAGCACCACCGGGGCCGGGAAGGCGAAGGTGAGCCGCCAGCTGAATCCGGTGAGCCAGCCGGACAGCAGGAGGCCCGCGGTGAAACCGCTGGCCCCGAAGAGGGTGTAGACGGACAGCGCCCGGTCGCGGGGCGGCCCTTCGGGGAAAGTGGTGGAGATGATGGCGAGCCCGGTGGGCGCGGTCAGTGCCGCGCAGAAGCCCTTCACCAGCCGGGTCCCGAGGAGCAGCCCGGGGTCCTCGGCCAGTGCGCCGGTCAGGGATGCCGCGGCGAACCCGAGGAGGGCGGCGAGATAGACCCGGCGCCGCCCCAACAGTGCGACGATGCGGGCGCCGAACAGCATGAGCCCACCGAAGCCGACGGCGAAGCCGGTCATCGTCCACTGCACGGTGACCAGCGGCAGCGAGAGGTCCGTGGCGATCGAGGGTAGGGCCACGACCGCCACGGACACTTCGAGGGCGTCGATGAGCATGTTGCCCGCGAGGACGAACAGCAGCCCCCACAGCCGGAGGCTCCACCGCTCGACGGGCACCGGGGCGACGGTCTGCGGCGGGCGGAATGAGCTCTTCACGGTGCTGCGCTCCAGCTCGTGGGGGTTGTCGTACGGGGCCTCGTGCTCCGCGGGGGGCGAGCCCGCGGCGGGTGGCGCGCCGGCGGGCGGCAGTCAGCCGAGCAGCGTGCCCCCGCTCGCGTCGACGAACGAGCCGGTCACCCAGCGCGCGTCGTCGGAGGCGAGGAAGGCGATGACGTCGGCGACGTCCTGCGGCTCACCGATCCGGTTGAAGGTCGACAGGCCCGACATGGCCTCGACGGCCTCCGGGATGTCGAACAGCGGGTTGCCGTTGCGGGTGATACCCGGCGCCACCGAGTTGATGGTGATGTTCCGGGGGCCGAGGTACTTCGCGTAGTGCAGCGCGAGCATCTCGACCGCGCCCTTCGTCATGGCGTACGCGATCTCGTCCGGGTTGGCGAAGCGGGTCAGCCCGGAGGAGATGTTGATGATCCGGCCGCCGTCGGGAATGTTCGTGAGCGCCCGCTGGATGATGAAGAACGGGGCCTTGGCGTTGACCGCGACAAGGCGGTCGAACTGCTCTGGGGTGGTGTCCTCGGGCTTGACCCCGCCCATCACACCCGCGTTGTTGACGAGGATGTTCAGCTCGGTGGAGCCGGTGCGTTCCTTGAGGCCCCGCTCCAGCCCGAGGAACAGCTCGTGCACGTCGCCCGGTACGCCCAGTTCGGCCTGGACGGCGAAGGCACGTCCGCCCTCCCGCTCGATCCCGGCGACGACCTCGGCCGCTGCGTCCGCGCCGGTCGCGTAGTGGACGGCGACGAGCGCGCCCTCGCGTGCCAGCCGTTCGGCGGTGGCCCGCCCCATACCCCGGCTCGCGCCCGTGACGAGCGCCGTCTTGCCGGTCAGGTTCCCCATGTTCCTTCTCCTGCCGTTGTGTTGGTCGTACGAGTGGTGCGGCGCGGTGCGCGCGGTGGCGCGCGCGGTACTGCTCCCGGCCGTGCGGGACGGCCCGACGGACCCGTCCCGCCGGGCCCGCTCGCTCTGCGCGTCGGTGACGAAGAGGCGGCCGAGTTCGGCTGCCAGGCCCCGCGCCGAGCCGCCGGCCCAGGCGACGTAGCCGTCGGGCCGGACCAGCAGGGCAGCGACGCCCGACAGCGGGCCGTCCGTCGGGGCCGTGGCGGTGACGGTGTCCAGCGTGCGCTCCCACGGGGCGGCGGCCTCGGCCAGTTCCTCCCGTAGCGCGCCGTCGCCGGTCAGGACGAGCAGCACGCCGCGCGCTGCGCGCAGCAGCGCGAGGGTGCTGACGGGGCGGGGCCCCTCACCGGCGGCGGTGGACCGCGCGGGCCGCTCCGGGAGCAGTTCCGCGTGCGGGAGCCGCGCACCGGCCAGTGGGTGCCGGTCGGGCTCCGGGCCGGCGGCGGTATCCGCGAGCGGGTGGCCGGTGCCGGCGGCCGTGGCCGTGGCGGCGTAGCGGATATCGAGACCGCTGATCATGCCCGCCAGGTGGGTGCGTACGTTCTCGTGGGCGATCAGCTCGCCCATGACCGCCCGCAGTGACTCCGTCTCGGGGCCGCCCAGCAGGAGCCGGGCCTGCGCCCGGATGTTGGACAGGACCCGGCGGCCGACACGGTGGCGTTCGTGGTGGTAGGAGTCGAGGAGGCCGCCGGGCGAGCGCCCGGTGGCGGCGGCCGCGAGTTTCCAGCCGAGGTTGGCCGCGTCCTGCAGACCCAGGTTCAGGGCCTGTCCGCCGATCGGCATCTGCTGGTGCGCCGCGTCCCCGGCGAGCAGCACCCGCCTGTCGCGGTAGCGCACGGCCTGCCGGGAGGCGTCGCCGAAGGCGTTGACCCACAGCGGGGTGCCGCCGGAGATGTCCTCACCGGTGACGTGGCGCCATGCCTTGGTGACGTCCGCGAAGTCAGCGGCTCCGGCGCGCGGCGGACGGCCGATCTGGTGGACCATCACCCGGGTGACGCCGTCGCCGCGACGGGCGGCGATGGCCAGCCCGCCTGGTAGCCGCTCGAAGCGGCGGTTCCTGATCTCGATGCCGTCGATGTCGGCCCGGATCAGCTCCCGTTCGGCGGGGTCGCCCGGGAAGTCGAATCCGCCGAGGCGCCGTACGGCGGACTGCTCGCCGTCGCAGCCGACTGCGTAGCGGGCGGTGACCCGGACCGGCCCGGCGGGGCCCACCGCCTCGACCTCGACGTGGTAGGGGTGCTGGCTGATGCCGGTGACCTCGTGCCCGCGGCGCAGCTCGGCGCCCAGGGCCAGGGCCCGGGCGCCCAGCAGCTCCTCGGTGCGAGCCTGCGGCACCTTCCACTGCCCCGGGTAGGGACTGGGCAGGCTCAGGTCCAGGGGTACGCCGCCGAAGTGCCCCATGGGCTCGTGCGGCGGCGTACCGAGCTCCCCGAGTAGCCCGCGCTGGTCGAGGAGTTCCATGGTGCGGGCGTGGAGGGTGGAGGCGCGGGACTCCGTGGTGGGGGCGTCCCGCTGCTCCAGGACGATGACGTCGGCGCCGCCGAGCCTCAGCTCGACGGCGAGCATCAGCCCCACCGGTCCGGCGCCGACCACGATGACATGGGTGTCCACGGCGGGTGCGGCGGGCACGGGGTCAGCGCCTCGCTTCGGCGTAGCTCTTGGCGTAGCCCAGCGTCGCCCGGCTGTTGGTGCTCAGGGCCGTCCGTACGTACTCGCGGGCCTCGGCGACGCCTGCCTCGGCGCCGAGGATCTTCTCGATGTTCTCGGCCCGCAGCACAACGGTGTGTTGGGAGGACGCGGCAACACCGGTGTCGGTCTCGCGGAAGGTCCAGTAGCCGGTGTGCAGGTTCATCAGCGCGGGCAGCGTGGTTTGCTTGTAAGCGATCTTCTCGCCTTCCAGGCAGACCCGGTACGACTTCGTGGTGTGCACGGAGCCGTCCTTGGCGCGGGTGTCCATCTCCAGGGTCTGGAGTCCGGGCACGTCCTCGGTGAGGCGGACGACCGCGACGTGCGGCAGCCGTTCCGACCACAGGCCGGCCTCGTTGATGAAGTCGTAGACGTCCTTGGCGGATCCGTCTATCTCCACGGTGTCCTCGAAGGAGAAGGTGAGCTCCTCGGAGGCGGTGGCGAGTTCGACGTTGGTCTTGAGGGCGGCCAGCTCGGAGCGCGAGTTGCGGTCGACGGCCTCCTCGATCCACCGCAGGCCCGCGGGGTCGTCGTCGACGGCTGTGTAGTCGTGCAGCAGCCGGATCCGGGACTCGCTCTCGCTGATCGACTCGATGATCCAGGTGCCGCCCATGGTGGCCACCGGCGGGGTGGAGACCTGCTGGCGGAAGGTGATCCGAAGGCCCTCGGGGTCCAGGACGCGGCGGGAGGTCCAGTTCTTGGCCTCGCCGTTGGCCGTGGCCCAGATCCGGATGAGCTCCTCGTCGCCCGTGCGCTCCAGGTGGTCGACGTAGATGGTCGGCGGGAAGATGCGCGGCCAGTTCGCCACGTCGGCGATCAGTCGGTAGACGGCAGCGGCGGGGGCCGAGACCGTGATCTCGTGCTCCACCTGGCGCGGGCCGGACTCAGACATGCTCGTGACTCCTTGGGGTCTCAGGGGTGATCAGAAGTTGCCGAGGCCGCCGCAGACGTTGAGCGCCTGTGCGGTGATGGAGGCGGCGGTGTCGGAGGCGAGGTAGCCGACCAGGCCGGCGACCTCTTCCGGGGTGGAGTAGCGGCCGAGCGGGATCTTGGAGGTGAATTTCTGCATGATCGCGTCCTCGGAGGTGTCGTACGCCGCCGCGTAGCCGGCCCGCACGCGCTGGGCCATCGGCGTCTCGACGTATCCGGGGCAGACCGCGTTGACGGTGATCCCGGTCGGGGCCAGCTCGTTGCCCAGGGCCTTGGTGAAGCCGACGACGCCGTGCTTGGAGGCGGAGTACGGGGCGCCGAGGACGACACCCTGCTTACCGGCGGTGGAGGCGATGTTGATGATCCGGCCGCGTTCCTTGTGGCGCATCCCACCGGTGGTGAGGGCGGCGCGGGTGAGGCGGAAGACGCTGTTGAGGTTCGTCTCGATGACGTCGTTCCACAGGTCGTCCTCGATGTCGGCCGTGACCCCGCCGCCGCTGCGGCCCGCGTTGTTCACCAGGACGTCGACCGTGCCGAACCGGTCCACGGCGGCCCGGACGAACGACTCGACCGCTTCCGGGTCCCGCACGTCGAGGATGGTGCCGTCGACTTCCAGGCCCTCCTCCCGCAGCTGCTTGACGGTGGCGGCGACGTTCTCGGCGTCACGGGCGCCGATGAACACCCGGTGGCCCTGACCGGCCAGCAGTCGTGCCACCGCGAGGCCGATTCCGCTGGTGGCCCCGGATACGAGGGCGACCCGCTGGTCGTTGTTCGACATGTGTACTACTCCCCTTGGCTGAGCGACATGGGACGGACCTGCCGACGTGTACCGGCCGCCGGGCGCGGAGGTCTCCGCGGCCGACGGCCGGAGGTCGTGCGGGCTCGGGTTCCTGTGTGGTGAGAGGTGTTGCGAGGCTCTGGTGCTGCCTGTTTCGAGGGAATCAGGCCGCGACCGGGGCGACGGGCGCGAGGTACTCGTTGACCGCCGCGACCAGGGCGCGGGGCGTCTTGGCCTCGCTCATCACGGAGTCGTCGAGCGTGATGGCGTACTCGCGCTCGATCCGGCCGCAGGTCTCCAGCAGGGCCAGCGACTCGTAACCGAGCTCTTCGAACTCGGTGTCGAGGATGTCGCCGTTCAGGTCGACGTTCTCGTCGGCGCCGGCGCCTTCGAGCAGGATCCGCTTGAGGTCCTCAAGTGTGAAGTGCTGGGTAGCCACGTGTCGGGCCTTTCTCTCGGTGTCTCGTGATGGACCGCCCGCACGGGTGCGCGCGGGCGAAACGCCCGCCACCGCGGACCCGGCGGGAGAGCGGGGGGCGGGGCGGCAGGCGCCGTCTGAGGTGCCGGATCGCCGGCCGCTAGCCGTGGGCGCGGACGACCACGGCGGAGTTGAATCCGGCGTGGCCGCGGGCGAGCACCAGGGCGGTGCGGACATCGGCGACCCGCGCCTGGCCGGTGACCAGGTCGAGGTCGTAGCCCGGGTCCGGCTCGACGTTGGTGGTCGGCGGGATCAGGCCGTCCTCGATGGCGAGGAGCGCGGTGGCGACGTCCAGCGGCGCGGCGCCGGAGTACAGGCGACCGGTCATCGTCTTGGGCGCGGTGACCGGGACGCCGTGCGGGCCGAACACGTCGGTGAGCGCTGCGGCCTCGATGCGGTCGAGTTCCGGCACCGCGGCGGCGTCGGCGAAGACGACGTCGATGTCGCCCGCCTCGACGTCCGCGTCGGCGAGGGCGATCTCGATCGCCTTGCGCAGGCCGGGGCCGCGGCTGCTGCCGGGGGCCGGATCGAAGGTGGAGCCGTAGCCGGCGATCTCCCCGTACACCTTGGCGCCTCGGCGGCGGGCCGCGTCGGCGTCCTCCAGGATCAGCATCGCGCCCCCCTCGCCGGGGACGTGACCGGCCGCGTCGGTGTCGAAGGGCAGGTACGCGCGGTCCGCGTCCTCGACGGTGGAGAGCCGACCGCCGGCGAGCTGGGCGACCCATCCCCAGGTGCAGATCGAAGCGTCGATGCTGCCGGAGACGATGAGCGGGGTGCCCTTGCGGATCTGGCGCCGGGCGTGGGCGAGGGCGTCGAGGCCGCCCGCCTGGTCGCTGACCAGGACGCCGCTGGGTCCCTTCATGCCGTTGCGGATGGAGATCTGGCCGCTGTTGACGGCGTAGAACCACGCGAACGACTGGTAGGCGCTGACGAACTGGCTGCCCTGGCTCCACAGCTTCTGCAGCTCGCCCTGGCCGAACTCGAAGCCGCCGGAGGAGCTGGCGGTGACCACGCCCATGTCGTACTCGGGCAGCTCGGCGGGCGTGATGCCGGCGTCCTCCAGCGCCCAGTCGGTGGCGACCAGCGCGAGGCGGGTCATGTGGTCGGTCTGGGTCATCAGCCGGCTGGGCAGGTGCTCGGATGCGTTGAAACCGGGTACCTCACCGGCCAGTCGGGCCGGGTACCGGCTGGGATCGAAGCGGGTGATGCGGCCGAGGCCGCTCTTGCCGACCCGGGTCGCCGCCCAGTAGTCCTCGGTGCCGAGCCCGTTCGGGGCGGCGATGCCCAGTCCGGTCACGACCACCTTCTGTGTCGTGCTCATGCCAATCCTCTCTCCGGTCGGGCGAGCACCATCGCGCTTTGGAACCCGCCGAAACCACTGCCGACCGTGAGAACCGCGTCCGTCTTCCACTCACGCGCCGTCAGCGGCACGTAGTCGAGGTCGCACTCGGGGTCGGGGGTGTGCAGATTCGCCGTCGGAGGCACGACGTTGTTCTCCATGGCCAGCACGGACGCCGCGATCTCGATCGAGCCGATCGCGCCCAGCGAGTGCCCCACCATCGACTTGATGGAGGAGACCGGGGTCCGGTACGCGTGGTCGCCCAGGCTCTTCTTGAAGGCCGCCGTCTCGTGCCGGTCGTTCTGCTTGGTGCCCGAGCCGTGCGCGTTGATGTAGTCGATGCTTTCGGCGTTCAGCCGGGCCTCGCCCATCGCCACCGAGATGGCCTCGGCCATCTCCAGGCCGTCGGGGCGCAGGCCCGTCATGTGGAAGGCGTTGCACCGCGAGGCGTAGCCCGCGATCTCCGCGTAGATGTGCGCGCCGCGCTTCTTCGCGCTTTCCAACTCCTCCAGCACGAACACGGCGGAACCCTCGCCCAGTACGAAGCCGTTGCGGGTCCCGTCGAACGGCCGCGAGGCGTGCTCGGGGTCGTCGTTGCGCGGGGTCGTGGCCTTGATGGCGTCGAAGCAGGCGAGCGTGATCGGGGAGATCGGCGCGTCCGAGGCACCCGCGACCATCACGTCGGCGGAGCCCTCGCGGATCAGCTCGACCGCGTGGCCGACCGAGTCCAGACCCGAGGTGCAGCCGGTGGAGACCACCGTCGAGGGACCTTCGGCACCCACCGCCCAGGCGACCTCGGCCGCGAACGAACTGGGCACGAGGTAGTTGTAGAGGTGGGGGACCGCGTACTCGTGGTCGACGAGTTTTAGCCTGCCGCCGTCGCTGACCACCCGGTATTCCTCGTCGAGGCCCATGGTCGCGCCGACCGCGCTGCCGATCGTGACGCCCGTCCGGTACGGGTCGAGCCCGCTCAGGTCGAGACCGCTGTCCGCGACCGCCTCACGGGCGGTGACGACGGCCAACTGGGCGGCCCGGTCCATCCGGCGGATCTCCTGCGGGCTCAGGCCGTGCGCTTCGGGATCGAAGTCGATCTCGGCCGCGACCCGGGAGCGGAACGAGGAGGGGTCGAAGAAGGTGATCCCCCGGGTCGCCGTGCGCCCCTCGCTGAGCAGGCTCCAGAAGTTCTTGGCACCGACGCCGCCGGGTGCGGTGACCCCGACGCCCGTGATGACCACGCGCCTGGCGCTCATGCGCGGCCGTCCCAGTCGTAGAAGCGGGTGGCGAGCGCGTCGGCGGGAGAGCGCCAGGTCGCCGGGTCGTACGCCTCGATGAACGGCTTGAGGTCCTCGCTGATCCGCTGGAAGCGCGGGTCCGACTTGGCGCCCTCGATCAGCTCACCGCCGTTGTCGGTGTCGAAGTCCTGGAGGTGGAAGTAGAGGCCGCGGTAGGCGAAGAGCTGGCGGCGCCGGGTGCCCATCAGGTGTGGCATCTCGGTCTCGTCGAACTCCTTGAACAGCCGGGCCACCTCACTTTGGTTGCCCGAAGCCATTCTGGCGACGATCAACGAGCTGTGCATGTTCGTGTCTCCTTCAGCGGTACGCAGGCTTGCCTGGGGAAGTCTTGACGCAAGGGGGCCAAGGTCGCGGGAGACTTTGGCGAAACGTTTCAGCGTGCGGGGCCGAACCAACGCTCCAGAGCCATCGGAAGGTCGGCGTAGCTACCGGGCGCGGCCCAGGCCACGTAACCGTCGGGGCGGACGAGTACGGCGGTGGTGCCCTCCAGAGGGCTGCCCGCGGGCAGGTCGGCCACGGCGGCCGTGATGACGTCGACCCGGTCCTGCCAGGGCGTGGCGCGGCGGCGCAGCCCGGCGTTGTCGGTCAGGTCGAGCAGGACACCACGGGCGCGCTGGAGCGCGTCCGTGCTGCTGCGCACCAGCTTGTCGCCGGTCAGCCTCACGTCCGGCAACCGCCGGCCGAGCAGCGGGTGGGAGCCGCCGTCGATGTCGTAGCGGATCTCCAGACCGCTCACCATGGCGGCGAAGTGGCGGCTGACCTCCGGGTAGGCGATGAGCTCGTTCAGCACGTCGCGCAGCGGCTGCACCTCGGCGCCGGACAGGAACAGCAAACCCTGGGCCTGCGTGTTCATCATCAGCCGCCGGCCGACCGGGTGCCGCTCGGCGTGGTAGGTGTCGAGCAGCGCCTCGGGGGCCCGACCGCAGACCACCGCGCCGAGCTTCCAGCCGAGGTTGACCGCGTCCTGGATGCTGGTGTTCATGCCCTGGCCGCCGGCCGGCAGGTGGATGTGGGCGGAGTCGCCCGCGAGCATGACCCGGCCGCGCCGGTACTCGGTGACCAGACGGGTGGCGTCTCCGAAGGAGGAGACCCATACCGGCTCGGCGTGCGAGATGTCGTCACCGGTCAGCCGCTGCCAGGCGTCAGCGACCTCCTGCCAGGTCGGCGGGGTCTCGCGGCGCTGCGGCGGGGTGCCGCGCTCGCAGACGATGAGCCGGGTGACGCCGCCGGGAAGCGGGCCGACCATGACCATGCCGCCGGGCAGCGTCTCACCGATCATCCGCGGTGCGAGGGTGATGCCCTTGACGTCCGCGAGGAACATCTCCAGCGTCGAGGCGGTGCCGGGGAAGTCGAAGCCGGCCGCCTTGCGGATGGTGGAGCGGCCCCCGTCACAGCCCACCAGGTAGTCGGCGCGCAGGGTGTGCACCCCCGACGGCCCACGGACCTCGACCTCGACGCAGTCCTCCTTCTCGGTCAGGGACAGCACCTCGCAGCTGCGCCTGATGTCGGCGCCCAGCTGCGTGGCCCACTCCTCCAACACCGTCTCGGTGGCGGACTGGGGGATCGTCTTGGCGGCCTGGTGGGCCCCGTCGAGGATGGCGAAGTCGACCGGCAGACCCCCGAAGTGGCCCACGTTGCTGACCTCGATGTCCCCGAACCGGGGCAGCAGGCCCCGCTGGTCGAAGATCTCCATGGTCCGTGCGGTGAAACCGAGGCCGCGCGACTCACCAGTGCGCGCCGCCAGTTTCTCCAAGACGATGACGTCGGCCCCCGCGAGCCGCAGTTCACCGGCGAGCATCATGCCTGCCGGCCCTGCGCCCACGACGATCACTTGTGCGTCCATGTCTCTCCTCGCATGCGAAACCCGCCCTTCAGGCGGGGAAGGACGGGTCTTTTGCAGGGTGGGGCGGTGGCGCCGCCCCACCGAATGATCACCGGTAGAACTGGACGATCCCACGGTTCGCCGTGTGGGCGGCGGCCGCGTAGCGGGGGTCCGGTGCGATCGTGTGGTGGCGTACGGCTACTTCGGCGAGTTTGATGGCGTGCTCGTCACCGATCGCGGCGGCCGCGGCGAACACCTCGTCGACCGGGGGCGCGAGGAATTCGGTCCCGCCGGCCCCGTCGCCGGGGGCACCGAACCAGCCGAGCATGGCCCGGCTGACGTCACGTGCGACAAGGTACGAGGGCCAGCGCTGCGACTCGGGCAGGTGCTCGATGACGAGCCGGACCGCGGCCGGGCCGGTGACCGCGTGAATCAGCGGGATCGGGTGTCGCTGGGCAACGGTCGCGTAGATGCCGGAGTACTCGGCGACCAGGTCGTCCAGCGCCCGCGCGGCGCGGGCCGGCTCGTCCCCAAGCGTGTGCGGGTCGGCCGGGGGCGAGTCCTCACCGGCCGTGGCCTTGCCCGCGTGGCCCGAGAACCGCGAGGCCCAGTAGCCGAGTCCTTGGGCGAGTTCGTCGAGCTGGAGCCGGTTCTCGTTCCCCGCCCCGACCACGGCGCGCACCGCGTGCGCGGTGCGGATCACGCCGTGGGTGAGGACTCCCGACATACCCGGCAGCAGCCGCGGCCACCATCGGGCCAGAACCTCGGTCCAGGCGTCATCGGCGAGTTCGCGCTCGAACATCCCGGTCCAGTCGGCCACTCGGCTGAAGTCGCCGAGCGCCGCCTGCCAGTCGTGCCGGTCGGTGGGGTCGATCGTCCAGCGGGCCTCGGGCACGTCGTGGTACGTGCGCACCCGCAGGTTCGACTCGACCCAACCCGGTACCTCGTCGGCGTACCCCATGGCGGCCAGGGCCTCGGCTGCCATCGGCGCGTGGTTGACGAAGGAGGTCCCGTGCTCGAACCCCACCCCCCGTAACCGCTGGAGCGCCTCGCTCATCGCATCGCTGTAGGTCAGTGCTGCCAACGTGCATCAGTCCTTGATCTCGCAGATGGTGGCTCCGGAGGAAAGCGCCACCCCGACCACCGCGGCCAGGTCCTTGACCATCCCGGAGCGGTGCGCGTTGAGCGGCTGCTCCATTTTCATGGCCTCCAGGACGACCACCAAGTCTCCTTTTTCGACGAACTGGCCTTCTTCCACGGCCACCTTCACCACGGTCCCCTGCATCGGGGAGGCGAGGACGTCGCCGGAGGCGGCCGGTCCGGACCGGCCCGATGAGCGTCTGCGCGACGTCCCTCCGGTGAGCGACACGGTCCGGCCGGTTGCCTGCGGGACGCCGAAGGCGGCCGGGAGGGTCACCTCCAGGCGCTGGCCGCCGACCTCGACCACCACCCGCTCGCGGGCGCCCTCGTCGGCGGCGTCCTCACCTGTGACCGTGAAGGCCGGGATCTCGTTGACGAACTCGGTCTCGATCCAGCGGGTGTGGATCGTGAACGGGGTCCCGTCGGTCGGGGCGAACGCCGGGTCG
>NZ_JBEYZH010000031.1:0-43787 GCF_040645975.1 Streptomyces sp. NPDC046557
GGCACGGGCCCGCTCAGGGCGACTGACGGGATGAGCCTCGCCGGCCGGCCCCGTAAGGTCTGGTTGCTCTTCGCGGGCAACGGCACCTACCACGGCACCGGCCCCACGCCCCGCCGCCGCGCCCGACGGCCACCGGAGCCCGTTCAGAACCGGTCCCGGGAATGCCCCTCACGTCCGCTGGGTTCTCGATGGGTTCGATACCGCCAGATCGTCGTGCCGCGACTCACCCAGCACGACCTTCAGCGCGCCCGTCTCCCCCGCGTGGGAAAACACCTCATAAGCTTCTTGCATCTGACGCAGCTCGAAGCGATGGGTGAGCAGCGACGATGTCGGCAGCCGGCCCGCTGCCAGCATGCGCAGCAGCATCGGTGTGGAGTAGGTGTCCACCAGCCCGGTGGTGAGGGTGATGTCCTTGGCCCACAGGTCCTCGAGGTGCAGGGTTGCCGGTTTGCCGTGGACGCCGATGTTCGCGATCCGTCCGCCCGGGCGGACCATGCGCGTGCACATCTCAAATGCCTCCGGCAAGCCCACGGCCTCCATGACGACATCCGCACCGAGGTCGTCGGTCAGGTCGTCCACCAGCCGTTCCGGCTCCTCGGCGGCGCTCACGGTCGCTTCTGCACCGAACTCGCGGGCCTTCGCCAGACGGGACGGCCCGAGGTCCACGGCGATGATGCGGGCCGGCGAGAAGAGCCGGGCCGTGGCGATGGCCGCGAGCCCGACGGGGCCGGCGCCGACCACGACGACGGTGTCCCCGGGCCGCACGTTGCCGTTCAGTACTCCCACTTCGTAGGCGGTGGGAAAGATGTCCGCCAGCAGGACGGCGTCGGCACTGTCGACCGTGCTCGGCAACGGGTACACGGAAAGGTCGGCGAACGGTACCCGGACGTATTCGGCCTGGGTGCCGTCGATGCTGTGGCCGAGCACCCAGCCGCCGCCCCCGCGGCACTGGCCGTAGCGGCGCTCGCGGCAGAACCGGCACCGGCCGCACGACGAGATGCAAGAGATCAGCACCCGGTCGCCCGACCGCACCGAGCGGACGTCACCGCCGCTCTCCACCACTGTGCCCACGGCCTCGTGACCAAGCACCCGACCCGGAACGACTTCCGGTAGGTCACCCTTGACGATGTGCAGGTCCGTACCGCAAATGGTCGTAGCGTCCACGCGCACGATCACGTCGGCGGGATCCCTGATCGCAGGATCCGGCACGTCCCGCCACATAGTGCGCCCCGGCCCCTGGAAAACGAGTGCCTTCATGACGCCACCTCTTCTTGTTGTCCCGGGCTCCGGCAAGGGTCAGCTCATGCTGCCTCCATCGCGGGGTTCGCAGACAGGGCCGGACGGTCCCCGGCATGGGCCTGACAGACCCGTCCATGCCTGCCGCGAAAGTGTGATGGGGGATGCCGGGGGCCTCTCTCGGCGACGGTTGAACTCGGTTCAGGCACGAATTCGGTGAAGTGGATCGTGCTGCCGTGCGCCGGTGACGCTCCGTCATTCTGGGCGCCATTCTTTGACCGTGCCCGGGCTGCGCCTGGCCCGCTGAGACCGGAGAGGTGGTCCGGGTCACCGATCCGGCCCAACCGTCGTAACCGGCTACCTGCCCGTGCTGTTTGAAGGGTCGCACGTGCCGTACTCCCTGCGGCAGGTCCACAATCATGAGGAGATCTTGATGTCGCGTATCGCAAAGGCCGTAGCGGTTACCGCCTCAGCCGCCGCCATCCTCGCCGGCGGCGCCGGCCTGGCGGCCGCGGACGCCACGGCCGACGGCGCTGCCATTGGCTCCCCCGGCGTCCTGTCCGGCAACATCGTCCAGGTGCCCATCCACATCCCGATCAACATCTGCGGCAACACCGTCAACGTCGTCGGTGCTCTCAACCCGGCCTTCGGCAACGTCTGCATCAACAAGAGCGGCGATGACAAGGAAGACCACTACAAGGCCGAGCACCACCACAAGGACCAGCACGGCGAGTACTGAGCACCACAGGCCCCCGACCCGCCGGCAGCCACAGCGCCGGAGCCGACAGAGCACACGATCCTCCGAACCAGCCGCACAGCACACCCCCTGAGCGCTCCGGCCTCCCCCACATCCTGGGAAGGCCGGACCGCCACCCCACACGGCGCACACTCGACACCCCAGAAGGGGGACTCTCCCCGCAACATGCCACGGTGACCCCGACGGCGTCACCACGGTCGGCGGGCACGCGTACCGCTCTCGGGGACGGAATGGGGCGAGAGAAGCCCGACATGCCAAGACCGGCCATGGGTCATCGAGGCGAAGCTGCGCGTACCCGCCCCCGCTGGCGGCCACCCGCACCGGCACCCCTGTGGGAACGGTGATCTTGTCGTGGGCCAGGAGCCAGGCGACCACCGCGCGCCGGTCGAACTCCGGATGCACGTCCGTACCACCCACCGCGTCGGGAAGTCCGGGTGCCGGCGCGCCAGCACGCCCACCGCCGCCCGACCCACCCGAGCGATCCGCCCCACCCCCGCCAGCACCGTGTCCCGGCCCCCGGCGGGCGATTGGCGGCGAGTGGCGAGGGTCTGGGTGACGTTGTTGGCGAGCCGGTCCCACCGAGTCACAGGTAAGTGCCTCACGGGGATGGTAGGGGTGCGGCGGTGCGCGGGGGTGGGTTGAGGAAGGTGGGAGGTGGGCAGGCCCAGTCCAGGGTCCTGTTGTGCACCGCCTTGTAGAACTCGGCCCGGTCCGATGGGCATGGCCTCGACGGCGTCAACGCGGGCGTGGGGAACGCGGTGTCGGCGGTGCTGTGGGCCGGTGGGGCGACCGGATGGCACTCGGCCTCGTACGCCCCGCCCGTGCACTCGACGGTCGATTCGCCACCGCATGCCGATACACCGATCATCAGCAACGCCGTCACCACGACCGTGGCGGTACACGCCCGTTCGGTGCACGACGTAGAACGACTCCTCATGACCTTCTGTCCCCCTCTTCTCCTGCCCCTGGTGCAGGCCCTTCCCGAGCAGGCCACCGAATGTCTGAAGTCAATACGGCAGGCGCAAGCAGAGGGCTGCCCGGACCGCCTCGGGTGAGCGGATACATCCTGCAGAAAGGAGCCCGGTTCGCCTCCGCCAACGCAGGTTGCCTCACTCGGGGTGACACATCATGAGCGGTACACACCTGTACCGCGGGCCCCGAACGTGTTGGATACGCGGGCGGCTCCCGACGTTATGCCGCCTTCGTGGGCCAGCGTGTCCCGGCCTGCTTGACCTTACGGTCGCCGACAGCGAACGAGGCGTACACGTCGTCTTTCACCTGCAAGGTGAACTGCAGGCCGTCGTCAGCACGGATCCTCATCAGGTAGTCGGTGCGCATGCCGGTGGTCAGCGTGACGCGCTGGACCGAAAGGGCGATCACCTCACCGGCGAACTGGCTGTCCACCTGCTGGTTCACTTGTCCAGCGAAGATCCACAGGAGCAGAGCGACGGGCCGCGTACCCAGCACCAAGAAGATCCACATTGCTCTCCCGCCTGCCGCCCGCGGCGGGGACGACCGCCGCGCTTGTTGAGCGTAACGCCGATATGCAGCGCCGCCCAGGGTAGGGACTGCTTTCAACCGCGCGCCCACCGCGAAGTAATCGTGCCCATGTACAGCCACCTCGACAAGACAAAGACCGTGCCCGCCAGCCGAAGAAGGCCAACAAGTCCCGCAGCAAGGCCAGGTGTCAGGTGTGGCTGACTCTGCGGGACAGCCCGTACGCCGGCATTTTCCGCACGACCTTCACGGAGCCGCGTCGGGCACGAGCACCACCCGACAGAGGCCGGGCTCGACTTCGAGCGGACGCGATCGGGTGAGAAGTTCATCCGTCCCCTGACCGTCGATCAGGGCTTGAGGCTAAGCCTCTCCGGGGGTAGCGGGACGGCAGGCGCGGGCGATGCCGTCCAGCTCGGCGTCGATCCGGGCCCGCTCGCCACCCGAGCCGGCCCGCTCGGCCGGCAGCGCACAGGCGTCCTGCGCCGAACAGGCTTCGGCCCGCACGACCGCCCACCCCCGACGCCCCGCAGGGCCCGGGAGCTCGACCACCCGGTGGTCGAGAGAGCCCGTGATCATCACCGCCAACAGGCTCAGATACTCACGCTGAAGATCACCGGCAAACCCGTCTTCACCAGGCACCTCCAAGAGCGCCCGGTAACCGTCGGCCAGCCGAGCGCAGGTCTGCTGCACGGCACGGACCACCAACGCGAAATGATCACCCTCCATGCGCGCTCTCAACGCCCGCAGATAGACGGCCAACACATCCCCCGCCTCATCTCCGCCGTGATCAGCGCTCATGCCCCCAACCCTCACCCACCGGCGCCTTACGCATACCCGGCGTAGGCAGCACCGCCGTCTTCCACCCCGACTACCCGAGCGACCGCCGTGACGAACCGATGCCCTGACGGCCGAGGACGCGGTTGGTCTGACGACGGTTACCGGGCGCTGCCTTCGCTTCGGTCGGGCGCGGTCTTCTTGCAAGGTGGAGGGCGTCGTCGACCGCGACGGCGCCCCCCTCCGTTCTCTCTGCGGTCTCTGCACCTTCACAGTTCGTCACCCTCGACATCACCCTCGCCGACCATGTCCTCTTCACGGTGGCGCTTGGTCTCCTCATCCAGGCTGCGGGAGACCTTTTCCGGCTGCTGGGGACGGTGCGACGGCCCGGCGGCCTGGTGCCCCTGGCCTCTCCTCGGGGCTCTTGCCCGGCTGACCCGGCTGCTGGCGCCTGTCCTGCGTACCGCCCGGGCTGCTTGCCCCTCGCATCAACGGGCTCCGCTGGGACAATTGGCGGACTTCGCCTGCGCGTAGGCGGCTTGTGCCGTGATCGGCCCTGTGGGGGACACTTTAGGGCCCGGAGCGACGCTGGCCGGTGGCCGCTACCGGATCGATGCGAAGCTCGGCAGCGGCGGCATGGCCGAGGTTTTTCGGGCCTACGACACGAAGTTGGCCCGGATGGTCGCACTCAAGGCGATGCGGACCGGGCTGTCGTTCGATGACGGGTATCCGGCCCGGTTCCGGCGTGAGGCGCAGGCCATGGCCGCCATCAGTCATCCGCATGTGGTGGCGGTCCACGATGTGGGGGACGAGCCCGTCCCGCACATCGTGATGGAACTCGTCGACGGCCGCAGCCTCGCCGATCTGCTGCGGGCACGGCGCGCCCTGCCGGTGACGCAGGCTCTCGATCTCGCCTCGCAGGTGCTGGCCGGGCTCGCCGTGGCACACGCGCACGGGCTGGTCCACCGCGACATCAAGCCGGGGAACGTGCTGCTGACGGCGGACGGGACGGCGAAGGTGGCGGACTTCGGCATCGCGCGGGCCGCCGAGGGGAGCGGGACCGCCCTCACGCGAACCGGCCTGCTGATCGGGACCCCGCACTTCATGTCACCGGAGCAGGTGCTGGGTCGCTCCGATATCGACGGCCGCTCCGATCTCTACTCGGTCGCTGTGATGCTGTTCCAGATGCTCGCCGGGCGGCTCCCCTTCGAGGCGGACTCCGGCTATGCGATCGGCTACCTCCACCTCACCGCTCCGCCGCCCACCCTTGCCTCCCTGGGCATCGCGGCAGGCCCAGCCGTGGAGGCCGTATTGGCCCGCGCCCTGGCGAAAGACCCCGCCCTGCGCTATCCGGACGCGGAATCGATGCGTGCGGCGTTGCAAGAACCCGCCCCGACGACACCGGCGCAGCAGCCCGCCTTCGTGCCCCCGCGACCACCTCGGCCCCCGCTGGCCGTAGGTGGTCGGCTGTCGCACGTGCGCCGGTTGCTCGCGGCCCAGGCGCTCGGCCTGCTCACATGGCTGCTAGGGGCTCAGATGGAAGACACGGGCCGGCTGGCGGTGCTCGGGGGCCTGGGGTCCTTCGTCGTCGGGGTCCCGGGACTGTGGCTGTCATGCTCGGCCGCTGCCCGGCGTCACGGGTCACCGAGCAGGGCAGTCAAGATCGAGACGGCTGTCGGAATGGTCTTTCACGGAGCAGTGGTGCTTTTCTTCCTGACGGCCATTGTGGTTTCGCTGGTAGCTCCAGCCGGGCTGTGACCGCCTACGTTCGCAGGGTCGTTCAGGCCGCGTTCTTCTGGGGCCGGACCCCACAGCGGATGCCCTTCCCGCTGCGGATGGGGGCGCGTTCGCGACCTTCGGCGGCCGGGTCTCGGGCACGAACAGCCTCCGGTCGACCGCGGCCGACGCATGATCCAAGGCCAGGTGCCGTGCCCGCACGGCGCACCGACCGAGGGGCCCGACGGCCACAGCCCCCGGCCGCCTCGCGGCCGCGGGCTGTTCAGCCGCTGATGTCATACGCGGGTGGCGCGCTGGTCGTCCGCTACGAAGGGACGACGTTCTCCGCCTGGGGCCCCTTGGGGCCCTGGGTGACGTCGAAGGTCACCTTCTGGCCCTCTTGCAGCTCGCGGAAACCACTGGCGGAGATGGCGGAGTAGTGGACGAACACGTCCGGGCCACCACCGTCCTGCTCGATGAATCCGAAGCCCTTCTCCGAGTTGAACCACTTCACGGTGCCGCTTGCCATCAGTTCATATCCCTTGCCATGTTCCGCGATGCGACCACGCCGCACCGGCCAGGACCATCCACTTACGACCCCAGCACCTCCACTATGTCCGCAGCGGCCACCACTCGAACCCCTGCACCGGCAGGAGCACCAAGAGGTCACTCACGTGGCCTCACCTGCGTACGCCCCACGCCGTCCTGGCCAGCATCCCCGCCGGAGAGCAGAATCGGCTCGTCGTCCACCCTCAGGTCGGGTTCTTGGCCTGCCGAGTCCGCCCCGCGGGATCCGAATTCCGGTTATGACCGCTTCTCAAGGCGGCGCGTCACCTGGCCGGCCTGCGGTGACGTGGAAGGACGGAGGCCGTGCCCGGCTCTCGCTGGCCAGGTGGACTTTCGTGCCGAGGCCACTGCGGGAGCGTCCGAGTGCGTGGTCCTCGGGCTCAGACCGGCCGGGAGCCCCGGCCCACTGCTCCAGCTTCCGGAGCGTGGCGAAAGCCCAGCCGCGCTCGTCGAGGGATTGCCATACCCGGGCGACGTCCATGCACAGCGGCCGCGCCTCTCCGCGCGCGCCGACGTTGATCTTGGCCGCGTAGTTGATGGCCTGCTCGTCCTCGCGGAGCGCGTGGTGGACGCTGATCCTGAAGCCCGGCGCCTGAACCTTGGAGACAACGCCGGGGATGTAGAGGCGCTGGCCCTGCGCCTTGTGGCGTGTGGCGAGGTCCTCGGCTTCGCCGAGGAACTCTTGGCCCCCCGGAGCCGTTTGAGGACCTCGTATCCGGACAGTCCGGGCAGCATGATGTCGAGGATGATGACGTCGTGCGGCTCGTGGGTGGCGCTCCAGAGTCCGTCCACGCCGTTGTGGGCCGCGTCGACCGTAAAGCCCTCCTCGGCGAGCCCGCGGGCGATCGCCGCCGCGAGGCCGCGTTCGTCCTCGATCACCAGCACGCCCATGGCCGCCTCTTCTCCTACGGTACGCCGCACCGTAGGAGCCGCCTGCTGAGAGGAGGTGGGAGCACGCTCTCTCAGTGTCCTCTCAGCGGCCCGGTCGCAGGCTGATGTTTGTCCACCAGGACCTACCAATCCAAGCCAAGGGAAAGCACCATGACCATCATCCGACGCAGGATCGCCCTGATCGCGGGAGCGGCGCTGCTGGCGGGCGGAGCGGCGAGCGGAATCGCGATGGCGAGTTCCACCACCGCTGCGCCTGTCGCCACGCCGTCCGTCTCCGCGAACGCCCATACCCCCGACCCGGACGAGAACGCCACCGGGCCGGACCGGGACAACATCCAGCAGGGCGACCAGACCACGCCCGACACCAACAAGTCCGGCGATGCCGTCGACCGTGAGGGCGCCGGCGACGCCCAGGAGCAGGAGCGGGCCGGCGAGGCGCCGGAGAACGGGGTCTCCGACGGCCCCGGCGGGCACGCCGACGCCAACAGCTCCGTCGACCACCAGTTCACCGGGAAGGAGTGACCGGCCGGGCGGTGGTGCCGTTCCGTGCGGCTGGCCAGAGCGGGAACGGCACCACCGTCCGTCGCCTCGGTTTCTCACGCCGGCCTCTGTGTCCACGGCAGGCCCGAAAAATCCGTCCCGCCGGCTCGGCGCCAGGCGGATGCGAGCGGGCCGAGCGGTGACAGGGGCACCGTAGACGCGGGAAAGGACACAGCCACCCACACCTCATCGGGACTAACTGATCGTTTCAGAATGAGGCTGCAGGCCAGTTCGAGCAGACCCTGGTGAAGATCGGCGCGTCGCTCGTCGCGGATGCGGAGTCGCTTGAATTGGTGCAGCCAGGCGAACGCGCAATCGACCACCCAGCGGACCTTGCCCAGTCCAGAGCCGTGGGCGACGCCGCGCCGGGCGATCATGGGTTTGATGCCGCGCTTCCACAATAGGCGGCGGTACTTGTCGAAGTCGTAGCCCCGGTCCGCGTACAGGCGCCGGGGCTTGCGGCGGGGCCGTCCTCGCAGGCCCCGGATCGGTGGGACCGAGTCCAGCAGCGGCATGAGCTGGGTGATCCCCTTTGAGAGCCCGGACGTGTGACCCGTCCACGGGACAGTCGTCCAAGTCCAGCAGGTCGGCGCTTCGCAACTCGGCCAGCAAGGCCGCGTGCAGACGCGGCCGGACGCCGACCTCTGTCCAGTCCCGCAGCGGCGCCACGCCGTCACCCCGGAGCAGCCCACGGTCTCCGTCGGGACGTCGCGCCATGCGACACCGGTCCGCAGCACCTACAAGACGCCGCGAGGGCCACCCGGTGGGGAACACGCAATCGCCCGAGATAGCGGTAACTGCGCTCGGGAGCACCCGGCAACAGCGGAGCCACAGCCGGGTGGGGACCTGAAACAGCAGCTACGTCCCGCGAACCCTCCCGGACAGCCGGAGCCGCTGCGGCACACCACCCTCATCGCGAAGGAAGCGATCCCGTGGCCGGCGGGGGCCGCGTCGCCCATCCGGGCCCTGTCGCAACAGTCGTGAAAGGCATGGCCGCCATGGCCGCTATCCGACTCGCCAACGCCCCTGCCACCCCTGCCGCCGCCGAGCCGATCAGCTGGTGTGCCGGCGGCGCTTCCGGCACTTCTGGCACTGAAGAAGCCATCGCATCCACCGAGGTGCGGGGAGAACCGCTGCCAGGGTCGACGCCGATTGCGGCAGACGCAGTGCTGCGGGCCGCGGCGCCGGAGGACACCGGGGCCCTCGGGCCGCCTCGCGTCGCTCCACCGATGACGCGACAAGGGTGACCACACCATCGGTCTACAGTACTGTAGACGTCAGAGGCGGGGCGGCAGGGGTACGTAGCGCTGCGCGGGCCGCGCTGCGCGCCTGCCGGTGACCTGCCGTGTGGCGTTTTGTGCCTGCCGGCCCTCCTTGCGTGTCCTGCCGCCCACTTGAGAAGGTGACGCGTTCTCGTGTCCGTAAACCGTTCTGGCCCCCAGAGTCCACCCGTGAACAAGGCGCCGATGCGCAGTGAGTCCCGGTCTACGGCGGCTGTCCGGTGGCGGAGGGGGGCGGCGGGCGGTTCCGTCTGGTACCTGCGGCTGGTCGCCGCGCTGAACCTGGTGGCGGTCCTGTCGGTGCCCTTTCGGGCCCAGGTGCGCATCCACAATGCCGACGGCCGGTACTTCACCCCGTACCTGGCGACGGCGGGCCTGGTGTCGGTGGTCCTGTCACTGTTCCTCTCGGTGGTGATGCGGCGACACAAGCGGGCCGCGTGGATCTTCAACCTGGGGCTGGCCGGACTGACACTCCTGTTGATGATCCTTCTCCTGGTGGTGTCCGAGCCCGGCGACAGCTACCGCCGCCACCCGTTCAACTACTTCTCCGCCGCTGTGACCGGCCTGTTCCTGCTGATGCTGCTGGTGGGTCGCAAGGAGTTCGTCGCCAAGGGCGACCGTTCGAACATCGCGCTCGCGACGGCCGTGGCCACCGGAGGTGTGGCCGCCAGCGGCGGCATCGGGACCGGCCTGGTGACCTGGGCCAATACGGTGGCGGGTGCGTCCTGGTGGGACCGGTTGGGCTACACCCTGGCGCGAATGGTCACGCTGGAGCCCTCGGAGCGGGCGCAGGAAATGATCTCGGTCCCGCGCTGGGTGGACGCCTCGATCAACGTGATGAGTGCGCTGACCCTGCTGTTGGTGCTGTACGTGTGTTTCCGTGCCCCGCGCGGCAGGGAGTGGCTGGGTGAAGCGGACGAGCAGCGGTTGCGGGAGCTGCTGCGCAGGCAGGGTGAGCGCGATTCGCTGGGGTACTTCGCGCTGCGGCGCGACAAGTCGGTGATCTGGTCCCCGAGCGGGAAGGCCGCCATTGTCTACCGGGTGGTCGGCGGTGTCACGCTCGCCTCGGGTGATCCGATCGGCGACCCGGAGGCGTGGCCCGGCGCGATCGAGCGGTGGCTGGCGGAGGCCCGGGAGCACGGGTGGGCGCCCGCCGTGATGGGCGCCTCCGAGGAGGCGGGCGGAATCTACGCCCGCCACGGCCTGAACGCTCTGGAGCTGGGTGACGAGGCGATCGTCGAGCGGGCCGATTTCACCCTGGAGGGGCGGGCGATGCGCGGGCTGCGCCAGGCATGCAACAGGGTGCAGCGCGCCGGATACACCGTCCGCGTCCGCCACCACGAGGACATTCCCGAGGGTGAGATGGCCGCTCTCGTGGACAAGGCCGACCAGTGGCGCGACGGCGCCACCGAGCGCGGCTTCTCGATGGCCCTGGGCCGGCTCGGTGACCCGCAGGACGGCCGCTGCGTGATGGTGGAGTGCTACGACGGAGACGGGGAACTGCGGGCGCTGCTGAGCTTCGTACCGTGGGGCGAACGCGGGTTGTCGCTCGACCTGATGCGACGCGACCGGAGTTCCGAGAACGGCCTGCTGGAGTACATGGTCACCGAGGTAATGGCGCGCTCCAGGGAGATTGGCATCGAGCGGGTCTCACTGAACTTCGCGATGTTCAGGTCCGTCTTCGAGCGAGGATCCCGGCTGGGCGCGGGCCCGGTGCTGCGGCTGTGGCGCTCGATCCTGGGCTTCTTCTCCCGCTGGTGGCAGATCGAATCCCTGTACCGGGCGAACGCCAAGTACCGGCCGATCTGGGAACCCCGCTACCTGCTGTTCGCCAAGAGCAGCGAACTGCCCCGGATCGCCCTCGCCAGTGCACGAGCCGAGGGATTCGTCAACGCTCCACGTCTGCCTGACCTCTTCCGCCGCCGCCACACGGGTGGCGAGCCGAAGACCGGGTCCCGGCCTTGAGGATGCAAGGCCGGCGAGGTGCCCCGACCGCAGCGGGGGTTGTGCGTCAGGTGCCTTCACACGAGGGCCGGGAAACCCCAGGGCGGTCATCCGGCGCAGGCTCGCACTGATCGCCGGTACGGCGCGGCCGGCGGGCAGAACGGCCGGCCGCTCCGAACGAGCGGTGAGGCCCGCTTCTTGTGGGCGCATCGTCACGTCTAGGGTGGCGGACCGTCGTGAGAGTGTCGGTGCCGTCCGTGACCGGTTCCGGCGCCGGTGCCTTTGCGCCGTGGGCCGGTGAACGGCCGGTGTCCGCCGGTGAGGGATCCGTGGAGTGCGGCAGTGTCGTGCGGTGGTGTCCACGGTGAGGTCGCCGATGCGGAGGGGGCCTTCTGGTTCTTCGGGGGCGGCAGCCTGGCGGCGCAGGTGGGTGCGGAGGGGGGCCGGGAGCACGGTGAGGGTGAAGGGTTTGATGAGGTAGTCGTCGGCTCCGGCGTCGAGGCCGGCGATGACGTCGATCTCATTGCCGCGGGCGGTGAGGATGACGATGAGCAGGCCGGGGAATTGCCCGCGCAGAGTGCGGGCGAGGTCGATGCCGTCGGCGTCGGGCAGGCCGAGGTCCAGGAAAGCGACGTGTAGCCGCCGGTGCGGGCTTCGGCCAGTGCGCTGGGGCCGGTGCGGCACCAGGTGGTGCGGTAGCCGTTGCCGCGCAGGCCGGCATCGAGGTGCCGGCCGATTGTGTCGTCGCCCTCGACGACCAAGACGTGGGTCCCTCCCGGGGTGCGGGCGTGCGCATGGCTCGTAGCGTAGGGGCCGTCCGGTGCGAGGGCGGCCGACGCCACTGGTGGCGGCGCGGAGGGGCCGGGGCGGCGCCGCTGGGGGGGGGATAGCGGTGCCCGCCCCGGTCGTTTGGGGGCCGGTCGTCACAGTTCGCGGAGTTCTTCGACGGCCGGACGGGAGGAGCCGCGGGCGGAGTTCAGGGCCGCGGCGGCGATCGCGACGACGGCTGCCAGGGCGGTGAGGGCGAGGTAGGCCCAGGGTACGGCGATGGCGGCCGGGGGTGGGTCGAAGACGCCGGTGAGGACCTTGACGAGCATCTGGGACAGGGCCCAGCCGATGAACGCGCCGCCGGCCAGGCCGCCGGCGGTCATGACGGCCGCTTCGCTGAGGACCAGTCCGCGCAGCTGGCGGCGGGTGGCACCGAGGACGGTGGTGATGGCGAAGGTGCGCCGGCGCTCGGCCAGGCCCAGGGCGAGGACGATGCCGCCGGAGGCGGCGGCGAGCAGGACGGCGAAGCCGAGTTCGATGCGGGTGAGTCCGGCGAGGTCGACCGAGGTGAGGCTGGAGCCGACCTTGGAGCGGCTCTGGGTGACGTCGGTGACCGTTGCCGCGGTGCCCACCTGCCCGCGCAGTGTCGCGGCGACGCTCTTCTGGTGGGTGGCGCCGGTGTCGATGAGGAACGCGCCGACCGCGTTGCTTCCGGTGCTCTTGGCGATGTATGCGGCGTTGGCGACGAAGAAGCTGTCCTTGGGGGCGGTGGGGAACTCCTTGGCGATGCCCGCGTAGTGGAACCGAACGCTGGTCAGGGCCTTGGTGCGGCTGTCCTGCAGGCGCAGGTTCACGGTGTCGCCGGGGGTGAGCTGGAAGTCCTTGACGGTCTCCTGGCTGACCAGGAGGGAGTCGGGGCGGGCGGCCAGCTTGTTCATGAGGCTCTTGGCGGTGCCGCCGGCGAAGTAGGCGTCCTGAAGGGAGGTGGCGGCGGTGATGGTGGCGGGCTGGACTCCGTAGAGGTCCTGGAGGTCGGCGCCGATGTAGGCGAAGCGGTGTTGGAGGGGCTCGACGTGCCGTACGCCGGGGACCTTGAGGGCGCTTCCGGCGTCGGGGCCGACGCTGACGCCTGGGGACTGGGTGACCGTGACGTCGGCGCCGTTGGTGAGCTGGGCGTCGACTTCGGCCTGCTGCTTGTAGGTGGCGTTGAAGGTGGCGGTTGAGGCCGCGAAGGACACCGCGAGGGCGAGGAGGACGATGGCGCGGGCCAGCGGGCGGCGCCGGCGGGACATGCTCGCCGCCGTGGTGGCGGCGAGGGTTCCTGTCAGGGGGCGGGCAAGGCGTGCCAGGAGCCTGCGTCCGTGGGCCAGGACCAGGGTGGCCAGGCGCCACAGCAGCAGGGCTGCGCCGATCCAGAGCAGCGCCGGTCCGAGGAAGGCCCAGTACGACACGGAGATGCTCGCCACTCCTTCCGGGGCCAGGACCAGCGCGTACTGGTTGCCGCTGGATGCGCGGAAGATGAGGAGGGAGGCGGCGAGGAGGATGAAGTCCACGCCGAAGCGCATCCACCGCGGGGAGCGGGCGCGTCCGACGACCTTGCGGGCGGCGGCGACCGTGCCGGTGCGCAAGTCGCGCAGCGCGGGCACCAGGACCGCGGCAGCGGCGACGACCAGGCCCATGATGAGGGCGAGGGCGAACCAGAGGGCGGCCGAAGTGGTGCTAGCGCCGAACGAGGCGGTTCCGAACGCGGCTTGGCCGGCCAGGGCGGCGATGCCCACCCCGAGGAGACCGCCTGCGACGCCGACCACGGCCGCCTCCGCACCAGCCATCGCGGTGACCTGGCCGGGCCGCAGGCCTCGGGTACGGAGCAAGGCCTGCTCGCGGCGCCTGCGGTCGGCGCCCGCTCCGGCCACGGCAGCGGTCAGGAGGGCTGCGAGCACAGCGCCGGGGACGCCAAGGAACAGGAAGAGGATCTGGGCGTACAGGGCGTCCTTGCGGGCGGCGTCGAGTGCGGCGCCGAGGTTGTCGCCGACGACAGCTCCGCCGGAGGTGCGGGCCTCCAGGTTGCGGGCTGCGGCGGTGACCGAGGTGTAGGCGGCCGCGGGGTCGAGGGGAAGGGGTGCGTTTCGGGCGGTGTGGATCTGGGTGGTGACGGCGGCCGGGTCGACGGCCCGGACTGGTGCGGCCAGCGTGTCGAACAGGTCCGAGGGGAGCAGGATGACGTTGTCGGGCGGAGCGGCGGGCTGGGACTGGGGCGGCGCGCCGACCTTCTGGAACAGGGAGTCGGCCTGCGGAAGGTCGACCACCCCGGCCACCGTCACCTTCGCCGGCCCGGTGCCGGGCAGGGTGATGGTGACCGTGTCCCCGGCGGCCACGTGTAGGTTCGCGGCGGTCTGCTGGGCGATCAGGACACCGGAGGAGGCGCCGGTCAGCTGCCGGATCTCGAGGGGGAACGTCGCCCGGTAGGTGTCGGGCAGGCCGAGGACGACGCCAGGGCCGGTGCTCTGGGTGCTGCCGGCGACGGTGGCCTGGAAGCCGGTGCTGCGGGCGAAGCCGACGCTCTCGGCGCTCTTGGTGCCGCTCGCGGCCCGTACGGCGCTCAGGACCGCGGCGGGGTCGGTGCCCTGCTGGACCTGGACCTGCCAGTCCACCGCGACCGAGCGCACCGCCCGGCTGGTCATGGTCGACTTCGACGCGGTCAGGAACGAGCCGAGGGATGCCACGAGGGCGACGGCGAGGGCGATGCCGAACGCGGTGGCGATCAGCCGTCCGGTGCGTCGGCGGAGCAGTCCCCCGATCCAGGTGATGATCATGACATGTCTCCCTGGGGCGCCGGCGCGCTCCGCCGGCGGGTACCGGGTGCGGGTTGCAGACGGCCTTCGTGCATGGCCCACTGCTCGGCGAGGCGGCGGGCGACGGTGGGGTCGTGTGTGGTGACCACAAGGGCAGCGCCGATCGAGTCGGCGGTCGCCAGGAGGATGTCGATGATGTGCTGGCCGGTGGCGCGGTCGAGCTGTCCGGTGGGTTCATCCGCCAAGACCAGGCGGGGAGCCAGAGCCAGTACGCGGGCGATGGCCACCCGCTGGGCCTGGCCACCGGAGAGCTCCTCGGGCAGCTTGTCCGCCAGGTCGCCGGCTGCGACCAGGGCGAGGGCGTCCAGGGCCCGGCGGCGGGCCCGTTCCTCCGGGATACCGGCCAGGACCAGGGGCAGTGCGGCGTTCTCCGCCACGTCCAGCGCGGGGATGAGACTGGGTCCCTGGAAGACGACCCCGACCTGTGCCGCCACCGGCCCTTCGGCCAGGCCGGGCCAGGTCACCTCGCCGGTGGTGGGCTCCTCGAGTGCGGCCATCAAGTGCAGCAGGGTCGACTTCCCGGAACCCGATGGTCCGGTGATCGCGATCCGGTCTCCGGCGCGGACCTGGCAGGTCGCACCGTGCACCGCGACGACCGCGGCGGGCCCCGAGCTGTAGGTGCGGGCGACGTCCTGGCAGCAGACGAGCACCTCTCGTTCGGTGATCATGACCCGATCCTTCCGTCACGGAGGGTGATGACCCGGTCGGCGATCTTGACGGCTTCGGGGCTGTGGGTGACGAGCAGCACCCCGCCGCCCGCCTGCGCGCGCTCGCGCAGCAGCGCCAGGATCCGCTGCTCGGTGACGCCGTCCAGTTCACCGGTCGGCTCATCGGCGAGGAGGATGTCCGGGTCGTTGGCCAGGGCGACGGCCAGGCCCGCGCGGGCGAGTTCACCTCCGGCGAGCTCCTGGGGAAGGGCGCGGGCCCGGTGTTCGAGCCCGACCTGCTCCAGCAGCTCCGAGATGGACTGCTTGCCGGCTCCGGATGCTGCGGTGCGGGCGAGGCGGATGTTGGCGCCGATGTCCAGATGGGCGATGAGGTTCCCGGACTGCAGAAGGACACCGATGCGGCGGGCGCGGACGCGGGCCCGCTCTGCCTCGGGGCGGTGGCTGATGCGCTCGCCGCCGACGTGGACGGTGCCGCCATCGGGTTCGTCCAGCCCGGCCAGGCAGGACAGCAGCGTGGACTTGCCCGACCCGGACGGCCCGATCACCGCGACACTCTCGCCGCGCCGCACCTCGAGGGCGACCCCGCGCAGGGCGAGAGTCTCCTCCTCGCCCGCCCGGTAGAACCGGTACAGATCCCGCGCTCTCAGCGCGTCGGTGCCCGGCTGGGTAGGTGTCATCACTGCCACCTGAAGGATTCGGTGACGATGCGCCACGGGTCCACGTTGTCGGCGCCGACCGGCCCGGACAGCGTCAGATCGACCTGCCGGCCGCCCTGGAAGAAGCTGTACCGCTCGAACGCGGAGTGAACGATCTTGCCGGTCACCGCATCGGGCGCACTGTCACCCCGGTAGGTGAGCAGGACGGCCTGCCCGGCCGGCCGGGAAACGACAGTCGCCTTGCCCATCGCGAACTTGGGCACCTGCTGTTGCAGGACAGGGACCACGGTGGAGTTCACTGACTGCACGGTGGGGGCTGTGGCGGCGCTGGCGGAGTCGATCTCGATCCGGTTCAGCTTGTCGGTGAAGTTGACCGCGTTGCCGCTCTCGGTGCGGGACCATCCCTCGGGCACCTTGACCGTGAACCCCCCCTGGGCGGGCTGGTAGGCGACATAAGCCTGGTTGTCGGGGATGTCACCGGCAGGGTTGGATTCCGCGGGCACCGGCTTCGTACTGGTGGTCGTGGCGCCGTTGGGCGGTGCGGAAGTACTGCCGCTGCCGCATCCCGCCACCACGCCTGCGGTCAGCGCGAGACCGGCAAGGGAGAGAACAAGTGTGCGTCGCATGATCGTGGCGCCCTTCAGGAGTAAGGCGAACTGCCCTACCCGCGACGCTAGGCAGCAGCAGGTAAAAACCCGGGCCGAGCACGGTTAGACGACGGCAAATCCGCACCCCCGACATCTGCCTCACGCCGAACTGGCCGAGGTGGGGAGAATTGGGCGACCGCCGCCATCCCAAGTCGGGCGGTCGGATCAGGGAGCCCAGGGCAGTCGTACGGCGGCCTCGATCTCCGAGTCGTTGAGGAGGGCCTCGACGAGCGGCGCCGGGCCGGCGACCTTGGTTGCCCACAAGTCGTGATCCGTACACAGGACCCAGGAGCGGTCGCGGGCCCAGAGGTTGGACGGGGTCCAGAACTCCACCTCGGGGCGGTCATACAAGGCCTTGGCGTCCGTGAGCCGGCCGGCGGGGCTGAGCGTCGGAGGTGGCGGACAGCGGCACGACCCGGGCGCGCGGCAGCCGGATCGCGCCCCCATGCTCCGCCGCGGCCTCCTGTTCGATTGCCACCCGTACACCCCTTCCGACTCTGCCGCAGCAATTGCGTACGCCTCGCCCCGAGCCGCGATCTTGCTGCGGGATCGAAGGGTCGCAGCAGGGGTGCCGAGGGGAAGGTTTCGGCGACGAGTCGTGACACCGCGCCCAGCCGCCCGGACCGACCGATAGCCCGCTCCCGGGCCGGGACGTTGAGCTGCTACTGCTGTTAACGCCCGGCCCTTGAGGGGTGCCCGTCACCGATACCCGGTCGCGTCCGCCGGCTTGCCGGCGTTGTCGACCTCGACCAGGTAACGCCAGCAGTCCGGGCGCGAGCCGTCGAGGTCGGTGAAGCCGTATTCCTGTGCGAGTTGCCCGCTGGACAGCGACTGGCCGTTCCAGCGCACGACGTCGGCATCGCCGGCCAGCGCCGCGACCGCGCGTCCGACGTACGACGGGCTCTCCGAAATGCAGAAATGCGGCACTGTGGCCAGCGCGTCGCGCCAGTTGTTCTCGGTGACGCCGAACGTGTCGAGCATCATCTCCGAACGCAACCAGCCCGGGGTGAGCGCCACCGCCGTCCCGCCATGCGGCTTCATCTCGTATGCGAGCACGAACGCCATGCGCAACACGCAGTTCTTGACCAGGTCGTAGAAGTACGAGTTGCGGTAGTGCATTCCGTTGTATGCGGACGTCCCGTCGGTCATCTCGATCACGAGCCCGCCCGGTTGACGCACGAGCAGCGGCAGCACGAAGTGGCTGGTGATCGCGTGGGTCTCCACGCCCAGCCGGAGCAGCCGCAGTCCGTTGTCGAGGTCGTGTTCCCACACCGGCTTGTCGAACGCGAACAGCTGCTCTCCGCCCCAGACATCGTTGACCAGCACGTCGAGCCGCCCCTGCTCGGCGTCGATGCCCTCGGCCAGTGCACTGACCTGCTCGGGCACCAAGTGGTCGGTCGGCACCGCGATGCCGGTTCCGCCGGCGGCGGTGACGAGCTCCGCGGTCTCCTCGATCGTCTCGGGCCGGTCGTACTCCGAGCGCCGTTCCCGCGTCGTGCGGCCGGTGACGTAGACCGTCGCCCCCGCCGCGCCGAGCTGGACGGCGATGCCGCGCCCGGCTCCCCGCGTGGCCCCCGCGACCAGCGCGATCTTTCCGTGGAGGTCCGGTGCCGATGTGTCGGGCATTGATCCCATTGAGTTCCTTATCTATCCACACGGCTTGGTCTACGTCCGTCATCGACGCCGACCGGTGACACCATGCTCGATCCAGAACCCGAGACTCCTGTGTCGCATTTTTTCGCCCGTCTCACGGATGCCACAGAAGTGACCAAGCCGATGCCTCACAGCAACAAAACGGTCTCACCAGGCCCAATCGCTACCCTGCCCGCCACCTCCGACGCCCAACCCGCCAGCTCACACGCTCATCCGCCATTTGAAGCGCGCAGCCACAACACCCCGAGGCCAGATCATACGAGCACCTCGCGCCGATATTCGAACACATGTTTTACTAAGTGCGTCCGCCAGTAGCTGAGGCAGCTGGGCCGGCAGAACGCGCGGGAGTTCGGTCGGCCGCTATCGGCGGCGGGTCCTACCGTGTGTGCACCTCGTTGGTGGCTTGGAGCTGCCGCCAGGATCGCGGATCCGTCAGGCGGAGGCCGGAGAACCGGGGCGTCGGGCTCGGGCTTGGTGGCGGTGAACAGCCGAGTGTGCAGCAGCGCGCCGAGCGGCTTGCCCGAGATCCCCAGAGGTCGAACCGGCTGATCGCGAGAGTGGCGAGGTAGCTCGCCTGGGGCGGCGGCGCTGTACGGCTGCACGATCGAGGACGGCGTGCTGGTCGGGGTGGGCGCCCTGGGCTCAACGGCGCGCGGGTGGGCGCTGGTTCGCTGAAGCGGCCGGCGCGGTGGTGGCGCAGGGCATGCAGATCCCGCCCGGTTCGCTGGTGGCGGGCGTCCCGGCCAAGGTCAGGCGCGAGCTGACGGAGGCGGGAGCGCCTGGGCATCAAGGCTAACGGCGATATCTGCTGCTCGCCCAGGCGCACTCGGAGCTGTTCGCGGAGGGCGGCGAAGCGGATCTCGACTGAGCGGACTCTTTGTGGGTCAGTGCCAGTAGGAGGGCGAAGACGATCCGGAGCCGTTCTAGGAGATGATCAGTAGAATGACGATGATCGCCAACGGAACGGCGACGAGCAGGGCGCACCCGATGTCACCGGGCAGGTTCTTCCTGCGAAGGCGCTGATCGAGCAGCTTGGCCTCGGGGGTGTCGTTCCGCCAGTGCGGCCGGAGCTCCGCGGTGCCGTCGGCGATGGCTCCGGCCACCCGGGCGACGTCCGCGGGGTGGTACGTGCGCCACTTGCTCTCGCCCCAAGTGGAGTGCGATACATAGAGGTTTTTGCGGACTCCGTTGGCATTCGCGGTGGCGTCCAGGCAGGTCGCCCGGATGGTCGGCCAGGCTCGGGCCAGCTGCCTCTCGGACAACCAGGCGACGTGCTCCGGTTCGGCTGCTGCCACGGGCGCACCTACTCTCGGCTCGCAAGCAGTCTCTCCCCGCTCCGGCCGGATAGGCAACACCCTCTTCTCGTAATCGGCTTGGCTCCTCGCGTCGTGGTGGTCTTTCGGTACTCAGTTGCCGCCCGTCGCCTCCCCCGGGTGGGGGAGGCGGATGCGTCCGGCGGGGGATGTGGCCGGGCGGGTAAGGCCGGAGGCTGGGTTTCTGCTGAATGAAGGGGAGTTTGGGTGGAGCGCTGGGATCGGATCGGGCCGCGCGCGGCGTATGGGGCGGCTCTGGCGATGTCGCCGTACTTGCTGATCAAAGTCTCGTGGGTGGTCGGCGCGTTGATGGGCGTGCTGCCGATCGGTGATGGGTTCGGCTTGGCGGAGTGGGTGGTGCTCAACACCGTCACGGTCGGTATGGCGGTGATCGGGATCGCTTTGGCGCTCGCTTTGGTGCGGCCGTGGGGGATGCGGATACCGGGGGCGCTGGTCGCGTTCTGTTCCTGGGTGGGATCGGGGTTCCTCGTCTCGGTGCTGCCTTTCGTTCTGTTCAGTGCGCTCCTGGGTGGCGGCTCGCAGGAGGGTGGGGGCGGCGACGATCCGGCCATGCCGGTCTGGGAGGGGGTGCTGGTCCAGTTCAGCTTCGTGGGGATGGGGCTGGGGTTGGCTCTCGCGGTCCCGGTGTATCTGCGGCGCCGCTGGCCGGACGCGTTCATCGGGCGCGTCGGTGACGGGCCGCGTATGGCGCGGCCGTGGGCAGCTGTAGTCGGTGCCGCGGTCGGACTGGTTTGGATCTACTGGGCGGTCGGCGGCACGGTGGGAATTGCCCACCCGGCCGAGCGGAACACCGACTGGTACGTTTTGGCAGCTGTTTGGGGGTTCTGGGCACTCGCCGGAGCGGCCGCCATCTGGGTGGTCGCCGGGGCACGTCCTGCCCGGTGGCCGCGCTGGCTCCCACTCGCGTTCGGGTGGGTCGGGTCGGGCTCACTGTTCGCGTGGAGCGCCTGGAAGCTGCCCCTCATGCTGTACGTAGCCTTGACGGATCCAGCCGATGTCACACCGCCGGAGAGCCCCACCGTCGTGGTGGCGGTCCATCTGTGCGCTGTGGTGGCAGGCGCGGCGATGATGCGGACCCTCGGGCGGCGAGCAGGGGAGGGAAGCGGGGCAAACCGCGCCTGACCAGCCCAACAGCCTTGGGGCGGCCCGGTGGTACTACCCCCAGCGAACGCAGGCACCGGGCCCGACCCGCACACGCCCCATCGGGACGGGCTGCACCCGAGACCAACCGCGGCCACCCCCACACCCGGCGCCAGTCACACAAATTGTGGCTACCGCGCGGCCACTCGGGAGGAGCCACCGGTGGCGACCGGCCACCAGGCCAGGCGTGCGGGTTCTGACGCCTGAACCAACACCGCCGCGCGCGGTGACGCCGCCCCCCGTGCCAGGCCTGGCAGGGGCGGCACCTGTCAGGTGTCAGCACGAGGGCCCCGCCCGGAGCTCGGGGCGCCTGGGGAGGGGTGTGCATCCCAGCCTTTTGCACGAGCCGCAGCAGAACCGGTTCCGCACCCGTCTGGCTGCGAGTCGGGCCGGCGGCTGGCCGGGACGTGCCCGGCAGGAAGGAAAACCGCTAAAGCGGTATGAACCAATCCGACGACCTCAATGACCGGGAATGGGACGCGGTCTGCGCCCTTCTGCCCCGCTGCGGGCCCGGCGGGGTAGGCCCCCGGGCCATCGTCAACGGCATCCTGTGGGAACAAAGAGGCGGCCGACGCCGGCGCGACCTGCCCACCCGCTACGGACCCTGGCACCGCTGCGCGGAGCGCCTGCGCCTGTGGAACACCGACGGCACCTGACAGAAGATTCTCCCCCTCCTCGTCACCGGCCGCCCCCTCCCCCGCGCCGCCGACGCCGAACGCCCCACAAACACGGGCAAACGTGCGCAGACGACTGGAACACTCCATGGCTCACATAGGCATCGAGCAGCAGGGGCTTTCAGGCGCTGCGGGGCTTGCGGCCGGTCGTCTTCTTCGCCGTCGTGGTCTTGGCGGTGATCTTCTTGGCCGCCGTCTTCTTTCCGGATTTCGCGGTGGGCAGGTCGTGGACGGTGGCGTCACGGTCGCCGCTGCGGGAGGCCTTGGCCTCGCTGACGGACTTCTCCAGCATCGCCATCAGGTCCACCACCTCCGCCGGGGCCGGTGCGTGAGTCTCGACGGGTTCGGGTCGGGTGCCGGCGGCCTTGGCCTCGATCAGCTTCTCCAGCGCGTGGTGGTACGCGTCATGCATCTCGCTGATGTCCCGGCCCGAGAGGGTGTCCGCGAGCGCGACCGCGGCGTCCACCTCCTCCTCGGGTACCTCCACGTCCGGGACCTCGACTTGCCCGGGGTCCCGGATCTCGTCCGGCCACCGCATCCCGTGCAAAACGATCACATCGTCCAGCACCCTCAGCACGCCCAGCCGCTCACGGTCGCGCATCGCGAACTTGGCGACCGCGACCTTGCTGCCGCGCTCCAGCGCTTGGCGCAGCAGCTCGTACGGTTTGGCGGCGACGCCCTCGGCGGCCAGATAGTAGCTCGCGCCGATCCGGATCGGGTCGATGCTCTCGGCCGGCACGAACGCCACGCTCTCAATGGCTTTCGCCGTCGGCAGGGGCAGCGCGTCCAGGTCCTCGTCGGTGACGGGGATCAGGGTGCCGGTGGCTGTCTCGTCCCCTCGGATGATCTCCGACTGATCCAACTCCCGGCCATCGGCCTCACACACCTTGCGGTAACGGATCCGCCCCCCGGCCGCGGTGTGGAACTGGTGGAGCGAAATCGAATGCGACTCCGTCGCCGGAAATCCTTTGCCCCGTCCAAGACCGATGCGGAGCGTCTGCTGCTGGTCTCCCCGGAGCTGGGGGAGGTACTGACCGCGGTCATCTTCCGGGTCCGGGCCGGGAACGCCGCCCTGCCGCTGGTGTCGGCCTACGGCGTGTTCGAGCAGACCTGGAGCCCGCCCATGCCGTTCCTGTTCCAACGCCGGTACGGCACCGAGGATCGGCCGCTGACCCGCAGCTACATCCGCGAGTGCCTGCTCGCGACCTCGCAGTCCGCCCAGATCACCGTGGCCGGTGACCCGCTCGAATGGCGACCTCACGACTTCAGAAGGATCTTCGTGACCGACGCCATTCGCTTCGGACTGCCCCCACACATCGCTGCGAAGATCTGCGGCCACGCCGCTTTGGACACGACCATGGGGGTATGCCGCGATCTACCCGGAGGACGTGATCTCCCATCACCGGGCCTTCACCGCCCGCCGCGAAACCGAGCGGCCCAGCGAGGAGTACCGCGAGCTCACTGCCACCGAGTGGGACGAGTTCCTGGCCCACTTCGAACTGCGCAAGGTCGCCCTGGGGACCTGCGGCCGCGACTACGCGACCCCGTGCCAGCATGAAAACGCCTGTGTCAGATGTCCCTACTGCTGGTGGACCCGGCCCAGATGCCACGCCTCCAGGAGATCCACGCCAACCTCGTCGACCGGCTCCAAGAGGCCAGGAAGGAGGGCTGGCTCGGCGAGGTGGCCGCCATCGAGACCACCATGGCCGCCGCAGCGCAGAAGCTGGAGGCCATGCGCGAACGTGCGGCCCAGCCGTCCACCATCCACCTGGGCATGCCCGACTTCCGCCGGAACGCCGGACGAAGCAGCGGAGAACCCGAAGCCCCACCGACCTCGGCAGGCCCGTTGTGAGTCGACCGCGCGATCCAGACGGATGCCGCCGGGCGATCAAGTTTTCGGCAGGAAGTCCTGCCAGAACGAGACGGTCGCCCGCGGTCGCCAATCGTCTGGGGTGTGGGCGTCGAAATCGTCGAACTCGTGGTTCACGTAGTCGACGAGGTCAGCGCCGTAACAGATGATGTCGGTGCTCCACACTGAGAGAACGGGGTGGCCGTGGGAGCCGTGGCCGGCAGGCAGGAACCGATGTCCGTAGACGGGGACGAGGTTGGGGACCCGGGCAAGCAGCCCCTGGGCTTGCTGAAGGGCCTCGTCGGCATCCTCCGGCCGTTGCCCCCAGGTCGGATGCCAGTAGCCGCGTCGGACTGACAGGGCGATGCCCTCCACGGGCCACTCAAGTCGCTCTCGGAGCCCTTGGGGGTCGCCGTGGCGCGCCAGTCCGGCCACGGGTTCTCCCACGTGTCCCCCTCTTCGGGCGGCTGGCTGACCGGTAGACCCGACGCCAGGAAGGCCCGGTGGTCGTCGGCAAACTCGAAGCCGTACTCCTGCTCAATACGCTGGAGCTCCATCTCGCTCAGCCCCGGAGCTATCTCGCAGCAGTCCGCAAGAGCGAGAAGGCGCGCTGCTTCGATCCCCAACTTCATCCCATCCGGCTTCGTCACGCTGGAACACTACTGGTCCCACCCAGCTAAAACTCAGACAGTTTTCAAGGATGACCAGGCTGCGGGCGATGCCCGCCGGACGAGCGGAGCGAAAACTGCTGTCCACGTGCGGCAGCGTGCGAGATGCTGCCAGGCATGATCGATCGCGAGTTCGCCGTCCGGGCGGCCCAGGAAGACCTGGACCGCCGATACTCAGGACAGCTGGTGGTGTCCGGGACCGAGGAACACGAACTCGTCTGGATCGTCTACTACCAAAGCGCGGAGTACCTGCGCACTGGGGACTTGAGCCACATGCTGGGTGGCAACGGGCCCTACCTGGTCGACCTCGTCGACGGTGGCCTGCACCAGATCCGACCGGTCTCCTACGTCACCGGCGCCTGGGAGGTCGACTACCGCAGCCGTATCCGGAAGATGGTCACCCGGACCTCCGTGGACGACTTGCACGACGAGATCCGCCAGACCGCGGTGGCCCAGGGACGGATCATCGCCATGCACCTGCTGCGACAGCTCGTTCCAGAACTGGCACACGGCGAAGTCATCGAATACGTGACTGCCCTGCAGACCGGCCCCGCACCACCTCGACTTGTGGACGCTGCCACCAGGGCCCTCGTCCCCGCTCTTGATCCAATTCTCGCCGTGCGCACAATCCGCTCCGGGCAGAGCACTGAGCGCTGAAACCCGGGCAACCAACCCGTGGTCCGGAGAGGCCGTGCCGGACCGCGCACCCGTCACCACGAGATGAGTTCAGGCACGCGGTGGCAGGACCTCGATCACGGTGGCCGTTCCGGCAACAGGTCGGGCTTCGTGCATGGTGATCACAGCACCGCACTTCAGATGCCTCCACTGCTCAGGGCTCAGAGGAGCAAGCCGAACGTCGGCGGTTTCTCCCGGGCCGAGCTCATACTCCACCCATAGCCGGGCGATGTTCAGTTCTCGCTCCCCGTCGGCGGTGCGGTTGCCGATGTCCCACATCGGCCGGAGCTGTCCGTCTCCGGAAAAGGCAGTCCGGCGTCGGCCCTCCTCCGCACCCACCAGGCTCAGGGTGGCCCGCACGGTGCCGTGCCGGACTTCCCAGCCCCGCCACTCGCACCAGCGGCGGCTGCGGTCGAGCATCATCTGCCGAGCAGCCTCGGCGAGGAGCTGCCAGAAGTCCATGGACACGGGGTGGATATCCCCGATCTCGATGAGAACGCCGAGCACCATCTCCCACTCCTGGCGCCAGATGTCCTCACGCACATCCCCGACCGTCTGGCCGTTCTCGGCTACTGCGTCCTCAGGCAGCAGGTCGACGGCCTGCCGAAGGAGTGTGAACGCGTCATCCATGTGCTGCATTCTCCCGTCCCGGGACGGGATGAAGGTCGACCAGGCCGGAGTTCGCGGCGCGACACGCCCGAACTCTCCCGGGCACCGAGATTGGCGCCCACTACTTTGAGCAACTCGACTGCGATCCGGGCCGTCTGGGCTAGTTCGGATAAGCCTGCGTCCGCTGCTCCTACGGCGGTCCGCTCGTGGTCGTCCCCCACATCGACGGAGCACCACTCACCGGGCTGATCGACGAGTTCGAGATCGCGGCTGGGAGGCAGCCACCTCGACCTCTCCCAAGCCGTCCTCGACTCCGCCCACGCCAGGGCCAAAAAGGGGGCGAACTCACAGGTCCGAGCCCCGTGGACCGGGGCAAGCCCGGCTCGAAAATGCACGTCCTGTCGGACGCGGCAGGACTGCCCCTCCTCGTCGGCCTCTCGGCCGCCAACACCCACGACATCCAAGCGCTGAAGCCCATGGTGCGCGGTCACCAAACGAGACACGACCCCCACCGCGGCCGCCACTTCAAACCCCAACGCCTGCATGCCGACAAGGCTTACGACATCCTCACCTGCGGAAATGGCTTCGCGGCAAGCGGATCGGCGTACGCATCGCCCGCAAGGGCGTCGAGTCATCAGGGCGACTCGGGCGACGCCGGTGAGTGATTGAGCGGACCATGTCCTGGCTGACCCGGCTACCGCCGACTCAACCACCGCCACGAACGAAACCCCCGCCACTACCTGGCCTTTCTCGGCCTCGCCGCCGCCCTCTGCTGCTACAAACGACTCATCCGCCTCACCACATAGGACACGGTCTTCGGGGAACCGGCGCCAGTTGAATAGGAGAGCCCACCAGCAACAAGTACCACGGCGGGAGCTCGGGGTGTCTTGACAGCCCAAGTGGTTAGCCGCCATATTATCTGCATGACGAGGGATGGCATCGATGGTGAGGCGCCCACGCTGGATCAGGCCAGGCGGCAGGTCGAGCACTACGGCCTGGAGGTCGATCCGCAGGCGGTGCTGGTCGCGGTGCGGCTGATCTCGGCGGGCGCGAGGGTCGGCCGGGCGGCCGAGGCGCACTTTGCCAGGTTCGGCCTGTCGACGGGGCGCTACCGCCTGCTCGCCGACCTCGAAGACCACGGCGGGGAGAAGTCTCCCTCGCGCCTTGCTGTCGACCTCGATGTCTCCAGGGCCACGGTCACCGGCCTGCTGGATGGCCTTGAGCGCGAGGGCCTGATCGCCCGCCGCCCGTCCACGGAGGACGGACGGGGCACGGTGGCCGTCCTGACCGCGCGCGGGGCGCAGCGCCTGCGCGACATGGCGTCCGAGCACTTCGGGCGGCTGGAGGCGATGGTGGGTGGGCTTTCGGTCGAGGAGCGCGCGGTGTTCTTGGATCTGCTCGCCCGCGTCGTACGCGGCAGTGCGGTCCTGGCCGCTGACTGACCCGGCTCTCAGTTGATTTGGCCCCGCCCTCGGGTAGGGCTCTTTTCACGGGGCAATAGTTAGCTGCCTAATTATATTGGCGGAGTAAGCCTGACGCCCCCGCCGCAACCCTTCGCTTCCCTCACACGAACGAGAAAGAAGCCAGCATGCCTACAACGAAGGACAGAACCAGTCGAAACCGGGCAGCCTCCCGGCCGTTCGCCCTGTGGCGCGAGGTGCTGACCGCCTACGCCGCCCCCGCGTTGATGGCCGGTACCGCCGGAGTCGTCACCGGGCAGCAGAACCTGGCCGTGGCCGCCTGCACCTCCATCGCCGGCACCTCCGCCGTGGTGGCGTTCCTGGTCGGCACCTGGCTGCGGCACGGCGGGCAGCCCCGACGGTGGACCACCACCACTCCGCGCCTCGCCTTGACCGCCGCACTCGTCATCACTACCGCCGGCGCGGCGGCCCTGCTGGGATGGTTCGCCGCCCAATGGCTGCCCGCCCACACCACGATCCCCGCCATCCCGTGGCTGGAGCGGCTGCGCATCGACCTGCCCCTCTCCGCAGCCCTCGCCACCACCATCGTCACCCTGCGCTGGCGCAGCACCACCACGGCATCCCCGACATAGCCCACCCTGGCACCAGGCCCACCCGCCCCACGAGCCCAGGCCCGACCGAGCCCACCCCGGCAGCACCCGCCGCCGGGAAGTCACCAAAGAATGAGCACACGATGATCGTTGTCATGGGAGCGACCGGAGCAACCGGGAACGCCCTGCTCCACAGCCTCCTCACACTCGGCACACCCGTCCGCGCACTGACCCGCACCCCGCACAGACCGATCCCCGGCATAACCGGCGCACACCAACCGCCCGTCGAGGTTCAGTACGCCGACGCCACCGACCCCCACTCCCTGCGCACCGCCTTCAAGGGCGCCAGCCAGCTCTTCCTCACCATGGCCAACAGCCCCGCACAGGTCGAACTCGAAACCCGCGTCATCGACATCGCCGCCCACACCAGCATCGGACACATCGTCAAGATTTCCGCACCCGCCGCCGAACCCGAATCCCCGGTCGCCATCTCCCGCGGACACCACGCTGTCGAGGAACACCTGCGCGCGAGCGGCCTCACCCACACCATCCTGCGCCCCTACGCGTTCATGCAGAACCTCCTGCGCCTGGCCCCCACCGTCGCCCAGGGCGTCATTCTCGGCACGACGGGCGACGCACCCTGCAACTACATCGACTGCCGCGACATCGGCGACGTCGTCGCCGCCGCCCTCACCAGGCCCGACATCGCCGGCGGCACCTACACCCTGACCGGACCCGAAACCGTCTCCTACCCCGAACTCGCTTCACGACTGACCACCCTGACCGGGGATCTGATCCGCTACGTCGACCTCACCCCGGACGAACTGCGCGACAACCTCATCCACAACGCCCACATGCCCACCTGGCTCGCCGACCACGTGACGGAGATCCAGCAACTCGCCATTACCCGACCCGAAACCCCCACCACCACCGTCATCGACATCCTCGGCCGCCCGCCCCGCACCCTCGACGCCTTCCTGCACGAACACCACGCCCACTTCCGCCGATAAGACGCCGCCTCAAGCCTGGTCACGAAACTGCGAACCGTCCCGCCGCACAAGGCAGATGATCAGTCATCGGCTCGGCGTGGGCGAAGCGGGTGAATCTCCGCCCGGCCGGGCACACGTGGAGCCGATACCCCGCTGGAGATCACACACGGTCACCGGCCGGTTGGGTTCCGTGGGGAACTGGTGACAGTTGATTACGAGAGTCCACCAGTACCAAGGCCCTGATCTCATTGCTCTCGGTGCCGGGCCCGCAGCAGCGCCGTACTCGCTGCGCTCGCCTTCCTGCGCTGGGCGAGCGTCCGCTGAGGAACCGCCGGGCGGCCCGGGGTGCCGGTGCCACCGTCAGATGGCGCCGGCCCTCCGGTACAACCGCTGGACCAAGACGCACTGCGCCCGCACGGCGTTTGTCTGCACCTCCGGGCCTGCCCGTATGGGGGCATCCTCGGTAAGCCGGAGTGTCTCCGGCAGAGGAAAGATCGTTGGAACGGCATGAACAACACTGCCAAGCACACCCTCGCCACCACCCTCACGACCGTCTGCATCCTCGGTCTCACCGTCACCACCGCAGCGGCGGCACCCACCAACCCCGGCGCCCGCATCGCGGCCCCCTCCGACGGCGTCGTCGAACGCGTCGTCGACGACCTCCTCAGCACCCACAACAACAACGGCGTCTTCAGCAACGGCCCCAGCCGCGGCAGCAACGGCATCCTCGGCGGCCTCCTCGGCGGCGGCAACGGCGGAAACGGCGGCGGCCTCCTCGGCGGTTTCCTCGGCGGCGGCAGCAGCGGCTCGCTGGGAATCCTGTAACAGCGGCCTCGACGGGCTGTCGCCGCAACAATTGCGCCCGGCCCTGCCGACCGCTCACCCAGCGGCTGCAGCCCGCCCTCACCGACCAGCAGCACGAACGCCCGGCCACCCTCGGCATCGACCGGGTCCGGTAGGACGGCAGGGGGCCTGTCCGGGTCCGGCCGGACCCTTCCGCCCGAGCCGGGCCCCCACGACCCGTATTCGCTGCGCTCTGGTCATCACGGATGAGACGAGGACCGGCGTCCTGTCAGCTCGTCCGCGCGGTGCGCAGTCGTCGCACATCCCGTACAAGCGTGTACACGGTGATGAGGACGAGCGCGGCTCCGGCCGCGATCCAAAGAGCCGATGCCCCGGAGAGGTACTCGCGAACGGCAACGCCGAGCAGCAGCATGCTGACAAGCACGCCGCCGGCCGAGATCAGAGCACTGGTGCGGTCAATCACCTGGACATCATCAACGACAATCTCCGGCGCCGGGAGTGATCCGTACGATCATGTCCATGAACAGTCCGCGCCGGCCCCTGGGTCATGGCCCACAGCCGCAGCACGACCACGCAGCCCAGGCACCCGAGGCCCCCGGCCATCGTGTCCGCGCGGCCGAGACCGACATCACCGCCCCTCCCCTGCACAGCCCCGGAAACGTGGACGAGCTGGAACGGCTGCGGAAGCGCGAAGTCCTGGGCGTCCCTCCCCGGCCCGGGAAGGTGACTTGTTATCCCTGCCCCTGCCGCTCGACCGGGTCGGAGCCGCCTGTTCTGCCGCGGTCCTCGGGCCGGGAAGGCCCACCCCCTGATGGAGTGGGCCTCTCAACATTCAGACGGCGACCCTCGGTCAGCCGACGCCGTCCGCCGAACCATCGGCGCCGGGCCCCGCGACCCGCGCCCGGCCGTCCGGGTGAACGGTCCCGTCCCCGGCGCCTCACATGTTGATCATATGTCCGGCAAGGCCGTGCACGGCCTCCTTGACGGCCTCGCTCAGGGTGGGGTGGGCGTGGACGTTGCGGGCGACCTCGTGCACGGTGAGGTCCCACTGCTGGGCCAGGGTCAGCTCGGGCAGCAGCTCGGTGACATCGGGGCCGATGAGGTGGCCGCCGAGCAGCTCGCCGTACCTGGCGTCGCTGATCAGCTTGACGAAACCGGTGGTGTCACCGAGACCGTGCGACTTGCCGTTGGCGGTGAAGGGGAACTTGGCGACCCTGACGTCGTGTCCGAGGTCGCGGGCCTGGGCCTCGGTGTAGCCGAAGCTGGCGATCTGGGGCTGACAGAAGGTGGCGCGCGGAATCATTGCGTAGTCGAGTTCCATGGTTTCCGCGCCGGCGAGGGTCTCGGCGGCGATGATTCCCATGGACTCGGCCGCGTGCGCGAGCATCAGCTTGGCGGTGACGTCGCCGATGGCGTAGATGTGCGGGACGGAGGTGCGGCAGCGACCGTCCACGTCGACGGCGCCGCGCTCGGTGACCGTCACGCCGGTGTTCTCCAGGCCGTACCCGGTGACGTTCGGGGCGAAGCCGATGGCCTGGAGGACCTTGTCGGCCTCAAGGACCTGCTGGGAGCCGTCCTTGCCGGTGACCGTGACCCGGACCTGCGGGCCGGACTCGTCGATGGACTCGACACGGGTCGAGGTGAGCACGTCGATGCCCAGTCGCCGGTACTGCTTGGCCAGTTCGGCGGAGACCTCGGCGTCCTCCAGCGGCGCCATCCGGTCCAGGAACTCGACGATGGTGACCTTCACGCCGTAGTTGTGCAGGACGTAGGCGAACTCGATGCCGATCGCGCCGGCCCCCGCGATGACGATGGACTGCGGCAGCTCCTCGGCGAGGATCTGCTCCTCGTACGTCACCACCCGGGCGCTGCGCTTGGTGCCGGGCAACAGCCGGGGCGTGGCGCCGGTGGCGATGACGCAGTGCTCGAAACCGATGGTGCGGGTCTCCCCGTCGTAATCGGTCACCTGGAGCGTGTGCGGGTCGAGGAAGGTTCCGCGGCCGTCGTACTCGGTGATCTTGTTCTTCTTCATCAGGAAGTGGACTCCCTTGACGCGGCCGTCGGCGACCTTGCGGCTGCGACGGTAGGCCTCGCCGTAGTCGAAGGAGACCTGTCCGTCGACCTTGATCCCGAACGTCTTCGCCTCACGGGTGAAGATGTGCGCGAGTTCGGCGTTGCGCAGGAGGGCCTTGGTCGGGATGCAGCCCACGTTCAGGCAGACGCCGCCCCAGTACTTCTCCTCCACGACGGCGACGCGTTTTCCCAGCTGGGCGGCGCGCACTGCGGCGACATAGCCGCCGGGGCCGGCGCCGAGTACGACGACATCGAAGCGCTCGTCCTGCTCCACCATGGGGCGTTCCTCTTCCTCGGTTGCGTTACCCGTTCCGTGGTGGATTGTTCCGCTCCGCCGCGCCCGCCGCCACAGAGATCATGCGGTGTGTCCGAGATCGCAGTGGGAAGGGGCCCGTCCGCTACGGCTCCGTCGAGCCCCTTCCCAGGTGCGGCTACTACTCCGTCGCCGTCGGCCTACGCGAGACGGCCATCGCCCGCGTGACGCGCCTCAGCGGCGCAGCCGGTAGCTGTAGGCGTAGTGACGGTCGGCGAACAGCTTGTACTCGTATGGGTGTGCGCGCCCCAGCTGTTGCCGCCACCGCCGTACGCGAACACGGTCACCCACTACAACCAAGCCCTGCCACCACACCACCCATTCACAACGATCCAGGACGGTTGATGAGGTACCCGTCGCGGGAGTTCTCACGTATGGAGCGCGCGCCGGCTCGGAGACATGTCGTGCCTGGGTGGCGGACAACCGGCGCACCTCCCACAGCAGGGCCGCAGCATCCACGGTCTCCGGGCCCGGAGACCGTGGCACCTCGCGCAGAAGAACGCCCGTCAGTGCGGCCAGTTCGGAGACGTCGATCCCCAGCAGAGCCGCGAAGTCCGTCACCAAGCGGGGGTCGAATCCTTGCACTTCGGTCAGTGCCCAGTCCCGCTTGCCGCGCTCACCGGCGAGGAACACGGAGAGATCACGCACGATGGCAAGTGCGGTTTCGTTGGTGGCATCGCTGCGAAGCAGCGTTCCGGCACGCCGAGATCGCTCACGCGAACGGATCACGAAGTCGGCGAAAGCCTCCACCGCGGATGCAGGGGGTCGGGGACCGCAAGGATGCGGCGTTGTCGGCGGCCGGCCGCGAGCCGCTCGGCCTGGTCGGTGGCCATGGCCAGACCGCGACTGGTGAAAGAAGGTCTCCAAAGCACGGGCGAGGGAGCCCATCGAGCGGCCCGGGCGGCGGAGCGTTCGAGTACGGACTGGGGGAGGTTGGGCTGGCCGTCCCGAAGAAGCCTCCCGAGGGAAGTGATCAGCGTGCAAGCCCGGCCGATGGAGTACTTGGCGGCGAGATCTGTCGTGAAGTCCTGCAGCCAGTCGGGCGGATTGTCGAGTTCGGCGATGAGGTCATCGGCTCCGCCCGATGATCCTGCGTCAGTAACACTCCGCGACGACTCCCCGAGATCTGTGCCAGAACCCAGTTTTGAAGCAGCAGCGGTTGCCGTGTCTGCTGGCGTCCGGCCGTTGTCAGTGCCTGCTGGCAGGATCGCCGGCATGACACCGTTGCTTCTCACCGACGTCGAACGAGCCGTTCGCAGCAGCTGGAGTACCGAGACGTGCACTCCTGAGTTCCGATCGCGCTGGACCAAGGACAACCCGGCCCGGGACCAGTGCGGAGTGACCGCCATGGTGCTCAATGACCTGCTGGGAGGCGAGTTGATCCGGGGAGAGGTCCACGTCAACGGAGAACGTGTGGACTACCACTGGTGGAACCGCCTGGGCATGGGCATCGAGATCGACCTCACCCGCGAACAGTTCGGGCCGGAGGAGATCGTCACCGAAGGCATCGTGATTCCCCGCCCGCCCCTGACCGAATGGCGCAGGCTCCGTGAGGAGTACGAGCTCCTCCGCGACCGCGTCTTGGAGAAGCTCAATCGGCAGCAGGCGACGGCCTCTGCGGCCGTGTCTCGTCAGCCGGCCTGACCATGTTCGGCTCGCACGCGAGTGGTAGCCAGGCCGTCAGGCCGGTCAGGCGGTCAGGCGGTCAGGCGGTCGACGATGGCCGCGCAGAGCCGGGGGTCGGTGAAGGAGGCGTCGGCGCATCGGCTCCGTTCATCGCTCGACTGAAAGGAGCGGCGGCCGTCCTGGCGTCGGTACGCCCACGGGTCAGCTCCATGCAACGGATGCCGTCTCCGGGTGCCACTCCATGACCGGCGAGGCCTGCGTCCCGTGCTCCGGGCACCAGCCCACGGGCACGAGGCCGCCGCGGTCGTGCCGCGCGCAGACGCAGTTCTCTCCCGGGCCGGCGTACGTCACCCCGTGCCCGATCACGCCGCCGCACCGAACCCTCCGCGGCCGCGCCCCGCAGGCCGCCCGCCCCCGATCGGAACCGCTCGACCACCCGCGTCTGGCCGAGCACCGCCAACGGGGCCGTACCCGGCGCGGTCAGCCGGCCCACCGAAGCCCGGGACTCCCCCGCCGTCAGGGCGGCCAGCGCATCGGCGTCATCATCGCTGGACCAGCCGGACAACCGGTCCTCCCCCTCCGCATCGTCGGCCAGGACCAGGTGCTGGTCATCGAGCCGGAACCGGGATGTACGGTGCCCGGCCCGCCGTGCACGACCAGTGAGGCCGCCGGCATGGCCACGAGCACCTCGATCTTGTCGCGGGCAAGCAGCCAAGGCCTTCCGCGTCCTCGTCTCCGTGTTCGCCGTCGCCGACACACGGCGCAGGGAGACGTCCTGCAAAGGCACCTGCGGACACCCATGGCACAACCTGTCAGCCACAGCCAAGCAGCCGCTGCCAGCACACCACGCATTCACAACCGGATTTGTCAGAGGACTGCCGTGGGAGCAGGACGTCACCGCTGGCACCGCCCGAACGTCACCACGTAGGTCGCGGCGCCGCTCGCGCCGGCTCCGGCCCGGTCCGCGGAGCCGGCCAACGCCGCGCTGCCGATTTCGCGCAGCGTCCCGTTGAGGATGTTCGCGCGGTGTCCCGGGCTGTTCATCCACCATCTGACGGCGGCGCTCGGCGTGCCCGAGGTGCCCCAGCCGGTGTACGTGATCTCAGCGACCTGCCACGACCGGGGGTTCGGGCAGTAGCCAGCCCCCATGATGCGGCTCTGCGGTGTCGAGCCCGTCTGTGGGTTGGTGTGCGAGTCCTGGCCCGGCCCCCACCACTTCAGCTGCACGGCCGCAGCGGCATGCTGCCGGGCCGCGGTGTTCAGGGCGGCGTTGACGGTTAGCGCCGGAAGCCCGCGCTGCGTACGCTGCGCGTTGATCAAGCCCACAACATCCCCGGGCTGGGCAGCTGCGTCCGAGGACGCGGCAGCGGGTACCAGCGTGGCCGCCAGGATGGCGGCAACGGCCGGACCGATGAGCCTCCGGGTCCGTGAAGCAGTGCAATTCACGAGGTACACCTCCCGCGACGAACAGTGGTTTCGAGCACTTGGGTGAGGCGACCAGTCGCTTTCGCTTCGACGTCTTTTCCAGGCTGCCATCCGGACCACCCGGTCGCCATCGGAGGCCGGTCCGGCCGCTGCCGGGGGAGGAACGGCCCTTCGGGAATACGAATGGGCCAGCGTCCCGGAACGCTTCGCGGAAAACTCGCCGCCGCGCGGGCCTACTACGAGCAGCACGGGACCCTCCCCGCGCCGCGGCACGCGACCGCCCTGGACCGGGCGAGCGGGCAGTGGCTCACCAATGATCCAGGCCGCGGCAAGGGTCCACGCCGGGGCGGTGCCGTGTTCGCGGTACCCGGCCGGCGAGGTCGGCGGGGCGGTGCTCGGAGTTCCCCCACCGTGCCCAGTGCAGGACCTCGGCGGTGAACTCGGCGAAGGTCAGCGGCACCGGCTCGTCGGGGTCGGGCTTCTTCTTGACGGCCCAGGGCTTGTGCGTGAGGGTGTAGTCGGGCAGGACCGCGAAGAGCATGCGGTCCGCGCACCGGTTGAGGTTCTCCACCGTGCCCTTCAGATGGGTGCTGTATGCAGGCAGATCCTCAGCCTTGGAGTTCAGGACGCCGAAGACGCCCAGGACCGTCTTCGACAGGAAATCGCGGCCGGTCGACCCGCACGTGCTCAGGGATGCCGCCCGCGGGCCCGTAGGGGCCGGTGCGCAGCACGGCCGCGCGCAGGGCCGCCAGGATCGACGTCCGGGACGGATGGCCAGGGGTGACCGCGGTGCCCATGATGGTCTTCGCCGCAACGTCGATGAACCACGTCACCCACGGGCGCACCAGCTCCCCGTAGGCGTCGACCACAAGCGGCGCCTGGACGTAGTCAGCCTCCCGGGTGTGGTTCCGCCAGAGTCTCGGGCGACGCCCGAACACATCGTGGGCCCGGGCTGCCTCCGGCCCCCGGGCCAGACCCGCGCGCTCGCCCGCGGTCAGGTCTTGGCGCACCGCGCGCAGGAACGTCGACAACGACGGCACCGGATCCAGAAAGGGCACCGCCTCCATCGGTGCTCGGCCCGGAACCGCGATGGCCGGCTCGCCGGCCGCCGTCCGGGCGCGGGCCGCTGCCGGTAGACCGCCGAGGCGTTGCTCCGCCAGTACGCGAGCAGCACCCGTACCTCCGGCGTCACCTCGAACGCGTCACCTCGAACCGGCCCACCGATCCGGCACCCGGACCGGCCCCTTCGCCGGGATCGGCTTCGGCCTGCGCGAGCCACCGCCACACCGTCCGCTCCGACACCCCCAGACACTCCCCCGCAAGGCGCACATGCCCCGCGACAGTCGCGCCTGGGCGCGTAGTCGCAGCAGCTGCTGAACCGCCGGTCCGCGCAGCGAGCGCCGGACCCTGGAGCACAGCCGCCGGCGCTGGCGCGTCGAACGGTGCCGAATCTCCCGTCCCGGATGAACTGATCATGAACCGGCTCCCTGCCGCCTCGTCTTGGTCTACTGCTCGTCATCCAGAGTGAACCCGTCCTGCCGCGGCACCGGCTCCAACCGGCCTTCCCGCGCCTCCGCCAGCCACTTCCACACCGTCCGGACGGTCACACCGGCGGCCTCGGCCATCACGCGCACATGCAGCGACGACACCGACCGGCCCCTGGTCGACCGCCAACAACCGACGCACCACCACACCCCGCGCCAATCGGCCATCCGCGTCCATACCGACCAGCACAGCCCTGCCCTGGCCAGCCGCACACAGGAACGGGCAACCCCATGACAGCCAGCAACCCTCCTGCTATGCAGCATGTGGCAGCAGCCTGGTCACCCCATGAAAGCCAAGATCGCAACTCACACCAGGGAGAGACCAGGCACAACCCACCCGATCCCCGCTGACGACCAACCTGTGCCACCAGGACACCCGTTCACACCCTCCGCTTCCGCACCGAGACGCTTCACCCGGCCGGCATAGTCCGCCTGGGGCGGCCACAGGCGCAAGGCACGATCATCGAGGACGTGGCGACGCCGCGGTGCGTCAATGCCGGCAGGACGGCCGGACGCGGAGCAGCTCGGTCCGCAACACGGGTGTGCCGTCGACCGGTGCCGGGTCCTCCGCGGTCGGCTCGATACCTCCGGCGGCGACTGTGTCGAGTGTCGTCAGGCCGTCGGCGGCGACCGTGCCGAACACCGTGTAGTTCGGTCGCAGCGCGGAGTCGCCGTAAACGACGAAGAACTGTGAACCGTTCGTGTCCGGACCGGCGTTGGCCATCGCCAGCAGGCCGCGCCCATAGAGACGGCGCACGCCGGTCGGATCGGTCGGTGCCGGCGGCAGGTCCACCGGCAGCTCGTCCTTGTACTTGTACCCGGGCCCGCCCTCACCGGTACCGGTCGGGTCGCCGCACTGCAGGACCTTCAGCGTCGGATACGCCGTCAGACGGTGGCACACCGTTCGGTCGTAGAACCCATGCCGTGCCAGATGCAGGAAACTCTGGACCGTGCACGGCGCCTTGGCCCGGTCCAAGTGCAGCGGGAGCGGGCCCTGGCTGGTCGGAACAGCCATATCAACCGTGCCTCGACTGGGGGTGCGCCGCGGGTCAGGCGGCAGCGGAACAGAGCGCGCCGGCGGCTCGTCCGGGGTCTGTGCGTACTGGCAAGGACCGTGCGTGGTGCGCGACGGAGCTCCGTCGGAAGCGGTGGCGACACTCCCCCCGGCCACGACTAACGCCACGGCCGCGAATGCGCTGATCAGTGCCCGTTTCATCTCGCACGCCCTCCCGATGATCGCCAAGTCCTGGAGCGGTCGCAGTCTAGAACGTGGGTTTGGTCCGCGGGAATGGTTAGCGGCAGGAGGCTCGCGCGGCCGACCCCGAGGTCCTCGCCCTCCAGCTGACGTCCCTGCTCGAGGAAGCCACTGGCGGTGCAGGCGTCGGCCGCACCACAGGCTCCAGACGGCCCTCACTCGGCTCCGCCAGCAGCTTCCATACCGTCCGAACCGTCACACCGGCAGCCTCCGCCATCACCCGCACATGCAGCGACGACACCGACCCCGCACCCTGATCCACCGCCAACAACCGACGCACCACCACACCCCGCGGCCAAAGCCACACACAGGAATAGGCAAACCCATGACAGCCACCCACCACCGTGCAAGCCACCTCATGGCAGCAGCCTGGTCACCCCACGACAGCCAAGATCACAACCCACCCCAGGGAGAGACCAGGCACAACCCACCCGATCCCCGCTGACGACCCCAGTGCCACCAGGACACCCGTTCACAGCCGGCGTGCCGCGCACTGCGCCGGGCATGGACGGTGGGCAGCTCCGAACGGGAGCGTCTCCACCCACATCGATTCAGTCCGCGGCGCAACCCCCCACCCCTACAGACAGAATGCCCCGAACCGAGCGTTCCGCAGCACCCTTCAGCCGAGCAGGGCGGCCGCGCACTCCTCGGCAAGGTCCTCGGCGTGCGCGGGCAGCGGCTGGCCTGCCCGCAGAGGGCGGCGGACGACCCCGAGCGGCAGGTCGATCAGGGCCAAGACGATCCGGTCACGGCCCTCGGGTCCGGTCAAACCCAAGGCCGCGCCGACCATGCCGAGGCAGGCGAACACCCGTTCGTTGCCTCGATCCGCGCGTTCCCGGTGCTCCTGGGACCATCCGGCCCGGCCGAACTCCTCGGCGCCGTAGAGGAGCAGCGCCGCCTCCCTCGGGTGGACCCGGCTCCAGGCGACGACGTGTCGGGCGCCGGCGCGGGCGGCCGCGCGGGGGTCGGCGTCGCCGTCGAGGGCGGCGAGGTAGCCCTCCTGGAAGCCCTCGACGGTACGCAGCCACACCTCGGCGAGCAGCGCAGGGCGCCCCGGGAAGCGGTGGTATACGGATCCGCTGGGCGCGCCGACGGCCTGCGCGACGGCGGACATGGCGACTGCGGCCGGGCCGCCAGTGGCCGCGAGGACGACAGCGGCGTCGAGGAGATCGTCGGCGTCGAAGCGGGGTGGTCTCGGCATGAATCAGAGAGTACTCTCCACTTCAATTAGAGGTCACTCTCCAATTGAAGGAGCACCATGCCTGTCCATAATGTCCATGAACGTCTGCTGCCGATGAAGGCGGCCGAGGTCGGCGCCCTCCTCGACTCCCTCTCCGACGGGCCCGCCGACCAGCTCTGGCCGCACCGGACCTGGTCTCCCATGCAGTTCGACCGCCCGCTGTCCGCAGGCGCGAAGGGCGGGCACGGCCCTGTCCGCTACACGGTCGCCGCGTACATCCCAGGAACCTGGGTCCGTTTCACCTTCAGCGGCCCTCGCGGCTTCCACGGCTTCCACGAGTACGCCGTGCTGCCTGTCGACGACGAGCGCACGGCGCTGCGGCACACCCTGTCGATGCGGGTCACCGGAATCGCCCGGCTGAGCTGGCCGCTGGCCTATCGCTGGCTCCACGACGCACTACTGGAGGACAGCCTCGACCGCGCCGAACACCCGGCCCGGCGCGCCCGCTGGTCCCCGTACGTCCGCCTGCTCATGGCCATCGCCCCCAAGGAACACTGACGGAGCTCGGCCCTCGTTCCCAGCAGGGTCCGAGAGACACGACCCGGTGCAGCGACCGTCAACACACCGGAAGATATCCGGGCGGTTCCCCGCTCGGAGGACGCTCGCCGGTACCCATACCTTCGAACCCGGGAAAGGCCCTGGGCAAGGGCAATGATCAAGCTGCGGAGTTGCGGAGCCACAGGCAAGATCACCGAAGTGCCCAGCCATGCCTCACACCCCGGCTGGGTATTTTCGTCCCGCCCCACCCAACCGACCGCGCCGACAGCTCGGTCCCGCTGCGCCGCCGGACCGAATCGACGCCCCCTCGGCGCGCCGCGCTCGCGACCTCGGCCCCCGCTGGACCGGTACGCGCCGACAACCGATGGCAACCATTGCCGCAAGGACACAGCTGATCCTCGTCTGCCCGCCGCGGCGATGCGGGCACGAACGACATTGGGATTCGCCTCACAGCACAGCAGCTAGCGCGAGGACCTGCCGCACGCGGCTCAGTTGTCCGGACCGCAAACGGCGCCGCCGGGCCCTGACGGGAGTACCGGACGATGGCTTCCTGCGAGGTCAATGACGCGCTGCCGTCGGCGGGGGTGAGCGTGTAGAAGGCGATGATCGAACCCTCGGTGACGGCGTCCACCTGGTCAACACCTCCCGGGCGGCCCGTCGACCCGGACGCGTTCCTCGAGGCCCTGCGCGAAAGCCGCAACGCCGGCGCCGCCCTCGACGTCTTCGACACCGAGCCGCTGCCGGGGGACCACCCCCTGCGCACCGCCCCGAGGCTCCTGGCGACCCCGCACCTCGGCTACATCACACGGGCCAACTGCACCACGTACTACGGCGAAGCCGTCGAGGACATCGCTGCCTTCCTGGACGGCTCACCCGCACGGGTCCTGCCCTAGCTGCCCTCCTCGAAGGTGCCGAGGCCGTTGGCGTCCAGGTACTCCACCCGCATCCTGCCGTCGGTGAAGGTCACCCCGGTGCGGCCGATGGCGTTCTCGCCGACGGTCTCGAAGCTGAAGGTGTCCCCGTCGTAGTGGGTCAGGGGGAAGGCCATCGGCTTCGGTCCCAGGCGCAGCACCAGCCCGCCGCCCGGGCCGGCCGTGACGGTGGCCCGCCCGTAGAACGGGTTGGTGTACGTACCGGTGTACGCGCTGTCCGCGCGGGCCGGCTTCGGGTCCGCGGGCGACTTGGCGAAGTCCGTCTTCGAGCGGCCCTCGCCGAGCTGCTGCTTGTAGGCCTCGGCCACCACGGGCAGCCAGTCCCGGCTGGGCTTGCCGTACTCGGCGGTGTCGAAGAAATTGAGGGCGACGGTGTCGGGGAGACCCGTTGGGGCGCCGTTGGTGAGCACCACGATGGCGAGCTTCTCGGCTGGGACCAGGGTGACGTTGGTGTTGGTGCCGAGTGCGAAGGCGCCGGCGTGGCTCAGGCGCAGGCGGCCGTGGTCGTCGTAGCGCACGTTCCAGCCCAGGCCGTAGTAGCCGGGCTGGGTGTTCGGTTCGGCGGGCGGCTGGCTGATGCTGTGCGGGAGGTGGGTCTCGGCCAGGCCGGCGCTGTTGATGACCTGCTTGCCGTCGATCTTTCCGCCGCCCAGCTGGAGGCGTAGCCAGCGGGCCATGTCCCGTGCGCTGGAGCTGACGCCGCCGGCCGCGGTCTGCGCGTCGGCGTCGCGGACGTAGCGCGGCTTCCAGGTGCCGTCGTCGGTCTTGACGTGGGTGAGGGCGCGATCGGCCGCCTTCTCGTAATCGCTGAAACGGGAGCTGGTGTGCGTCATCCCGGCGGGCTTGTAAAGCAGGTCTTCGGAGAGCTTGTCCCAGGGCACGCCCTTGGCCTTGGAGACGGCCTCGGCGGCCGCGGTGAAGCCGAAGTTGGTGTACGCGTAGCTGGTGCGGAACGGGCTGAGGGGCTCGTAGCGCAGGTGCGACAGGATGTACGCCTGGTCGTAGCCCAGGTCCTCAAGGAGGTCGCCCGAGTGATCCGGTAGGCCCGAGCGGTGCGAGAGCAGGTCGGCCGCGGTGACGTGCGAGCTGACCCAGGGGTCCTTGAGGGTGACGCCCTTGAGCGGGTCGTCGAAGCCGTCGGCGCCGAGGGCCTGTGCCAGCACGGTGGAGGCCACCGGCTTGGACACCGAGGCGAGCTGGAAGACGGTGTCCGGGCCGACCTCGTCGCCCGGGGCATCGGTGCTGCGGACACCGAAGCCCTTGAGGTAGACGACCTTGTCGTCGTGGACCACGGCCACGGAGACGCCGGGCACCCCGGTGCGCCGCATGCCGTCCTGCACCTGCGAGTCCAGCGTGTCCAGGGCCCTCGCCACGTCGAAGCCACCGGGGGTCGGCGACGGTGCGGCGGCGACGGTCCCGGCCGCCAGGGCGAGCCCAGCGACCACGGTCAGCCCCCTCCGCTTGCTGTTGCGTCGCATACGCCCATTTAACGCCGGTCCCGCGTCGGGCGCCCGGAGAGAGCCGGGGCACGGAAAGCGGCGGCGGGGCCGCGCTCGCGGCCCCGCCCGGCGTGGTGGACTGGGGCCTGATCCGGAAAACAGGTCCTAATGACCTGAGTCGGAGGTTTGTCGTTGGTTCGGTATGAGTCGTCCGGGTCCGAAGATTCCGCCGTTGTCGGTGACCGGCCCAGCGGGCTGTGCTGGAGGGTTGGTTACGTCGTCGCTCGACGGCGCGGGCTTTGGCTCAGCGGTCGCGGATCGTGCTGGAGTGCGCGGAGGGCCACTCGGTCATGGAGGTGTCGCGGCGGCTACATGTTGCTCCGGACACGGTCCGCACCTGGCGGCGACGTTTCCTGGAGCACGGTCTGGACGGGCTGGGCGACGGCCTCGGCCGCGTGTCCCGCGGAAGATCACCGACGCGGATGTCGAGCGGGTGATCGTCAAGACGCTGGAGGAGAAGCCGAAGAACGCGACGCACTGGTCGACCCGGTCGATGGCCGCGGCGACCGGGATGTCACAGTCGACGGTCTCAAGGATCTGGCGGGCGTTCGCTCTGGCCCCGCACCGGTCGCAAACCTTCAAGTTGTCGACGGATCCACTGTTCATCGAGGTCATCGGCTCCCTGCACCGCCGACACCGTGCCGCCGAGTTCAAGAAGTTCCTGGCCAAGATCGACAAAGAGGTCCCGGCGGACCTGCAGGTGCACCTGATCCTCGACAACTACGCGACCCACAAGACACCCGACGTGAAGAAGTGGCTGCTGGCGCACCCGCGCTTTCAGCTGCACTTCACGCCCACCAGTGCGTCGTGGCTCAACCTGGTGGAGCGATGGTTCGCCGAGCTCACCCAGAAGAAGCTCAAAAACGCGGCGTCCACCGCTCCGTCCAGCCACTCGAACGCGACATCCGGGCCTGGCTGGCCGACTGGAACGAGCAGCCGCGGCCTTCGTCTGGACGAAGACAGCCGACGAAATCCTCGACAAAGTCGCCGCCTACGGCCAACGAATCTCTGACTCAGCACACTAGGCTCCGCAGGCATCGGGAAGACCATGGACGCTGTCCCCTTGCCACCGCGGCGGTCGGCCTCCCCCTGGCCTACGACCAGAAGGCCGTGGCCGCCACCTTCAAAGGGGCCGGGGGCAACGGCAGCGTCGGCGCGGAGGAAGTCTCGGTCGTGCGTCAGCTCACCGAGATGTTCAGGAGCGCGAGGTCCGGGCTCAGCAGCAGATTACTGGCGGCGTTGACGATGGACGCGTCGCTGATGTGGTCCGCCTTCAGCCGCATGTACCAGGTCTGCGCGCTGGCCGTCGCGTCCCCCTGAACGGGGGCCGGCTCGGCCAGGGCGTTCAGGAGCAAAGCCGCGTCCACCTCGGTGCATGCGGGACGGGCAAGGCGAAGCCTTCCCGGACTCCCCGACCGGCCGCGGTTCCCCTGTTCGGAACTGCGGCCGGTCGCGGTGTACCGCTTCGGAGACGGTGTACGGCTTGGGCGTCCGCGGCTGCTGAGGCGCACGCCTGGCCTCACTACCGGTCGTCGGAGAGCACCGGGTCTTGGACCTTGCGGCGGCGTCCCCAGCGCTTGTTCTCCATCTGGAGGTCTGCCTGCGCCGACGACGGCTCGTCCGCGGGTGAGAGCGCGAGGATCTCCGTCTTCGCGGGCCGCTCCGGGGACGAGGAGGCAGCGGTAGCCACGGCCGTGGATGCCGAGGGGACATCCATGACGAGCGGCACCAGACGCTCGCCGGAAACCTTGGCGTCACTCTTGGCATCGCTCTTGGCGTCGCTCTGGCCCTTGGCCTCGCTCTGGCTCTTGCCCTTGCGTGCCCGCCACAGCCCCCGGGACTGCAGGGCGGTGCCGAGGTTGTTCAGGACCTGGCTCTCGTTGTCGCCCATCTCGGTGAACCGGGCGGCGGCCTGCTGATGCGCGTCGATGGCCTCGTCGAACCGCCGCACCTGCTGCAAAGCCATGCCCAGATTGTTCAGGGCCCGGCCCTCACCCTCGTGGTCGCCGAGTTCCGTGAACCGGGCGGCGGCCTGCTGATGCGCGTCGATGGCCTCCTCGAACCGCCGCACCTGCTGCAAAGCCGTACCCAGATTGTTCAGGGCCCGGCCCTCACCCTCGTGGTCGCCGAGTTCCGTGAACCGGGCGGCGGCCTGCTGATGCGCGTCGATGGCCTCCTCGAAC
>NZ_JBEYZH010000031.1:43884-45776 GCF_040645975.1 Streptomyces sp. NPDC046557
ACCCGCCGCACCTGCTGCAAAGCCGTACCCAGATTGTTCAGGGCCCGGCCCTCACCGTCATGGTCACCCAGCTCGGCAAAACGGGCGGCGGCCTGCTGATGTGCGTCGATGGCCTCCTCGAACCGCCGCACCTGCTGCAAAGCCGTACCCAGATTGTTCAGGGCCTGCCCCTCGCGGTGATGGTCACCCAGCTCGGTGAACCGGGCGGCGGCCTGCTGATGTGCGTCGATGGCCTCCTCGAACCGCCGCACCTGCTGCAGGGCCGTACCCAGATTGTTCAGGGCCTGCCCCTCGCGGTGATGGTCACCCAGCTCGGTGAACCGGGCGGCGGCTTGCTGATGTGCGTCGATGGCCTCGTCGAACCGCTGCACCTGCTGCAGGGCCGTACCGAGGTTGTTCAGGGCCTGCCCTTCGGCATGGCGCTCGCCCAGCTCGCGGCATGTGACGAGGTCCTGCTGGTGGGCGTCGATGGCCTCGTCGAACCGCTGCACCTGCTGCAGGGCGACGCCGAGGCTGTTTAGCGCCCGGCTCTCGCCATGACGTTCGCCCAGTTCACGACAAATTATCAAATCCTGCTGGTAGCTCATGCTGTCTCCCTGGAGTCGCGCCGTTCATGACGACACCCCCAGCAATCAGCCAAACGCGGACGACCGCAACCGGTCCGAGGCCGCTGTCATCCAACCGAATGGCGCTTTCGCCTGTCTGGCGGACGCGGCCTGCCACAACTGCCCGGCCGCCTCCTCGCCGGCGCCGACGTCCCGGGCGAGGACCACCACGGTGCGCCGGGTAGGCAGCCGGCCGTCCCGGGCCCGGCGCAGCGTGCACGCGCACACTCTGCGACAGTCGCTCCCATCACACAGAGCGGGGAGCCGAACGCTGCGGCGTAGGTCTCGGCGCCAAGAACGGCGGCGCCGGTGCCCGGGACGCGGCCGCGACGCTCCTGCACTTCGACCTCGCCGAACACCGCGCCTTCTGTGCCTGGGCAGCGGTGGAGTTCTTGCGCCACACCGGCGCCCGCATCGAGGAGATGCTGGAGACCAGCCACCACCCTGGTACTGGTAAGCCCCGAGCTCGCCGACGTCCTGTCCTCGATCAACCGGCGGTCCGCGATCCACGTACGGACGTCATGCCGCTACAGCGGGGCCGTCCTGCGGGTGAACCGTCCCCGGTGCTGGTCGGAAGCCGCGCCGGCATTACGGTGGAAAACCGCTCGCGTTCCTACGCGCCATCGACGCTGTTGGCGATCCGCCCGAGGTAAGGCGAGGAAGAGAGGCGGCCCCCGCCGCGGTTCGGCGCCCACCGCGATCCCGTCCTCATCACGTAGTTCGTCCGCTACAACCTGGTCGGGCCGGAGCACGAGAACTGGCTGGCCGGACACCGGGCCGCAGCCGCCTACCGCCGGCGAGAGGAACTCCGAACGTGCCCCACGAGCACCGCGAGGGCCCCACCCGCTCGGCCGGTGGCTATCCGACCAGCGCCGAGCGCTGCGGCCGGGACGATTCCCGCCCCCACCCTGGCCGCGCCGTCCCGGGACCATGCTGGAACACCCAGTGGGCCAGTCTCCAACGACCTCGAACCGAACGGGTGACGGTCTCCGATACCTCGGAGACCCCGACCGCGGCGTTGTGGCTTTCGGCCTCACCTTGGCTGGCCCCAAGTACGAGAAACCGTAGGGATACCCGCTCCAGCTCCCTGGGGCTGACCCCACCTCAAGTGGGTGGCGTACACGAGTGACCGGTCGACTGCGGATGCGGAATGGTGACCGAAATGACAACGGCATCACAACCTACCGCCCTAACTGATCGTTTCAAAATGAGGTTCGCAGGCGGCGGAGGCATATGAGGCTGCAGGCCAGTTCGAGCAGTCCCTGGTGGAGATCGGCGCGTCGTTCG
>NZ_JBEYZH010000032.1:0-45517 GCF_040645975.1 Streptomyces sp. NPDC046557
GTCAGGTCCCCTTTTTCAGGGCCCGCATGTTCACCGAGTCGATCGCGCAGCGGGACCAGTCCAGCTCACCGCGAGCGCCGAGCTCGTCGAGGACCAGACGGTGGAGCTTGGCCCACACCCGTGCCTTGCTCCACTCGGAAAAGCGCCGGTGGGCTGTCGCCCCCGACGGCCCGAACGACGCTGCGGGCAGCTGCTGCCAGGTACAGCCCGACGTGGCCACGAACAAGATCGCGGCGAGCACTTCCCGGTCACCATACCGACGCCGGCCACCACCCTGCGGCCGCGACGGCGCCTCCGGCACCACCCGCTGGAACAGCACCCACAACTCATCCGGCACCAGCCGCTCAACAATCCCCACCACGACCGAAAGACTACCCAATCCACCAAATGAGATGACGTCTTAAACGCCTTCAATACCGACCCCATACTCTCGACGGCTTCAGAGCCGGCACCGGCCTCACCCTCGACGACCCAACGTCACCTTGAAGGGCCGAGGTCAGTCCCGCCAGTGAGGGTGACGGCGAGCGGGATTCCGTGGCGGTCGACGATCAGATGATGCTTCGACCCGGGACGGGCGCGGTCAACCGGGGAAGGGCCCAAGTGATCCCCCCTTTGAGCGCCCGAACGTGCGACCCGTCCACGGCACAGTCGTCCAGGTCCAGAAGCTCGGCGCGCCGCAGTTCGCTCAGTAGAGCGGCATGCAGCCGCGGCCAGACTCCGGCCTCGGTCCAGTCACGCAGCCGGCGCCAGGCCGCCACCCCGGAACACCTGACGGTCTCCGCTGGGACGTCGGGCCAGGCGACACCGGTTCGCAGCACGTACAGGATCCCCGCGAGGGCCGCCCGGTCAGGAACACGCAGCCTCCCTGGGTAGCGGTGACGGCGCTTCTATCTGTCGGACCACCCACCGTTCGACCTGATCGAGGAGGAGCTCGGGCACGTGGCGAAGGCCGTCGCCGCGTCCCGTACGTGAGGGCCGGGCGCGGCGATCGCCTGGGCCCCACGCCGTCGGGTCCGCCCGGCGTGCGGGTGGTTGACGACCGACGCGCAGGCCTTCACCGACGTCATGGGCCGCCCGCGTGTTTCCCCGACGACGTGGTCGGTCGCGCACCGGACCGGGCGTGGCGGGTATGCGTAGGCGTGCTTATCCCGTGCGATCCGGGACCAGGTGGGGCTGGTGAGGGCGAGCAGTCTTGCCGCCTCCGGGAGACGCGTTGACAGAGGTTGTGGTCGCCAGCCGTTGTGGTCGACGCAGCGGGAAGTGCGCACCGTCGGCTCGGCCGGGTCCTGTCAGGCGATCGTTCCGCCGCCGTCGACGTAGACCGTCGAGCCCGTGGCGTACGGGTTGTCGGCGAGGAAGAGGACGGCCGAGGAGACGTCGGCGGGGTCGCCGACGCGGCGTACGGGCAGCCGGGCGGCGGCGGCCTCGTACATGGCGTCGCGCGCCTCGGTGTCGAGGCCGTCCCACAGGGGGGTGCGCAGCAAGCCGGGCGAGACGGCGTTCACGCGCAGGGGAGCGTACTCCAGGGCCAGACCGCGCACGAGGGCCTCCATGGCCGCGTTGATGGCGCTCTGCAGCGCGGTGGCTTTGCCCGGGCGCTGCGAGAGGTAGCCTGCGACCAGGGTCAGAGATCCCGAGGGATCGACGGACACGGAACGGGCGATGCGGTAGGCGCCCCAGAACTTGCTGTCCATGGCGGCGTAGGCGTCGGCCTGGGTGAGGGTGTCGACGCGGCCCATGGGGGTTTCGGCGGCGGACACGACGACGTGGTCGAAGGTGCCGGCTGCCGCGGCGAACTGCTCGACCTCGGTGTCGGAGCGAATGTCGAGCGCTTGGGCGCTGGACTTGCCGGCGAGCGGGGCCAGTTCGGCGAGCGCTTCCTGGAGCTTGTGCGGAGAGCGGGAGGCGATGATGGTCTCGGCGCCGCGGGCGGCGAATGCGCGGGCGGTGGCGAGGCCCACACCGGAGGTGCCGCCGACGATGAGGGCGCGCTGCCCCTCGTAGGTGTTCATGAGTGATCTGTCTCCTGTTGTGGTGGGAGGGCAGGGGCTTCGGGCGTCATGCCGCGGTCGCGGTTCCGGGTTGTTCCCCGGACCGGGTCCGGGCGTAGGAGGCCCGGTCCAGTTCGGTGATCTGTACGGAGATGTCGCAGGAGGTTTCGCGCAGGGTCCGCGCGAAGGCCCGGGTGAGGACGGCGAGGGCGGTCTCGGCGATGGCAGCCCTCGTCTGAGGGGACTTGCCGGCGAACGTGCGTACGTCGAGATTGACGAAGGACTGTTCGCGGCTGCCGTCACCGATGGCGTAGGAGTCCATGCGCACCGCGCGGCTCTTGAAGTCCTGGAGGCGGAAACCGCCGGCGACGGCGAGCGCGGTGTGGATCTCGGCGAAGACGACGGCCGCGTCGAACGGGTCGCGGGCGTTGGACGAGTACTCGAGGGCGAGGTGCGGCATTGGCGTGCCTTTCGGGAGGTGAGGGCCGTCAGCGGGCGATGGAAGCCGCCGGGGCGGGGGCGGCCGGCACGGGGGCAGCGGCCTTGCGGATACCGGTTGCGCTCAGCACGGCGGCTACGGCCAGGGCGACGACGGCTGAGGCCAGGGCGGCCCGCAGACCGGAGAGGAAGTGGCCGGAAGCGGCCTGCCCGACGAGCAGTCCCATGGCGGCGACTCCGATGAGGCCGCCGAGCTGGCGGGAGGCGTTGAGGACGCCGGAGGCGATCCCGCCGTTGGCCGGGTCGACCGCGCCGAGCATCGCGTTGGTCATGGCGGGGACGACCAGGCCGATACCGAAGCCGGCGACCAGGAACTGTACGACCAGGGCCGGGTAGGAGCCGGAGCCCACCGCGGGCAGGACGGCCAGGTAGCCGAGCGCGGCAAGGGTGTTGCCGGCGAGCAGGACGCGCCGGGCGCCGTGGCGCTTGACCAGCGGGCCGCAGGCCAAGTTGGCGGCCATGATGGCGGCGGTCATGGGAAGGAAGGCGAGGCCGGCGGTGATCGGTGAGTATTCCCACACCTGCTGGAAGAAGAGGCTGAAGACGAAGATGAGGCCGTAGAAGGCGAAGTTGAGCAGGACGCCGATGAGTGAGGTGGCACTGAACGCCTGGCGTCCGAACAGGTGGAGCGGCAGCATCGGGTCGGCGCTGCGGTGTTCGACGGTGAGGAAGGCGATCAGCGCGGCCGCGAAGACCGCCAGGCAGGTGATGACCAGGGCGGACCCCCACCCTTGGGCGTTGGCCTCGATGATGGCGGTGGTCAGGCTGCCGAGGCCGATGACGGCGAGCAGCTGGCCGGGCAGGTCGAGGGAGCGTCGGCGGGAGCGGTCACGGGCCGGAGCGGGCTGTGCGTACAGCTGGGTGAGCAGGATGCCGACAGCGGCGATGGGGAGGTTGACGTAGAAGATGGAGCGCCAGCCGAGCGAGTCCACCAGCAGTCCGCCGACGACCGGGCCGAGGGCGAGCGCGAGGCCGCCGGCGGCGGCCCAGAGGCTTACGGCGCGGGTGCGGCGGGCGGGGTCGGGGAAGTTGGTGTTCACGAGGGACAGCGAAGAGGGCACGATCATGGCCGCCCCGATGCCCTGGAGGACGCGCGCCGCGATGAGGGTGATCAGGGACGGGGCGGCGCCGCAGGCCAGTGAGGTGAGGGCGAAGATGGCGAAGCCGAGGATGAAGATGCGCTTGGGGTCGAAGCGGTCGCCCAGGGCTCCGGCGGTGAGCAGGAAGGCGGCGAAGGTGAGGGTGTAGCCGTTGATCACCCATTCCAGGCCGGAGAGGCTGCCGCCGAATTCTCCGGCGAGGGCCTTGGTGGCGACGTTGACGACGCTGACGTCGAGAATGACGACCACGAAGCCCAGGCAGGCGGCGAAGAGGGTCGGGCCCGGCCGGGCCGCGGCGGAGGGGTCATGGCGACTCATGTGCTCTGCCTTTCATTGGTGGGGGCGGGGACGAGGCTGGGTACGGGTCCGGGCGGCGGCGTACCGTGCCGGCCAGGCCGTTCCCAACGCCGGGTGTAACTGCAGGCGGCCGGGGGCCGCAGCAGATGGGGCCCTGGCAGGCATCACGGGATCGTGCCTGCACACATAGACTGTTCGCTGAAGGACGAACATCAGAGAGTGTACGCATGGCAGCGAACACTCTGCAATCGGTGCCCGGTGTGATGCGGACACCCCGACGGGACGGAGAGCCGCCATGGCGGCAGCACACGCGCAGTCCGCGCCAGAGAGCCGGCACCCGGCCGCGGCACACGACGCGGCGGCAACGAGCCACCGCGTGCCGCCGGTCCACACCGACCCTCGCGAGGTGCCCCTGGAGGCTGCCCTCCTCGCGCTGGCCGACCCGGTCCGCCGCACACTCGTACGAGAACTGGCCGGGGCCGGTGACTGGCAGCGTTCGTGCGGGAGTTTCGACGTGCCGGTAACCAAGGCGACCCTCAGCCGGCACTTCGCGGTCCTGCGGGACGCCGGGCTGCTGGAGCAGCGTGACGCCGGGGCCAAGAGACTCAACCGGCTGCGGCGGCCCGAGTTCGACGAGCGCTTTCCCGGGCTGCTCGAACTGGTGCTGGGAACGGACTAGGGTCCTCGGCGGTGGGCCGCAGCACACGCTCGTACAGCGCTGTGGCCACCGCCGACGCAACGACGGGGTCCGTGGCCGGAACACCGTAGGCCACGGAGAGCGACACCGACCCGGCGAAGGTCGCGACGTGCAGGACCAGGCCGTAGTTGGCTCCCGTACGGTTGACGACCGTACGGAATTCGGTGACCCGCGCCGCGTGCGTACCCAACGCCGGGTCGACCACCCCCACGTTCGTGATGCAGACCCCCGGGGCATCGGTCCCGGCGGCCGCCACCTCCACGGCCCGGCGGATCGCCGAGTGGTCCCGCCGAGGCGGCCGCCACCGCGCGTCCGCGTCCCGCAGCGCGGCGCCGTAGCGGCGCGCGGCCGTGGCCGGGCCGTTGGTGTCCAGTGCCACGGGTACGCCGACCACGTTGATGAAGCAACCGACGTCCGGGAGGGCGGCCGGCCCCGGGTACCGCCCGCGCAGGGAGACCGCGGTCAGGAGCCGGACCTCCGGTCGGCCCGCGACCTCGGCGTAGGCCCTGGCGAAGGCAGCGCCGAGGAACTGGTTGACCGTCACCTCGTGCGCGCGGCACCACGACTTCAGCGCCGCACTCTGCTCCGGGCAGAGCGCGAGGGGTACGAAGTCGGCCGTGCGCTCGGCCCAGGGGGCGACGGATGCGAACGGAAGGGCCGGCAGCGGCCGGATCTCCTCGGGCACCGGAGATCCGGTGGCGGCACCGGGCGCACGGTAGTCCAACCCGTCGGCGTTCGGCGGGACACGGCGTACGTCCTCGTACGGCCGGGGATGCGCTAACGCCCCCGCCGGAGTCCTGGGCGCCGGCCCGTCCAGCTGATCGAGGAGCGCGCGCAGTAGGGCCCCCGTGGAGTGCCCGTCCGAGATCGCGTGGTTGCGGGTGAAGTAGAGGTGGGTCCGGCCCGGTGCACCCTGCCCCTCCGTGGCGCCGGAGCTCGGCTCGCTGACGGCGCGCAGCCGCCACAGGGGACCGCCGGTGGGCAGGATGTCGTTCAACTCTTGGCGAAAGACGTCGTCCGGCGTGTGCGACGGGCCGAGCAGGCCGTACCCCAACTGGGCCGGCTGCAGGTTCGGTTCCTCACGGAACCACAGCCCGTCCCGACGCTCCTCGATCCGCAGCCGCAGGACCGGGACGTCCCGCACCCACCGGCTCACCGCCCGCTCCAGCGCGCCGGCGGGCAGGTCGCCACGGAGCGAGAGCAGGGTCGTGACCTGAGAGGTGCCGCGCATCAGGGCGTGGGTGTACGCGAACGACGCCTCGATGTCACTGAGCCTGCGGGGCAGACCCGCGGCGCTCACCGGCCCCACTCCTGCCCCCGGGCCCCGACGCCCGGCCGCGTCCACGCCAGGGAGTGGGACATCCGGACGCCGTGGCTGCTCACGTCGATGGTGACGCGGTCGCCGTCGGCGGCCCGGAAGCCGCCGTGGAAGCTGCTCCGGTCGGCGCCGATGTAGACGTAGTGCACGCGGCCGGGCCGGTGCAGGGCCCGGTGGGCGAAGAGACGATCCATGATCGCGGCCACGTCATAGTGGATGGCGTCGGTTCCGGTGGTGAAGGCTCCCTTCCATGCCGTGGCGCCGTTGCGCTCGATGACGACCTCGCCGGCCGCCGTGCGCGGCGGGGCCCCCAGGTGCATCCAGGGGGCAATGCCCGCGTCGCACAACTTGGCGTAGGAGAGGTGGCCGGCGTGCTGCTTGAACCGGCCGATGTCCGTGAGGTCGTTGCCGAAGGTGTATCCGGCGTAACGTGGCGCGCCGTCCTGGTCGCCGACGTACACCAGAACGACCTCCGCCTCTTCACACACGGCGACTGCGTCCGCGGGGACGGAGAGGGGCTCGCCCGGCACCTTCAGGGCGTCACCGAGACCCTTGACGAACCAGTTGGGTTGGTCCTGCGCCGAGACGTCGATCTTGATGTTGTGGGTCATCATGAAGCCGCTGACCAAGGCATCGCCGACGTGGTCGGGCAGCAGGGGTGGCCGCATGCGCACCCGGTGACGCGCGTCGGCCGGAACTTCGACCGCGGGTCGCTCCGCCAGCAGGGCGGTGAGGGCCGCGGCGCGGTCGTCCTCGTCGCGGGTCCGGGCGAAGAGGGCGGCGGGGCAATCGTCCTCGCGCAGGCGGTTCAGGCGCAGCGGCGCGTCGTCGGAGGGGACGCCCAGTCCGATGTGGCGGGCGTTGTCAAAGGTGCATTCGAAGAGCACTGTCACGGTGGGATCTCCTGTCGGAAGGCGGATGGCAGGGGCGCGAGGGGGCCGATGCCCGGGGATCAATCCATGAGGATCTCGACAAGGACCGGCTTGCGGTGCGTCTTCAGGTGGGCCACTGCTTCGCGGATGGTCGGGGCGACATCGCCGATCTTCTCGACCCGCGGCAGGGCGTGGACTCCGTACGACCGGGCCATGGAAACGAAGTCGACAGGGTGGTCGTAGAAACTGGTGGCGATGTGCGCGCGGTCGATGTCGCGGTCGCGGTGGCCGGCTATGCGCTCGGCGTGCTGAGTTGAGTTGAGGTAGAGCCGGTTGTTCATGACGACGACCAGCAGCGGCGCGTCCTGGGCGGCGAGCGTCCACAGCGCGCTCGGCGTGTAAAGGAAGTCGCCGTCCGCCTGGAGGTCGATACAGAGCGTGTCGTCCTCCCGGTGGGCAAGGGCCGCGCCAACCGAGGCGCCCAGTCCGTAGCCGAGTCCGCCACCGCCGTTGAGGCCCAGGTAGCTGCCGGGTCGCTCCAAGGGCCACAACTTCTTGACCCAGCCGTCGATGGTCAGGCTGCCGGTGTTCGTGAGGACCCATTCCTCGTCGCGGACGGCCCGGTGGATCTCGTCGAGGGCGCCGGCGACATGGATGTGCTCGCGGTTCTTGAGCTCTTGGGACTGGAGCGACCACTGCGCACGGGCGCGGGTGTGGACGGCGGCGAGGGCCTCGGTCCGCTCGGTACGGCGCTCGGTGAAAGCCTCCGTGGCGAAGGGTCCTGCCGGATCTTCGGCCAGGGAGCGCAGGGCGGCGATCGAGGCACCCGTGTCGGCGGCGATCGACCGGTCGACAGGCACGAACTGCTGGTAGTCGGCCGCCCACTTGCTGGTGAGGAGTTCGTTGAATCCGATCGTGACGACCTCGGCGCCGTTGGCAGGCATGCCCTGGTCCGTGAGGGGCAGGAAGGCGCCGAGTGCTCCGACGAGGTCCTGGACTTCCAGGGCGATCACCAGATCGGCGTCCGCGAGCACCTCTGTGCCCGTGTGACTGACGTTGAGCGGGTGGGTGTTGGGGAAGTTCAGACGATTGCCCCGGTCGACCACGGCCAGGCCCAGTGCCTCGGCGAGGGCGACGAGCGGGGCCACCGTCCGGGGGTCGCGCCCGGAGAAGTCGACGACGAGTACGGGCATGCGGGAAGCGAGCAATCGTTCGGAGAGGTAACCCAGCGTCTCCTGGTCGAGCGGGGGCAGCCGAGTGGGTTCGGTCGCACCCGCGGGGAGGAGACGTACCCCTTCCTGCAGGGGCTCCTCTTGGGTGTCGAAGTCGAGGGCGACGAACACCGGTGCATGCATCGGTGTGTTCATCAGCTTGAAGGCCCGGGTGAGGGACTCCACCGTGGCGCGCTGGCCGATGGGCTGATCACACCACTTCACATAGTCCTTGACGACGGACTCGATGTTCTGCGAGGTGTGGATCCAGTCGATCCAGGGACGCCGCTTTCCCGCGTCGACAGGGCCGTTGCCACCGAGGACGAAGAGCGGCACCCGGTCGCACCAGGCGTTGAAGACGGCCATGGAGGCGTGCAGCAGCCCGACATTGGCGTGGACGAAAACGCCCATGTGGCGTCCGCTCGCCTTGTGGTAGCCGTGGGCGATCGCCACCGCGATCTCCTCGTGGCATGCCATCACGATGTCTGGTGCGATGCCCGCGTTTTCGGCGTGGACGAGCGAGTCGTGGACCCCGCGGAACGAGGCTCCGGGGTTGAAGACGACGGTGTCGATGTCCTGCTGGTGCAGGAACTCCACGATCAGGTCGGAGAAGTATGTGGTCGTCATGCGTGTTCCTCACTGCGTTCGGTACCGGGAGCGGCGCCCTCGTCTGTCGCGGGGTGCCAGAGCGGGTCGCCCTCGATGCGGCGCGCCACCGCCCAGCGGTCGGCGTGGTCGTTGAGGTCGAGCCCGAAGCCGTGCCCGGCCGGAGGTGAGATGGTGTTCGTCACCCGACACACGGCGGGACGCGGCGAGACGATCATCTCGGGGAAGAACCGGTCGGACTGGCCGGCTTCCACGGTCAGGGCGTCGCAGTGACGGAACGCGAGCGCCCGTCCGGCATTGACGAGTGGGCCCACTTCGGCGACTTGAACGCCGATCTGGAAGCCGAGGCCCTGCGCGCGGGCGAAGGCCGCGAGCCGTGCGGCGGCGACCGGGCCACCGTTCTTGGCCACCCGGATGTTGAACGCGTCGCAGGAACCGTGGGCGACGGCTGCTCGCGCGTCGTCGAGGGTGCAGACGGATTCGTCCAACATGATCGGGAGGCCGACGTCCGCGCGCAAGCGGCCGAGGTCTTCCCAGGCGCCCTTGGGCAGGGGCTCCTCGACGAGTGTGGCTCCGGCGTCCCGGAGGGCCCGCAGGTGCCGGGGGGCCTCGTCCGCGCTCCAGCTCATGTTGGCGTCCACCATGATCGGGACGGTGTCCGCGAGCTGTGCGCGGATCCGCGCCACCGTGCGGACGTCCTGCGCCATGTCACGCGATGCCTTGATCTTGACGAAGTGGAACGGCCCGCGGGTGGCGAGGAACTCGTCGGTGTCGAGGCTGAGATCGAGAACCTGGGAGACCGGCAGGGACCCGGGACGTTCGGCCTCCGCGTCCCGCGGGCCACCGGGCACCAGGTCCACGCCGGGCAGCGCGAGCCGCTTGCCGAGCAGATCGAGCAGCGCGGTCTCCAGCAGACACAGCAGGTTGTTCCCGCCGCGCAGGCCGAACGTGTCGGCGACCCCTTCGCGCAGGAGCCGGTCGAGAAGGTCGGCCGGATCCGTACGTCGCAAGGTGGCGGCGACGTCCTCAAGGGGCAGGCCCTGCAACTCGGCCGAGACGGAGTCCGTGGTCTCACCGGTGACGTACGGTCGCGGAGCGCATTCTCCTATGCCCCGCAGGCCGTCGACTTCCAGGCGCAGGACGAGGCTGTCGGAGGCCGACCGCTGCCGCGCGGGGTGGTCGAAGGCGACCGTCATGGGCAGCCGGACCCGGTACAGGTCCGCCGATGAATGCTCAGGCATTGCGGTCGAGCCCCTGCAGCAGGGTGAAGGCGGAGGCCCAGTCCACCAGGCGGGCGCGGACATCGGTGTAGAAGAGGTAATGCTTGTCGGTGGCGAACTGGATGAGGGCTCCGTCACTGGCGGTCATCCGCAGGAAGGTGCGCTGCGCGTCGTCGAGGTCCACGATGGGGTCGCTGATGCCGGAGACGAAGGCCGCCGGGACCGATGGCAGTGTGCGCTGCGGGACCGTGTACATGCGCTCCAGCTGGAGCAGGGTCGCCCGCGAGCGGCGGGTCAGCAGCCGGACCGCGAGGTCGTCGTTGTCGATGAAGTGCCGGTGGCGCGCCTCGTCGGTGAAGTCCGCGGATCTCAGGCCCGCGTCCCACAGCTCGGTGCTGGTGTCGGCGGCGAGTCGCTGCCGCTCCTCCTCACTGTGGGTGGCGTGCAGCTTGCCGAGCCAGGACGAGCAGAAGACGGCCGCTTCGTAGCGGGTGATGAAGCCGGGGTGGTGCATGAGGGCGGCCATGAAGGACCCGCCCAGGCAGTGGCCGAAGAGCGAGAGCGGTACCTCGTCGCCGATCAGGGTGCGTACGTGCTCGAGGGCGACCGTGTAGTCGCCGAGGACGGTCTGTGCGTCGGGAAGTTCGTGCCGGGGGCCGCCGCTGATGCCACTGCCGCGCCGGTCCAGTACGAAGAAGGCGATGTCGTTGTCGGCGAACTGGGGTCCGACCTCCCACAGCCAACCGGCGTGCGACTGCAGGCCGTGGAAGTAGAACACGGCACCCTTGACGTCCCCGCGCGGCCGCCACAGGTGGAGGGCGAGATCCGTACCGTCGACCGGCAATCCGATGATCTCCCGGCGGATGTTCTGCGGCGGCCTCTTGGTGTCGATCATCTGTGTCTGACTCCCCTTCAACGTCGGGCGACTGCATCGACGAAGTCGATGTCGCGCTGGAACGGCTTGTACTTGTACTGAGTGGCGTTCCCGGCTTGGCGGCGGCTTTCGATGTACGCGGAGATGGCGTCGCGCGGGACGCTGACCACCTCCAGTGGCGCGAGCCGTCCGCTGTCCCGCTTGGACGCGTACTCGATGTTGATCTCGTGCAGGGCGCTGTCGACGGCCGTGGACAGCGCGCTGTCGAGGCCGGCGGAAGGTTCCGGTACCTCGGCGACGACGACATAGCCGGGCGGAGTGCCCCAGCGCGGGCCACACATGTAGAGCCCCGTAACCAACCCGCTGGTGGCCAGGCCCCGTGTGATGGCCTCGGTGACCTGGGCCTCGGTGATCTTCTCGCCGGTGAAGGAGTGGAAGATTCCGTCGCGGTGTACGAAGTGCACCCACGGCGTGCCGTCGACAACCCGGTCCACGTGGTAGACGTCCCCGGTCCACAGCCGGTAGAGGCCGTTGCCCTGCGACATGATCAGGTGGTAGTCGCGGCCCTGCTCGACCTCGTGGACCAGCAGGGTCTCGATCCGTTCTCCCGAGTCGACCAGCTCGCCCAGTGGCACCTCGGCCGGCACGAACTCGAAGAACGCCTGGCCGACCGCCAACGGCTGGCTGTGGAGCGAGTCGTCGACGGGGATGGTGGTGACGCCCTCGGTGCCGCAGCTCATGAACGGCAATTTGGCGACGCCGGGGAACACCGCGTCGAGTTTGGCCGCGTACAGTCCGGCCGAGGCCGAAAGCCAGCATGTGTAGAGGGTCAGGGAGGGCCAGAGGTCTTTCAGCGTGAAGTCCGCTGTGGCCAGGACCCGTTCCAGGTGCGCGGCCGCCTGCTCGTCGGGTGCCGAGTGCGGTCGGCCTTCGAGGGTGCCCTCGCGCAGGTCGCGGACGAGCGCCGGGCCGTGCGCCGCCACGAGGTCGCGCATGGAGATGAGGGTGCTGGGGTTGATGGAAGAGATGTAGTGCAGGTCCTTGCCCACGAGGTGGCGCAGTCGGTGGTACATGCGGCCCTCGTGGCCGGTCGGCACGTCGGGGCCGAACCAGGGGGACTCGAACCACGGGGGGTTCCAATCACGGCTGTTGATCTGGGGGTGGCGGTTACTGACGGCCTGGTGCCCGATGCCGTGCACGAAGTCGAAGACGTCCTCGCGGACGGTCTGGGTGTCGAGGGTGGCGTACGGGTGGGCCAGGAGTTCGGGGTGGTGCTCCAGGTACGTGCCCCACATGGCCTTCATCGCGGGGATGCGGTAGGTGAGAAGCCAGTGGAGGGTGTAGGGAACGCGCTTGGGCACGCCGGTGGTGCCGCTGGTCTTGAGCCAGCGCATGACCGGGCTGCAGGTCAAAGTGCCGCCCTTGGTGCGGGTCTCGCGCTCGATCTCGGGGACGAAGTCCTCGTAGCGCATGATCGGCAGGACCGAGCGGAACCGGTCGTGGTCCGAGACGACGGCGTCATAGCCGTGTTCGCGCCAGTGGAGGGATCCGGCACTCATGTCGATGACATCGGCCAGTACGCGGCGCTGGGCGGTCTGCGGGTCCTTGAGGTCCAGCAGCAGTTCCTGACGGGCCTGCCGGCACTCCTGTATGAACGGTTCGCGGCGCTCCTGCCAGTGCTTCTGCCAATGGGGTGTGTCCACAACTGCTCCCGGAGGGGTCTGGATCCGAAGCCGAGCGGCCCGGAAACGGTTCGAACGTCATGGGACGGGTGAGGGGGAGAGCCACCGCGCGGGGTCAGCGGTCGATGTAGGCCATCATTCGCTCGTTGTAGCGGGGGCCGGCGACCTGGCCGGGGCGGACCATCGTGTCAATCGCGGCCAGCGTCTCTGCGTCGAGCTTGACCCCGGCGGCGACGGTGTTCTCCTCGAGGTAGGTGCGCCGCTTGGTGCCGGGGATCGGCACGATGTCCTCCCCCTGGTGCAGCGCCCAGGCGATGGCAAGCTGAGCGGGGGTGAGGCCACGGGCCTGGGCGATCTCGCGCACGGTGTCGGCGATCGCCGTGTTCTGGTCGTAATTCGCCCCCTGCAGACGCGGGTCGTGGTGGCGGAAGTCATCCTGCGGATAGTCCTCGGCGCGCAGGACGCCGCCGGTGAGGAAGCCCCGGCCCAGCGGGCAGAAGCCGACGAGTCCGATGCCGAGTTCGCGCAGTACCGGCAGCACGTCGTCCTCGAGGTTGCGCTCCCAGACGGAGAACTCGCTCTGTACGACGGAAAGGGGGTGGACGGCATGGGCCCGACGGACGGTGTTCGTGCCGGCTTCGCACAGGCCCAGGTAGCGCACCTTGCCCTGCTCCACCAGTTCGGACATCGCCCCGACGACCTCCTCGATGGGGACCGTTGGGTCGACACGGTGCTGGTAGAGCACGTCGATGTAGTCCGTGCCCAGTCGCTTCAGCGAGGCTTCGACGACCTCGACGATGTGTGATGGCCGACTGTCGGCCTCGGCTGTCGTACCGTCCTTGAGCTTCATGGGGAAGCCGAACTTCGTGGCGATCACGGCCTGCTCGCGGCGGTCCTTGAGGGCTTCGCCCAGCAGGACCTCGTTGTCGTAGGGGCCGTACGCCTCGGCCGTGTCGAAGAGGGTGTAGCCCAGCTCCAGCGCCCGGTGCACGGTGGCGATGGACTCGCGGTCATCGGTCGCGCCGTACCACTGGCTCATCCCCATGCAACCGAGGCCCAGTTCGGAGACCTCCAGACCTTGGCTGCCCAGCTTCCTGAACTTCAGCATGCGTCTCTCCTCATTCGCGTGGTCGGTGGGGTGAGGGGCCGACCTGGGCGGGGGAGGCCAGGTCACGCCCCTCACGAACCGGAACTGAAGCACAAACATGTACTGCGATTCAACTGTTTACTTGAGATCAGATTCACATCGACGGTCTGCGAACGGCGTGCCCGGACCAGAACGGGATCGCTGTCCAACTCGCATGTGAACAAGGCGTTACGGCGCGGGGCGCCGGAGATCGCCGTGTGTGCGGTCCGCAGTCAAGCTTTAACGCCACCTTCACGGGTGGACTGGAGAACAACATTGGTGCTGCGTGTATTTTTGAACTGCTCACTCGTCAGGAAGGGCTCGCAGTGGACACAGTTGGCGCGATCGCAATCGTTGGCATGGGTTGCCGCTTCCCCGGCGCGGCAGGGATCGACGCGTTCTGGCGCCTGCTCGAACGCGGCGGCGACGCGGTTACCGCTGTCCCCGGGGACAGGTTCGACGCCGAGGCGCTGTACGCGGGTGAGGACCCCGCACCCGGCCGACTGAGATCGCGGCACGGTGGCTTCCTCGACGACCTGTTCTCTTTTGACGCGGGCTTCTTCGGCATATCGCCGCGCGAGGCCCTCACCATGGACCCGCAGCAACGGCTTCTGCTCCACGTGGTGTGGGAGGCCCTGGAGGACGCCCGCATCCCGCCTTCGTCACTGGCCGGTAGCGCGACCGGTGTCTTCGTCGGTCAGGCCACCGCCGAGTACGCGGACACGCTGGGCTCGACCGGCTCCGGTGACATCCGTGCGCTCGCGGGCAGCGGACTGCGCGCCGTCACCTCGGGGCGGCTCAGTCATGCCCTTGACCTGCGCGGACCGAGCCTGACCCTGGACACGGCATGCTCTTCGTCGCTCGTGGCCGTGCACATGGCCCGCCAGAGCCTGATGGCCGGCGAGTGCGAGCTCGCGGTCGCGGCCGGGGTCAACGTCATCCTCACCCCGCGCGACGCCATCGCGTACTCGCAGGGAGAGATGCTCTCGCCCGACGGCCGCTGCAAGTTCGGGGACGACTCCGCCGACGGGTTCGTACGCAGCGAGGGCGTGGGTGCCGTCCTGCTCAAACGCCTGTCCGACGCGGTCGCGGACGGCGACGCCGTCCACGCGCTCCTGCTGGGCAGTGCAGTCACCAATGACGGCCGCGGCAGCGGACTACTGCTTCAGCCCGCAGTCTCCGGGCAGGTCGAGATGCTCAGAGCCGCGTGGCGCAACGCCGGGATCACCGGGGCGCAGCTGGATTACGTCGAGGCGCATGGCACCGGCACCACGGTGGGCGACACCGTGGAACTGAGCGCTCTGGCCGCGGCGCTGCGCGAGGAAGATCCGGCGGTAGCCGGACGGCCGGTGCTGACCGGCTCCGTGAAGAGCAACATCGGGCACACCGAGGCCGCCGCCGGGATCGCCGGCCTCATCAAGGCCACGCTGATCGCGCGTCACCGTACCGTGCCGGCTTCCCTCCACGTGACCACGCCGCACCCCCTCCTGGCCGACGACGGATTCCCGGTGGAGGTGGTGCGCGGCACCGCTCCGCTGGAGCCCCGGGGCGAGCGAGCCGTGCTGGGCGTCAGTTCCTTCGGGCTCTCCGGCACAAACGCCCATGTGGTGATCGGCGAGTACGTGGCTGCGGTGCCGCAGGATGGGGTGGGCGACCCACACACGGAGGCGGAGCCCTCCGTCGTACGGACGCCGGACGGGGCGGAGCTGCTCGTGCTCACCGCACGTTCGCCTGGATCCCTGCGCCGCCTGGCTCTCCGGTACGCCGCCCACTTCGAACCAGGCGGTGACGGCCGGCCCTATCCGCTGCGCGACCTGTGCCGGGCCGCTGCGGCCGGCCGGGATACGCACCCCTTCCGCCTGTGGGCGGTCGGCGCCACGCACGACGAGCTGGCCCGGACACTGCGCGATCTGGCCGCGGACGAGCCGACACCCGACGGGGGCATCCACGAAGCGGGATTCGCAGGCCCCCGCCGGGTGGCCTTCGTCTTCCCCGGCCAAGGGTCTCAATGGGCTGGCATGGGCAGGGAGTTGATGGGATCTTCGACGGCATTCCGGTCGGCGATCGAGGAGTGCGATGAGGCGGTGAAGGACGAACTCGGCTGGTCAGTGGTGGAGCTGCTGCGCGACGGCGGTGAGATACCGGAAGCCGTAGAGGTGGCACAACCCGCACTGTGGGCGGTGGAGGTGGCTCTGGCCGCACACTGGCGTGCCATGGGCGTGGAACCGGACCTGTGCCTGGGCCACAGCATGGGAGAGGTGGCCGCCGCCTGCGTGGCCGGGGCGCTCTCCGTTCGTGACGCGGCGCGGGTGATCTGCCGCCGCAGCACCCTGATGCAGCGGCTCTCCGGCCGGGGCGCCATGCTCGCCACCGAACTCTCCGCCGATCGGGCACGGGAAATCGCGGCGGCATACGGGGACCGGGTGTGCGTGGCGGTGGAGAATTCCCCCCGCGCGACCGTGCTGGCGGGTGATGTCGCCGCCCTCGCGGAGATCGGCAGGCTCCTGGAGGAGTCGGGCATGTTCAGCCGTCCGGTCAAGGTGGACGTCGCCTCCCATTCCCCGGCGATGGACGAGCTGCGCGAGGAGCTCCCGGCCCGGTTGTACGAGCTGCGGCCCACCATCCCGGACATCGAGCTGTTCTCGACCGTACGGTGCGCCCGCGTTCGGGACGCCGGGCTGGACGGGACCTACTGGATGGACAACCTTCGGCTGCCAGTGCGGTTCGCGGAGTCCGTTCAGCAGGTGTCCAAGTCCGGTGAGGTCGTGTTCATCGAAGTCAGCCCGCACCCTTTGCTCTCCGAAGCGCTGACGGACTGCCAGGAAGCGGCGGGCCTTCCGGTGTCGGTGGTGACGAGCCTCGCCAGACGGCGCAGCGAGCCGACGGCGATCGCGCGCGCTCTGGGTCGTGCCTTCTCGCTGGGAGCCCGGGTCGACTGGCGGCGTTGGTACGGCGTGCTCCCCGCAGGTGTCAACCGGGTGCCGCTGCCGCTGTACGCGTGGGACACCGAGGAATTGCGGGCCCGCACAGGGCCTGGGGCACCTGCGGCAACCGAAGTCGCCGTCAAGGCGCCGAGCGATTACGACCGGCGGATCCGGCTGTCCCGGCTCGGGTCGGCGGCTTACGGGGAAGGGGTGTCCGTGGCAGGGCGCACTGTGGTGCCCCCGGTGCTGTACCTCGGGGCGGTGGCCGAGGCCGTGCGCGACCTCGCCGGCGACGGACGGGTGAGCCTGGAGCACGTCCGGATGCGAGGTGCCGTGTCGCTCCCGGCGGTGGGCGAACCCCACAGCGAACGCGCCGAGGTGCGCATCGCACTGGAGCCGGAGGGGGGCGGGGCCGGGTACCGCTTCTCCGTCGATGTGAACCCGAACCCGGCCGCGGGTGAAGGTTGGGGTGAGGCTGAGGAGCACGGGGTGGACCGTCGGGACGGCAACGTCCGGTGCGTGACCGGCATCGCCCGCCCTGGAGGCCGGCCTGGTGGCGCTGACCTGGACAGTGCGCTGACGCGGTGTGGCGAATACGTGCCGGCCACCGAGTTCTACCGGCGGGCGGAGGGGCGCGGATTCACCGTTTCGCCGGCACTGCGCATGGTGCGGCAGTTGTGGTGCCGGGAGGGGGAGGCAGTTGCGCGCCTTCACACCGGGGGGCGCGGCTCAGGAGCCGGTGGGGCTGCCTTGGAGGCAGGGCTGCTGACCATGCTGGCGTCCTGGCCGCAGTACGGAGTCCCCGAGGATCGAGCCAGGGTGTACTTTCCCGCCTCGTTCGAGAGCGTGTTCTTCGAGGCGGATCCCGCCGGGGAGTTCTGGAGTACGGCAACCTTCTCGCCGGTTCCGGGAGGTGAGGGGGCGCGCGGTGACGTCGTGCTCAGCGGGCCCGACGGCCGCGTACTGGCAGAGTTCCGGGGCATCGCTCTGGTGCGCTGGGAAGCGGTCGGGGGGGCGATCACACCGGAGGACGCCCGAATGGGAGCGGCGGCGAGGGATGATGGGCCGGCCTCACCGGTTCCGGGCGCCGCGCCGCCTACTGCCGGCGCGGGACAGGATGTCTACGCCCGGATCGCGGAAGTGCTGGGCAGCAGTGCCGAGCGGCTGGACCGGAGGAGGTCGCTGGTCGACTTGGGCCTGGATTCCCTCATGGCCCTGCAGCTGCGGCGTATCCTCCAGGTCGAATTCGGCCTGGAGGTCACCGTGGGGCGGCTGCTCGGCGGTGAGAGTGTGGCGGCCCTTGCGGGGGCAGCGACCCGACTACGTTGAACTGCAATGCATAGATGAACTATGGTGCAGGAACTGGGTGGGCGCGGCTTGCCGCCCACGCGGCCGGGGGAGCTCGCCACCCGTCAGCGGGACCAAGTAACACGCCCTTTCGGGCCGCAGGAGGAGAACCCATGACCGTCGAGCCCACACCCGTACAACCACCGGGCAGGCGCGAGCGCAGCAGGCGGCGCGTGCACGAGAACCTGTACACGGCGGCTCTCCAGCTGTTCGCCGAGCAGGGGTATGAACGGACGACCATCGACCACATCACCGAGCGCGCGGATGTGGCCCGAGGCACCTTCTTCAACCACTTTCAGCGCAAGGAGGACCTCGTCACGACGTGGGCCGAGCACCGCCGGAAGAAGCTGGAAAGTGAGATGGGCGCGTCGCTGGTTCTGGAGGACCACGTAACCGTGCAACTGGAGCGGTGCATGGCTACGCTGGCCGCCTTCAACGAGGCGGAGGAGGACCTCACCCGGGTGATGCTCACGGCATGGGTGAAGTCGGGCCAGCCGCTCCTGGAGGAGCCGCACTATGCCGGATACGTGTTCACCCAGGTGATCTCGGCGGCCCAGGTCCGCGGCGAGGTGGCCTCCGACGTGGACCCTGTGGTGGCCGGAAACCTGCTCCGCGACGCCTACCTGGGGCTCCTCTACCGTTGGACCCAGACGGCTGAGGGCAAAGCCCCGCTGCGCGCAGAACTGCGAGCCCTCCTGCGGATCACTCTGACCGGAGTCCTCTCCTACACGCAGCGCGGATAAGCATCGCTCAATCATGCTGCGGCGTTTGCCGGCTCCTTCGAGTTGTGCTCAGCAGGTATACGCCGGCCGACAGAATCGCGGCTTGGTGTCGGGGAATCCTTCGACGATGTCGTGGGAGAACCAGCCGCCCAGCAGTTGCGCCGTCTCCGGGAACCGGGCGTGCCACCCCAGTGCGTCTGCAAGGCTTGAGGCATCTGCAGCCTGAGAGCCCGACAGGGCTTCAAACGGTGCTCCGTCAGAGCACCCGAGGCATGTGCGGCCATTGTCAGCGCTGGGGACTACAGCGGTTGCCAGCATCGCGACAGCGTCGCTTTCGTGGTCGCTGTAGTTCGCCTGGTCGCTGACATCGAACTGGACGCCCGTCACGGTGACAGTGAACCCGGGGATCACGGTGGCCGCCCTGCCCTCCAGTTCGGTGTTGAGGCGGTCGACGTCGGGGGAAGCCAAGAGGGTGTGCTGCCCGATCCGGGTCTGAGCGCGGATGAGGGAGGACATATTTAGGGTCTCCGTCTCGTCGCGTACCGGATGGATGGGCCGGGGACAGGCGACTGGTTCGGACGCCTATGTGCGTCTGTCTCGGGACCGGGCTAGGGCTCGAAGGCGCTGGAGTTCGTCCATCTTCCAAGGGTGGCCCTTCGCCGCGCGCCAGTCGAGTTCCCAGCCGTCCGGTAGCCGCAGGCAACCCCAGCCGTCCGGCCGCCCGTGGGGAATCCAGTCCGGCCTCCGTCGCGGCGCCCGCCACGTCGTAGACCTCGTCATACCGACAGCTGGAGGAAGGTGAGGCACCGCCGGCCACCGGCCCGGCTGTTTGCTACCTCGGGGTGGCGTTGGAGGTGTCCAAGCCCGTTCTTGGCCAGCAGAGCAAGGTCCTCGATCGATCGGGGTACGAGGTGGGCCAGGGATCGACGAGGAGTCGGCGCGCATCACCACTGCGGACGCGGACGACGGGGCCGCGTTGGATGCGCTGTGCCGGCACGTCATCACCCGCCGGGGACGGGCAGGTTGTGCCACCAGTGACCGCATCCGCCGGAGCAGAAGCGTTCGCGGCGCCGTTCGTCCGCGACCGCGAGTACCGCGACCAGCAGCCGGAACGCCTTGCGGCGTTCATCGACAGGAGTGAGGCCGGCGATCTTCCCCAGTTGCTGGTCGATCGAGCCGCGGGTGATCAGAACCGCAGGCGTGTACGTCGGGCGCAGCCCGGCACGCCGGATACGCTCCGGTCCGTTTCGGTGACGGCGCGGGCCTGCACGCAGTGATGGCGCAGGAACAGGAGCACTTCGGCCTGCTCCTCCGGGCCGCGGGTGTCGAACCACTCGATGCCCTGTGACATCGGGCGCAGGCCTTGGGCGAGTTCGTCGAGGATGATGTCTCGCTCGGTCATGATCAGCTCCCGCAGTCCAGCGAGACGAAGGCCTCAGCGGTCTCATCGACGAAAGCGCAGAGATGCTTCACGGCCCGCCGGCAGTACTGCGGTTCGAGGGCCGCCACGGCCCGGACTTCGAGCCATCGGTCCCAGGGACCGTCCGGGGCAAGGAACCGTGTCGTGTACTCGAAGCCCAGAATCTCATCGAGGTACAGGAGCGCCCCAAGGACGACTGCCTGGTCGTAGTCGAGGTCGGGACGCGACAAGTGGTGATCAAGGTAGGCGCTGAGTAGTTCGGCATCCGCTGCAGTGCCGAACTTCGCAAGGGCGACGCAGTATGCCGCGCCCGCGTACGGCCCCTCGCTGGCCAGTAGGAGCCGGCCTATGAGGTCGCGGAACTCGGTCCTGTGGGCCACAGCAACTAGCCAGGCGGCAGTCTTGCGCTCGCGCCAGCCACCCTCGAAGAGGATGCCCAGCTCTGCGGGAGTGATCTCGTAGGCAGCCTGAGCCAGATCCCGCACGAACGCAGAACGCTCGATCGGATCCAGCCGCAGAAGGCCCCCGCCCAACCGAAGGTATCGGCGATCAGGCGTGACGAACCGCCGAACCAGATCCTGCAACTCGGGATCACTCTGGACATGACGCATAGCCGCATCCTGGCGCGGGACGGTACGCATGCGCCACACGTTTGCCGACTGCCTCAACGGACCGCAATTACTGGTTCAGAGAAGTCACCAGACCAAAACTGATCGCACCGGACGAAATAGGGCGCATCGACGTATCCCCTCACGAACGGCTCTCAATCCAGCCTCGCACCGTCCCGACCCTCTACGCCGCCCCAGGAGGGCCGGCCGGGCGCAGACCCGAAGCCCGGCAGCCCGCGCCGTGGCCGGCCGGCCACGCACGCCTGTGACGGCCAAGGCCCATCGCGCCCGCCGGCTTCGACGCGGCCACCGCGCTGCGCGACGCACTCGGGCTCGCTGACGCGGAGGCATTCGCCCTCAGTCAGCAGAACTGCGCCAGTGGGCTCGGGGCCGTCGAGGTAGTGGCCCGGCTCCTGGCCGACGGCGACCCGGCCGACCGGGCTCTGCTCGTCATCGGTGACAAGCCGTACTCGCCGCTGATCCAGAAGGTGCCGAACACGGCCCTCATGGGAGAGGGCGCCGCGGCGTGCCTGATCGCTGCGGCAGGTTCGGGCGACCCCGTCCTTTCCCACGTCAGCCACACCTTGGGGGAATACGCGCGCCTGATCTCGCTGCCCCCGGAGGAAGCGGCGCTGTACGGCAAGGCATACGCGCCGGTGCTCGCCGACGTGATCCGCAGGGCGGTGCGGGAGGCCGGACTCGCCCTGGAGGACATCGACCTGGTCATCCCGCACAACGTCAACATGCTGGCCTGGCGCAACACCATCGGCGAGCTGGGCATCCCGGCGGACCGTGTGTTCCTGGAGAACATCGCACGCTACAGCCACTGCTTCGCCGCCGACCCGTTCGTCAACTACGCGACGCTCCGCGCCGCGGGACGCCTCGTCGCCGGCCGGCACTACCTGATGGCCGGGGTCGGTGCCGGAGCGACATTCACTGCCCTTGCCTTGACCCACCGGGGAGGTGCGAGGTGACAGCCACCGAGCGGAGCCGGACCAGCCTGCCCACCTGCCCGACGAACCTGGAGAGTACGATGACGGCGCCCGTCACGACACTGGAGGCCGTGGAGTCCTTCACACCTGAGCGGATCGTGCCCATCAGCCAGCTGGCCGACAGGCTCGGCCTGCGCCGGACCAAGCTCCGGCTCTTCGAACGCGTCCACGGGCTCAAGGAGATCCGCTTCGACCAGGAACTCGACCTGTTCGACGTAGTGCTGCCGGCGGCGCGACGCATCACGGCCGACCCGCTGGTGCGGGAACGGATCAGGTACATCGTCTACGCGCACACCACCCAGGCGGTGGCGCCGGCGCACATCAGCCCCGCCCAGGAGATCAAGGACCGCCTCGGGCTGGCCGATGCCGAGGCATTCGCCCTCAGTCAGCAGAACTGTGCCAGCGGTATGGCCGCGGTGGACACCGCCGCGGAACTGCTCAGGGCGGAGGGCCGACCGGGCGACCACGCCCTGGTGATCACCGGCGAACAGGCGTTCTCGCCTCAGATCCAGCTCATCCCCGACGTCGCCATCATGGGCGACGCCGGAGCGGCCTGCCTCGTGACGCTCGACGGCGGCGGAGACCGGGTGCGCTCGTACGCCACCCGTACCCTGGGTGAGTTCTCGGCGGCCATGCTCCTCGACGAGGAGAAGTCGCTGGAGGTCAGCAAGTTCTACGCGCCGGTGCTCGCCGAGGTCGTACGGGAAGCGGTGGCTCAGGCGGGGATGACCCTCCCCGATATCGACCTGATCATCCCGCACAACGTCAACCTCCAGTCCTGGCGCCAGACCATCGGCGAACTGGGCATCGACCGCTCCCAGGTCTTCCTCGACAACGTCGAGCGCTACAGCCACTGCTTCGCCTCGGACGTGTTTCGCAACTACACCACGCTGCGCGACGCCGGCCGCCTGACAGCAGGGCGCAACTACCTGTTCGCCACGGTCGGTCTCGGCGCCACCTTCGCCGCCATGGTGATCACCCATCAGCACACCGACCCGACCGGGGGCACGGCATGACCAACGCCGACGAGTTCCGGGTACAGGCTCTGCCCGTCTCCGAGATCGCCGCGGAGTTCGGCACGCCGCTGTACCTCTACGACACCGACGTGCTGCGGGACGTCTACCAAGGGCTGCGCACCCGCATGCACCCCGGAGTCGACATCTTCCTGTCCCTCAAGGCCAATCCCAACATCAGCGTCATCGGTTTCCTGGGCACCCTCGGGGCGGGAGCCGAGGTCTCCTCGCTGGCCGAGCTGGAAACGGCCCGTCGCGCCGGGATCGCCCCGCGGGACACGATCTTCCTCGGGCCGGGCAAGACCCGCGCCGAACTGGAAGCGTGCGTGGCCGCCGATCTCCACGCCGTCGTCTGCGAGTCGCTGGAGGAACTCGAAGCACTCGACGACCTGGCCGTCGCGTCCGGGCGCGAGCGGCTGCCGGTGATGCTGCGCATCAATCCCGGCTTCCGCACCAAGGGATCCGGGCTGGCCATGGGTGGCAAGCCCCGTCAGTTCGGCATCGACGAGGCGGAGGTGCGGGCGGCGCAGCGGTTGCTGAAGGGGCTGCGCCGGGTGCACGTCATGGGCGTGCACGCCTACATGGGCACCCGCTTCCTCAACCACGAAGACCTGGTCCACAACACCCGGCAGATCCTGGCGATGGCCGAGTCGTTGTCCGAGGAGACCGGTATCGAGCTCAGGACCGTCGACTTCGGCGGGGGCTTCGGCGTTCCGTACTTCGACAACGAGACCGAGCTGGACCTCCCCTCACTGACCGAGGGGATCAACGAGGCCGTCACGGAGTTCCTCGACCGGCACCCCGAGTGCCGCCTCATCAACGAGCTCGGCCGCTATCTCACCGCTCCGTGCGGCACGTACGTCACCCGGGCGCTGTTCGTGAAGGAGTCGATGGGCGAACAGTTCGTCGTCGCAGACGGCGGCACCAACCACCACATGGCCGCGGTGGGGGTCGGCAGCTTCGTCAAGCGCAACTTCCCCATCCGCTCGCTGACCCGGTACGCCGAGGAGCCCGTCGGCACCTACACGGTCACCGGCCCGCTGTGCACGCCCAACGATGTGATCGGCAAGCGGGTGGCGCTCCCTCCCGTCACCGCCGGCGACCTCATCGGCGTCGAACTCTCCGGCGCGTACGGCCCCTCCGCCTCCCCGGGGCTCTTCCTGAGCCACGGGTTCCCCGCAGAGGTCATGGTCCACGACGGCAGGGCTCGCCTGGTGCGGAGCCGGGACACCGTCGAGGACCTCCTCGGCAAGCAACGACTCATCGCTTTCTGATCACCCCCACAAGGAGCACGACCATGGACAACAGCACGATCGTGGCGCAGGTCGAGACCGCGCTCGGCGAAGTACTGGAGCGCGAGGTCACCGGTCTGACCGAGGACGTCCGTCTCTTCGAGGACTTGCACCTGGACTCCACCTCCGTGATGGAGATGCTGATGGAGCTGGAGGACAGCATGAAGATCGTCATCGATCCCGAGAACCTCGACATGGACGACTTCCAGTCCATCGGCACCCTCACCGAGTACCTGCGCCGGATCAGCCCCGAGCCGCAGGACGCGGGTGAATGACATGACGACCGTAGCCGCATCATCCGTCGTACGGGCGCCGGACGGCCGTGCCTTCCATGAGGACCAGGCCATCCTCGGCTTCTATCGCGATCTGGTCGAGCCGTTCGGCTCGACCGTGGACGAGCAGTTGCTGCGCGACGGCCGCAATGTGTTCCACAAGGACCTCGTCGACCGGCTGGTGGGCGGCGAGGACATCGACGTCGCCGCCGACCTGGTCATCGTCACCCACGCGCTGCCCGACGTGCACCCCTTCACCGCGGTCGCCTCGCACCTCAACATGCTGCTCGGAGGAGGTGCGCAGAGCTTCAGCATCAGCGAACAGGGGTTGGCCGCTCCGTTCACCGCGCTGCGGATCATCTCCGCCTACCAGCGCGGGGGCCGGTCCGAGCGCGCGGTGCTCGCGGTGCTGGAGCAGACCACTCTGCCCACTCCGCACCCCCTGGTGGACTCCGGCGACCTGGTGGACTCCGGCGCGCTGCTCGTATTCGAGGGCGGCCAAGGTTTGCAGAACTACGGGACGCGAGTCTGCGGCTGGCCGCATGGCTCCACTCCGAGGGTGTTTCCCGGGGACGACGGCTCGTCATCTCTCTGCCGCCCAGCCCACTGGTGCCCGCACTCGTCTTCGCGGCCTCGCGCGTCGGCGCCGTCTACACGGTGCTCCACGAGCAGGTCGTCGGAGCACCGCTGGAGCATGTCCTCGGCGACTGTGAACCCACCCTGGTCGTGGCCGACGGCGCGTCCGTGCTGGACACCGTCCGCGCCCTGGGCATCAACGCAGTCACCGCACCCCAGGTACAGGCACGGGCGTTCCCCGTCCCGGCCACACCGGCGCACTCAGCACAGATGCTGCCCGCACCCCTCGCCGTCGACCCGCTGTCCCTGATCTACACCTCGGGCACGACCTCGGCACCCAAGGCCGTGGTGAGCACGCACCAACAGGCCGTTTTCGCCGCCCAGGCCATCCAGCAAGTCCTGGACTACCGCGCCGACGACGTCGTCTACTGTCCGCTGCCCCTGTCCTTCGACTACGGGCTCTACCAACTGTTCCTCGGCGCGCTCAGCGGATCCCACATCGTGCTGGGCAGTGCCGCCGAAGCCGGGCCGGCGCTGCTGCGCAACCTCCTGGAGAGCCGCGCGACCGTACTGCCGGCCGTACCCTCGGTCGCCGAATCACTGGCCTGGCTGCTCAAGCGTGCCTCGCGGCGACCCGCCCTGCGCCTCGTCACCAACACCGGTGCGGCCCTGTCCACCGAGACGCTCAACGCCCTGCGCGCGGAGATCCCGGAGCTGAAGGGGCAGGTGATGTTCGGACTGACCGAGTGCAAACGCGCCACCATCATGCCCCCGGACGGTGACCTGCTCCGGCCCGGATCATGCGGCCTGCCGCTGCCCGGCACCGAGGTCTTCACCGTCGACGAAGAGGGCAACAGACTGCCGGCCGGTGAGATCGGCGAGATCACGGTCCGCGGTCCGAACGTCATGGCCGGCTACTGGCGGCGTCCCGAACTAAACCAGCAGAAGTTCCCGCTCCGCGACGGTCTCTTCCCCGAACTGCGGACCGGCGACTACGGCCGGCTGGACGAAGACGGCTACCTGTACTTCTCCGGTCGTCGCGACGACCTCTACAAGGAGCGAGGTTTCCGGGTCAGTGCCACCGAGGTGGAGGCCGCGGCTCACCGGATCCCGGAGGTCGTCTCCGCCGCCGTCCTCCCGCCGTCCGGGAAGAAGGCGGCGCTGCTTGCCGTGGTCACCGACCTGGAACCCCAGGCCGTCCTCGAACGGATGCAGGAGCAGATCGAGGAGTACAAGATTCCACGCCGCTGCGTGGTCCTTGAGACCCTTCCCCTGAGCCGCAATGGGAAGGTGGATCGCAAAGCACTGGCGGCCCTCCTCGAAGACCGGGCCCGCTCGTCCACCACCGTGCGCTGAGACTCCGGGCGCTGACTGTACGGCTGGGTCATGAGGGCTACGGCGTGAGATTCCGCCGGCGGCGACTTCGTCGCCGCCGGCGGTGTTCTGCTCGGAGGCGCCTGTCCGGAGGGACGGTGGAAGTCCACGCCGGCTTCCCGTCCCGCAGCCCCCGCTCCAGGCCGAGCACGAGGGCCACAGCCTCTTCGGCGTTCTCGACCCCGCCGATCACGGCGAAGGGACTGCGTCGGCGAACCTTGAACCGCCCGTTGGCGTGGTTGAGCGGCGGCGACCTCCAGCAGCGAGACGATGCTCGGACAGGAGCGCCCGGGCGAGCCGATCTGGTGTACCGCGTGCCTCCACTGCCAGCAGGGCAGGAGCGACCGCCAAAATGCCTCGACGGCGTCAGCCGTCAGACCAGGCCCGGTGAGCGCGGATGTTGCTGACCCCCCGGCGGACCCGGGCCGGGGTGAGCCGGTCGGAGGTGGCGGGTTTCTCCCAGGGCCGGCTGAGCGGGTGGCCCGGTCCTACGGGACCACGGCACGTGCCGACGGCCGCCGGCCGGTTCAGCGACTCCCACGGACGCCTGCCGTGAGCCACTTGGGTGTGTGCGGTTGATTGTGTCCGGCCTTTGAGGGATCAGCATGTTAGAGATGTAAGAAATCGTCGGAAAACAGGAGGTATGTAGTGATGCGTGTTCATCTTCTCCGCATGGCGGCTGTCGTCGGTGCCGCCGCATTCATGACCCTCGGCGGCGCCGCCGTGGCAAGCGCCGACGGGGGTGTCGGCAATTCCGGTATCGGTAACTCCGGCGTAGGCAATGCCGGTATCGGCAACTGGGGTGTGGGCAACGCCGGCATCGCCAACTCCGGGATCGGTAGCGCTGGAATCGGCAACGCCGGAGTCGGCAGCGCGGGTATCGGCAACTAAGGCGACTCCCTGGGCGCTGTTCCGCAGGTAGGCGCCGGTTGAAGGACTACCGCGCCGCGCCGGCGAGGGCCTGCGGCACGCCTGCGTGGTGTGCCCCCGGGCCGCCGTCTCCAAGCGCGGACCGGGGCGCCCGTGCTCGTCCCGATTCCTCAGGAGGGGCCGACCGGTGCCCCCACTGCCCTCTCCGGGGTGGTACCCGTCTCTTCGGGTTTCCGGCACCCTCGCCACCCCGGGCGCCGTCGGCTACCCCGACTCGGCGTCCGGTGATGTCGCTGCGGCACCGCCAGCACCATCGGCGCCTGCGCCAACGTGGTCGTCCTCGGAATCGCCGAACGCAACCGCCGACCCGTCGCCTTGCGGCAGTGCACCAAACGGCCTCATCGTCACGATCGTGACCACGGCCCTCGCGGCCCTCTACCTCTGGGTACGCTGCTTGCAGTACTAGGGCGTGTTTTAGGAGGCGCGGGCGGCCAGCCATTTGGTGAGGTCGCCCGCGATGTGGTCGGTGCTGGTTTCGACGACGACATCGTGTTCGTGGCGGGTGGTGTCGCGGCGGACGATCTCGTATCCGCCGTTGTCCAGGACGGCGACGGAGGCGAACCAGACGGGTTCGTCTTGGTCGGGCTGGATGACGACGAAGGTGTTGTCCGTGTCGTTGAGGTCGTTGATCAGCATGAACAGGGCTTCCTGCGACGGGTTGTCGACGTGGTCGCCGTTCTCGCTGTCGGCGCAGTAGTACTCGGCGGCCACAGGCCCTCCCCGGTTGCGTGCGATGTCGAATGCCGTGGTCAGCATGGCAGGCCGTGTGGCCGGGCCGCTGGCTCACAGCCACTGGTGAATCGCGGCGATTTGCATGGTGGCCTCGAATCGGCAGGCGAGCTTGTCATATGGTGCAGCGGATCCCGCGTCTGCGCAGGTAAGCACGGTTGGCGCGCGAGGAGTACGCCTTGTCACCACGCACCCGCAGCGGCTTGCTCCTGGGACTCCCACCGCCCACCTTGGGCACGCGGATCGCTTCGAGGACCGGCTCGAACTGCGGGCTGTCACCCCGTCGACCGGCCGTGACCAGCAACGACAACGGCTTCTGCCCCTGCTCGCAGGCCAGATGGATCTTCGTGGTGAACCCGCCCCGCGAACGGCCCAGCCCGTGATCGTCCGGCTCACTGCCCACGCCGCCGGGCGGTTCCTTCTGCCCGGCCCCGTCCCGGCGGGCACCAGCCGCGTGCTGATGGGCCCGGCAGACCGTGGAGTCGACGTTCGCCTCCCACGTGATCAGTCCGGCCGCATCCGCCCTCGCCTGCGACAAGGTCAGGATCCGGGCCCACACACCCTCGCGCTGCCAGCGGCGAAAGAGCCCGTACACGGTCTGCCAGGGCCCGTACTCACACGGCAGATCCCGCCACGCACACCGGTCCGCACCCGCCACCGCACACCGTTGATCAACCGCCGCCGGTTCCGCGACCTACGGCCCACACCCGCCGCAGGCAACAACGACTCCAACATCGACCACTGCTCGTCAGAAAGATCCCCACGCCCCACACCGTGATCATCACGGCGCGAGACGTGGAACGGAACCCCGATCTAAAACACGGCCTAGGAGCGTGCTCGGCGCCGTAGAGGCGGGTTTCGGTGACGGTCTGGGTGTCCGGAGTGCCCCAGGTCTCTTCCTGGCCGAAGACGAACTCGCCGCCATGCCGGGGCAGGCGGCCCATCATGTGGGGCTGCCGGGGTGGGGCGGTCCTGCGCAGAGGTCATCGGGTGTCTGCGCCAACCCTGCCGGGCAGAGGTAGCCGTTCGACTGGGCCCAGAGCCGTATCGCCGGTATCCAGACTGCGATCACGCATACGGTGCCAGTCGTTCGCCACGGCTTCCTCCGGCTCATCGCCAGGTGTTGGTGTCTACGATCTCGGCGGACTCCAAGTCGATGCGGCCGTGGAAATCCCCTGCGTTGCGCGTGACTATGATCAGAAGCGGCCTCCCGTCCTGCGGGAAGGCATCGTAGAAACCGTGCACGTCGTCTGGGTTCGGCAGCAGGCCTCGCGGCGGGTGCAGCCGGAAACGCTCTGTGCCGTCGGCCTCGTAGACCACCGCGTTGTCAGACGGAGTGAAAGGTGCGCCGTTGAGTGCTTCCACCACCAGCACTAGGGCTTCGTCCTGCTCCCGCCACGCCATGACGGCCTGCGGCGGAAGCTCGTACGACTTCTCGACATTTCCGGCGGGGCCGCTCCATCGGACCGCACGCAGCAGGGACACGGCGATGGGCTTTCGCCACTTACCGTGATGGTGGTGATACTGCACCGACGATCACCCCGTCGTCAACAGATGGTGCGGTCGCGTAAATCATCGGTGACATCCCTTGTGGGGGCGCCACCTCACAGCGCTAGAGTCGAGCCGTCCGATCACCTGCAGCCAGGAGTTCCGTTGTGAGAGACGGCTATGTTGCGCAACCAGTCGACACCGTCGCCCGCATCGGTCAACTGGCCGAGCAACTCGGTAGGCAGGTCAGTGAGTTCATCGATGTTTGGAAGCTGTCGCTGAGCACTGGAGTCTCCGAAGAGCACATCCAGGACCTGCTCGCCGGCCGCCCGATCGCCGAGTTCCCGCAGGACTGGATCGACGCGGTACCCGAAGAGGCGCGTGACGACCAGGTGCGCAAGTTGCGTGTACGCGACCGGCTGCAGAGGCTGAGGGCCAGCAGGCGCAAGGGGTCTCCCTGGCAGCGGCACAACTTCGCCGATCTCGACGAGATCGCCGCCTCCGACCGACTGGCCCCCGAGGCCCTCGCGTACCTGATCGAGTCCGTCCGGGAACGGGTCGGCGACCTGCTTCCCTTCGAGGAGATCGCCACCGGAACGGGCCTGAAACGCCAGACGCTGCACAAGCTTTTCGCACAGAAAGCCCCGGACCAGGTACTGATGCCGGCGCTTCTCACCGCGGACAAGATCTGCGCCTTCTTCGGGGTGCCCGAGGGGTACCTCAGCCGGTCCCCCGAGGACGCACTTCACGAGGTCTTGAAGCCGATCCTGAGCGCTCTGGAACGTGAAGCCAAAGCCAAGGCCGAAGCGAATCCTCCCCCGGAGGAGGCGCCCGTTCTGGTCTCCGCGCGGTGGCGCAAGGACCCCTCTGCGCCGGACTTCGACGATCTGACCGAGGCTCAGAAAGACTTGACCCTCGACTTCATGTCCATGCTCGTAAAGCGCGCCAGGGCCAGACAGCGGGGCGAGCAGACGTAGCGGAGCGGGGGCTGCCGAGGGCCGGCAGACCTACGCAGGCGACCAGGGCGGGAACCGAAAAGTGCGTGCCGATCGGCAAATGAAGGCGTTCATCAAACAGCTGGAAGGGCGACTGGCCGAGCTGTCTGTCCCGGCAGACCCGGAAGACTTCTTCAAGATGGTCGAGGAGGAGCTCTCAGGGTTACGGGGCCGGCCGTGCAGCATCATGCTGGTTCCGTTCCCCCGTGAACTCGGGGCCAGCGGTCTCTGGCTGGACCTGGAGACGTCGGACGTGATCGCCATTGAGGCGAACACGAGGTTCTCCCACCAGATGGTCATTTTCGGGCATGAGCTCGGGCATCTCCTGGCCGGGGACTGCGGCCAACACGGAAGCCCGTCAGCAGCCGACTTCCTCGCGCACGTCCTGGGGGACTCCGAGCCGATTCGGACCGCCGCGAGGACCGACTTCGCGGAAGCCGAAGAGCGCGAAGCGGAGAAGTGCGGTCACCGCTTCAAGCGGGCTTTCGGGCGATTCGCCGATGGGGATCCCTCCCGGGGCGAGATGGGACAGGTCGGTCATCGAATCAATGCGACCCTCGGACGTCGATTTTGATTGCCACTCTGATGAGCGGCACCGACTACTACATACCCGCCGCAGCGCTCGCGCCGGCGTTCGTGGTCAAGCTCCCGAATCTGTCGCGTGGTTGCGGGACCCGATGGTCCTCGCCGTCTCCTCGCTGATCCTCGCCGGGGCCGCAAGCTTCGTCTTCGCCGCACCCCCGACGGTCGAGGCCGTCAACCGCTTGGCGGGCATCCAGAACGTCGCGACACCGGTGGACTACGCGGCCGTGACCGTCTTCTCCTGCGCGAGCATCGTGCTGATCATCACCTGGCGCGGCGGTGCCGTCGCCGAGCGGCGCTCCATCCGCACCTACGTGGCCGGATACGCCGCCGTCATCGCCACTCTGATCATTCTCTTCGCGCTCGGTGACGCCCCCGTCGAGCGCCTTCGCGACTTCGACACCTACTACGCGAACACGCCGTACGTCCGAAAGATGATCGCGCTCTACCTCGTGGGCCACATGGTCGCCGCGGCGATCCTCTGCACCATGTGCCGGAAACGGGCCAGCGAGGTACGCGGCCGGCTGAGGGCCGGCCTTGTCGTCCTCCTGGCCGGCTTCACCCTCAACTGGCTGTTCGTCTGCGTGAAGCTCACCGGCGTCGCTGCACGTCTCCTCCGCGCCCTGTCGACGCCGCCATTTCCCCGACAGGCCCCCGCCCCAGAGAGCAGCCATTGATGACCCCCATACCTGACACTGCCGCCGTCCCCGATCGCATACCGAGGAATCCCAGCACGGCCGCGACCGGAAGAACATCGGCATGAGCACGACGGCCGCACTCACCTACTACTCGGCTCCCTCCCTTTTGCTCCTCGCCGCGATATCCAGGCTCTGGGCACTGCGTCGCGACTGGCACGACCGACTGCTGCGGGCCGTCTGTGCCCTGCTCTTCGTGGGCTCGATGGTCCTGCTCTCGGCAGCGCCTCCGACGGCCGCCGCCGTCAACGCGATCACCGACGTCCCCAACGTGGCCGCCCCGCTCGTGTTCTGCATCCTCACCGCGTTCAGTGGAAGCTGCATTCTGCTCGTCATCCACTGGCGCGGCGGCGAGGAGGGCACCACGCGCCGAGCCACACGTGTGTGCATGGTCTCGTTCGGCGCGGCCATCGTCGCCACCTGGATTCTGTTCGCGCTCTCGGACGCCCCTGTCGAGCGTCTTCGGGACTTCGACACCTACTATGCGACCACGCCCTTCGTACGCGAGATGATCCTGCTGTACCTGCTCACGCACACTGTCGCGTCGGTCCTGATGACCGTGCTCTGTGTCCGCTGGGGCCGGGAGGTCCACGGGGCCCTGCGGTGGGGACTGGTACTCCTGGCCATCGGCTTTGTGACCAACCTGGCCTACGACGTCCTGAAGTTCGTGGCGATCTTCGGCGTGTGGACCGGAAAGCCCTGGGAATGGCTCAGCACGGACCTCGCACCGATGGTGGCCGGCGCAAGCGCGGTATTGGTGGGCGCGGGCTTCGTGATCCCCCCTGTGGGCCATCGCATCGGAGATCAGTGGCAAGTCCTGAGCCGATACCGGCGACTGGAGCCGCTGTGGCGGGAGATGGTGCGCGCGGCCACGCCCTCGCACTACGTCCTCAGTAACCGGTGGGCCGCGCCGTCCCTGCGCCTCACCGTCCGCGAGAGCTTCATCGACGACGGCATTCTGCACATCAGCCCCGACTTGGACCCGAGGGTCCAACGCCAGGCGTACGACGACGCGATCCGCGCAGGTCGAAGCCCCCAGCAGGCCAAGGCCGTCGCCGCCGCGCACATGGTGGTCGCGGCCGCCGACGCCTGCGCAGCTCGCTGCGCGGAGCCCCGCGCCACCCCCGGCCCCGGCCGCGTCACCGAGGACCTCATCTGGGCCGTAGCGAATGTCCACTCACCCCTGATCGACGACGCCCTGCGCCGGGCGGCGATGCCAGAGAGCAGCTCCTGATGACCCCCAGCCCCGTCACCGCCACCACCGCCGTCGTCCTGGGCGGGAGTCTCGCCGGCATGCTGGCCGCGGCCGCTCTCGTCGACCACATGGACCACGTCGTCATCGTCGAGCGCGACATCCTCCCGGCCGAGCCGGCACCGCGCCGCGGGCTGCCCCAGGGCCGCCACGGCCACATGCTGTGGTCCGGCGGCGCCCAGGCCATCGAGGCGCTGCTCCCGGGCATCACGAACCGCTGGGCGGCTGCCGGCGCGCACACCATTCCGGTGCCCCAAAACATGGTCGGGCTCTCCCCCCGGGGCTGGTACCGGCGCTGGACCAAATGGCCCCCGAGCCACTTCGTCATCGGGTGCAGTCGCGACCGACTCGACTTCGACGTCCGCCAGGCGCTCACGGCCGTCCCCCGGCACCAGGGAAAGCTCCTCATCCTCGACGGGGCCGAACCCCTGGCCCTGACCGGCAGCGCCCAGCGCGTCACCGGCGTGAAGATCCGAACCGCAGGCGGCACGCACCAGACCATCGACGCCGACCTGGTCATCGACACGACCGGCCGCGCCACACGAACCCCGCAGTGGCTCGCTGCCCTCGGGGTCGCCGAGATCGAGACCAGCGAAGTCGACTCCGGCCTGACCTACGCCTCCAGGGACTACCAGGTGCCGCCAGGCGCCGAACGCAACTTCCCGATCATCAACGTCCAGGCCGACCCCGCGGCCGGCGGCCCCGGACAGGCCGGCACGATCTTCCCCATGGAAGGAGGCCGCTGGCGCGTCAGCCTCTCCGGCACCCGCGACGGTCGACCCACCAACGACAACGCCACTTTCGAGGACTTCGCCCGTGGCCTGCGCCACCCTCTGATCGCCGACTTCCTCGCAGACGCCGTACCCGTCACCGACGTGCACATCACACACAGCACCAGCAACTTCCGCCACCACTTCGAGAAGGCCAAGCTACCGGCCGGCTTCCTCGCTCTCGGAGACGCCCTCGCCGCCTTCAACCCCGTCTACGGGCACGGCATGACCGCCGCAGCCCTCGGCGCGCTCACCCTGGGCAACACCCTTGCAAAGACCGGCAGCCCCGTCGATCGCCGAGCGACCCAGCGCGCCCAGCGCGCCATATCCCGCGTCGCGGACGCAGCCTGGCTCCTCGCGACCGGAAGCGACATCTGGTACCCCGGCTCCCGCAGCAAGGCCCCCCACCTCGTCGACAGGATGACGAACGCGTACATCCGCCGGTTGATCCTCACAGCCTGCGGCAGCCTCACCGTCACCACAGCACTCACCGACGTCATGTCGATGGAGAAGACCGCCGCGCGGCTTGCTCACCCGACGGTCCTGTGGGCGGCATTGCTGGGGCCGCAGATGCGTGCCCTTGAAGGCCCGATACTCACCGACCGTGAGAGGGGCCTTCTACCGGAACGGGAGGGGTCTCCCTCGCAGCCACCCAGCAGAACTACGCCGCGCATGTGAAGCCACCAGATGGGTCCACGGCGAGCGGGCGGGGGAGGCGAATGGTCGAACCACAAGAATGTTCTTCACCGTGGCCACGTAGCCCAGTGGTCAAGCGACAGGTCCGACTTGTGGACGACATCGGCCTAGAGGACGGTCGGGCAAGGGTCGGCGCGAGGACGGCGGCCGGGTGCGGTCGTCGGCCGACAATGGCGAAAGCCACCGCGAACATGACAGGCGCCCGGTGCGATGGCTTAGGGTACGGGCGCTCGGACAGACGAACGGTGGGGAACGGCGTGGAGCAGATTTTGGCCCTGGTCGGCGGGCTGGCATGGACGGTCGTGTACGTCCAGGCGATACGGGTGGGGCTGCGGGACCGAACGTACGCGATACCCGTCGGGGCCCTCGCGCTGAACTTCGCGTGGGAAGCGACTTACTCCGTCCAGGGGTTCACCGGATCTGCGGACACGGCCCAGGTCGTCATGAACATGGTGTGGGCCGTCGCCGACGTCGTCATTGTGTACACGTACCTGCGCTACGGGCGCGCCGAGTTGCCCGACTTCGTCACCCGACCGCTGTTCGCCGTGTGGAGCGGGCTCGTCTTCGCGAGCGCCTTCGTCGTGCAGTGGCTTTTCATCGCCGAGTTCGGTCCGCAAGACGGGGGCCACTACTCGGCGTTCCTGCAAAACCTGCTGATGTCCGCTCTCTTCATCGCCCTCTACGCGAGCCGACGTGGCCCGCTCGGCCAGTCCCTCGTCATCGCGGTCGCCAAGTGGATCGGCACGCTCGCCGCGGCCTTCCTCTTCGGGGTCGTGGAGTATTCCCCGCTCGTCCTCGGGCTGGGGATACTGTGCTCCGTCTTCGACCTTGCGTACATCGCGCTGCTGGTCAAGAATCCGGCGGGCGGTGGCGGGGCGCCGTCACTCAGGTGGTGGAAGGGCCAGCGGTCACAGCCTCCGCCAACTGAGGGCCAAGGGCCTCAGGCCCCTGCCGGCCGGCCTCAGTTTTGTGATCAAGGAGGGCCCGGGAGCGGTGAGCGGGCCCACTGACAAAGACGGCCGAGAGGTCACGCCGACGCTTCCACCGCCCACGCAGCTACCTTCACCCGCGGACCAGCAGCCTCGACCACTACCACCGTCTGCTGACCGCCCTGTTACGCCGCCGCGGAGCCGTCACCAGCACACTTCTGGCCCAACTCCTGAACGTCAGCCGCACCGACCTTCCCAACCGGTTCCGGGACGGCCACCGCCTCCTGGACCTGCACCGCATCGTCGTCGCTCCGCAACCCGGAGCACCGGCCCGCACCCTCGCGCAACTACGAGCCCGCCTACCGTCACACGGCGACACCTGCACAGTTCAACTCTCCCTGTTCAGGACACATGGCTTGATTGCATGGTTCTCCAGTTCTATGGAATGCATGCCTTCACGGCAGTTCAGGAGTGGGGCATCGGGAAGGTGTTGACGGCGGTTTCGGGGAGGTCCGAGGCAGTCCAGCCGAGGTGGGTGCCGGCTCGCCTGAGGCGGTGGGCGCCCAGGGCGGGGTAGGCGGCCGGGGCGGCGCCCACCGTGCCCGGGACGACGGTGCGCACGGCGTGCATGCCCACGGCCGCGGCCTCGGGGGCGGTGATGTCCACGGTGATGACCTCGTACCCGCGCGCACGGACCCGGTCGAGCAGGCCGCCGCCGGCCGCGTCGAGGCGCGGTACGTCGCTCCAGCGGCCGGGCGGGAGGTCCCAGGTCCACGGCGCGACCCGGTCGGCTGCCCTGCGGTCCAGATACAGCTGCTGCTGGCACAACTGCTCGACGACGTCCGACGCGTCGTCCCGGTAGGAGTCGAGGTAGCGGCGGTCGGCGCGCCAGGGTTTGAGCGGGGAAGGCCGGCCCGGGGTCCGGACGGCCACCGCGCAGTTGTCCAGGGTGCGGCAGGTCAGCTGCAGGGTGTACGCCTCGGCCAGGGCCTTGGCCGCGGCCTCGACCGGGTCGGAGCGCACGGCGAACCCGTACGTCAGCCAGCCCTCTTCGCGGCTGCGCACTCCGGCGGCGAGTACCGGGGCGCCGAATTCGTTCTCCAGGTACGTCAGGCGGACGTCGAAGCCGCGGGAGGCGCCACCGATCAGGTCGCGCAGGTACGCGGTCGGCTCCAGGGCCGCGAGCGGCCGGGCGTGGGCCCACCACACGGCGGCCGCGTCGCGTTCGACCACCTCCTCCAGCCCGGCGCGCAGCGCGTGTCCGGGGGTGGGCCCCGCGGCGGTGCCGCCCAGGGCGGGGAAGGCGTACAGCGGCTCCGGCCCTTCGTGCGGCATCCGCCGCCAGGCCGTGTACACGAGGAAGGCGGGCACGTGGACGGGCTCGTCGCGGTCGGCGAAGCGGCCTTCGATCCAGTGGGCGGGGGAATCCGGCAGGAAGGGGCGGAACGGGAAGCCGGGGGTCGCGTACTGGCGGGGCGAGTACAGGACGAGCCGGCGGGGGTCCAGCGCGGGGACGCCCCGGCGGGTCAGCTCCGCGTGGCTCGCGTAGCGGACCCGCTCCGGGGCGGGCGGTACGGAGAGGCAGAACCGTTCGACGGCTTCGCCCTCGGCGGAGCGGCGGGCCTGTTCGGGGCCGGTCCAGGAGGTGCCGAACGCCTGCCTGTCGGCCTGCCACGGGCGGTCCGGGCCGGGGTCGGCGAGGTCACTGACGGCCAGGTGGAGGGCGGGCGGGGTACCGGCGGGGCCGGTGAGGACCCGCGTACGGGTGACCACGGCCGGGTGCGGGCCGGAGCCCGGCGCCGGACAGCGGTCGCCGTCCGGGCCGGGCTCCTGCGTACGGGTGGGTGTCATCGGCTCACACGTACGCGGCGACACAGTTGTCGACGACGACGAACTCCTCGGCGTCGACGTAGGCGGCCACGCAGTTGTTGACGACGAACTCCTCGGTGTCGACGTAGGCGGCGACGCAGTTGTCGACGATGAACTGCTCGTTCATGAGGTTCATGACGCGTTCCCTTCGGTTGGGGTTCCTCGTCCGGGTCCGGAGGAGGCGGATGGGAGCGGCGGTGTGCCGCTCCCGTCCCGTACGGGGCTCGGGCGGCCCGTACGGAAGTCTTTGTCGCGGGCGGTGACCAGTGCGCAGCCGACGCCGGCCGTGGTGGCGAGGACCGCGCACAGGGTCCACAGTGTGGTGGCGCCCCACTGGTCGAGGACCCAACCCCCGCCCGCGGGGGCCACGAACGCGGCGGTCGACCAGGCGCCGCCGTACATTCCCTGGTAGCGGCCGCGCCGGTCGGCGGGGGCGCGGTCGGCCGTGACGGCGATGCCGGCGGGTGCCTGCAGGATTTCGCCGAGGGTCCAGATGAGGACCGTGCAGGTGAAGGCCGCGACGCTGTCCGCGAGCATCGTCAGGCCGAAGCCCCAGCCGAGGAGCAGGCCGGCGGCGAGCAGGACCATGGGGCGCGAGCGTCCGCTCACCAGCCGGGTCAGGGGGATCTGCAGGGCGACGACCATCAGCCCGTTCGCGGCGCTGACCAGACTGTAGACCTCGGGGGAGTGGCCCTCGCGGGTCATGACGACGGGGAGGGTGGAGGACCCCTGTTTGAAGACCACGGCGAAGAGGGCGGTCATCAGGACGAAGAGCATGAAGGAGCCGTCGCGGTGGACCGGCCCGGACGGAGGCACCGCCGGAGGCCCGTGCTTCGGCCCGGCGGGCGCTGCGGACCGTGCCGTCGCGGCGGGGCGGGTTTCGGGGACCTTCGCCAGCACCAGGATCCCGCAGAGCAGCGTCGCTGCGCCGTCGGCCAGGAAGATCAGTGCGTAGCCGTGGGTCACCATGAGCCCGGCCAGCACCGCCGCGATCGCGCCGCCCGCGTTCAGCGCCCAGTAGTTCAGGGCGAAGGCCCGCTGTCGGTCCTCGGGCGGAACGAGGTCGGTGAGGGAGGCCTGCATCGCCGGCCGGACCGCGGTGGCGCCGAGCCCCATGGCCAGGGCGGACGCGGCCACGGCCCACGGCTCGCCGCTCACGCCGAGCAGGGCCATGCTCGCCGCCGTCCAGAGGTGGGCGGCGAACATGGTCGTACGGCGCCCGATCCGGTCGGCGAGCGCTCCGCCCAGGAACGTGCCGGCGATCCCGCCGAGTCCGACGAGGGACATGACGAGCCCCGCGTACGAGGCCGAGTAGCCTCGCCCGGCGGTGAGCGACAGGGCCAGCATGGGGCCGGCGAACCCGCCGATCCAGTTGACCAGGATGCTCAGCCAGATCCACCAGAACGCCGCCGGCAGCCCGCGTACGGCCGCCGGGGCCCTCAGGCGCGCCCCCGCCGGGCGGCTCACCGGCTGCCGGCCGGGTCGGCGGCCGACCCGCCGTACGGGAGGTACGGCAGGCTGAACTCCGGCCGGGCCGGTGCTCCGTCGTCGACCTGTCCGGCCAGCCGCTCCAGGAGGCCGGGCTCGCGGACGGTCGCGGCCAGGACCTCGCGCAGGCCCTCGTACCAGCCCCGCGCGTGGTCCGCGGTGGCGAACCTCGGCAGGTCTTGGCGTACGAGGGAGTGGTTGCGGGCCAGGTGGACGAGCAGGCGCCGCAGCAGGTCCCCGGCGGAGGGCAGCCGGGTGCCGAGGGTCAGGTGGAGCGAGGGGCGCCCCTCGACCGCCTTGACGGTGTGCCACCAGCCGCGCGGCAGGTAGAGCACGTCGCCGTCGGCGAGTTCCCCGGACCAGCCGGCGGAGCCGTCGGCCGGCGGGGCCGGGGTACTGAGGACTCCCACGGGGTGGTCCTCGGTCGGCGGGTGGATGTCCCAGTGCTTGGCGCCCTCGGCCTGGAGGATGAACACGTCGTGGTCGTCCCAGTGCGTGTGGAAGCCCTGTTCGGCCCCGCCCAGGTTCACGTAGAGGTTGGCCTGCACGAGGGAGCGCACGGATCCCTCGACGGCGGTGGCCAGGGCCCGCAGCGGGGCGTGGAGTTCCTCGATGCCGTCGATGACGAGGGTGGTGCCGGCGCCGAGCACCTCCTGCAGCCGCTCCGGGTGGATCCGCGCGGGGCGTCCGCGCGGGGACAGCTGGGGAACGGGCTCGGCGCAGGAGGCCAGGGGCACCCCGTCGGCGGACCGCACGAGGTGGATGCGGGAGGCGTCGGTGCGGGCCGCCGCGAGGACCTCGTTGAGCTGGGGCCAGCCGAAGAGGCCGCGGAAGCGGCCTTCCCGCCCCCGGACGACGACGGGGCGGGACCCCAGCCGGTGCTGGAGGAACTCCGGCTCGGGGAGCGGGGACAGCAGGCCGGCGAGCCCGTCGGCGGGGGCGCAGTCGGGTGCGCCCGCCTGGAGAATTTCCACGGCTGCTCCGGGTTCCTCGGGGGTGGGTGTGGGGTGCGTGTGGGTGTCTGGTGGGATGCGGGTCAGCCGGCCGCCGGGACGGGCGTCAGGGTGTCCCGGATCAGGTCGTGGGGAGGGGCTGCCACCAGGTAGAAGTGGTCGCCCGGTACGGCCTGTTCACGGACGCCGCCCGTGGTCAGCTCGCTCCAGGGCCGGCGGTCGGCGTCCGCGTCGGCGTCCCCGGTGAGGGTGGTGACCGGGCACCGCACGCTCGGGGCGGAGCCGGCGTCGGCAGCGGAACCGGGGGCGTAGGCGTGGAACATGGCCGCGTCCGCCCGTACGTACGGCAGGACCAGCTCCTGGAACTCGGGGTCGGCGGCCAGTTCGGGATCGGTGCCGCCGAGCGTGAGGAGACGTTCGATGACGGCCGGGTCGTCGTCCTCGTCCGGGTCGGCCCAGTCCTCGGCGGACGGGTACGGGGCGTCGCGGGAGCCCGACGCGAACAGGTGGACCGGGTCGATCCCGCAAGCCTCCAGCGCCGCTGCGGTCTCGAGGGCGATCGGGGCGCCCATGCTATGGCCGAACAGGGCCAGCGGGCGGTCGGCCAGGGGAGCCACGGCCCCGGCGACAGCGCGGGCGAGTTCGCGCAGGTCGGTCGCCACCGGCTCGGCGAGGCGCTCGGCGCGGCCGGGGTAGCGGACCGCGTACACCTCGACCCCGGGGATCCGGTGGCCCCAGTCGCGGAAGAAGGACGCGGATCCCCCGGCGTGGGGGAAGCAGATCAGACGGGCGACCGGGTCGGCCACGGGAGCGGTGCGGTGCAGCCACAGGCCGGTGTCGGCGCTCGCGCGGTACGGGGCGGTCGTGGGGTCGGTGGTCACTTGGCGGTCTCCTGAGTCGGGTCCTGCCGTCGGGCACGCAGGGCGCGGGCGCGGCGCGCGGCGGCGCGGCGCTCGGCCGAGGCGGCGGCGTCGGCGCCTTCGGTGGAACCGTCGCCGTCGCGCAGCATCGCGACCTGCGCGGCGACGGTGGTGTGCTTGAACAGCGCGATCACCGGCGGCCGCTTGCCGGTATGGCGTTCCAGGGCCTCGCGGAGCTGGAACATCGCCAGGGAGTGGCCACCGACGTCGAAGAAGTTGGCGTCCAGCGGAACGTGGGGGGCCTTCAGGACCTCGGCCCAGGCGGCGGCGACCTGTGCGGTCAGATCGCCCTGGGACGCCGGCGCGGCGGCGGTGGGGATGGGGGTGTGAGCGGCGCCGGGGAGGGGCTGCTGCCCGTCGGCCCGGGCCTGCAGGGCCGCCCGGTCCGCCTTGCCGTTGACGGTGCGTGGGAACGCGTCGAGGCAGACGATCCGGGCGGGGACCATGACGGCCGGCAGCCGGGCGGCGAGCTGCTCGCGCAGCGACTCGGGGGCCGGTGCCGGACCGGACGGGGCGAGGACGAAGGCGGTGAGCAGGGTTGCGGCGGCATCCGGGACGACGACGGCCTCGCGTACTCCGGGCAGGGCCGACAACTGCTCCTCGATCATCAGGAGTTCCACCCGGTGGCCGCGGATCTTGACCTGGTGGTCGCGGCGGCCGAGGAAGGCGAGGGTGCCGTCGGCGTTCCAGCGGGCGCGGTCGCCCGTACGGTACATCCGGGCCCCGGGCGTGTCCGTGAACGGATCGTCGAGGAAGGCGCGGGCGGTGGCCTCCGGACGGCCGTGGTAGCCGCGGGACACCCCGGCGCCGCCGATGAACAACTCGCCCTCGGTGCCGGGCGGCACCGGGCGCAGTTCTTCGTCGAGGACGTGGAGTGTCGCACCGGGGACCGGCCGGCCGATGGAGACGGGGCCGGGGGCGTCGAAGCGCCGGTAACTGGCCCAGACGGTCGCCTCGGTGGGGCCGTACTCGTTGACCAGTGCGGTGGGGGCGGTGCGCACGGCGAAGTGGCGTCGGACGAGTTCGGGCGGCAGGGGTTCGCCCGCGACGACGACGGTTTCGAGGGAGCTCAGGCGCTCGCCGCCGAGGGAGCGCGCGGCGTCGAGCAGGACGCTGTAGAGGGAGGGCACGCACAGGAGCCGAGTGACACGGTGGCGCTCGACCAGTTCGACCAGCCGCTCCGGGTCGCGGACTTCGTCGGGGGTGGCGACGACCAGATGGCCGCCCGCCGTGAGGGTGCCCCAGAGCCCGGCCACCGACGAGTCGAAGGCCAACGGGGAGACGAGGAGGAAGACGGGCCGGCCGGGGTAGACCGTGCGGCGGGCCAGGGTGGAGGCGGCCAGCTGGCCGTGTTCGACGACGACGCCCTTGGGTTCGCCGGTGCTGCCCGAGGTGTAGATGAGGTACGCGGCGTCGTCGGCCGCCACCGGGACGCCGGGCGACTCCGGCTCGCGGCCGCGGGCCGCGCCGCCGCCCGGGTGGTCGGCCGCCGGTTGCCGGGCGGTGGAGTCGGCGTCCACCAGGGGTACGTCGAGCCCTGTGAGGCGGGGGCGTGATGCCTCCGTGACGAGGACGGCGTCGACTTGGGCGTCCGTCAGGATGTCGGTGACGCGCAGGTCGGGGTGGGAGACGTCCACCGGTACGTACGCGGCTCCGCAGCGCAAGGCGCCGAGCACGGCGGCGACCATCGCGAGGGAGGGTTCGACCAGCACGCCGACGCGTCCGCCGCGGCGGACGCCCGCCTCGGTGAGCGCTGCCGCGACGCGGGCGGCCCAGGCGTCGAGGTCGCCGTACGCGATGCTGCTCGCGCCGCAGCTGACGGCGGTGCGGGCGGGGCCGGTCCGGGCGAATCCCGCGACGAGTTCGTGCACCGGTGGCCGCGGGCCGGCGGGCAGGGGCTCGCCCTCTCCGGTGGGGCGGAGCGCGCCGGTCGGGGGCCCGGACGGGGCGGTCAGAGTCGGCGTGGCCATCAGGAGTCCTCCACTGTTCGTCGAGACGGCCCGGGGCCGGTCCGCGTCTTCAGGAGCTTCATGCCAGGCAATATTGCCAGGCGAGTCACATTCATGGCAACCTCTTGCCAGATCTGGAAAGTCAATCCGGCGCACCGGAACGCCCGGTGAACCGGAATCGCCATGGGAAAGGCAAGAGCCATGACTGAAACCCTGCAGGCGCCGACCGGTGTGACGGTCACTCCGCTGACCGGGAACATCGGCGCCGTGATCGGCGGCGTGAACGCGGGCGACGCGCTGAGCGACGAGACGATCGCCTCGATCCGCGCGGCCCTCCTCCGGTACAAGGTGGTGTTCCTGCGCGACCAGGACCTGGACTACCCCGCGCAGACCGCCTTCGCCTCGCGCTTCGGCAAGCTGACGCTCGGACACCCGATCTACGACGCCCCCGAAGGCCGCCCGAACCTGCGGGAGATGGACTCCAAGCAGGGCACCCGCGCCAACCACTGGCACACGGACCTCACGTTCATCGAGCGCCCGCCGGCCTTCGCCTTCCTGCACAGCAAGGTCATCCCCCCGGTGGGCGGGGACACCGTGTGGGCCAACGCCGCGACCGCGTACGCGAGCATGCCGGCGGAGTTGCGCCAGTTCGCCGACCAGCTGCGGATCGTCCACAGCAACGACTGCGACTTCACCGACGACACCGTCATCGAGCGCGGGGCCTACATCGCGACCCCGTACGAGGCGGAGCACCCCGCCGTCCGCGTCCACCCCGAGACGGGCGAACGCTCGCTGCTGCTCGGCGGGTTCGCACGCCGGGTGGTGGGGTACGCCCCCCAGGCCTCCCGCGATCTGATCCGGGTCATGCAGGAGTACCTGACCAAGCCGGAGCACACCGTGCGCTGGCAGTGGCGCGTCGGCGACATCGCCATCTGGGACAACCAGTCGACGGCGCACTACGCCATCTACGACTACGGCAACCAGTACCGCCGAGGCGAGCGCGTCACCGTCGTGGCCCCCACCCCGGTCGGCGTGGACGGCCGGCCCAGTACGGCCCTGCGCGGCGACACCTCCGCCTACAGCACGGGCCGGGACTGAGCGGCCGGCGCCCGCCCGGACACGAAGACCACGACCTCGGACATGACGGAGACACAGGTGCGCACGTCCCCTTACGGAACCTGGACCTCACCGATCGGCGCCGACGCGGCGGCCGCGGGGCAGAAGAAGGTCGAGTGGGCCGCTTTCATCGGCGGAGAGGTCTGGTGGACCGAGTGGCGCCCCGGCGAGTCCGGACGCGTGGCGCTGGTGCGCCGGGCGCCCGACGGCTCGACCCGCGACGCGCTGGGGCCCGGGTGGAACGTGCGCACCCGGGTCATCGAGTACGGAGGGCGGCCGTGGCTGCCGCTGGGCACGGACCCCGCCGCCGGGTTCGTGTTCACCCACTGGGACGACCAGCGGGTGTACCGGGCGGTGCCCGGGGGGCTTCCGGAGCCGATCAGTCCGGAGCCCGCGCTGCCCGGTGCGGCCGCCTACGCCGACTTCTCCCTCGTCGGGGACGAGGTCTGGTGCATGCGGGAGGTGGCCCTCACCCCGGACCGCGCCGAGGTCCGCCGGGACCTGGTCGCCCTGCCGTTGGACGGCAGGGCGGCCGCAGATCCGGCGGCCGTGCGGGTGCTGGCCGCGAGCCACCACCTGATGACCGGCCCGAAGGTCTCGCCGGACGGCCGGTACGCCTGCTGGCTCGGGTGGGACCACCCGCGGATGCCCTGGGACGGTACGGAGCTGATGGTCGCGCCGGTCGGCCCGGACGGCACCGTGGGCCCCGCCCGCGTGCTGGCGGGCGGCCCCGGCGTCGCCGTCAGCCAGGCGGAGTGGGCCCCGGACCGGCCCGGCGTCCTGTACGTGCTGAGCGACACCACCGGCTGGTGGAACCTCCACGAGCTGGGCCTCGACGGCTCCGTACGGCCGCTGTGCGCGCGGGAGGAGGAGTTCGGCGAGGCGCTCTGGCGCATCGGCGCCCAGTGGTTCCTTCCGGTGGGCGGCGGCCGGATGTTCGTCACGCACGGGGTGGGCGCGCGGCGGCTCGCGCTGTTGGGGGCCGACGGCTCGCTGACGGACCTGGACGGCCGCGAGGAGCTCACGGAGTGGGCGGTGCTGGCCACCGACGGCCGCCGGGTGGCGGCCTCGGCCGCCGGCCCGGGCAACCGGGGCGAGCTGCTGCTGTTCGGGCCGGACGGCGGGGCGCCGGAGGTGCTGCGCGCGGCGGACACCTCGTACACGGAACACCTGCCCCCGGGCTACCACGCGGTGTTCCGCGGCCCGGAGGGCGAGGAGGTGCACGCGTACGTGTACCCGCCCCACAACCCCGGCTTCACCGCTCCGGAGGGCGAGCTGCCCCCGTACCTCGTGCAGGCGCACGGCGGCCCCACCACCCGCAGCCAGCTGGTGGCGGACCTGTCCACCGCCTTCTTCACCAGCCGGGGCATCGGCGTGGTGGACGTCCAATACGGCGGGTCCACCGGCTTCGGGCGGGCCTACCGCGAACGGCTGCGGGAGGCCTGGGGCGTGGTCGACGTACGCGACTGCGCGACCGCGATCCGCGGCCTGGTCGCACAGGGGAAGGCCGACCCCGGGCGGATCGGCATCCGGGGCGGCAGCGCGGGCGGCTGGACCGCCGCGGCGTCACTGGCCGCCGAACCGGAGCTGTACCGCGTCGCCGGGATCTACTTCCCGCTCCTGGACCCGGAGGAGTGGCGCGCGCAGGGCACGCACGACTTCGAGTCGCGCTACCTCGAAAGCCTCATCGGCCCGTGGCCGCGGGCCGCCGCGCGCTACGCGGAGGTGTCGCCGCTGCGGCGCGCCGACCGGGTGCGCGCGCCGTTCGTGCTGCTGCAGGGGCTCGAGGACGCCGTGTGTCCGCCGGTCCAGACCGAGCGGTTCCTGAAGCGGATGCGCGAGAACGGGGTGCCGCACGCGTACCTCGCCTTCAAGGACGAGCAGCACGGCTTCCGCATGGCGCAGACCGTCATCGACTGCCTGCACGCCGAACTCTCCGCCTACGGGCAGGTGTTCGGCTTCGAGGCGCCGGGCGTCCCCCGGACCGGGCTCGGGGTGGCCCCGCAGGCCTGACCTCCACCCGCTTCCCCCGGCGGTACGGGAGACGGCGGTGCGGGGGGCCGAGCGGCTGCCGGAGGCGCTGGACGAGATCGCGGTGACCTTGGGCGCGGCCGTCGCCGTACC
>NZ_JBEYZH010000033.1:0-42782 GCF_040645975.1 Streptomyces sp. NPDC046557
CTTCTGGCGTTGATTTTTGGCACGCTGTTGAGTTCTCAAGGAACGGACGCTTCCTTCGTACTCACCCTCGCGGGTTTTCCTCCGGGCGCTTCCTTCGTTTCCAACTCTACCAGATCATTTCCGTGCCCTGCTTCTCGAAGAGTCGCAGTCGGCGGGGATTTGAATTCGGTGGCCGTTGGGGGCCTGTGCCTTTCGGCGCTCCACTACGTTAGCGCTTTTCCCTTGGGGCTCATAATCGGGCCGCCGGATTCGAATTCGGGCATGCCGAAATCGTCCCCGCCAGGGGTAAGTCGTAGGTAGTGGGTTTCGCCGCTCCGGGAGGCTGCGAACGCAGTGCCCGTTCAGGCGGCTCGGGCTACGTTAGGCGTCCGCCCGGGACGAGTCAAGTTGAGCGACGGCGTGGCGCGTGGGCGCGATACGGGCTGACCGTCGGGTCGTGGGTGAGCCAGAAGCGGTACGGATGGTCCGCACCGGCTCCGCCCACTCCCGTACGGGGGCCACTGCTCACCAGGTCGGGCGTGGTGGGCGTGCCGGCGAGCAAGGACAGTGGGGAGTCGGGGCCGTCGCAGAGGTCGGTGCCGTCCAGGGACCGGTCGATGTCCAGGGCCGTGGCCAGACGGGCCGGACCTTTGGCGAGTTCCCTGTCGTTTCTGGCGGAAAGTCGACGTTTGCGGGCCAGGTCGGCGCCCAAGGTGATCTCGCCGGCGCGGATGAGGACACCGCTCGCGTGGTCGGGCGGGCCACACACCAGGTTCAGGCTGAACCACATGCCGTAGATGAAGTAGACGTACGCGTGTCCGGGCGGCCCGAACATCGACGCGTTGCGCTGGGTGCGGCCGCGGTAGGCGTGGGAACCCGGGTCGGCCTCACCCTCGTACGCCTCCACTTCCGTGATGCGTAGTTCGAGGGGGCCCTCGGGTGTGCGTCGGACCAGCGTGCGGCCGAGCAGGTCGGGGGCCACGGTGAGGACCGGGCGGTCGAAGAAGGACCGGGGCAGGGGCGTACGGTCGGGTCGCGCGCTCATCCGGTCGAGCGTACTGGAGGTCGCGCGCTTGCAACCGGGGCCTAGGGTTCCGCGTTTGTAGGGGTAATCACCAGAGGGCCGGGGTCATGTCCGGGGCCTTCACATCACGGAGCTTCAAGGGGAGTCAGAGCATGGGGTTCAGGAAGCTGTTCGCGGCGCTTGGTGCCGGTGGTGCCTCGGTGGACACCGTCATCACCGAGCCGAACGTCGTTCCGGGCGGGATCGTCCAGGGCGAGGTCCGTATCCAGGGCGGTTCCGTCGAGCAGCAGATCGAGGGGTTGTCGGTCGGGCTCCAGGCGCGGGTCGAGGTGGAGGGCGGCGAGCAGGAGCACAAGCAGGACATCGTCTTCACGAAGCAGCGGCTGGGCGGCGCGTTCCAGGTACAGCCGGGGGCGCTGCACGTGGTGCCGTTCGGGCTGGAGATCCCGTGGGAGACGCCGATCACCCACTTCGAGGGGCAGCACCTCCGGGGGATGAACATCGGGGTGAGCACGGAGCTGGAGATCGCGCGGGCAGTGGACGCGGGTGACCTGGACCCGATCAACGTGCATCCGGTGCCGGCGCAGCAGGCGATCTTGGACGCGTTCCGTCGGCTCGGGTTCTCGTTCCGCTCGGCGGACATGGAGCGCGGGCACATCCGGGGGACGCGGCAGACGCTGCCCTTCTACCAGGAGATCGAGTTCCTGCCGCCGTCGCAGTACCGGGGGCTGAACCAGGTGGAGCTGACGTTCGTCTCGGACGGGCGGGAGATGGACGTCGTCCTGGAGATGGACAAGAAGCCCGGTCTCTTCTCCGAGGGCAGCGACACCTACCGCTGCTTCCAGGTGGGGCTGCAGTCGTACGAGGGGACCGACTGGGCGGCGTATTTGAACCAGTGGATCGCCTCCGTGGGTTCGCAGCGCAACTGGTTCTGAGCAATGTCTACGCTCGGGGCGGTACTGGTTCAGCGATCAGGAGGTTCAGCAGTGGCCGAGCAGAGCAGGGCGCCGCTTCCGCACGACTTCCACCCGGATGTGCCCGCGTTCTCCGTGGTGAGTGATGACCTGGCGCCCGGCGCGGAGCTGGGAGAGGCGCAGGTCCAGTCGGCCGGAAACCGCTCGCCGCACCTGCGGTGGGAGGGGTTCCCGGAGGGGACGAAGAGTTTCGCGGTGACGTGCTTCGACCCGGACGCTCCGACGGGCAGCGGGTTCTGGCACTGGGTGCTTTTCGACATCCCGGCCTCGGTGACGGAGTTGCCGGCCGGTGCGGGCGGCGGGAAGTTCGAGGGGCTGCCGGCCGGGGCCGTGCACGTGCGCAACGACTACGGGTCGAAGGACTTCGGCGGGGCCGCGCCTCCGGCCGGGGAGCGGCACCGGTACGTGTTCACCGTGTACGCGGTGGACCGGGAGAAGCTCGGTCCGGGTTCGGACGTCTCACCGGCGGTCGTCGGGTTCAATCTGCGGTTCCACACGCTGGGCCGTGCTCAGCTCATCGGTGAGTACGAGGCTCCGGCGGGCTGATCGTTTCCCGAGCGTTTGCCCGGTCCTGGTCTAAAGACGGCCAGGACCGGGCATTTTTATTGCGTTGTCCCGCGTGGCGCGCGCGGCCAGAGTGGTTCCGGGCCTTGCCGCCAGGGAGGTCGCGGGCCTGCACACGGGAGGTGGGCGAGATGCGGGACACGCTGGTGCTGAATGCGAGCTTCGAGCCGCTGTCGACGGTGACGTTGAACCGGGCTGTGGTGCTGGTGCTCCAGGACAAGGCCGTGGTCGAACAGTCGCATCCCGAGCTGCGTGTCCGGGCGGCCACCATGGAGCTTCCGATGCCGCGGGTGATCAGGCTCTGCCGGTACGTCCGGGTGCCGTTCCGAAGACATGCTCCCTGGTCGCGGCGGGGGGTGCTGGCCCGCGACCAGCACCGGTGCGCGTACTGCGGGAAGCGTGCGACGACCGTGGACCACGTGCTGCCGCGGGCCCAGGGGGGCGGGGACACCTGGCTGAACACGGTGGCGTCCTGTGCGGAGGACAACCACCGCAAGGCGGCCCGTACTCCGGAGGAGGCGGGGATGCCGTTGCTGCGCAAGCCGTTCGTTCCGTCGCCGGCGGACGCGATGCTGCTCGCCCTGGGTTCGGGTGGGCGCGAGGCGTTGCCGGAGTGGCTGGCGCGGACCGCCTAGCCGGTCGGGGTAGGCGGGTTCGTCGGGCTGCGTAGGTTCGCTACGCAGTTCAGCGGAGCAGCAGTTGGACGATGGCGATGAGGCCGACTGCCACGATGACGGCGCGGAGCACCGTCGGGGGCAGTCGGCGGCCGACCTTCGCGCCGATCTGGCCGCCGAGGGTGGAGCCGACGGCGATGAGGACCACGGCCGTCCAGTCGAAATCGGCGACGAAGAGGAAGAAGACGGCCGCGATGCCGTTGACGAGGGCGGCGACGACATTCTTGACGGCGTTGATCCGTTGCAGGTCCTCGTGGAGCAGGAGCCCCATCAGGCCCAGGTAGAGCACGCCTTGGGCGGCGCCGAAGTAGCCGCCGTAGGCGCTGGAAATCAGCATTCCGGTCAGCAGGGCGGGGCCGCCGTCGGGGTGGCCGGTGTCGCCGCCCGCGGCTTCCTGGCGGGCGCGCAGGGCGGCGGCGAGGCGGGGCTGGAGGACGACGAGGACGAGGGCCAATCCGATGAGGACCGGCACGATCGTGTTGAAGGAGTCCGACGGCAGGGTGAGGAGCAGGATGGCGCCGCCGAGTCCACCGACGAGGGAGACGGCGCCGAGGCGCATGATGCGGGCGCGCTGCCCCTTGAGTTCCTTGCGGTAGCCGATGGCGCCGCTGATCGAGCCGGGTACGAGGCCGAGGGTGTTGGACACGTTGGCGGTGACCGGCGGCAGTCCCGTGGCGAGCAGGACGGGGAAGGTGATGAGGGTGCCGGAGCCGACGATGGTGTTGATGGTGCCGGCTCCGACACCTGCGGCGAAGACCGCGAGTGATTCCCAGATGGACATGGACATTGCCATCCCCTTCGCATGAGTGGGTCGCCTCCCCGCCATGAAGGTCGGGGGGCCTCACTGATCATGCAGGAAGCGGCGCGCGGTCAGTCGATGGGGGGCTGTTCGCGGCGGTCGGCGGCGGCCTTGTCGGCCGCGCTCGCGCCGTCCTTGCCGGAGCCCGCCGGGTTGAAGCCGGAACCGCCGCCCATGGGACCGAAATTGCCCATGGCGCCGGAGAGGCCCTTGAGGGCGTCACCGATCTCGCTCGGCACGATCCAGAGCTTGTTGGCGTCGCCCTCGGCGATCTTCGGGAGCATCTGGAGGTACTGGTAGGCGAGGAGCTTCTGGTCGGCGTCGCCGGCGTGGATGGACTCGAACACCGTACGGATGGCCTGGGCCTCGCCCTCGGCGCGCAGGGCGGCCGCCTTGGCGTCACCTTCGGCGCGCAGGATGGAGGACTGCTTCTCGCCTTCGGCGCGCAGGATCTCCGACTGGCGGACACCTTCGGCCTGGAGGATCGCGGCGCGCTTGTCGCGGTCGGCGCGCATCTGCTTCTCCATCGAGTCCTGGATGGAGGTCGGCGGCTCGATCGCCTTCAGTTCGACGCGGTTGACGCGGATGCCCCACTTGCCGGTGGCCTCGTCCAGGACGCCGCGCAGGGCGGCGTTGATCTCCTCGCGGGAGGTGAGGGTCCGCTCCAGGTCCATGCCGCCGATGATGTTGCGCAGGGTGGTGACGGTGAGCTGCTCGATGGCCTGGATGTAGCTGGCCACTTCGTACGTCGCGGCCCGGGCGTCGGTGACCTGGTAGTAGATGACGGTGTCGATGTTGACGACCAGGTTGTCCTGGGTGATGACGGGCTGCGGCGGGAAGGGGACGACCTGTTCGCGGAGGTCGATCCGGTTGCGGATCGAGTCGATGAACGGGACGACGATGTTCAGGCCCGCGTTGAGGGTGCGGGTGTAGCGGCCGAACCGCTCGACGATGGCGGCGCTGGCCTGCGGGATCACCTGGATCGTCTTGACCAGTGCGATGAAGACCAGAACCACCAAAATGATCAGGACGATGATGATCGGTTGCATGCGGTTCCCCGTGCCCTTCCGGCTGTCTGTGCTGCCCCGTTGATCGGAGTCTCGCAGACCCTGGGGCCGCGAGTCGGGTGGTTGTCACATGACGACCGCGGTCGCCCCGTCGATGTCGACGACGTCGACGGACTGGCCGGGTTCGAAACTGGTGTCCGAGTCGAGGGTGCGGGCGGACCAGATCTCGCCGGCGAGTTTGATGCGGCCGCCGCGTCCGTCGACGCGTTCGAGGACGACGGCGCTCCTGCCCTTCAACGCCTCGATGCCGCTTCGGTGTTGGGGGCGCTGGTCGCGGTGGCGGTTGGCGAGGGGACGGACGACGGCGATGAGCGCGATCGACACGATCACGAACACCAGTACCTGGGCCACCACTCCCCCGCCGAGCGCGGCCGTCACGGCGGCGAGGGCCGCGCCGACGGCGAACATGCCGAACTCGGGCATCGCCGTGAGGACCAGGGGGATGCCCAGTCCGACCGCGCCGATGAGCCACCACACCCATGCGTCGATGTTGGTCACATGGTCATGGTAGGTCTGGCGGGCGCGGTCGGGACAGGGTGCGGTGCGGGCCGGCCGGGTCCGGCGACGGTGCCTAGCGGAGCGGGAGGCCCTGGGCGGTCCAGCGGTCGCTGTCGTTGCGCTCCACCACGAGCGGGAGGCCGAAGCACAACGAGAGGTTGCGGGAGGTCAGCTCCAGGTCGATGGGGCCGGCGGTGACGACCTTGCCCTGGCGGATCATCAGGACGTGCGTGAAGCCGGGCGCGATCTCCTCCACGTGGTGCGTGACCATGATCATGGAGGGCGCGAGGGGGTCGCGGGCGAGGCGGCCGAGGCGCCGTACGAGGTCCTCGCGGCCACCGAGGTCGAGACCGGCGGCGGGCTCGTCGAGGAGCAGCAGCTCGGGGTCGGTCATCAGCGCGCGGGCGATCAGGGTGCGCTTGCGTTCGCCCTCGGAGAGGGTGCCGAACTTCCGGTCGAGGTAGTCCGTCATGCCGAGGCGGTCGAGGAACGCGCGGGCGCGCTGCTCGTCGATGTCCTCGTACTCCTCCTGCCAGGTCGCCGTCATGCCGTAGGCGGCGGTGAGGACGGTCTCCAGGACGGTCTGCCGCTTGGGGAGCTTGTCGGCCATCGCGATGCCGGCGACTCCGATACGGGGGCGCAGGTCGAAGACGTTGACCTTGCCGAGGGTGCTGCCGAGGATGGTGGCCCCGCCCGTGGTGGGGAAGAGGTAGCTGGAGGCGACATTGAGCAGGGTGGTCTTCCCGGCGCCGTTGGGGCCGAGGATCACCCAGCGCTCCCCCTCCTTCACCGACCAGGAGACCTGGTCCACCAGCGCCCGGCCCTCGCGGACCACGGATACGTCCACCAGCTCCAGAACATCGCTCATGAGCGTGTTGTCTCCCCTTGCAGTCTCGGTTCGTCTGTGCACCGGTAGGCGCAGCCCCAGGGGAAAACCTACGCCACTGGCGGAGGGGTCCGGGCGCCAGGCCGGTCCCCCGGGCTGATCCGTAAAGTGGGGGGATGCTTTTCGAACCACGTTCAGGGCGGCTGGCCGCCTGGGGGAACGCGCTGCTGGCCGGTCTGGTCTCGCCCGACGAGGCCGTGCTGTCGATCGTGGGCGAGGACGCCGTGCACCGGGTGGCGGGGCTGCCCGGGGAGTCCGGGCCGGTGGGGCTCACGTTGGCGCTGGGCCGGATGCGGGCGCTGGGGGTGACCGGGCTGCGGGTGGCGCTGCCGGCGCCGGGCCACCCGCTGGGGCTCAGCGGGCCGCCGGAGTTCAACGCGCGGGCGCTGGAGGCCGAGGAGGCGGTGGTCGCGGTGGGGGCGGCGATGGGTCTGGTGCCGGAGGTGACGGAGGCGGGACCGGCCGGGGACGTGCACGTCGAGGTGGTCTGGCACTGTCTGCCGGTACGGGAGGCCCCGCCGGCGGACGTGCCGTCGCTCGGCGAGGCGGAGCGGGAGCTGGCGGAGGCGCTGCGCGAGGCGACGCAGGTACTGACCCGGCTGGACGTGGCGGGGTCGGGACCGATGGCGGAGGCGGCGCTGTCGGCGTACCGGGCACGGGCGGAGGCCGGGCGGGAGGTGCTGGCCCCGGGGTACCCGGCGCGGGCGGTCCGGGTGCTGTCGCTGGCGCAGCGGGTGGACCTGATGGTGTCGCTGGCGTACGAGAACGGGCACGGCGGCGCGGTGGCCGCCTCGGAGATGGCGGCGCGGGGCGAGGCCTTGCGGCCCGTGGAGCGGGTGGCGCGGCGGGCGCTGGTCGCGGCGTACAACGCGGCGGTGGAGGAGCGGGAGCGGGGCTGACCGGGCGCTCCGGGGGTTCGGCGGGGCCCTCCGGGGGCCGGGTGCGGCGCCGTTGCGCGGCGCGGCACCGGCTGCGCCGGGCTTTACGGGGCTCCGCCCCGGACCCCACGCCTCAAACGCCGGCGAGGCTGGAATGGCAAGCCCCGGCGAGGCTGGGATGGCCTGGGAGCCGGCGGCGGAAGAGTGGGGAGACCCCGCTTCCGGGGAGAAGGGGAAGCGGGGTCGGTGGAGCGGGTGGGTCAGGCGTTGTTGCCCGTGTTGCCGAAGGCGGGGTTCAGCAGGCCGATCACGTTGACCGAGTTGCCCACCACGTTGACGGGGACGTTCACGGGGGCCTGGACCAGGTTCCCCGAGGCCACGCCCGGCGAGTTCTGGGCCTCGCCCGCCGCCGACGCACCGCCGTGCGCCGAGGAGACACCCGCGCCGGCGGCCAGGAGGCCACCCGCGATCATGGTGACGGCAGTGGCCTTCTTGAAGTTCTTCACGTTCTTCTTTCCTCCAGTACGTCCGCCGCGGCCGGCCGCCGCGGCATGCATGGAGAACGGCCGCTCCTCCGTCGGGATACGCCATGTGGGCGACATACACCCGACCGTATGAATCTCACACCGGCCCGAACCGGGGGCTCAGGCGTCGACGATCCCGTGCCTGACCGCCCACAGGGCGGCCTGCGTGCGGTCGGACAGGTCCAGTTTCATCAGGATGTTCGAGACGTGCGTCTTGACCGTCTTCTCGGACAGGACGAGCGCGCGGGCGATCTCCCGGTTCGCGCGGCCGTCCGCGATGAGGGAGAGGACCTCCCGTTCCCGGTCGGTCAGGGCGCCGGCGCGCGGTGAGGACGAGGGCTGGTCCTCCTGGGTCAGCAGGGCCTCCGCGACCGCCGGCTGGAGCAGGACGTGCCCCGCGTGGACGGAGCGGATGGCTCCCGCCAGGGCGTCGGGGTCGATGTCCTTGTAGACGTATCCGGCGGCCCCCGCCCGCAGCGCGGGCACCACCGTCCGCTGTTCGGTGAAGCTGGTGACGACCAGGACCCGCGCCGGGTTCGCGAGGTCGCGCAGCCGCCGCAGCGCCTCGATGCCGTCGGTGCCCGGCATCTTGACGTCCATCAGGATCACGTCGGGGCGCAGCTCCTCGGCGCGGGCGATGCCCTCCTCGCCGTCCGCGGCCTCGCCGACGACCTCGATGTCCTCTTGGACCTCCAGGAAGGTGCGCAGTCCGCGCCGGACCACTTGGTGGTCGTCGACCAACAGAACGCGGATGGGTGTGTCAGCCACCGGGGACCTCCATCTCGATCGTGGTGCCCGCTCCGGGCTCCGAGCGGACTTCGAGCTGGCCTCCGACGCCGCCGGCCCGGTCCCGCATGGAGACGAGGCCGAGGTGGCGGCCGGCGGTGCGCACGGCCCGGGGCGAGAAGCCGCGGCCGTTGTCGCGTACGGCCAGCAGCGCGCCGGCGGCGTGCCGGGTCAGGGCGACCTCGACACGGTCGGCGCCCGAGTGGCGCAGGGCGTTGTGGAGGGCCTCCTGGGCGACGCGGAGGAGGGCCTCCTCCTGGCTCGCGGGGAGGGCCCGTATTCCGTCGCAGGTGAAGGTGACGTGTGCGGCGTGGGCGCGGTCCAGGACGCGGACGTGGTCGCGCAGGGTCGCGACGAGCCCGTCCTCGTCCAGGGCGGCGGGGCGGAGCTCGGTGACGGCGGCGCGCAGTTCGTCGGCGGCTTCGGCGGCGAGGGCGGCGACCTGCTGGAGTTCGTCCTTGGCCCGGGCGGGATCGCGGTCCACCAACGCGGCGGCGGCCTGGGCGGTGAGGCGCAGGGAGAACAGCTTCTGGCTGACGGCGTCGTGCAGCTCGTGGGCGAGGCGGGAGCGTTCCTCGGCGATGGTGAGCTCGCGGCTGCGTTCGTGGAGGCGGGCGTTGGTGAGGGCGATGGCGGCGTGCTGCGCGAGGAGGGAGAGGAGTTCCTCGTCCTCGTCGGTGAACCCGCGGCCGCCGGGCGCGCCGCCCTTGTCGCCGTTGTCGCCATTGACGCCCTTGTCGTGCTTGTTCGTGAGGAAGAGGGCGCCGAGGGTCTCCTCGCCGTCCCGGATGGGCATGCCGAGGAAGTCGGACATGTCGGGGTGGGCGGCGGGCCAGCCGCCGAAGCGCGGGTCCCGGCGTACGTCGGTGAGCCGCTCGGGGCCCTCGTCGTGGAGCATCGCGGCGAGGATGCCGTGCTGGCGGGGCAGTGGGCCGATCCTTCGCCACTGTTCCTCGCTGATGCCGTCCACGACGAACTGGGCGAAGCCGCCGTGGTCGTCCGGGACGCCCAGGGCCGCGTATTCGGCGTCCAGGAGTTCGCGTGCGGAGACGACGATCGTCCGCAGGACGTCGTGGACCTCCAGGCGGCGGCTCATGGCCAGCAGCGCGGTACTGACGGCGGCCAGTCCGGTGCAGGGTCCGTCGGGGTGCATGGGCTCACCGTACCGGCGCCCCTGACCTGCGGGATCGGTCCTCGGGCGTAGGTCGTGGGGACTCGTCCCGGTGGTCCGCGAGACGTTCGGTCCGGGCGCATGCGCGTCGGGTACGGGGGTACGGGGGCCTGCGGGTGGGACCGCCGGCGAGGGGGTCGGCTCCGTCTCCGGGTGGAGGTTCGGGCCCTTCGCCTGCCGCCTGGGGATGAGGCCGTTCACCGAATGCATTGCAACGGCAACGCACGGTGAGACCGCCACCTGCCCGATGTGAGCCCCGGCATAGGACGCAGGTCACTTACGAAGCCGCGTAGTACGTACCTAAAGGGGCTGTCAGCACTGCTCCGCCTAGTGGCGCCGGCTCGGATCGGGCGTGATCGGGCGGCCCTGATCCACTAAGCGGGATCGTACGTCACACCTTTGCCATGCCTTTTTGCCACCGCTAAGAATGTCGACGTCGCACAGCGCCGCGGATCCCCGGATCCCGCGGCGCTTTCCTGCGGCCCCCGCTATTCGAAGAGGTTGCTCACGCATGTCCGAGACCAGCACCCCCGGCCACAGTCTTCGTCTGACCAAGGCCCAGAAGCTCTCCTTCGCCGGCATCGCCACCTTCGGCGCCGCCGCGCTCGCCTTCTCCCTCGTTCCGGCCAACGCCGCCGAGACGAGCGGGACGACGGTCGCCCTCGCCCCCGTGGCGTGGACGAAGGTCGTGGACGGCGCCCAGACGAAGACCGTGCAGGCGCACCTCGGCACGCAGCTCGCCATCGCCGACAAGAACGCGAAGGCCAAGGTCGCGGTCGACGCCGCCGCCGCGGCGAAGAAGGCGCGCGAGCAGAAGGCCGCCGCCAGCCGTTCCGCGATTCGCACCCCGGTCTTCGCGAACAACCTGGACGGCTGGATCAAGGAAGCCCTGTCCATCATGAAGCGCGAGGGCATCCCGGGCACCTACGCCGGCATCCACCGCAACATCATGCGTGAGTCCAGCGGCAACCCGCGGGCGATCAACAACTGGGACATCAACGCCCAGAACGGCATCCCGTCCAAGGGTCTCCTCCAGGTCATCCAGCCGACCTTCGCCACCTACCACGTCAAGGGCACGAAGTTCGACCTGTACGACCCGGTCGCGAACATCGTCGCCGCCTGCAACTACGCGGCCGACCGCTACGGCTCGATGGACAACGTCAACAGCGCCTACTAGGACCCCGTCCGAGCTGGTCCTGGCGGCAGAGCAGCCCCCATGCGCCTCAGGGCGGCCCCCGGTGTTCCGGGTGCCGCCCTGAGGCGTTCGCGTTCGCCCATGCTCGCGCTCGTGCGCGGTGCTTCGCGCGCGGGTCGCGCTAGTTGCGCATGACCTCGGGCTCGTGGCGGCGCAGCAGGCGGGCCACCGCGAAGCCGCAGGCGACGCCGAGGGCCAGCAGGACGAAGATGTCCAGGAACCACTGGCCGGCGCTCGGGTCCCACAGGGGGTCGGTGTTGGTGGGGTTCTCCGGATCCCACGGCGCCATCAACTTGCCGAGGTTCAGGGTGGTGCCGGCGGCGGCGACGGCCCAACGCGACGGCATCAGCCAGGCGAACTGCTCCAGGCCGATCTTGTCGTAGAGCTGGAAGAGGATGCCGGTGAAGACGACCTGGACGATCGCGAACATGACCAGCAGCGGCATGGTCTTCTCGGCGGTCTTCACCAGTGAGGAGATCACCAGGCCGAACATCATGGCGGTGAAGCCGAGCGAGGTGACCGCGATGCAGAGCTCGACCGCGGGGGACATGAACAGGCCCTCGGCCGGCAGCTTGCGGGGGATGAAGCCGATGGCGCAGATGATCACGCCTTGGATGGCCGTGATGAGGCCGAGGACGATCACCTTCGACATGAGGTACGCCGACCGGGACAGGCCCGTCGCGCGTTCCCGCTCGTAGATGACCCGTTCCTTGATCAGTTCACGGACCGAGTTCGCCGCTCCCGAGAAGCACATGCCGACGCTGAGGATCAGCATGATCGTGCCCGCGTCGCCGTTGAATCGGCTCGGCGGCGTGGGCGGGGCGAGGCCGAACTTCGCGGGGATCACGACGGAGACGATGCCGAGGACCGCGGGAAGGAGCACCATCAGGGCCAGGAAGCCCTTGTCCGAGGCGATCACCGAGACGTAGCGGCGGATCAGCGTCCACAGCTGTGATCCCCAGCCCTGCGGCTTCGGCGGGTTCATCTGCTGCTGCGAGGGCATCGCGACCGACTGCGGCGCCACCGCGTCGATGTCGGCGGCGTAGAGCTGGTAGTGCTGCGAGCCCTTCCAGCGGCCGGCCCAGTCGTAGTCGCGGAAGTTCTCGAAGGCGGAGAACACGTCGGCCCAGGTGGAGTAGCCGAAGAAGTTCAGCGCCTCGGCCGGCGGGCCGAAGTACGCGACCGAGCCGCCCGGGGCCATGACCAGCAGCTTGTCGCAGATGGACAGCTCGGCCACCGAGTGCGTGACGACGAGGACGGTGCGGCCGTCGTCGGCGAGGCCGCGCAGGAGCTGCATGACGTCGCGGTCCATGCCCGGGTCGAGGCCGGAGGTGGGCTCGTCGAGGAAGATCAGGGACGGCTTGGTGAGCAGCTCCAGGGCGACGGACACGCGCTTGCGCTGACCACCCGACAGCGAGGTGATCTTCTTGTCCTTGTGGATGTCGAGCTTGAGCTCGCGCAGCACCTCGTCGATACGGGCCGCGCGCTCGGACTCGGCGGTGTCGCCGGGGAAGCGGAGCTTGGCCGCGTACTTGAGGGCCGTGCTGACCTTGAGTTCCTTGTGCAGGATGTCGTCCTGCGGGACCAGGCCGATGCGCTGGCGGAGTTCCGCGAACTGCTTGTACAGGTTGCGGTTGTCGTAGAGGACGTCGCCCTGGTTGGCAGGCCGGTAGCCGGTGAGCGCCTTGAGCAGGGTCGACTTGCCGGAGCCGGAGGGACCGATGACGCCGATGAGCGACTTCTCCGGGACGCCGAAGGTGACGTCCTTGAGGATCTGCTTGCCGCCGTCGACGGTGACGGTGAGGTGGCGGGCCGAGAAGGAGACGTCGCCGGTGTCGACGAACTCCTCCAGCCGGTCCCCGACGATCCGGAACGTCGAGTGGCCGACGCCGACGATGTCGTTCGGGCCGAGCAGCGCGGTGCCGGACTTGGGCAGCGGCTGGCCGTTGACGTAGGTGCCGTTGTGGCTGCCCAGGTCGTGGATCTCGAAGCGACCGCCGGTGGAGCGGAACTCCGCGTGGTGGCGCGAGACCTGGAGGTCCGAGACGACGAGCTCGTTCTCCAGGGCACGACCGATGCGCATGACGCGGCCGACGTCGATCTGGTGGAACGTCGTCGGGCTGCGGTCGCTGTAACCGGGGGCCGCGGCCTGCGCCGGCTGGGCGCCGCCGGCCTGCTGCTGCGGGAAGTGCGGCTGGGCCTGTTGCTGCGGGAAGTGCTGCGGCTGCTGCGGCCGGGCCTGTTGCTGCCACGCCTGCTGCTGCGGCTGCTGGGGCGGGGCCTCGTACGCGGGGGCCTGTCCCTGGTACGCGGGCGCCGTGGCCGCCGCCGCGACGGCGGCGCTCGGATTCAGCCGCGGCCCGTCGGTCGCGTTGCCGAGGTGGACCGGCGTACCGGGCACCAGTTCGGTCTGCTGGACCCGACTCCCGTGCACGTAGGTGCCGTTGGTGCTGCCGTGGTCCTCAAGGCTCCAACCACGGCCGTTCCAGGCGATGGTGGCGTGCCGCCACGACACCCGGGCGTCATCGATCACCATGTCTCCCTGGGGATCGCGCCCCAGCGAGTACGACCTGGACGGATCGAGCGTCCAAGTCCTGCCATTCAATTCCAGTACGAGTTCCGGCACTCCAGCCCCACTTAAGTCCCCCGAGAATCCCCCTGGCGTCAGGGAGTCCGACGTCAGGGAGTCTAGGGATGGCGAACATCCGGGGGAACTATTTCAGGCCCGGGCCCACATGTGGAATCGGGGCCGTGCCGGGCGTACACGTAGGGGCGCAGACCGGTCGAAAGCCACCAGGAGAGCCCCGTACGGAACGGTGTGCCGGGACACTCCGACGCCACGTCCGGATGGCGCGCGGGAGAACGTGCGGGGAAGCTTGTGACCGCTGGGTGGGACGGGGGTCCTGGTCCGGGAGTGGCCAAGATACGGTGAGAGGACCATGAGCGCTTCGCAGACCTCCGACGTCCCCACCCTCCTCGTCAAGATCTTCGGCAAGGACCGTCCCGGGATCACCGCCGGGCTGTTCGACACCCTGGCCGCCTACTCCGTCGACGTGGTCGACATCGAGCAGGTCGTCACCCGTGGCCGCATCGTCCTGTGCGCCCTCGTCACCATGCCCGTCGGCGGCACCGAAGGCGAGCTGCGGGCCACCGTCCACAGCTGGGCCGAGTCGCTCAAGATGCAGGCCGAGATCCTCTCCGGGACCGGCGACAACCGGCCGCGCGGCAGTGGTCGCTCGCACGTGACCGTGCTGGGCCACCCGCTGACGGCCGAGTCGACGGCGGCCATAGCGGCCCGGATCACCGGGACGGGCGGCAACATCGACCGCATCTTCCGCCTGGCGAAGTATCCGGTGACGGCCGTGGAATTCGCCGTCTCCGGTGCGGAGACCGAGCCCCTTCGGACCGCGCTGGCGACCGCCGCCGCACAGATCGGCGTCGACGTGGCGGTGGTGTCGGCGGGGCTGCACCGCCGCGCGCAGCGCCTGGTCGTCATGGACGTGGACTCGACGCTGATCCAGGACGAGGTCATCGAGCTGTTCGCGGCGCACGCCGGCTGTGAGGCCGAGGTCGCCGAGGTCACCGAGCGGGCGATGCGCGGTGAGCTCGACTTCGAGCAGTCGTTGCACGCACGGGTCGCGCTGCTCGCGGGGTTGGACGCCTCCGTCGTGGACAAGGTGCGCTCCGAGGTGCGCCTCACCCCCGGGGCCCGGACCCTGATCCGGACGCTCAAGATGCTCGGCTACCAGGTCGGGGTGGTCTCGGGCGGGTTCACGCAGGTCACGGACGACCTTCGGGAGCGGCTCGGCTTGGACTTCGCCTCGGCGAACGTGTTGGAGATCGTCGACGGGAAGCTGACCGGCAAGGTCACGGGCGAGATCGTGGACCGGGCGGGCAAGGCCCGGCTGCTGCGCCGCTTCGCGGCGGAGGCCGGCGTACCGCTGGCCCAGACCGTGGCGATCGGTGACGGCGCCAACGACCTGGACATGCTGAACGCGGCCGGGCTGGGGGTGGCCTTCAACGCCAAGCCTGTGGTCCGTGAGGCCGCGGACACGGCGGTGAACGTGCCGTTCCTGGACGCGGTGCTGTACCTGCTCGGTATCACGCGTGAGGAAGTGGAAGCCGCCGACCTGGCCTGACGGGCCTCCGTGACACCAGCACCGGGCCCGGCCGGCAGGACGGGGCCGGGCTCACGGCGTCAGCGGGTCGTCGGGACGTCAGCGGGTGGCCGGGGGTGTCAGTGGTCCGAGGGGGTCCAGAAGTCGAGCAGGGTGCCCACGCCGTGCTCCACGGACTTCCAGGTACCGGCGAAGGAGACCACGGCGAGGGCCGAGGTGGGGAAGCCGGTGCGGTTCATCCGCTGGAGCGTGTCCCCCTGGGCCGTTCCGGACAGGGCGCCGGCGAGGGCGTGCATCCCCGGGTTGTGCCCGATGACCAGCAGGTCGGCCACATCGTCGGGGGTCTCGTTCAGCAGGGCGATGAGCTCGCCCGGCGAGGCGTCGTAGAGCCGCTCCTCGTACGTGGTCCTCGGCCGGTGCGGGAGCTCTTGGACGGCGAGCTTCCAGGTCTCGCGGGTCCGGGCGGCGGTCGAGCAGAGGGCCAGGTCGAAGTCGATGCCGGTCTGGGTCAGCTTCCGGCCGGCGGCCGGGGCGTCGTGCCGGCCGCGTTCCGCCAGCGGGCGTTCGTGGTCTGTGCCGTCCGACCATTCGGCCTTGGCGTGCCGGAGGAGAACGATCCTGCGGGGTGTGTCGGCGCTCATGAAGCCCAGCTTCGCATGAAATGAGCCATGGGGCGCGGGGTGTTGAGGGGTTCCCGGCCGGGGTGCGGCGCCGCCTTGCGCCCCCTGTGCGCCCCGGCGTGCGCCGGTCAGCCGACCGCGCGCAGGAGCTGTGCGGTGACGTGGACGAGGGAGGGGCCTTCGCCGCTCACGGCGTGTGCCTCGCCGGATCCCGCGAGGAGCAGCAGCAGGAGGCAGAAGGCGAGCGCGGGCAGCGCCAGCGCCCACCAGTGCAGCCGGGCGTCGGCGCCCGTACCGGCGGTGCGGGTGCGACGGCGGGAGCCGGACGGGGCGTGCGTGGGGGCCGACATGGCCGCCTCCGTGGGTGTGCTGGTGGGACTGGCTCGCGGTGTCGAATCTAGGGATTCGACACCGCGGCTCCCATCCGGGGCACACCCCAGATCACCCTGAGCCTGACCCCCTAGGGGTACGGGGGTTGTCCCTACCCCCGGCCCCGAGGGGGGCGGTCGTCAGGGGGAGACGACGGAGGCGATGACGGCGATGACGACGGTCACGACGAGCATCGCGCCGAGCACGAGGCCGAGCTTCTTGTGGCCGTTCTGGGGGTTCGGTTCGAGTACGGGCGACATGCCGCTCAGTCTCCCATGCCGCATTCGCCCTCGATCGTGCGGTCCCGCCCGGCGAGCACGCCGAGCACGATCTGCGGGACCAGCAGCCCGGCCATGAGCGCCAACGGCAGGTCCCAGCCGCCGCTGTGCTGGTACAGCGCGCCGATGAGCAGCGGGCCGGGGATGGAGATCAGGTAGCCGGTGCTCTGGGCGAAGGCGGAGAGCTTGACGACCCCGGCGGGTGACTTGGCGCGCAGTCCGATCATGGTGATGACGAGCGGGAAGGCGCAGTTGGAGACGCCGAGCAAAAGCGCCCAGGCCCAGGCGCCGCCCGCCGGGGCGAGCCAGAGACCGGCGTACCCGAGGAAGCCGAAGAGGCCGAGGGCGACGGCGATGGGGCCCTGGTGGCGCATCCGGCCGGCGAGGCGGGGGATCACGAAGGCGAGCGGGACGCCCATGAACATGGTGACGGCGAGCAGTACGCCGGCGGTGGAGGCGGAGACCCCGGCGTCACGGAAGATCTGCGCGAGCCAGCCCATGGTGACGTAGGCGCTGGTGGCCTGGAGGCCGAAGTAGCCGGCCAGGGCCCAGGCGGTGCGGCTTCGCACGACGCGCGGGCCGGTGCCGGGGGCCGCCGCGGGGCCGGCGTCCCGGGCGCGGCGGGCCGCCGCGGCGATGGGCAGCCAGGGCAGCACGGCGGCGATGGCGATGACCGCCCAGACCAGCAGGCCGGTGCGCCAGTCGCCCCCGAGGGCGGAGGTGAGCGGGACGGTCGCGGCGGCGGCGAGGGAGGTGCCGGCGGCCAGGGCCATGGAGTAGAGGCCGGTCATGGTGCCGACCCGGTCCGGGAACCAGCGCTTGATGATCACCGGGAGCAGCACGTTGGTCAGCGCTATGCCGGCCAGGGACAGGGCGCTGGCTGCGAGGAACCCGGCGGCGTTGCCGGCGAAGGGCCGGATCAGGAGGCCCGCGGCGACGGCGGCCATGCCGGCGCAGACGACCGCGGCCGGTCCGAAGCGGCGGGAGAGGCGGGGTGCGGTGATGCCGAAGACGGCGAAGCAGAGGGCGGGGACCGAGGTGACGAGTCCGGCGACGGTGCCGCTCATGCCGAGACCGGTGCGGGTCTCCTCGAAGAGGGCGCCGAGGCTGGTGATGGCGGGCCGCAGGTTGAGGGCGGCGAGCACGATGCCGACGATGAGCACCGGCCCGAGCCACGCCGGCTCGGGGGTGGCAGGGGTGGTGCGGGGCTGCGGGGGCGCCGTGCGGGCGGCCTGGGGCCGGTTCACGGTCTGGACCTCATCCTCGGACATTGCTCCATCATAGAATCATGGGATGATTGGTTGTCCAGTCCCCGATCCGTCGCCTCCGAGGACGACGCGTCGAACGTCCCGAGAGGACCCGCCCGCATGCCGCTGACCTCGCCCCGGCGATCCGCGCTCGTCGATCAGGTGATCGCCCAGCTCAGGAACCAGATCACCTCCGGTGAGTGGCCGGTGGGCTCGCGCATCCCGACGGAACCCGAGCTGGTCGAGCTGCTGGGCGTCGCCCGCAACACGGTCCGGGAGGCCGTCCGGGCGCTCGCCCACAACGGCCTCCTCGACATCCGCCAGGGTTCGGGTACGTACGTGCTCGCCACCAGCGAGCTGGCCGGGGTGATGCACCGGCGCTTCGCCGCGTCCGACCCCCGGCACATCGCGGAGCTCCGCTCGACGCTGGAGTCCTCGGCGGCGCGGTTGGCGGCGCAGCGGCGCACCGAACGGGACCTCGCCCAGCTGGACGCGTTGCTGGCCCGGCGCGAGGAAGCGTGGCGCAGCGGGGACAAGGAGCTGTTCGTCGCGGCGGACGTGAGCCTGCACATGGCGGTGGTGGCGGCCTCGCACAACGAGGTGCTGGTCGGCCTCTACGCGGACCTGGGCGACCTGGTGGCCGACTGGCTGCGGACGGACGTCGGGCCGGAGCTGAGTCCGCAGACGCACCTGGACCACGCCCGGTTGATCGAGGCGATCCGGCGCGGGGACGCGGAGACGGCCGCGTCGGAGGCCGCGGGGTACCCGTTCGCCTGCCGCCGCGAGCGGTAGCGGTCGCTCAGCCGGGCTCGTGGCTCACCCAGGCCGAGCGGACCTCCTTCCAGCACCGGCCGTCGAGCTCGACCCGGCCGGCGGGCCCGACGGCGACGGCCGCGCCGTCACCGTCGATGTCCCACCACTGGTCGCATTCGACGTGCAGCCGCACCAGGTCGGTCCGCGGGAACCTGTTCTGGCAGTACGCCGTCACCTGTGACGCCTCGATCACGGTGTCGCAGTCGGCGCCGAACAGCTCGCGGGCGGGCGACGCGGACTGCGCGGGCGGCTCGGCGGGGATCTCGGCCGGGTCCACGACGCCGACGTCCCCGTTCATAGGGGCTCCGGGCACGGGTTCGCCGCTCGCGGGCTGCGCGGCGGCTCCGGGGATCGCGACGGCTCCGGGGATCAGCAGGGCGGCCAGGGCCACCGAGGTGACCAGCAGTGACATCGCTCGGTTCGGCCTCGCGCCCACGCCCGTACCTCCTCCCCGAAGGACCCGGGAAGATCCCGGCCCGGTCAGTTTGCAGGCATACGTCCCGGTTTTCGACTCGGGAAGATCCGGTCGGCCGACGAACGTCCGCTCGACCCCCGCGCGCGCACCCCGTGAAACCCCGCGCGCCACGGGCCGAAACGGCGGTGGCCGCGCCTCCCCGGAGGAAAACGCGGCCACCGCCGTACGGACGTAACGGGCCTGACCATCGGACCGGACGACGGGCCGGACCGATGGGCTCCGGCGCGGAAGGTCAGGCGCCCATGGCGTGCAGGCCGCCGTCCACGTGGACGATCTCGCCCGTGGTCTTCGGGAACCAGTCGGACAGCAGCGCCACGATGGCCCGGCCGGTGGGCTCAGGGTCGTTCATGTCCCACTCCAGCATGGAGCGGGAGTTCCACACCTCCGCCAGGTCGGAGAAGCCCGGGATGGACTTCGCGGCCATCGAGCCGATCGGGCCGGCCGAGACCAGGTTGCAGCGGATGTTCTCCTTGCCCAGGTCACGGGCCAGGTAACGGCTGGTGGCCTCCAGCGCGGCCTTGGCCGGACCCATCCAGTCGTACTGCGGCCAGGCGAACTGCGCGTCGAAGGTCAGGCCGACGACGGCCGCGCCCTCGTGCGGGAACAGCGGCTTGCAGGCCATGGTGAGCGACTTCAGCGAGAACGCCGAGACGTGCATGGCGGTGGCGACCGACTCGAACGGGGTGTTCAGGAAGTTGCCGCCCAGGGCGTCCTGCGGCGCGAAGCCGATGGAGTGGACGACGCCGTCCAGGCCGCCGAGCTCGTCGCGGACGAGCTGCTCCAGGCGGGCCAGGTGCTCGTCGTTGGTGACGTCGAGCTCGATCACCTTCGCCGGCTTCGGCAGCTTGCGGGCGATGCGCTCCGTCAGCGTCGGCCTCGGGAAGGCGGTCAGGATGACTTCGGCGCCCTGCTCCTGGGCCAGCTTCGCGGCGTGGAAGGCGATGGACGACTCCATCAGCACCCCCGTGATGAGGATGCGCTTGCCCTCGAGAATTCCACTCATGGTGATCAGTGACCCATGCCCAATCCGCCGTCTACGGGAATGACGGCTCCGGTGATGTACGCGGCGTTCTCGGACGCCAGAAAGCTCACGACCGACGCGATCTCCTCGGGCCGCGCGTAGCGGCCGAGGGGGACCTGCTGCATGATGACCGCGCGCTGCTCGTCGGTGAGCACCTTCGTCATGTCGGTGTCCACGAATCCGGGGGCGACGACGTTGAAGGTGATGTTGCGGGAGCCGAGCTCACGGGCGAGCGAGCGGGCGAAACCGACGAGGGCGGCCTTCGAGGCGGCGTAGTTGGCCTGACCGGCCGCGCCGAGCAGGCCGACGACCGAGGAGATCATGACGACGCGGCCCTTCTTGGCGCGCAGCATCCCGCGGTTGGCCCGCTTCACGACGCGGAACGTACCGGTGAGGTTCGTGTCGACGACCGACGCGAAGTCCTCCTCGGACATACGCATGAGCAGGGTGTCCTTGGTGATGCCGGCGTTGGCCACCAGCACCTCGACCGCGCCGTGCTTGTCCTCGATCTCCTTGTAGGCCTGCTCCACCTGCTCCGAGTCGGTGATGTCGCAGCGGACCGCCAGGACGCCCAGGGAGGTGAGCTCCTGCGGCGGCTCGCCGGACCGGTACGTGATCGCGACCTTGTCGCCCGCCTCCACGAAGACGCGGGCGATGGCGAGGCCGATGCCCCGGTTTCCTCCGGTGACGAGAACCGAGCGGCTCAACGGATCACCCTTTCGCTTAGCTGTGTGATGGGCAAAAACCTATCGGTCCCGGCCCGGATAAGGAGAATCGGGGCCCGACAGGGCCTTGCCGCAGCGTCTGTGGAGTCTCTACAGAAAGAAGTGTGCACAACGGCCCCGGGCGCGACATGATCGGGGCGACCGGCCCCGACCCCGGGAGGAATTCCGTGCCCCATTCCATCGACGCGGCTTTCACCGCGCTGCCTTTGCGGGCGCTCGCCGACGCGGCGCTCGCGCGGGCTCGCGCGCTGGGCTCCGACCACGCCGACTTCCGGCTGGAGCGAATCCGCAGCGCCTCCTGGCGGCTGCGCGACGCGAAGCCCTCCGGCAGCTCGGACACCACCGACCTCGGTTACGCGGTGCGCGTGGTGCACGGCGGCAGCTGGGGCTTCGCCTCCGGTGTGGACCTGACCATGGACGGCGCCGCCAAGGTGGCCTCGCAGGCCGTGGCCATGGCCAAGCTGTCGGCCCAGGTGCTCAAGGCGGCGGGTTCCGACGAGAGGGTGGAGCTGGCCGCGGAGCCGGTGCACGCGGACCGGACCTGGATCTCCGCCTACGAGGTGAACCCGTTCGACGTGCCGGACACGGAGAAGGCGGCCCTGCTGGCGGAGTGGAGCGCACGACTGCTGGCAGCCGAGGGCGTGACGCACGTCGACGCCTCGCTGCTCGCCGTCCACGAGAACAAGTTCTACGCGGACACCTCCGGCACCTCCACCACCCAGCAGCGGGTGCGGATCCACCCCCAGCTCACTGCGGTCGCCGTGGACGCCTCCACCGGCGAGTTCGACTCGATGCGCACCATCGCCCCGCCGGCCGGCCGCGGCTGGGAGTACCTGACGGGCACCGGCTGGGACTGGGACGCGGAGCTGGAGCAGATCCCCGGCCTGCTCGCCGAGAAGATGCGGGCGCCGAGCGTGCGGGCCGGGCGCTACGACCTGGTCGTGGACCCGTCCAACCTGTGGCTCACCATCCACGAATCCATCGGGCACGCCACCGAGCTCGACCGGGCGCTGGGCTACGAGGCGGCGTACGCCGGGACCTCGTTCGCCACCTTCGACCGGCTCGGCACGTTGAAGTACGGCTCCTCGATCATGAACGTGACCGGTGACCGCACGGCGGAGCACGGCCTGGCCACCGTCGGCTACGACGACGAGGGCGTCGAGGCGCAGAGCTGGGACCTGGTCAAGGACGGCACCCTGGTCGGTTACCAGTTGGACCGCCGGATCGCGAAGCTGACCGGGCTCGGGCGCTCCAACGGCTGCGCGTTCGCCGATTCGCCGGGCCACGTGCCGGTGCAGCGGATGGCGAACGTATCGCTGCGGCCGGATCCCGGCGGCCTGTCCACGGAGGACCTGATCGGCGGGGTGGAGCGCGGGATCTACGTGGTCGGCGACCGCTCCTGGTCGATCGACATGCAGCGCTACAACTTCCAGTTCACCGGGCAGCGGTTCTTCCGCATCGAGAACGGGCGGCTGGCCGGGCAGCTCCGCGACGTGGCGTACCAGGCCACGACCACCGAGTTCTGGGGCTCGATGGAGAAGGTCGGCGGTCCTCAGACGTATGTGCTGGGCGGCGCCTTCAACTGCGGCAAGGCACAGCCGGGACAGGTCGCGGCCGTGTCTCACGGTTGCCCGTCCGCGCTGTTCCGTGACGTGAACATCCTGAACACGACCCAGGAGGCCGGGCGCTGATGTCGGTTCGTACCAAGCCCCACGAGATCGTCGAGCGGGCCCTGGAGCTGTCCACCGCCGACGGATGCGTCGTCATCGCCGACGAGCAGTCGACGGCCAACCTGCGCTGGGCGGGCAACGCGCTCACCACCAACGGCGTCACCCGCGGCCGGACCCTGACGGTCATCGCGACGGTCGACGGCAAGGAGGGCACGGCCTCGGGGGTCGTGTCGCGCTCCGCCGTGACGTCGGACGACCTGGAGCCGCTGGTGCGGGCCGCCGAGGCGGCCGCGCGGAACGCGGCGCCGGCGGAGGACGCCCAGGCCCTGATCAGCGGCACCCCGGCCTCGCCGGACTTCACCGACGCCCCCGCCGAGACCTCTTCCGCGGTGTTCGCGGACTTCGCCCCGGCCCTCGGCGAGGCGTTCGCCCGGGCCCGCGCGGGCGGCCGTGAGCTGTACGGCTTCGCCAACCACGAGCTGGTCTCCACCTACGTCGGCACCTCCACCGGGCTGCGGCTGCGGCACGACCAGCCGAACGGCACGCTGGAGCTGAACGCGAAGTCGCCGGACCGTCAGCGCTCGGCCTGGGCCGGCCGCGCCACGCGGGACTTCAAGGACGTGGACCCGACCGCGCTGGACGCGGAGCTCGCCGTACGCCTGGGCTGGGCGGAGCGCCGCTTCGACCTGCCGGCCGGGCGGTACGAGACCCTGCTGCCGCCGACGGCGGTGGCGGACCTGCTGATCTACCAGATGTGGTCGGCGGCGGCCCGCGACGCGGTGGAGGGCCGGACGGTCTTCTCCAAGCCCGGCGGCGGCACCCGGATCGGCGACAGGCTGTCGGAGCTGCCGCTGACGCTGCGCAGCGACCCGAACGCGCCGGGCCTGGAGTCCGCGCCGTTCGTGATCGCGCACAGCTCCGGCGACGACGCCTCGGTGTTCGACAACGGGCTGCCGGTCCCGCCCACGGAGTGGATCAGCGGGGGCGAGCTCGCCCGGCTGACCACGACCCGGCACAGCGCGGCCCTGACCGGGCTCCCGCTCTCCCCCGGCTTCGGGAACCTGATCCTGGACGCGGGCGGCGAGAAGTCCCTGGAGGAGATGGTGGCGGGCACCGGCCACCGGGGGCGGGGCCTGCTGCTCACCTGCCTCTGGTACATCCGTGAGGTCGATCCGGCGACGCTGCTGCTCACGGGCCTGACCCGGGACGGCGTGTACCTGGTGGAGAACGGCGAGGTCCTCGGCGAGGTCAACAACTTCCGGTTCAACGAGTCACCCGTGGACCTGTTGTCGCGGGCCACGGAGGCCGGCCGGACCGAGAAGACCCTCCCGCGCGAGTGGAGCGACTGGTTCACCCGCACCGCGATGCCGGCCCTGCGGATCCCGGACTTCAACATGAGCTCGGTCAGCAAGGGGGTCTGACCCCCATAGACTGAGACGGCAATCCCATCATTCGAAGGAGTCGGAAGACCGTGACGGACATCGTCGACGAATTGAAGTGGCGCGGGCTGTTCGCCCAGTCCACCGACGAAGAAGCGCTGCGCAAGGCGTTCGCGGCCGGTCCCGTCACGTTCTATTGCGGCTACGACCCCACCGCGGCCTCGCTGCACGTCGGCCACCTCGTGCAGGTGCTGACCATGCGCCGGCTCCAGCTGGCCGGGAACCGGCCGCTGGCGCTGGTCGGCGGGGCCACCGGTCAGATCGGCGACCCGCGTCCGACCGCCGAGCGCACCCTGAACGATCCGGCGGTCATCGCGGAGTGGGTGAACCGGCTGCGCTCGCAGATCGAGCCGTTCCTCTCGTTCGAAGGCGAGAACGCGGCGGTCCTGGTCAACAACCTGGACTGGACGGCGGGCATGTCCGCCATCGAGTTCCTGCGGGACATCGGCAAGCACTTCCGCGTCAACAAGATGCTGACGAAGGACTCGGTCGCCAAGCGGCTGGAGTCCGACCAGGGCATCAGCTACACGGAGTTCAGCTACCAGCTCCTCCAGGGGATGGACTTCCTGGAGCTGTACCGGCGTCACGGCTGCACGCTCCAGCAGGGCGGCTCCGACCAGTGGGGCAACCTGACGGCCGGCCTCGACCTGATCCACCGGGTCGAGCCGGACGCGCAGGTGCACGCGATGGCGACCCCGCTGATGGTCAAGGCGGACGGCACCAAGTTCGGCAAGACCGAGGGCGGGGCCGTCTGGCTCGACCCGGAGATGACCACCCCGTACGCGTTCTACCAGTTCTGGCTGAACGTGGACGACCGGGACATCTCGGGCTACATGCGGATCCTGTCCTTCAAGTCCCGCGAGGAACTGGAGGAGTTGGAGGCGCAGACCGCCGAGCGGCCGCAGGCGCGCGCCGCGCAGCGGGCGCTGGCGGAGGAGCTCACGACGCTGGTGCACGGCGCCGACCAGTGCGCCGCCGTGATCGCCGCTTCGAAGGCGCTGTTCGGCCAGGGCGAGCTGGCCGACCTGGACCCGGCGACGCTGGCCGCTGCCCTGTCGGAGCTGCCGCACGCGAAGGTCGCCGAGCTCGGCCCGGTGGTCGACCTGTTCGCGGAGACGGGGCTGGTGGCCAGCAAGTCCGCCGGCCGCCGGACCGTGAAGGAGGGCGGCGCCTACGTGAACAACGTGAAGGTGACCTCGGAGGACGCGGTACCGGCCTCGGAGGACCTGCTGCACGGTCGCTGGCTCGTGCTGCGCCGCGGGAAGAAGAACCTCGCGGCGGTCGAGGTCGCCGGCTGACGTCCCGGCATGCGAGAAGGGGCCGGTACGGACTTCGATCCGGCCGGCCCCTTCGTCGCGCCCCGGGAGGCGCCGGGTCAGGTCAGGTCGTCTGACGCCGTCGGTCGCCCCGCAGGGACATGTAGATCATGTCGCCGAGTCCGACGATGACGACGGCGCCGGCGAGCTGGAGCAGGTGCCGGATCCAGTCGATGCCCTTGGTGTCGTGCACACCGATCCACGTGGCCACGGCGTTGCCCAGGACGCCTCCGATGATGCCGAAGATCACGGTCAGCCAGATCGGCTGGTGTTGCTTGCCCGGCAGGATGGCCCTGGCAATCAGCCCCAGCACCAAACCGACGATGATCGCCCACAACCAATGCATGTCGAGCCTCCTCGTGGCGCGTTGTGCGCAGGTGCGGCCAGTTTCGGCCCGCCCCGCGGGGGTCGCATGCCCGACGGCGCCATTCGGGGGACACCCCCTCTCCTCGACCCGATGACGGCGGCGTACGGTGGAAGGGTCCGGGCCGGGAGCGCCCGGCGGGTGGATCGGGTGGTGGAACGTGGAACGGTCGAAGCGGAACGGGGCCGAGGTCTTCCGGATCACCGGAGCGCGAATGGGCCTCAGCGAGGACGTGCGGGGCCGGCAGCGCCGGTACGTGATCTCCATGACGATCAGGACCCTGTCGGTCCTGGCGACCGTTTTCCTGTGGAACGTGGAGCGTCATGTGGCGATCGTGACCCTGGTGGCGGGCGCCCTGCTGCCCTACGTCGCGGTGGTCATCGCCAACGCGGGACGCGAGTCGGCGCCCTCGCTGCCCTCGCACTTCCTGCCCGCCCCTGTGCACCCGGCACTGGAGGCGGGAAACCTCAAGAAAACCTCAGATCAATCATGAAGTTCCGGTGCACCGCACCGGGTCCTGCGTGACATACTGCCTACGCGCTCCGCATCCCCCGTCGGAGCGACGGACCGACGCCGGGCAGCTCCCCCCGTGGCTGCTCGGCGTCGCCCTTCCGTTTGTAGGGTTGAGGCCGTGAACTCCCCTGATGCGCACTCCCCCGATACGGACACCGGCGCGCCCGGCACCGATCCCACCTGCTCCGCCAAGGGCTGCCGGGCCGCGGCGGTCTGGGTCCTGGCGTGGAACAACCCGAAGCTGCACACGCCGGAGCGCCGCAAGACGTGGTTGGCGTGCGAGGAGCACCGCGAGCACCTCTCGCAGTTCCTGGGCGTGCGCGGGTTCCTGAAGGACGTCGTGAAGCTGGCGGACTGGGTCCGACCGGAGGGCTCGGAGCGCGAGCGCTAGAAGCGCGCCACAGCCGCGCCGTAAAACGGTACGAGGCCCCGTCCGGTCGCCGGACGGGGCCTCGTGCCGTGCGTGGGGCGGCTAGCCGCCGATCGCCGACATCGGGCGGTCGGGCTGGAGGAAGCTCGGGTCGTCGAGGCCGGAGCCGGCCTTCTTGCCCCACATCGCCACCTGCCACAGGCGGGCGATCTCCTCGTCCGGGGCGCCCGAGCGCAGGGCCGCCCGCAGGTCCGACTCCTCGGTGGCGAAGAGGCAGGTACGGACCTGGCCGTCGGCCGTGAGGCGGGTGCGGTCGCAGGCGCCGCAGAACGGGCGGGTGACGGAGGCGATGACCCCGACGGTGGCCGGTCCGCCGTCCACGAGCCAGCGTTCGGCGGGGGCGGAGCCGCGCTCGTCGGCGCCTTCCTCGGTGAGGGTGAAGCGGGTGCGCAGCGAAGCGAGGATGTCACCGGCGGTGATCATCCCGTCGCGCTTCCAGCCGTGCTGGGCGTCGAGCGGCATCTGCTCGATGAAGCGGAGCTCGTACGCGTTCTCCACGGCCCAGGCGAGCAGGTCGGGGGCCTCGTCGTCGTTGAGGCCGGGCATCAGCACCGCGTTGACCTTCACCGGGGTGAGGCCGGCCGCGCGGGCGGCGGCCATGCCGTCGATGACGTCGTGGTGGCGGTCGCGTCGGGTGAGGGTCTTGAACACCTCGGGCCGCAGGGTGTCCAGCGAAACGTTCACTCGGTCCAGGCCGGCGGCCTTGAGCGCCTGTGCGGTGCGCTTGAGGCCGATGCCGTTGGTGGTCAGCGACATCATGGGTCGCGGCTCCAGGGCCGCGCAGCGCTCGACGATGCCGACGAGACCCGGCCGCAGCAGCGGTTCACCGCCGGTGAAGCGGACTTCGGTGATGCCGAGCCGGGTGACCGCGATGCGGATCAGTCGGACGATCTCGTCGTCGCTGAGCAGGTCCGTCTTCTGCAACCACTGCAGGCCCTCTTCGGGCATGCAGTAGGTGCAGCGCAGGTTGCACCGGTCGGTGAGTGAGACGCGCAGGTCAGTGGCTACGCGGCCGTAAGTGTCGAGAAGCACTGTGGGCCCCCTCCCCTGTCCGGTTCATAGAGGTCGCGCAGCTCGGATGAGACATGTGTGCGCTGCTTTCGAGCCTACGCGACGCCTGTGACTTGTTGTGGTGCCCGAATGAACGAGACGCGACGTGGCCGTGTCGTAGGGAAATACGACACGGCCACGACGGGTGTCTGGAGTATTTCAGTGCGCGCCTGTTCCCGTCAGGGAGCGGACCTCGAGTTCCGCGAACTTCCTGGGGTCGGCCTCCTCCTTCGACAGGAGGGTTCCCAGCCACCCGAGGAGGAAGCCTAGGGGGATGGAGACGATGCCGGGGTTCTCCAGCGGGAACCAGTAGAAGTCGGCGTCCTTGAACATCGAGGTGGGCTTGCCGGAGACCACCGGGGAGAAGAGCACCAGGACGACGGAGGAGACCAGGCCGCCGTAGATGGACCACAGCGCGCCCCGGGTGGTGAAACGCTTCCAGAACAGGCTGTAGAGGATCGTCGGCAGGTTGGCGGAGGCGGCGACGGCGAAGGCGAGGGCGACCAGGCCGGCGACGTTGAGGTCGCGGGCGAGGGCGCCGAGTCCGATGGCGACGGCGCCGATCACGACGGTCGACCAGCGGGCCGCGCGGACCTCCTCCTTCTCGGTGGCCTTGCCCTTGCGGATGACGTTGACGTAGATGTCGTGCGCGAAGGACGAGGACGAGGCCAGGGTGAGGCCCGCGACCACGGCGAGGATGGTGGCGAAGGCCACGGCGGAGATCACGGCCAGCAGGACGGCGCCGCCGGTGGTACCCGCGCCGCCACCGACCTCTTGGGCGAGCAGCGGGGCCGCGGTGTTGCCCGCCTTGTTGGAGGCGAGGATGTCGGCCCGCTTGAGCAGCGCGGCGGCGCCGAAGCCGAGGGCGATCGTCATCAGGTAGAAGGCGCCGATGATGCCGATGGCCCAGTTGACGGACTTGCGGGCGGCCTTGGCGGTGGGCACGGTGTAGAAGCGGATCAGGATGTGGGGCAGTCCGGCGGTGCCCAGGACGAGGGCGATGCCCAGGGAGATGAAGTCGAGCTTCGTGATCCCGTCCTTGCCGTACTTGAGGCCGGGCTCAAGGAACTTGGCGCCCTGACCGCTGTTCTCGGCGGCCTTGCCCAGCAGTTCGGAGATGTTGAAGTGGAACTTCAGCAGCACCAGGAAGGTGACGAGCAGGGCGCCGGCGATGAGCAGGACGGCCTTGACCATCTGGACCCAGGTGGTGCCCTTCATCCCGCCGATGGTCACGTAGAGGATCATCAGGACGCCGACGAGGGCGACGACGGCGACCTTGCCGCCGTCGCTGGTGATGCCCAGGAGCAGTGAGACCAGTACGCCCGCGCCCGCCATCTGGGCGAGGAGGTAGAAGATCGAGACGACGATGGTGGAGGTGCCGGCGGCGGTCCGGACGGGGCGCTGGCGCATCCGGTAGGCGAGGACGTCACCCATCGTGTAGCGGCCGGAGTTGCGCAGCGGTTCGGCGACGAGCAGCAGCGCCACCAGCCAGGCGACGAGGAAGCCGATGGAGTAGAGGAAGCCGTCGTAGCCGAAGAGCGCGATGGCCCCGGCGATGCCGAGGAAGGACGCGGCGGACATGTAGTCGCCGGAGATGGCCAGGCCGTTCTGGAAGCCTGTGAACTGGCGTCCGCCGGCGTAGAAGTCGGCGGCGTCCTTCGTCTGTCGGCCGGCCCAGATGGTGATGATCAGGGTGGCGACGACGAACAACCCGAACAGGGTCATGATCAGCGGACGGTGCTCGGTGGCGCCGGCGGCGACCGTCAGGTGCAGTGGTGTGCTCATTCCCCGGCCTCCATCCGGGCCTTGATGGCCGCCGCCTTGGGGTCGAGCGCGGTGGCGGCGTGGCGCGAGTAGAGCCAGGCGATGAGGAAGGTCGTCGCGAACTGGGCGAGGCCGAGGACGAGGGCGACGTTGATGTTGCCGAAGAGCTTGGTTCCCATGAAGTCGCCCGCGTAGTTCGAGAGCAGGACGTACAGCAGGTACCAGGCGATGAACGCGACGGTGAGCGGGAAGGCGAAGGAGCGGTGGGAGCGGCGCAGTTCGGCGAACTCCGTGCTCTGCTGGACGCGTTCGAACGCTTCGGCCGTGGGGGCCGCCGGACGTGGTTCGACGCCGCCGGGCGGCTGCGCCGCTGCTTGGGTTGTCACCGGGGGCTCTCCTTGTGACGCGGGTGCGAGGGGGCGGGTACGGACACAACAACCTCCGTGTGGGGGGCGGTAACGCCGGTCCCCCTGACAACGGCACGGCTCGCGCGACGGGACGGTTCAACGCGTTCCGTTTCCGCGACCCGTTCCCCGCCGCTCCTCTTCCACCCGATTCCTCGAACTGATGGCGCAAAGGTGACGGCCGGCACTAGGTTCGCTTGTCATGAACCCGCCGTCCCGCGCGACCGCGCGCGGACGGCCCTTTCACGGATGATGTGGAGAACCCATGGCTCAGCTGGGGTCACGATCCCCCAAGAGGCACGGCCGTCTCGCCGTACCGGCCGCCCTGGCCCTCACCGCCTCGCTCGCCTTCCTGCCCTCGGTCGCGGCCTCCGCCGCGCCCCTGGGGACGACGGCGGACGCGGCGGCCGGCGCGAAGCCCGACACGACCGGGCCCAAGCTGTCGTACGTGGCGAATTTGAACACGTACGCCACCGTGACGGCGGCCAAAAAGGCCGTCGAGCGGGCAGGCGGCACGGTGGTGATCTCGTACGAGCAGATCGGGGTGATCGTCGCCCACTCCCAGAACCCGGACTTCGCCAAGCAGCTCCGGGCCCAGCGCGGCCTGTTCGTGTCGGTCGGCGCCACCCGCACCGCCCCCCTCGCGACGGTGCAGACCACCGAGGAGGGCACCACGCAGCGCCTCAGCGCGGCGGACGCGGCCAAGGCGGCGGCGACCGCGCAGCCGGGGCAGGAGCCGCTGGAGCCCAACCAGTGGGACCTGCGGGCGATCAAGGCCGACCAGGCGCAGGCGATCAACGCCGGCAGCCCGGACGTCACCGTGGGCGTCATCGACACGGGTATCGACGACACCCACCCGGACCTCGCCCCGAACTTCTCCAAGAGCCAGTCGGCCAACTGCGTCGGCGGCGTCGCCGACACCACGGACGGCGCGTGGCGCCCGTACCCGAACGGCAGTGACCACGGCACCCACGTGGCGGGCACCATCGCCGCCGCGCGCAACGGCATCGGCGTCAGCGGCGTCGCGCCGGGCGCGAAGGTCGCCGCGATCAAGGTGAGCGAGCCCGGGACCAGCCTCTTCTACACCGAAGCGGTGGTCTGCGGCTTCATGTTCGCGGCCGAGAAGGGGATCGAGGTGACCAACAACAGCTACTACGTCGACCCCTGGTACTTCAACTGCAAGTCGGACGACGACCAGAAGGCGCTGGTGGAGGCCCTCGGCCGGGCGAGCAAGTACGCGGAGCGCAAGGGCGTCCTCAACGTGGCGTCCGCCGGCAACGAGAACTGGGACCTGGCGTCCCACTCGATCGTCGACGACACGAGCCCGGACGACGGGACCCCCGGGCCACGCACGATCGACCCGCACGACTGCCTGGACCTGCCGACGCAACTGCCGGGCGTGGTCTCCGTCTCCGCCACCGGCGACAAGGGCGTGCGCTCCTACTACTCCAGCTACGGGCTCGGCGTCATCGACGTGGCGGCGCCCGGCGGCGACAAGTGGCAGATACCGGACACCCCGGACGCCAACGGCCGCGTGCTGTCCACCCTTCCGGGCGGCGGCTACGGCTACAAGCAGGGCACCTCGATGGCCGGCCCGCACGTCGCCGGCGTCGCGGCCCTGCTCAAGAGCGCCCACCCGACGGCCACGCCGGCGCAGCTCCAGGCGATGCTGAAGGCCCAGGCCACGAAGACGGCCTGCCCGGACAAGATCTACGACGACGCGGGCGCGCTGATCGACGCCACCACCTGCCAGAGCAAGTGGGGGCAGACCGGCTACTACGGCTACGGCGTGGTGGACGCGCTCAAGGCCGTCAAGTAACCGAGCGGCCCGGTACTCGGCCACGAGCCGGCGCGGAATGCGCGCGGGGGCCGGCCGGGGGTTTCCCCCGGCCGGCCCCCGCGGTCCGTGCACCGCGTGTCAGGGCGTGATCAGCACCTTGAGGGCGCTGCGGTCGTCCATCGCCCGGTAGCCGTCCGGCACCCCGTCCAGGCCGACGGCCCGGTCGAAGACGGGCGACGGGTCGATCGCGCCGCTCAGCACGTCCTCCAGCAGCTCCGGGATGTACGCGCGCACCGGGGCGACGCCCCCGCGCAGGGTGATGTTGCGGTCGAACATCACACCGAGGTCGAGGCCGGTGCCGCTGCCGTGCGGGACGCCGACGTAGCCGATGGCCCCACCGTCGCGGGTGATGTTCACGGCGGTGCGCATGGACTGCTCGGTGCCGACGGCCTCGATGACCGAGTGGGCGCCCTGACCCCCGGTGAGCTCGCGGACGGCCGCCTCGGCGGCCTCGCCGCGCTCGGCGACGATGTCGGTGGCCCCGAACAGCTTCGCGATGTCCGTACGGGCGGCGTGCCGGCCCAGGGCGATGATCCGCTCGGCGCCGAGCCGCTTGGCCGCGAGGACGCCGCACAGGCCGACCGCGCCGTCTCCGACGACGGCGACCGTGGAGCCCTTGCGGACGCCGGCGCCCACGGCGGCGTGGTGGCCGGTGCCCATGACGTCGGACAGCGCCAGCAGCGCGGTCAGCAGGTGGTCGTCGGAGGCGGCGTCGGCGGGCAGCTTCACGAGGGTGCCGTCGGCGTGCGGTACGCGGACGGCCTCGCCCTGGCCGCCGTCGTGACCGACCGAGCCCCAGAAGCCGCCGTGCACGCAGGAGGTGTAGAGGCCCTCGGAGCAGTAGTCGCAGGTGCCGTCGGACCACATGAAGGGGGCCACGACGAGGTCGCCGGCGCGCAGGCCGGAGACGGCGGAGCCGGTCTCCTCGACTATGCCGAGGAACTCGTGGCCGATGCGCTGGCCGGGCTCGCGCGCGGCCTCGCCGCGGTAGGCCCACAGGTCGCTGCCGCAGATGCAGGCACGCAGGACGCGGACGACGGCGTCCTCGGGGCGCTGGATCGCAGCGTCGGGCACCTCCTCCACGCGGATGTCGTGCGGGGCGTGGATGACGGTGGCACGCATGGTGGTGCAGCCCTCCGGATCGGGTTGGTTCAGTCTTGTATGACTGACCTACCGTACGCCTGCCGGGAGGTGGGTGCGCCCGTGCCCATGACGCCCGCGACCAGCAGGTACTGGGCCGCGAGGTAGGTGGCCATGATCCAGAAGTCCGGGCGGGGCGGCTGCGGCCACTCGGCGACGCCGGTGGCGATGAGGGTGTCGGAGAGCAGGAACAGCGCCCCGCCGATCGCCGCGCGCGTCCCGAGGACGCCGGCGCGGCAGGCCATGGCCGTGAGCAGCAGGCTGTACCCGGCGACGGGCACCCGCAGCCCGGCCGGGAGGTCGTTCCAGAGCAGCGCGACCACGGCGACGAGCACCAGGGCGTACGCGCCCCCGAGCGCGGGGCTCGTCCTGCCCCGGCCGAAGAGCAGGAGGTAGCAGACGTGGCCCGCGGCGAAGGAGCCCATGCCGATCAGGAAGCCGGCGGGGGCGTCGAAGAGCAGTGCCAGGTCCCCGCCCCACCCGAAGAGCAGGGCCGCGACCAGCAGCCGGGTGCCCCCCTGACGCCGCGAGCAGACGTAGGCCACGAGCAACGGCATGAGCAGCGGCTTGGCGAGGACGTGGCCGAGGTGCCAACCGGCGAGCAGTGAGGCGAGGTCGAGCACGCCGGCTGCGGCGAAGGCGGCGAGCAGCGTCCGTCCCCGGGTGTCGTCCGGTACGGGGCGGGCCCAGGAGGGGGTACGGGAGTCGGCGGCGCTCACGCGGCTTGCTCCGCCGGGGACTTGGCGGGCGCGGCGGTCGGGACGGGCTGCCAGCCGGGGCCGCGGAAGACCCGTCCGGCGCGCTCGCGCCAGGTGCGGGCGGCCCGCACGTCGCGGGCGATGGCGGCGTATTCGTGAGTGGCGACGCGCAGCGGGTTGTGGGTGTCGATGTTCTTGGTGAGCCCGTAGACGGGCCGTTCCGTCTCCCCCACCCAGGACCCGAACATCCGGTCCCAGACGATCAGGATGCCGCCGAAGTTGCGGTCGAGGTAGCCGCCCTGGGAGGCGTGGTGGACGCGGTGGTGGGAGGGGGTGTTGAAGACGTACTCGTAGGCCCGCGGCAGCTTTCCGATGCGCTCGGTGTGGACCCAGAACTGGTAGAGCAGGTTGAGGCCGTAGCAGAAGGGGATCGCGGCCGGGTGGACGCCGAGGGCGACCATCGGCAGGTAGAACCACCAGGTGGTCGCGCTGGTCCAGGGCTGGCGCAGGGCGGTGGTGAGGTTGAACCTGCGGCTGCTGTGGTGCACCACGTGGCAGGCCCACAGGATGCGGATGACGTGGTGGAGCCGGTGCTGCCAGTAGTAGAGGAAGTCCTGGGCGAGCAGCATCAGCAGGGCGGTCCACCACAGGAAGGGCACGCGGAGCGGGGTGAGTTCGTAGACCGCCGTGAAGACCGCGACGACCGGGATCTTCCACAGCAGGTCGAACCCGATGCTGCCGAGCCCCATGGTGACGCTCGTGACCGCGTCCTTGGTGTCGTACCCGGCGGCATCCTCGTCGGGATGGATCCGGTAGCTCACCAACTCGATGACGGTGAGCAGCACGAAGGCGGGTATGGACCACAGCACGACATCGGGCAGGTTCGGCATGCCCGCACCATAAAGGCGCCTCCGGGGGCGCCGCTAGAGGTTGTTACCGATCGGTATCCGACCGTGTTACCGGGGGTACCGCGCATACTGGTCGGCCAGGGCGGGGCAGCCACGGGACTGCCCGACCGCGAACGCCCGACCGCCCTGGACGCGGTCGCCGACCCGCGCAGTTCGCGGTGCGGCAGCCGCTCGCCGGCCTGACGTCGCTCCAGATCCGGCACACCGTCTCGGTGGACCTCGGCTTGCCGGCCCCTTACCGGAGGCTGACCGAGCCGATGCTGCTGCGCTGCGGGTGCCCCGGCGGGCCGGCACCGCTGGCGGACCTGCCGGAGCTGAACCGCCCTGCGGATCGTCGAATGCGCCGACGTCGTGGACCTGGCTCCGCCGGCCGGCCTGCGTTCCCTGCGGATCGAGACGGACCACAGGTCCGCCTTCACCGGCGCCCGAGCTGATCGCGCCGGAGCGGCTCACCTACGTCAACTGAGCCGCTCCGGCGGGTCGATGTCACCAGACGCGCACCGAGCCGCCGCGGGCGAAGGCCGGGCTCGTGGCCTCGGGCGGGACCTCGCTCAGCGGCCGGGCGACCTCCGAGACCAGGGGGCCGCACGTGGCGGCCACCGCGTCCAGCAGGGGCAGGTCGAAGCCGTAGACGCGGGCCGCGTTGCCGCCGACCATGGCGGCGACCTCCTCCCTCGGCAGACCCGCGTAGGCGATGCGCAGGCCCTCGCGGGAGAAGGGCGTGGTGCCCTCGTCGTGGGGGTAGTCGCTGCCCCACATGATCTTGTCGAGCCCGATCCGTTCCCGCAGCGGGACTTCGTGGGGGCGCATGAAGCTGGCCCCCACGAAGCAGTTGTCGCGCCAGACTTCGCCGGGGCCCTTGCCCATCGACTCCGCGAGGCCCGCGCCGAACTTGGCCTCCGCCGTGGCCGAGGCGGCGACCAACCGGGCGTGGTAGTAGTCCAGCATGTCCAGCACGCCGGGGATCCAGCCCGAGCCCTGCTCCGTCAGGACCAGCCTGAGACCGGGGTGGCGGCGGAAGGCCCCGCCGAAGATCAGGTGCCACAGGGCGCGGTGGGAGAACCAGGTGGTCTCCACCATGAACACCGCCCGGGCGGCCGGCTCGTCGCCCAGGGGCGGGGACGCCGAGCCGCCGTGGTGGTTGACCGGGACGTCGAGTTCGTCGCACACCGCCCAGATCGGGTCGTAGGCCGCGGAGTAGAGCTCCGGGACGCCGGAGCCGGGCGGGGCGCCGGGGAGCAGGACGCCGCCCGTCAGGCCGGCCTCCTTCGTGCGGCGGATCTCCTCGACCGCCTCCTCGACGTCGTTCAGCAGGATCTGGACCACGCCCGCCCTGCGGCCCGGGGCATCCGCGCAGAAGTCCGCCAGCCACCGGTTGTGGGCCCGCAGCCCCGCCCAGCGCAGGGTGAATTCGGCCGCCGTCGGCGCGGGCGCCATCAGGGCCGCGCTGGGGAAGAACGGCGGGATGGTGTTGGGGAAGACGACCTCCGCGACGATGCCGTCCGCTTCGAGTTCGGCCAGCCGGCGGGCGGAGTTCCAATTGCGGTCCGCGGTGTCCGCCAAGAGGTCCTCGTACGGGTTGACGTAGTGGGCGGCCCAGGCGTCGAACTCGTCGTGGTGGCGCTTCTCCAGGTAGGGCTTGTAGTCGAGCAGGTCCGCGCCCGCGTGGCAGTCGGCCGAGATGACCGTGTAGCGGTCCGGCGTCATGACGAGACCCCCAGCGTCGGGAAGTCGTGGCCGGTCAGCCAGTGCCGGCCCACCTCCCGGGAGCGGGCCCAGGAGGCTTCCACCGACGCCTGGTCGGCGCTCTGTCCGAGGTCCGCCGGGGTCGGGCCGATCCGCCGGGCGAGCGGGGCCAGCTTCGCGGTGTCGAAGCCGAAGACATCGGCCGCCGCGAGGCCCAGCATCCGGCGGGTCTCGCCGACCGGGATGTCGTGGAAGGTCTTGCGCAGCCAGCCGCGGGTGTCGGGCCAGGTGCCCTCGGGGTGTGGGAAGTCCGAGCCCCACAGGATGTTGTCCACGCCGATCTCGTGGCGCTGGGCCAGCTCGCGCCGTTTGGTGTTCGTGGCGCAGATGAAGACCTGGCGGTCCAGGTACTCGCTCGGGGGCCGTTTCAGCTCCGCGAACGGGGAGAGCTTCTTGCCGCCGTGCGCGCCGAGGTAGAGCCGGTCCATGAACCACAGCTGGTTCGGCAGCCACCAGCAGCCGGACTCGGCGACCCCGAACCTGAGCCCCGGGTGGCGTTCGAACACTCCGGACCAGAGCAGGAACCAGAGGGGGCGGGCCGGCCACCAGGTGACCTCGGAGACGTAGATGCCGAGGTGGTCCCCGTACTCGTGGCGGGGCGCGGCCCCGGAGTGGGTGACGACCGGCATGGCGGTCTCGGCCGCCGCCGCCCAGATCGGGTCGTAGCGGCGGTCGTGGTAGGGCGCCTGGTCCACCCACATGGAGGGGATCATCAGCGCGCCGAGCCCGGACTCCTTCGCCCGGTGGATCTCGGCGACGACCTTCGCCGGTTCGCCGGTGATGGGCAGCAGGGCGACCCCGCAGTGCCGTTCGGGGTGTTCGGAGACGAACTCGGCCAGCCAGCGGTTGTGGGCCTGCGCGCCGGCCATGCCGAGTTCCGGGTCCTGGTCGCCGGAGAGGCCGAGGCCGACCCCGAAGGGGGCCGCGGTCTGGCTGTCGACGGCGTCCGCGTCGGGGAAGACGACTTCGGCGGCCACTCCGTCGCCGTCGAGTTCCTTGAGGCGCTGCCCGACGTCCCAGCCGCCCTTGAGTCCTTCCTCGTGGTCGTGGAACCACTTCTCGGCGAAGGCCTCGTTGCGGACCCCGAGGCGGGTGGCCTCCTCGCGGCGGGCGCCCTGCTGTCCGAGGAACTCGTCGAACCGGGCGTGGAAGCGGGAGTCGAGGTACGGGCGGTAGCGCTCGGTCGGCAGTCCCGCGTGGCAGTCGGAGGAGATGATCAGGTACGGGTCTTCGAACGCGTTCACGGCAGGGCTCCTCTGCTCCTCAGTCGAGGATGAAGCTTTCGAGGTAGGCGGGGTTGGCTCGCTCCAGCATCGACCGCGAACGGGCGCGGATCTGCCGGTCGCTGTGCTCGCTCTCCGGGAGCATCCAGAACCGGTCGGCGCGGATGCCGTCGACCACGTGCGCGGCGACGTCCTCGACGGGGGTGAACTCCACCTGGTGGCCGGCCCGCTTCATCGCGGCCTCGTACTGGTCGAGGCTGCGGTACGGGGTCTTGCGCGGCCGCTGCTTCGCGTAGCGGTCGGGCCGGTTGCGGTGCGACTCCCACAGGCCGGTGCGCAGCATGTGCGGTCCGGGGAAGAGGACAGAGGCGCCGACGTCGGCGCCCTCCGCCTTGAGGTGGGCGTACAGCGACTCCGTCATGGTGACCACGGCGGCTTTGGTGACGGCGTAGACGGAGGCGGTGGGCAGGGGGGCGATGCCGCCGTCGCCGGAGCTGGTGTTGACGACGTGGCCGGGGGCGCCGGCCGCGATCATGCGGGGGACGAACGCCTGGATGCCGTGGAAGACGCCCCATACATTGACGGAGAAGGCCCATTTCCAGTCGTTGGGCTCGTGCTCCCACATCCGGCCCTCGGCGCCGGAGCCGACGCCCGCGTTGTTGCAGAGGACGTGGACGGCGCCGAAGGCGTCGTAGGCGGCGTCCGCGAGGGCGATGACCGAGTCGCGTTCGCTGACGTCGACCTTTCGGGCCAGTACCTCGGCGCCCTCGGCGGAGAGTTCGGCGACCGCCTCGCGCAGGGCGCCCTCCTCCACGTCGGCGAGGACGACCCTCAGTCCCTCGGCTGCGAAACGGCGGGCCATGGCGAGGCCGATGCCACTGGCCGCGCCGGTGACGACGGCGACCTGTCCCGGTTCGAGGCGCATCTCACACGCTCCCTTCGGGCGGCCCGTCGAGGATCTGGAGCGGGTCGTCGTAGCGCTGGTGGATGTACGGGAGCAGGGCCCGGGCGCTGACGCGTTCGGCGACGCGGCCCTTCTGGTCGGTGGTCTTCTCGCCGATGGTGAGGTCCACGATGCGGCGTACGGGGAGGTCGGCCACCGGGTCGAACATCGACTCGCGCAGCACCACGTCGCCGGTGAGGTGCTCCAGCCTGCGGACCTTCTCGTTGCGCGTGCAGTGCACGAGCACCGGGTCGGCTTCGAGGCCGCCGCCGTCGACCGAGGGCAGGAACTTGAAGTAGAAGTCGGTCTTGGTGGTGGGTTCGGGCAGCGGCAGGGCGCCGTCGACGGCCCCGCGCACTTCCACGAAGGCGATGCCGTGGCGGGCGAGCGAGGCCCGTACGACCAGGCCCTCCCGCTCGACGGTGACCTCGCCCAGCTTCTTCGGTTCGCCGAACACCTCCCGGCCGCCGATCAGCGCGCGTTCGTGGGTCATCGGCATGACGAGCGGGTACCAGCCCTCGACTTCGCCGTGACGGGCGGCGACGGCCACCGACCCGGCGCCGAGCGGATATCCGGGCAGGTCGACCTTGCTGATGTTGGCCCGTACGAGGGGGCGTTCGGCGGGCTTCAGCGGAGGCGGCAGGACCGCCGCGACCACGTCCGGGTCGCTCTCCCAGACCGCCACCACGCCCGTCGACCAGATGTCGGGGAGTCGGGAACTCTTCTCGCGCGACGCCGCGATCTCGGCTTCCGTGCGCGCTCCGTACCGTACGCGTGCCATGGGTGTACCACCCTTCTCTGGGGTCGTCCCCGTCCCGGGACCGCACCGGCTCTGTAACACAGTTACACCGCCGACGATGAAGGGTAAAGACCCTCGACCAAGAGAACTGACGGACCGACAGATTGGCGGCGCACCCATGGCGCGAAGCTCGCTGACCCGCGAGGAGGTGCTGGACGCGGCCGCGTCCATGGTCAGACGGCACGGCCCGGCGGCGCTCACCATGCGGGGGCTCGCCGCGGAACTCGGGACGGCCGTGACCTCCATCTACTGGCACGTCGGGAACCGGGAATCGCTGCTCGACGCCCTCGTGGAGCGGACCGTACGCGAGATGGGCGCCGTCAAACCGTCGGGCCGCACCCCGGCCGAGCGGATCGTCTCCGTGGCCCGGCTGCTGCGCCGCGAACTGCGGGAGCGGCCGCACCTGATCGCGATGGTGCACGAACGGGGGCTGACCGAGCGGATGTTCCTGCCCGCCCAACAGGCGCTGGTGCACGAGGTCCGCGCGGCGGGGCTGAGGGGGGCACGGGCCGCCGACGCGGTGCGGGCCGTCCAGTTCCAGATCGTCGGCTTCCTGCTCGTGGAGCGCAATCGCGAGCGTTCCCCCGCCCAGTCCCCCGCCGAGGGCGAGCTCTGGGACCCGGCCGCGGCGCCCGGCGACCCGGCGCTCTCGCGCGCCCTGGCCCGGCCGCCCGACCCGGAGCGGCTGTTCCTGCTCTCCGTACGCGCTTTGACGCGGGCGCTGCTGGCGCCGGAGCCGCCCGGCCGCGGCTGACCACCCCGTTCCGCCGCCCGACCCTCCACCATCGGGACACGGGTGTCAGCGGGGGCCGATATCCTCTGTGACCATGCTCGACGACCGAACGACCGCAGAGACGATGTGGCCGACCGCGTACCCCCAGGGGTACGCGGTCGTCGACGTGGAGACCACCGGGCTCGCGCGCGACGACCGGATAGTCTCCGCCGCCGTCTACCGGCTCGACGCGCAGGGCAACGTGGAGGACCACTGGTACACCCTGGTCAACCCGCGCCGCGATCCCGGGCCCGTGTGGATCCACGGCCTGACCAGCGACGTGCTCCGGGACGCCCCGCTCTTCGAGGACATCGCCGAGGAGTTCGCCGGCCGCCTCTCGGACCGGGTGCTGGTCGCGCACAACGCCATCTTCGACTGGCAGATGATCGCCCGCGAGTACGCCCGGGCCGCCGCGGCGGCGCCGGTCCGTCAACGGCTGTGCACCATCGCGCTGTCGAAGGAGCTGAACCTCCCGCTGCCCAACCACAAGCTGGAATCGCTCGCCGCCCACTTCGGGGTCGTCCAGCAGCGCGCCCACCACGCGCTCGATGACGCCCGCGTCCTCGCGGAGGCGTTCCGTCCCTCGCTGCACGCGGCCGCCCGGGACGGCGTCCGGCTGCCCCTGCTGGAATGCCGCCCGTTGACGGAGTGGTCGGACTCGCCCGCCGCGCCCCGCGTCGGCTACCAGGGCCCCTTCGGCGCGACGAGCTGGCGGCCCTCCCGCAAGCGCCCGCCGTGCCCGCACCCCAACCCGGGCCGGTTCGAGGACGGCAAGCCGCTCAAGCAGGGCATGCGGATCGCCTTCTCCGGCGACACCTCCGTGGACCGGGAGCTCCTGGAGGACCGGGCGGTCGAGGCCGGCCTGCACGTCGCGACGAGTGTGTCGCGGCTCACGAGCCTCCTGGTCACCAACGACCCGGACTCGGCGACGTCGAAGACCGTGAAGGCGAAGTCCTTCGGAACGCCCGTGGTCGACGAGGCCGCCTTCACCCAGCTCCTGCGGGACGTGGCTCCGGCAGACGGGTGACCCTCGCGCGACTCGCCACGCGCCCTCTTCCCCGGGCCACCCGTCCGGTCCCACCCTGTGGCGCATGGCCCGTTGCGAAGTATGCGGAAACGATTACGACCTGGCGTTCTACGTGGAGACCCAGGACGGTGCGCGGCACGTGTTCGACTCCTTCTCCTGCGCCATCCACCGGATGGCGCCCATCTGCGAGCACTGTCGCGTGCAGATCATCGGACAGGGCGTCGAGGCGGACGGCCACTGGTACTGCGGGGCGCACTGCGCCCGCGCGGAGGGCAAGGCCGGGATCGTCGACAAGGTGGGCAGCGCGGCCGGCGCCCCGTGATGACGCCACCCGGCCGCCGGGGTCCGCGCGGGTGGGGGTACCGTCGTGGGCGTGTACCGCTTTGTGCTGACCCGGCAGTGGGTGTGCCTCACCCTCATCGCCCTCGCCCTCATCCCCGCGATGATCAAGCTGGGGTTCTGGCAGTACCACCGCCATGAGCACCGGGTCGCGCAGAACGAGCTGATCGCCCGGAACCTGTACGGGAAACCGGTCCCGGTGGGCGAACTCACCTCCCCCGGCCACACCGTCCCGAGGAACGACTACTGGCGCGCGGTCTCCGCCACCGGTACGTACGACTCCGCCCACGAGGTGGTCGTCCGGATGCGGACCTCCAACGACGGCAAGGTCGGCTTCCAGGTCGTCACCCCGCTGGAGCTGGACGACGGCCGGGTGGTGCTGGTCAACCGCGGGTGGGTGGCGAGCGGCGAGGACTCCGGCGCCTACCCGCCGGTGCCGGCGGCGCCCACGGGCGAGGTGACGGTCACCGGGCGGCTCAAGGCCGACGAGACGAGCGGCGACAGCGGCATCAAGGACCGCAGGGGCCTGCCGGAGCGCCAGGTGATGCTGATCGACAGCGCCCAGCAGACGGCCCGCCTGGGCAAGCCCGTGCTCGGCGGGTACCTGGAGCTCACCGCGCCGGTCCCGGCCGGGGGCAGCCCGGAGCCGGTCGCCGAACCCGACCACGACTCGATCGGCCCGCACATGGCGTACGCCGTTCAGTGGTGGCTGTTCGCCGCCGCGGTGCCGGTGGGGTGGGTGATCCTGGTGCGCCGGGAGAAGCGGGACCGCGACGAGGCGGCGGCGAAGGCCGCCTCGGAGATGGCGACCGCCTCGGCGTAGCGTGTCCGGCATGGATCTTGGACTGAAGGACCGTGTCTACATCGTCACCGGGGCCACCCGCGGCCTCGGCCACGCCTCCGCGCGCGAACTGGCCGCCGAGGGCGCGAAGCTGATCGTCACCGGACGCGACGAGGAGCGCGCGGCTGCCGCCGCCGCCTCCCTGGGCCCGGACGCGGTGGGCGTCGCGGCGGACAACTCCGACCCGCAGACGGCGGCGCGGCTCGTCGCGACGGCCGTGGAACGCTTCGGCCGCCTCGACGGCATCCTCATCAGCGTCGGCGGCCCGGCCCCGGGCGCGGCGGCGGACAACACGGACCAGCAGTGGACGACCGCCTTCGAGTCGGTCTTCCTGGGCGCGGTCCGCCTGGCCCGGGCGGCGGCGGCCGAACTCGGCGAGGGCGGGGTCATCGGCTTCGTCCTGTCCGGCTCGGTCCACGAACCGATCCCCGGCCTGACCATCTCCAACGGCCTGCGCCCGGGGCTCGCCGGCTTCGCGAAGTCCCTGTCGGTGGACCTGGGCCCGCGCGGCATCCGGGTCATCGGGCTGCTGCCCTCGCGCATCGACACGGACAGGGTGCGGGAGCTGGACGCCCTGTCCGGTGACGCGGCCGCCTCCCGCGCGGCGAACGAGGCGCGGATCCCGCTGCGCCGCTACGGCACGCCGGAGGAGTTCGGCCGTGCGGCGGCGTTCTTCCTCTCCCCGGCGGCGTCGTACCTGACGGGCGTCATGCTGCCCGTCGACGGCGGCGCCCGCCACGGCTTCTGACGCCGGTCCCCGACGACCGTGGCCGGCCGGCCACGGTCGGTCGACCCCCGGGAGCACGCCCGCCCGGTCGAGATCCACGCCCAGGTCCGCCACACCGCCACCCGGGGCAACAACTCCACCGAC
>NZ_JBEYZH010000034.1:0-41048 GCF_040645975.1 Streptomyces sp. NPDC046557
GCGACTGGTCGTTCCCCAGCAACCATTCCGCCCTCGCCGCCGCGGCCGCCGTCGCGCTGCTCTACGTATCGCGGCGGCTCGGCGCCGCCGCCCTGACCGCGGCCGTCCTCATGGCCGCCTCCAGGGTCTGGGTGGGCGTGCACTACCCGCACGACGCACTCGCCGGCTTCCTCATCGGCGCCCTCGTCGCGGCCTCGGCAGCCACCATCGTCCGACGGAACCAAGACTCCTGGGCGGAACGGCTGAAGCGAGGCGTGCTGCGTCCCCTCCTGGCCGGCGCATGAGCCGCGCCGGCCTCGCGCGCCGGATCGCGTGGGTGGCCCTTACCACTGCGGCGCTCTTCGCCATGCTGACGGTGTGGATCGTGTGGGCCCCGAACCAGCTGCTGCCCGCCGACGCGTTCCTGCACCGCTGGTCCGTGGAGCACCGCCCGGCCGCCTTGGTGGCGGGGGCCCGCGCCCTGACCGACACCGGCACCGGCGTGATTCCCTACGCCCTGCTCCTGCTCGCCGGCCTGTACGCGGGGCGCACCATCCGGCAGCGCGCCTGGACGGCGGCCGCGCTGATGCTGTGCCTCGGCGCGGGACAGGCCCTGCGCTACATGACCATGACCCTGATCGCCCGCGCACGCCCCCCGGTCGAGGACTGGGCCGCCCAGGCCTCCGGCTGGTCCTTCCCCTCCGGCCACAGCACCACCGGAGCGATGACCGCCGGGCTCCTGGTCGCCGCACTGCTGCTGCGCGGCGACCGGACCCCGCCCAGGACGCTCGTGGTGCTGATCGGGCTCTGGGGCGCGGTCGTCGGCCTCACCCGCGTCTACCTGGGGGTCCACTGGTTCACCGACGTGATCGGCGGGTGGCTCTTCGCCACCGCCTGGCTCTCCCTGCCGGCCTGCGCGTACCTGCGGCGTACGGGTGACCGGCCTACGGGTGACCGGCCGTCCGGCGGACGACTGACGTGAGGCAGCGCATCCTCGTCGTCGAGGACGACCACGCCCTGCGGGACGTACTGCTGCGCGGCCTGCGCGACGAGGACTTCGACCCGGCCCCGGCGGCCGACGGCGCCGGGGCGCTGCGGCTGGCCGACGAGGGCTTCGACGGCGTCGTCCTGGACGTCGGGCTGCCCGACGCGGACGGCCGGGACGTCTGCCAGGCCCTCAGGGCGCGCGGTTTCACGGCTCCCGTCATCTTCCTGACGGCGCACCGCAACCTGGCCGACCGGCTGACCGGGTTCTCGGCAGGGGGCGACGACTACCTCGCCAAGCCCTTCCACCTCGCCGAGCTCGCCGCACGCCTGCGCGCCGCGCTCAGGCGGGCAGGCCCGCCGGCACCCGCCGCTGCGGGCGACCTGCTGCTCGATCCGACCCGCCACACATGCACCGTGGCAGGAGCGCGCGTGGACCTGACGCCGACCGAGTTCCGGCTGCTGGCCGTGCTCATCGCCGCAGCGGGCGGGCTGGTCACCCGCCGCGACCTGGTCCGGGCCGGCTGGCCCGAGGGGGCCCAGGTGAGCGACAACACCCTCGACCAGTACCTGAGCCGGCTGCGCCGCAAGCTCCGTACCGCCGGAAGCGACCGTACGCTCGCCACCAGCCGCGGGATCGGACACCGCCTGTCATGAAGCGCCCCCGCCGCCGGCTCCCGTACACCCTGCGCGGCCGGCTCTCGCTGGTGGCCCTGGCGGCCGCGGCCCTGCTGATGATCGTACTCACCGTCGTCTTCAACGCCGTCGTCCGCCAGCGGCTCCAGCAGCAGGCGGACGATCACCTGATCACCCGGGCGGCCGCCGTCGCCGCGACCGTCGACACCTCGGGGCCCACGGCCCGCGTCGTGGAGGTGCCCAATGACGACGCGCTCGACGCCGATGTCTGGATCTACGCCGGACCCGTCCGGCTCGAGGCCCCGCCCGGCGTGGCGGCGGGCGGCCCGCTCGACCGGGCCGCGGACGCCCTCGCGGCCGGGGGCGGGCGGCGGTGCGCCACCGTCGGGGGGCGGGAGCCGGTGCGCTTGTGCGTCCAGCCCGTCACCGGTTCCGGGGGCGCGTCGGCCGCCGTGGTCACCGCCGTCGGCCTCACGCCCTACCGCGGTTCCGCGGACACGGTGCTGTACGCCTCACTCGTGCTCGACGCGGCGATGCTGGCCTGCACGTACGCGCTGACCCGGCTCGCGGTGGGCCGCGCCCTGCGTCCCGTACGCACCATGACGAAACAGGCCACGAGCTGGAGCGCCCTCGCCTCCGACGAGCGGTTCGGCGACGTCCGGCGGCCCGAGGAACTTGCCCTGCTCGGCGGCTCGCTCGACGCGCTCCTGGACCGGATCCGCGCGGGGCTGCGCCACGAACAGCAGCTCACCCGGGAGCTGTCCCACGAGCTGCGCAACCCGCTCGCCCGGATCATCGCCGAACTCGACTGGTGGCAGAGCCGGCCCCGCTCCGCGGCCGAGTCACGAGCCGCCTGCGCCGCCATCGAGGACGCCGCGCGCTCCATGCACACCATCTGCGACACCCTCCTCGACGACGCCCGCCACAGCACCGTCGCCACGCGCGGCGCCACGGACGTCCGGTCCGCGCTGGTCCGGCTTGTCGCGCAGCTCCCCCCATGCGGGCGGGTCGAGGTCCATGTCGCCACCGGGACCGAGGGCCTGACCGCCGGCGTCCCGCAGGCGCTCCTCGAACGGGCGGTCAGTCCCGTCCTCGACAATGCCCTGCGTCACGCCCGCTCGCGGGTCGGGTTGAGCGCCCGCCGCCAGGAGGCGTACATCCGCATCGAGATCACCGACGACGGGCCGGGAGTCCCGACGGACTTCACTCCGGAGCTCTTCCGCCCCGGACGGCGGGCCAACCCCTGCGACGGACACGCCGGAGCGGGCCTCGGTTTGCCGCTCGCGCGACGCCTGGCCCGCTCCGTGGACGGCGACGTCCACCACGACGAAGCGCATCGTCACGGCGCGCTGTTCGTGGTCACACTGCCGGCCGGCTGACTTGCTCCCCGTCCGTGACGTCGCGCCGGGAGACCGTCAGGAACACCACGAGGCCGAGGATCACCGTGAGGAACAGCGCGCTGGTGACCACGGTGCCGAAGCCCAGGCCGCCGTCCTCGACGGGCTGGGACAGGTAATCGCCGATGGAGGCCCCCAGCGGGCGGGTGAGGACGTACACGGTCCAGAAGCTCAGTACCGCGCCCAGCCCCATGGTGTAGTGCGTGAGGGCGACCGCCGCGATGACCAGGCCGAACAGCAGGGCCGCGACCCAGTAGCCCAGGGACATCCGCTCCGCCACCAGGTCTCCGGCCGCCGTGCCCAGGGCGAAGGTGAACAGCACCGCCGCCCAGTAGAACCCTTCCCGGGGGACCGAGTCGACGCGGTAGATCGACAGCGTTCCCTCCCGCTTGAACCAGAGGGCGAAGGTGGCCGCCAGCGCCAGGGCGAACACGGCCGTCGTGACCTCCAACGGCACGCCCAGGTTGTCCGTGAGGTTGTCGCTGATCAGCGTGCCGACGACACTGACCAGGACGACGACCAGCCAGTAGATGCCGGGCCGGTACGCCTTCGTGCGGAACTGCGCCACCAGCGCGATGACCAGCAGGGCCGTCATCACAAGGGAGGTCCCCGTGAGTCCCAGACCCAGCTGGGCGTTGAGGTAGTCCGCCGCGGTCTCGCCCACGGTGGTGCACAGCACCTTGATGACCCAGAAGTACGCGGTGATCTCGGGGACCTTGTTGCGCAGGGGTGCGACGGGCGCTCGGGAGTCGGTGGCGGGATGCGTCTCGTATGTCATGGCGTGGACGTTGCCGGCACGAGCCTGAACACATCCTGAGCACGTGGGCCGGACCCGCCCGGGCCGGGCTTTCCGCCGCCGGGCCCGCGCCTACGCTCGCCGTCATGGAGACCGCTCCCGCGTCCGGACATCCCCTCGACAGGCCGCTGGGGTTCCTGCGCCGACGACTCGGCTGGGCTTCCTGCGCCGCCTATGGCGCGGCCGCCCTTCTTCCGGCCCCGGGGCTGTGGCTGCGGCACGGCCACAGCGCGGCCCTGGGCGGACACCTGTGCGCGGGCTTCAACGTCACCGAGATACTGCTGGCCGCCGTCCTCCTCGCGGCCGGGCTGCGGGCCTGTCCCCGCGCCCTGGCCCGGATGCTGCGCCGGCCCCGTGTCCTGCTGGCCGGCTTGGGTCTCCATTTGGCCGCGCCACTGCTGATCATCCCCGTCATCGCCGTGGCGCTGCGCTGCTCGCCCGACTCCGACGGCGGCAGTGGGATGGTGGCCGCCATGGTCCTGACGCTCGCGATGCCCGTGGCCGCCGGGGCCACGGTGTGGACGAGCGGTGGCCGGGGCGACGAACCGGCGATACTGGGCCTGGTCCTCGCGTCCGCCCTCGTCAGCCCCCTCACCGTACCGGTCACGATCGGCGCCCTCGCGCCGCTGCTGAGCGCCGAGTACGCGCGGCCGCTGGCCGCCGCCGCGGGCGGCATGGGCGGCGGCTTCGCCCTCACCGGGGTCCTGCTGCCGTGCGCCGCCGGCATCGGCTGCCGCCTCCTGCTGTCCGCTCGCGCGGAGCGCACCGTACTGCCGGTGGCCGCGCTGACGGCCGCGCTCGCCGCGCTCCTGCTCACCTACGTCAATGCCAGCGGCGCGCTGGGACAGTTCCTCAGCCGCCCCCGCCCGCTGCTCCTCCTCGCGGCGGTGGGTACCGCGGCCGCCGTGTGTGTCCTGTCCTTCGGATGGGGCCGCTGGTGCGCCCGCGCCCTGCGTCTGGGCACGCCCGCAGGCATGTCCGTCACGCTGGCCTGCGGCATGAGCAACAGCAGCGCGGGCGCCGTGCTGATCACCACCGCGATGCCGGACCGGCCGCAGATCCTGCTGCCCGTCCTCGCGTTCAGCCTCCTACAGAAGCTCGCCGCGAACCGGATCACCTGTCGTCGTCCAGTGGCAGCAGCAGGGTGAAGCGGGTGGGGGCGGTTCCGGACAGGGAGAGGCGCGCTCCGGCTGCCTCGGCCAGCTCCCGCGCCAACGCCAGCCCGATGCCGGATCCGTCGCCGATTCCCCGTTCGAAGATCGCCCGGGCGTCGAGGACGGCGGTTCCCTCGTCGGCGACGTCCAGCGCGAGCGCGGTTCCCAGGTCGCGCAGGGTCAGCGAGACGCTTCCGTCGCCGTGGCGGTGGGCGTTGTCCAGGAGGACGTCGAGGATCTGGTCGGTGGTGCGACCGGGCGCGGGCAGGTGCGCCGACTCCGGTTCCCACACCACGTTCAGACGGCGGCCGTCGCGGGCGAGCACGCCGTGCCACCGGCGCTCCACCCCCTCCAGCAGATCACCGACCCGCTGCGCGGAGGCGGGTGCGGCCGTGGCCGTACCGGAGGACGCCAGACGCAGCACTTCGTCGATGGTGCGGTCCAGGTGACGTGAGCGCTCCGCCGCCTCGGCGAGCGCGGCGCGGAGGTCCGCCTCCGGGTCGGCCAGAGCCGCTTCCAGGCCGAGCTGGAGTCCGGTCAGGGGAGTGCGCAGTTGGTGGGAGGCGTTGGCGGTGAAGTGCCGTTCGCGTTCCAACATCCGTGCCAGACGTCCGACCATCGCGTTGTGGGCGCGCGCCACTTCGTCGATCTCGGTGATCGTGCTGCGTGCGGCGCGCGCCGTCAGATCGCCGTCGGCGATGGCGAGCGACGTCCGGGCGAGGACCTCCAGTGGGGAACTGAGTGCGGACGCCTGCCGGCGGGCGACGACGACCGCCGCACCGAGCGCCAGCAGACAGACCCCCAGCAGGGCCGCCCAACCCCACAGCACCCGTGCCCACACGCCGCGTGAACCGGTCGAGGCACGGACCGCCCCGATGACCCGCTCACCGCTGGAGACGGGCACGACGACGACGAGCTCGCCGTCGGACTGCTGCTGGGCCACGCCCCCGTCCAATGCCTTGCGGACGGTGGTTCCGCCGGTCGCGGGCCCCGCCCCGGAGAGCAACCGGCCGGCCGGGTCGTAGAGGCCCAGCCGCACTTCGCCCTGTCCGCCCGGCAGTTCCACCGGGTCCCCGGAGCCGAACTCGGGCCCGACGCGTACGACGGCCGCCATGGCGGCCCGTTCCAGTTCCCCGCCCTCATCGGCGTAGAACGTGAACCGGATCGCCACGGCCAGCGGCACGGCGAGCAGAAGAAGGGCCACAGCCGCCGCCACCAGGGCCACACGGACCACGCGCGCTCTCATGCCGCCCATCATGAGGTGGCGGCGGTGCCGAGGGCGGCTTCAACGCCCCGCGGGCTCGTCCTGGCGGAAGCGGCCGCGCTGACGGCCGCGGCGTTCGCCGGGGGCGCCCTTGTCGGCTGGGCCCTGTCCGGGTTGCTGGTCAAGGCCCTCACCGGTGTCTTCGACCCGCCCCCGGTCGGCGCGGCCGTCCCGTGGCACTACCTCCTCCTCACCGCCGCCGCCACCGTCACGGCCCTCGCCGTCGCCGCCGTGAACGCCGCCCGGCGCTCCACCCGCCCGCCCGTCGAGGAACTGCGCGAACTGTGACGCGTACGCCTACGCTGCTGACCATGCCCGCGCGCCAGGACCGCAGCTCCGCCCCCGTCCTCCTCGTCATCGAGGACGACCACACCATCGGACGGCACCTAGAGACCGGACTGCGGGCCCAGGGGTACGCCACCACCTGGTGCCGCACCGGCAACGGCGGCCTCACCGCCGCCCACGCCGCACCCCCGGACGTCGTCCTGCTCGACCTCGGACTGCCCGACGCCGACGGCATCGACATCGCCCGCGAGCTCCGCAGCCGGTACCCGGAGCTGCTGCTCGTCATCCTGACCGCCCGCACCGACGAGATCGACGTCATCGCCGGTCTCGACGCGGGAGCCGACGACTACCTCGTCAAGCCTTTCACCCTGTCCGTGCTGCTGGCCCGGCTCCGCGCCCACCTGCGCCGGCTCCCCGCCGGTCAGGACGACCGGGAGACGACGTACCGGATCGGCAGCCTCCTCCTGGACACGCGAGCCCGCCGGTGCACGCTCGGCCACGTCGAGGTCCCCCTGCGCCCCAAGGAGTTCGACCTGCTCGCGGTGCTGGCGCAGCACTCGGGAACCGCCGTGTCGCGCGAGGACCTCATGGCACGGGTGTGGGACGAGAACTGGTTCGGTCCGACGAAGACGCTGGACGTCACCCTCGCCTCGTTGCGCCGCCGTCTCCAAGCGGCGGCCCGAGAGGCGGGACCGCCCGTGGAACCGCCGAGTGTCTCCACCCTGCGCGGCTACGGATACCGCCTCGAAGCGGACCCCGGCTGACCGGGCCCGCACGCAGGACTGCGCCGGGGTTCCGAGGCACCGGGCGGTGCGGAGGCGGGGCTTTACCGTCCTCTCACCATGAGCGGGCAGGGCGCTAACCGGCCACTGCCTAGCGTCGGAGGAGACCCGCGGTTCCGTTCCGTCTCCCGAAAGGCGCCATGATCATGCGACGTACCCCCGTCCCGGCCCCCGCGCCCTCCGCAGAGCGGCGAGCCGTCCTCGCCGTCGATGCCCCCCAAGCCTTCGGGTCCGACCGCCGGGTCGACCGGCCGGGCCGCGGAGAGGTCCTGCCGTGACCACCGCGGGCACCCTGCTCCTGCGCTGCCAGGACGCAGCCCGCACCTACGGCCACGGACCGGCTGCCGTGGTCGCCGTGGACAGCGCGACCTGCCAGGTCCACGTGGGTGACCGGATTGCCATCACGGGCCCTTCGGGCTCCGGTAAGTCGACCCTGCTGCACCTGATGGCAGACGTCGAACAACCCACGGCCGGAGAGATCAGCTGGCCGGGGCTGCCCCGGGTACCGGCGCACGGACAGGTCGGAGTCGTGGGCCAGGGCCTCACCCTGGTCCCCGCGCTGAACGTGGCGGAGAACTCCGCGCTACCCCTCGCAGCCGGCCGGCGTTCCCAGGGAACGGGCGCGGCTGAGGGCCCTGCACTGCCTCTCCGTGGTGGCGGCCACCGACCTAGCCCGGAGTGAATTCGGCAAGGGGACCGGGGGCTCCTCCCGCCAACGCATCATCGCGAAGGCTGACTCAAGGCTCCCCCATGCAGACGCCGGTACCACCTCGGGGATGACGACCAGCCGTCGAGGACCGAAGAGGCTGATGCCATGACAGCGATCGACGGACCTCTCCCGACCACGACTGCGCACGGCACCGAACGGCCGGTCCCACCATGGGCTTCCATCACCGCCCATGCGATCCCTTTGCTGCTGCTGCCCCAGTGCTTGTGGCGGCTACCGTTCGCCTTCGGCTTCGAGATGGGCCTGGACGTGGACGGGGCGATGCCGTCGTCGTTGTGGGTGTCCGTCCCCTACGTCTTCGGGCTCAGCTTGATCACGGAGGGGTTGGCACTGCTGTCCTTCGGATTGGTGCGGGGATGGGGCGAGGTCGCCCCCGAATGGCTACCGTTCATCGGCGGGAAACGGATCGCTCCCTCTGCGGCGATCATCCCCGCCACCCTCGGCGGCCTGGGCGCGACCGCGTTCTGGGCACCCGTGCTGCTGAGCTGGTTCGGTGTGGGTGACGCCGCCCGGTTCAGCAGTGGCGGCTGGCAGACACTGGCCCGCCTCTGCATCGCCCCCGGGATGCTGTGGGGTCCGCTCGTACTGGTGCTGACCTACGCCTACTACACGCGCCGCTGCCGCCCTGCCAAACACCATGGGCACAGGGGCGGTTCCGTGGCTGCCTGAAAGCACGTCATGAGGTCCGGACGGGCGTCATGGCGACGCCTGTCCAGACCTCGTCGCATGCTGGACCGCGTTGGTGCCACATTGGTGCCGCGGAGTCGGGTGTCAGCGGATGGCGACGCTCAGAACCTCTCGGGTGGCTGATCCGCCTGATGCTCGTCCGGCTAACCGGGCAGCCATCGCGGTAGAGCCATGAATCCCACCGAAAGACCGCCCGAGCCAAGGGTCCTGGGCGAGCCAGTTCCCCAGCACCCGCTCCGGCAGCCCGCCCACACCGCGGACCGCCTCCGGGCCGCGGCCCTGAGCCGTGGCCTGGGCCTGCAGGACCTCGGACATCCGCGCCACAGCGTCGGCCGGCCCGCGCGGCAGGCCGCCCAAGGCGTCGTTGAAGGTGCGCTCGACGCTCGCGGGCGCCCAGCCACTCCCCCGCCCGCTCCGTTCGGGCAGCCGGCAGCACTCTGCCGCGCTGTAGCTGCTTCTATTCCGCTGCCGGCACTCCGGCGGCCTGCGCCCGGGGGACGGACCGGGACCGTTCCGGAGTAAGGAAGAAGGCCATGACCGGGAGCAGGTAGAGGCCCCACACGCTCACCTGGAGCACGGTGGGGTCGGGCTGGAAGTTGAAGACGCCCTTGAGGAGGGTGCCGTACCAAGAGTCCGGCGGGATGGTGGTGCTGATGTCGAAGGCCAGGCTGTGAAGGCCGGGCAGGATGTCGGCTTCCTGGAGGTCGTGGATCCCGTAGGCGAGGACGCCGGCGGCGACCACGACGAGCATGGCGCCGGTCCAGCGGAAGAACTTGGCCAGGTTGATGCGCAGGGCGCCCTTGTAGAAGAGCCAGCCCAGCACGACGGAGGTCGCGAGCCCGAGGAGGGCCCCGACGAGGGGGCGGACGCCGTCACCGGTGGCCTGGACCGCGGTCCAGATGAACAGGGAGGTTTCCAGGCCCTCGCGGCCGACGGCGAAGAAGGATGTCACAACGAGGGCGCCGGTGCCGACGGCGAGTGCGGCGTCGAGCTTGTCCTGGAGTTCGCTCTTCAGGTGGCGGGCGGTGCGCCGCATCCAGAACACCATCCATGTGACCAGGGCGACGGAGAGCACGGACAGGGTGCCGCCGAGGGCTTCCTTGGCCTGGAACGTGAGGCTGGAGGAGCCGAACTGCAGGAGGGCGCCGAAGGCGAGGCTGAGGGCGACGGCGGTGCCGACGCCGGCCCACAGGGGCGGAAGCCGGCGGCGGTTGCCGGTCTTGACGAGGTAGGCGACGAGGATACAGACGACGAGGCTCGCTTCGAGACCTTCGCGTAGTCCGATCAGGTAGTTGCCGAACATGGGTGGCTGTGTCCTTCCGGACTACTTGACGACGGCGGCGAGCTTGGACAGGGGTTCGGCGAGTGCGTTCACCGCGTCCGAGAGTTCCTTGCGCTGCGGTTCTGCGACGGTGTCGTAGGAGGCGTACTGATAGCCACTCGTGCCGTTGCGGTACTTGTCCAGCAGCGTGGTGAGGGACGCGAACTGCCCGTCGAGATCCTTGACGAGTTGGGGGGCGTTCTTCGCGGCGGCGGGCTTGAGGAGCTCATACGCCTTCTGGGCACCTTCGAGGTTGCCCTTGAAGTCCACCAGGTCGGTGGGGGAGTAGCGGTCCTCCTCTCCGGTGATCTTGTTGCGGGAAACCTCGTCGAGGAGTTCCTTGGCACCGTTGGCCATGGACGTGGGACTGATTTCGGCGGTGCCGACCCTTTTCACCCAGACGTTCAGGTCGGTCATGAGTTGATCGGCCAGTTCCTTCTCCCGGTCACCGATCTTGCCGTCCTGCCACAGCGCCTTCTCCAGGCGGTGCCAGCCGGTCCAGTCTTTCGCCGGGTCCTGGCCCGCCTCCAGGCCGTCCTCGCGGACATCGACTTTGGGGTCGATGTCGCCGAAGGACTCGGCGACCGGCTCGGTGCGCTCCCAACCGATGCGCGAGGGGGCGTAAAGCTGCTTCGCTGCTTCGAGGTCGCCGGCTTTGACGGCGTCGGCGAAGGCCCGGGCCCGCGGGAGCGTTTCCTGTGCCTGTTCGAGGACGTAGGAGCGGTAGGCGGCGAGCGCGCCGTCCGCCTCGGGGCTCCGCTTGGCGGCCGCGTTCTCTCCGGTAGCGGTGACCTTCCGGCGGATGCCGTCGCCCTTCATACCGGGCTTGCAGGCAATCTGGTAGGCGCCCGCCTTGATTTCGGCGGTGACGGTGGCCTTGGTACCGGGGCCGATGTTCTCGCGTTCCGCCGCGATCCGGTCGTCCGGGAACAGCACGTACACCTCGGTGACTTTGGAGCCCGTGTTCTCCACGTCCAGGGTGAGGCGTCCGGCGGGGAACTCGGCCTTGGAGACGTCGCAGGCCGAGTCCGAGGCCGTCACCTTGATCGCTTCATCACCGCCCGCGGGCTTCTGCGCACACCCCGGCAGTGAGACGACGGCCGCAACGACGCTGCTCACGCCGAGCAGCAGGCGGCGACGGCTCGCGGACATGGGGCCTCATTTCACGCAGGAGACGCGGGCAGCCGGGCATCACGCCCGGCCGCCGCGGAGTCTACTCAAACGTAGACAGTGAGGGAAGCCTGCCCTTAGTAAGTCTCACCCACGCCCGGGTCCCCACCTCAATCGGACGGGCGCTCACCCTGGGCGATCTCGACCCCGCGGTGCAACCAGACGGCCCCGGCCACGGAAGAGGCGCCCGCCGCCGTACAGAGCAGCGCCATGGCAAGCACAGCGGGTGCGATGCGCCTGACGGGTGCCTGGCCGAGCAGGGCCCGCACCCGGGCCGGGACCGGTCCGGTGACCGCGCCCGCCACGAGCACGGACCGCCCGGGTCGATCGGCACCGCGGTTGGTGGCCAGCGCCGCTCGCCCCACGGCGTGCGCGGTGAGGGTGCGGCTGCCGGTGGCGCTAGCGGCCGATTCGTCCGCCGCCCGCTCGGCGGCGAAAGACACCTGGGGGACCACGGCGGCCAGCGCAGGGTGGCACCAACCGGCCAACTGGGCAACGGCAAGGAAGAGATGATGACGCGCGGCGAGGTGCGCGCGTTCATGGGCCAGCAGAACCTCACCCTCGCGCGGGTCCAGAGAGCGCAGCATGCCGCTGGTCACCACGACCCGGCCCGGGCCCGTCAGACCGGGCAGTGCATAGGCATCCGGGCGGGGGTCGTCCAATACGCACAGCCCGGCGACGTGCGGAAGGTGGGCGACGGCGCCGTGGGCAATGCGCAGACACCTCGCCTCGCAGAGGCCACGCCGGACCACGATGACGACGGTGACCCCGAGGATCCCGGCGGCCAGGGCGGAGACACCCAGCGTCAGGTGCGCCGGCCCGGCACGGAGCGGCTGGGTCAGGTGTACGAGCGCGGCCACGGGCGGGATCGTCAGGGCGAACGGCAGTAGCAGCACTCCCAGGCACGCCACGACCCCGACGGCGAGCACACCGGCGGCGGCGGTGATCGCCCACAGGGCAGCCGCGGGCCTCACCCGGCCCGCGGCGCGCCGGGCAAGCGGCGGCAGGATCCAGGGCAGGAGCAGGGGGACCAGCAGCAGGGCGATCATTGACCGTCTCCCTCCAGGAGCCGCCTGAGCTCTGCCTCGTCGTCGACGCTGAGCCCCTCGACGAACCGGGCCAGGACGACGCTGCGGTCGCCGTCCTGATCGAGCTCACGGTGCATCCGGCGAGCCGCGAGGCCATGGGCATCGGCGACCGGAAAGTACACGAAACTCCGCCCGCCCGGCCTCCGGTCGATGATGCCCTTCTCATGCAACCGGGCGAGCAACGTCGCCACCGTGGTCCGGGCCAGAGGTTGCGGTATCGCAGCCCTGACCTGCGCCGCGGACTGCGGCCTCCCCGCTGCCCACAAGGCCGCCAAAACGCTGGCCTCCAGCTCGCCCGCCGGCCGACGTTCGCTCGCGCTGCCCGTCATGGAAAACCTGCCTCCCACGAGATCGTCTACAGTGAGGTAGACCGACTACTGTTTTGTAGACACCGAGGTGGGTGAACCGCGCCGGCGGCGGGTCCGGGAACCTCTTCGTCTGCGGCGGTGCGCCCCACCCCCGCCACCATTATCGACGGGACCGCGCCCATGCCCCTTGCACACCTCGCCTCAGCACCGCCGGTACAGCTGGCCGTGAACCTCCTCGACGCCCAGTCCCTGCTCGCCGCGTTCGGAACCATCGGCATCGCGGTCATCCTGTTCGCCGAGACCGGGCTGCTCGTCGGGTTCTTCCTGCCCGGCGACTCGCTTCTGTTCACCGCCGGACTTCTGTGCACGGGCTCAGCCGCCTCTCCGGGGCACCTGTCGCTGCCCTGGGTCCTCCTCGCCTCTGCCATCGGCGCCCTGGCCGGCGCACAGACCGGCTACCTGCTGGGTCGAAAGGCGGGGCCCGCCTTCCTGACCCGGACGAAGTCCCGCAAGATCGGCGAAGGCGCCGCCCGGGCGGCGGAGATCCTGCATCGCTACGGGTACGCGAAGGCCATCGTCCTGGCGCGCTTCATGCCCATCGTGCGGACCGTGCTGAACCCCCTCGCCGGAATCTTGAACGTCCCGGCCCGCGCGTTCGCCCTGTGGCAGGTTCTGGGCGGCCTGCTGTGGACCACCGGACTGGTCCTAGCCGGTTACGCACTCGGCGCGTCCGTGCCAAACGTCGACCACTACCTCCTGCCGATCATCGCGGTCATCGTCGCCGTATCCCTCATCCCGGTCGCCCTGGAGGTCCTCCGCGCCCGCCGCGCGGGCAGCACCGACGGCGGCATTTGACGCCCCGCCCGGTACCGTGGCGCCGGTAACGACCAAGTCGGTCAAGCGCGGCGGAACAAGTCATCGCCATCTGCCGCAGGCCGCCCGGCAGCAGCCCGGGGCGCCGGGTTCAAACGCCTCGCCGTCCGCTGGGAACGCCGCCCCCACTCCACGACGTCTTCGTCCCCCTCGCATGCAGTCTCATGTGCCGGCGGCGCCTCAAGAAGCGGAAGTGGTCACGGTGTGACGAGCTCTCAGTGTCGTTTTGGAATCAGGTCGGGACGACAGATTTCACATGCGCCTCGCTGGGCCTGCACCTCGCTTCGAGGGACGGACCGGACGTCATGGATCTCGTCTCCTCTCCACCGAGCGTATCGCTGCCCGTCTTTGATTCCTTCACAGTTGGGCGTCCGATGGTAGACGCTCCCGCCTTTGGTGATGTAAACCCTCCGGGGAAGGTCCGATCGCAGTGTTAGACAGTGGTCGCACTGGGAAGCGGGCAGGAACATCACTTCACAGAAGTCGTCGTCCATACTCCCATTTTCCCGCACCGATGCCTGCGTGACCACCTCTTATCGGTCAACTGCCCTTTCACCATGGACTCTTGAAGCCCCTTGCGTAGACAGGATCCACATCCTCCATTTGCGGGTCCCTCCAGAGATGCATGTGCGTATGAAAGGTCTGTAGTCCAGCTCCGCGAAGACCAGGTGGACACGACGTCCCGTATCCGGCAGTGAGTGGGATTCCCTGCGAGGTCATCTGTGCCCACGAGCCCAAGGCAGTGTCGGAGGCGAGCCTCTTGCACACGCTTACAACATCCGGCGAAGCGTCCTCGACCGGCTGCTGCGGGACCACGCGGCCGCCACGTCAGGTGTCGATCCGGGCGAGGGCCTCGGCGAGGTGGTCCTGTCAGTTGTGCCGGCGCGCTTTCGGCGAGTTTCGGTCGCCCGAGAGCTTCTCCTCGAATTCTGCTTATGCTTGGCCCTTCAGCAGCTTCGGGCCAAGGCACGGCAGACCAGGTTCACCGGTTCAGGGCTTCCGCGGGTGGTCGGGGTGGGCAGATCATGGGGCGGTGGGCCCTGCGTTGGATCTGGCGGACGGGTGCCGCTCCGAGGCTGAACCCGCGTTCTCCTTCCTGGTCGAAGATGCGGGATTCGCGGCTCCCGAGTTGGCCGAGCATGGCCTGCTCTTCCGTGGTGTTGAGCCGGCTGTGGAGGTGTGGCTCCTCGAAGGCCGCGAACCCGAGGTCGCGACGCGGGTGGCCGTGGTTGGACCTGATGGTGCCAAGGGCGAGGGACTTGGCTGGACGGGCTGTACCTTGCCGCCGGCTGCGGGCCTGCTCAGGACGTCCCTGGCTCGGCTCCGACCCGGCGGTCGGCCATCAAGCGAGTTCATCAGCAGGCCACGGCATCGCGCCGCCTCATGACGATGGGGCGCCTGCGCACCGCGGTACGGACCCTGGCCGATCTGGACCTGGCTCCCGAGGAACTGCTCACTCACCTCAATGGTCAGGTCAACCGGTGCCACGACCAGCACGGCGAGGACCTCGCCGGCATGGCGACCGGCACGACGTGCGTATACGCCGTGTTCGACGCGATCTCACGGTCCTGCGCGGTGGCGCGAGCCGGCCATCCACCACCCGCGAGGGTCTCGGCCGACGGCAGGATCGACCTGCTCGACGTGCCGGGCGGTCCTCCACTCGGTCCGGGCGGCGCACCGTTCGAGAGCGGCGAACTTGCCCTCGCTGACGGGGACATCCTCGTTCTGTACACCGCCGGGCTGCTGCAACCCGGCGGCACGGAAGCGGGGAGCCGGCCGAACACCGCTCCGCTCGCCGGTCGGCTGCGCGAGGCCCTGGCGGAAGCAGTGGTGGCTCCCCATCCCTCCCGCCGCGCACCCGGGCTCGACGACATCTGTGACCACCTGGTCCGTCGAGTCGTGGGGGACCGGCCCGACGACGATGTGGCGCTGCTGGTGGTACGCGTACGCGGACTCCCACGGGACTGCTACGTCACCTGGGACCTGGAAGCCGTACCAGAGAACGTCGGCCGTGCTCGTGCGCTCGCGACGGGCAAGCTGGCGGAGTGGGGGTTGGCGGAACTCGGCTTCACCACGGAACTCCTGGTCAGCGAACTCGTCACGAACGCCATCCGATACGGGACTCCACCTATCCAGCTCAGATTGATCCGCGGCCACACCCTGATCTGCGAGGTCACCGACGCCAGCAGCACCTCGCCCCACATCCGGCGCGCGCTGGAAACCGACGAGGGGGGACGCGGACTCTTCATGGTCGCCCAACTCTCCCAGCTGTGGGGCACCCGCTACCACGCCCGCGGTAAAACCATCTGGGCTGAACAACCCCTCCCCGACAGCAACAGTGCCGACTCCCCCGGCGCGCATCCGCAGACTCCTCACCCGCACGAACCGTAACCCGTGCCTCGAAGCCGACACCATCACCTCGCGCCGACTCCCACCTCCTTCCGTCCCCATCCGGCCGAGCGAGACGATCCGAAGAAGCCACCTACTGCAACGGGGGGAGGAGTGCGAGGCGGACGGCGGCCTTCTCGTGCGCGGGGCCCATCCTGAGCTCTCGCGAATGTTCGCGAGGTCGGCGGAGGAGCGCTCGCCCGGCCGCCCGAACCGCCGCCCGCCGCCCGCCGCCCGCCGCCCGCCGCCCGCCGCCCGCCGGAAAGCTACGGAGACCCATGTCCGTACCCGCCGTCACCGAAACCACTGCCTTGGCCCTGTCGCGCCGTCCCCAGCTGTGGCTGATCCCCACGATCCTCACGGGGCTGCTCGCCCTGCTGCTGTCCCTGCTCTACATGGGCGGCATCGTCAACCCGAACGCAGACCTTCGTGACCTGCCCATCGCCCTCGTCGACGATGACATCGGCCAAGCACCGACCGGGCAGCAGCAGAACCTGGGGGCACAAGTCACAGCCGCCATCGCCGCCGACCCCGCAGGCGGCAAGGCCGACTGGCGCCCGTTGACCCGCGCTCAGGCCCAGGACCAGCTCGACTCCGGCAAGGTGTACGGCGCACTGGTGATCCCGGCCGGCTTCACGGACTCCGTCACGGCCCTCACCACGTCCGGGGCCACGCGACTGCCCACGATCACCGTGCTCACCAACCCCGGCAAGGGAAGCCTTGGCTCCTCCCTTGCCAGTCAGATCACGACCCAGGCCGCCCACCGCGCATCCCAGTCCGTCGGCCAACAGCTCACCGCAGCCGTCGGCGCCCAGGCCGGCCCGACCGCGAAGCTCCTCCTCGCCGACCCCGTGCACGTCGTCACCCAGGTCGGCCACCCCATCGGCACCCACAGCGGGCTCGGTCTGACGGCCTTCTACTACACCCTGCTGCTGGTACTGGCCGGGTTCATGGGCGGCAACGTGATCAGCAACGGCGTCGACACCGCTCTCGGCTACGCCGACAACGAGATCGGTCCCTGGCACGCCCGCCGCCCGACCGTGCCGATCAACCGCACACAGACGCTTCTCCTCAAGATGGTGATGACCGCGGGCATCACCCTCATCAGCACCGCGCTGGTGATGCTGGCCTGCGTCGCCGTCCTCGGTATGGACGCGTCCCACCTGCCACTGCTGTGGATCTACTCCTACTGCGCGGCCCTCGCCGTCGGCCTGGGTGTGCAGGCCATCAACGCCGCGTTCGGCGGGGTCGGCCAGCTGGTGTCGATGTTCGTGTTCATCGTGCTCGGCCTGCCGTCGTCGGGTGCCACCGTTCCGCTGCAGGCGGTCCCCGGCTTCTATCGCTTCCTGTCCCACTTCGAACCGATGCGCCAGCTCAGCGATGGCGTACGCGCGATCCTCTACTTCGACGCCCGCGGTGATGCCGGACTCACCCGCTCATGGATCATGATCGCGGTCGGCACCGTCCTGGCCCTGCTCTTCGGTTTCGCCATGACCGTCTACTACGACCACAAGGGTCACAAGCGCCTCACACCCCAACCCACCTGACCCTGCTCCCCGGCAGTGGGCGATTCGATCGCCCACTCTCCCGTCACCGGCGTCCGGCATCAGTCCGCCGACCGGTCGGCGGGCCGGCCGGCGCCGGGGCTGGTCCCGCCGTCGGTGAAGCCTCGGCGTCAGGGTGGTAGGAGGCACGTTTCTGCGATGAATGCGCTACGCCGTCGGCGTGAGTGAACCGCCGTAAGGACCATTCCCCGGAGATGGTCAGGAAATGATCTGTTCTTGGTAAAGCACTGCTGCGTCGCAGCGCCATTCCGAGTCCTCGACGCAGAACGCACCTTCGGAGGATCCTGACGATGAGTTACGGAAACGAGCTGCGAGAGCAGATCGCCAAGCCCGGCACCACACCGCTGATCGGCGTGTACGACATGTACTCGGCTTCGGTCGCCGCCGGACACTTCGACGGGATGTTCGTGTCCGGGTTCGGCTTCGCAGCCTCCTACTACGGGCTGCCCGACATCGGTTTCATCGCCTGGCCCGACATCATGGCCTTCGTCCAGCGGCTGCGCGGCGCGTTCCCCCGCCATCACCTCCTGGTCGACATCGACGATGGGTACGCCGACCCCGAAGTGGCCTGCCACGTCGTGGCAGGGCTTGAGCGGCTCGGTGCCTCAGGCGTCATCCTGGAGGACCAAAAGCGTCCCCGCCGGTGCGGGCACACCGACGGCAAGCAGGTGCTGCCGCTGCCCGAGTACCTTGAGAAACTCGACATGGTGCTCGCCACGCGCAAGGACCTGGTCGTCGTCGCCCGCACCGACGCCACCGAGGAGAGCGACATCCTCTACCGTGCGGAAGCCCTGGCCGCCACCGGCGCCGACGTCGTCCTGGTCGACGGCGTCCGCAGCGTGGAGTGGATCGAGCGGATCCGAGGGGTGGTGGGCGGCAAACCGCTGCTGTTCAACCAGATCGCGGGCGGCAAGTCCCCACGCCTGTCCCTCAGCGAGCTGGGCGACCTCGGCATCGACGTGGCGATCTACAGCACCCCGTGCCTGTTCGCCGCGCACCGGGCGATGGACACCGCCCTCGCCGAACTCCGTCTCGCCGACGGGCGCCTGCCCGCCGCCGAGACGGGCGAAGAGATCGGCGTCGCCGAATCGATGAGGTTGTTGGCCGAGAACATCGCCCGCCATCGCGCTCTCCCCGCCGCACGCGACAGCACTGGCGTGAACGTATGACCAGGGCCCGGCTGCGGGCCGCCGCCTGCTTGCGGTGGCCCTGCTCGTCAGAGCATCTCGAAATCGTCGAAGTCGAACCCCGGAGCGACGACGCACGACACCAGGACAGGCTGGTCGCAGGCCGGCTCGGCGGTCTGCCAGACGCCCGCCGGCACCAGGACCTGCGGTCGCTCCCCCTGCTGGACACCGGGTCCGAGGACCGATGCGGTCGTTTCCGCCGGCGCGTTCCCCCTCCCGCCGAGCCGGATCGTCAGCGGTCCGCCGCAGTGCCACAACCACAACTCGTCGGAGCGCACGCGGTGCCAGCGTGAGACCTCGCCCGGGTGAAGGAGGAAGTAGATGCCGGTCGCGAAGGGGCGCCTCCCCGCGTACCCGTCCGGTACCGCCTCAGCACGGGTCCGCCAGGTACGGCGAAACCATCCGCCCTCGACGTGCGGCTCAAGTCCCAGACGTCCGACCAACTCGGAGATCTCACCCATGGCCGTACATCCTGGCGCACCGCGCCAGAACCGCCGCCCGGATCGGCGGCGTGTCTTCGGCACGGTTCGCCGGCGGGCGGGCGTGGTCGCAGGCGAACCGTCGCAGGGCATGGCGAAGCCGGCGTTCCACACCACCGACAGGGGCCGCCGGCCGCAGGATCTACCGGCCGAGGTGTGCGACTACTCCGCGCAGGCCAGGAACCCGAGCACTTGCGGCCCCAGGAGGTCGGCGGCGAGACCGAGGGGGGATGCGGCGAGCATGCCGTTCAGCGGGTCCGGCTCGCCCTGCGGGGCCGACGAGGACGCCGGCCGCGAGCAGTCGGAGCCGGTCGTGCCGGTCCAGGAGGTCCGCTGCCCGGCGCAGTGAGCCCGGCGACCACCAGGAGTCGTCGTCGCTGAAGGCCACGTACGGGGTCCGGGCACGGCGTACGCCCAGGTTGCGGCCGGTCGCTCCGAGGTTGCGGCGGGTGTGAGCACGGTCGCCTGCGGATGGCGCTCGGCCACTGCCTGAGGGTGCCGAATCAGGACGACGGTGGTGCGCGGATCAGCACTCACGGCTTCCACACGCACAGCGGCTCCTTCAGCGACCCTGGGCAGCCTGCCGAGGCGAGGCCGGCGGTCGGGAGCCGGTAAGGGGGCCGGGGGCCGGCAGTGGCCACGTTGGGTTCCGACCGGCACGGCACGAGGCACCGTCGTGGACCGGCGCGGGCAGCCCCTACTCCGGCACGCGCGCCGCCGGCGTGCTGCTCGCCCGTACGAGCGCCGGACAACCGGGCGGGTGCGTGCCGCGCCGGTGGGAGGGCCTGTCGGCCGGTACCGGCTGTTGACGCCCGCGCTCGCACCCGGCGTGCCGGCGCACGAACGTGGGCATGAACCCGCCAAGTGACGGTCCGGACAGGGGCCGGTGCCGAGGAGAGGGGAACCACTTGGCGAGGCCGCCCAGTGTCATCCTGACCGATCAGCAGCGCTGGGACACCACAGGGGTCCACGGCAATCCCGCGGACGTGACGCCCGAGTTCGACGGGATCGCCCGTGCCGGGACCCATTTCTCATTGGCGTTCACGCCGCAACCGGTGTGCGCGCCGGCTCGGGCGACTCTGCAAACCAGGTGTTGGCCTAGCAAGACGGGGGTGTTCCGCAACGGGATCGCCCTTCCGGCCGGTGTGCCCACGCTGGCATCGGTGTTCGAGGAAGCCGGATATGTCACGGGGTACATCGGCAAGTGGCACCTCGGTGGGGCGGATGCTGCCGAGGCAGGACGGGTGCCACCCGGCCGGCGGGGTGGGTACCGGCGGTGGTTGGCGAGCGATCTGCTCGAATTCACGTCGGACAAGCGGTCGGCGCACGACGCCTCCGTGCGAGTACCCCTGGCCGTGATCGGGCCCGGTTTCACGGGCGGCGGGCGGGTGCACCGGCCGGTGAGCACCGTGGACCTGGCACCGACCCTCATCGAGGCGGCGGGTCTGAGTGTGCCCGCGTCCATGCAGGGAAGGTCGCTACTGCCGCTGGTCGGGGGCGGCTCCGAGGCGGACCGCCCGGGCGAAGTGTTCTTCTGCCCTTGGCATCGGGATGCTCGCGAAGGCGGCGCTTCACGTCGTCGGGCTCCGGCGGATGGGCCAAGTGCCGCTTCTCGTCGAACTTCGGGTGCACCCAGATCGCCCTGCCGGTGCCCCGTACGAGACGTCCCCCCGGCGACGGAACTCCTGCAGGGCCTCCAGAACGGGTACTCGTGAGTGGTCCATCGTTCCTCCCTCGCGGTTCAGGGCGCGCACGCGAAACACGGCGTCACACCGGGCGGGTGCCCAGAGCCGCGTCCGTGAACCCCACGACCATCCGTCCGGCTCCGCCGTGCCTCGTCACGGGGTGCGCCGCACCGGCCCCCACTCGCCCGGTTGTTCCTCGATCTCCCGGACCGCCTGATCGATCACCTTCTTGTCGATCCACGCCAGCGGTTGTACCGAGCACACCAACGGTTCGTTGTCCGGGCCACGGTCGCACTCGCTCCCACGCAACAGCCAGGGGCGGACATCCGGGCCACGCAGGTGCGGTAGGTGGCAGTAGTCGTACAACCGGCGGGCCGCCCACGTCCGCAACGGCCGGTCCTCCCACCACGACGCCACGTCCAACGGGCTCGCGGACAGCCCCGGCAAAGGCACCCCGGTCAGATCATCCGTACTGGACGACTCCACCAGGTCGACCGCAGGCCCGCGCGACCAACGTACGTACAAGTCCGGCCCCTGCCTGATCCACCCGACGACATCATCGAGGTCGTACAGAACGGGAAGGTCCTCACTCACGCAAACCTCCGGGAACCCGTCGAACGCGTGGAGCCTACGTCGCCTTCCCTGCGTCGAGGGCCGGCAAACGGTGACGGCGCCGAGGCGGCGATGGACGACGCCGTTCGGTCCCGCGCCGGCGTGCGGAGGGGTACATGCGCGGGCGCGGAGCGCCTGCCCGGCGCGGACCACCAACCGAGATCCCGCCCCGCTGCATGAGCGGGGCGGGATCGGAGGGTTCGCATCAGCTCATCCGCGCACCATGACGTCGTCCAGCGGCGCACTTGCGTGTACGGGTGGCGTGCTACGGGTGGTCGGGCTGCTGCTCAGGCGGTACGGCGCCGCCCGCTCCGCCCCCCTTGGCTCCCTTGTCGGTGCCGTGTGGGTGGGCGCTCTTGGCGCCCTTCTTCGGCACTTGCGATGCCTTGAGCGATCCGGCGTTCTCGGGTGTCGAACCGCCCTTGCCGCTGCGCCGCATCTCCGGCTGCTGTGGGTTCGCCATCGTTTCGTCCTCCTACCGGTTTCACGTAGGTCCGTGCGCTGCGCCTACCCCCGCGCCGGCGTTCCCATCCGCGGCCCGCTCGGCCGCCGCCTGCCGTCAGCGCCGCGCCGCCGTGCCCGCCGCGGCCGTGGGGCCGCCAGGGGGACGGGCGCCGAGGTGGGCGCTTTCACGTTCGGGCACAGCGCTGACCGGGGCCGAGGTCCTCCTAGTGGAACCGGGACCCAGCCGGGTCGCCCGGCTCATCCGGTTCTCCCTCCACGACGTGCACCGCGGCCTCCTCCGCACTCGCGGCGCCGGCGTCGATGCCGTGGTCCTCAGCGACCAGTTCCTTGGTCGTGTCGGTGTGCACGCCCTCGTCAGGAGCGGTCAAACGTCCTGCGCGAGCCGTGCCGGTTTCGAGGTCCAGGGGCTCGCCTTCGCCCCCGGGCAGGTCTCCCAGACCGTCGCCCGTGTCTTCACCGAACTCGGGGACCTCTTGGGCCAACCGTTCGTCGAGGGGCTCTCCCTCGTGCTGTTCGGCGGCCGTCGTCCCGTACTTCGTCACACCGAGTGGCTTTTCCGGAGGCGAGTAGCCCTCATCCAGCATGTCGTCGTACGTTCGCTCGTCCACGGCGTTCTGGAGGTCCAGCGCCGCCGCGTCCTCCTGCTCCTCGTTCCCACCAGTGGGCTGATATACGTCATCTGCCATCTGGTCGTCACTCACGGGATTCCCCCTCGCTATCCGTCGTCATGGATTGTCTGCCGTAACGGCGCGGTATGCGCCTTTCCCGCCTTCACGGTTTTAAGCACACCGAACGTCGAGCCCGTTCACGGGCGAGGATCGGTGCGCTGCCATCGGGGGCGCGAGTCCTCGCCACGGCGCCCGGCGACCACCGCGCAGCGGCGGCACAGCCGCCGCACCTGGTCCGCCGAGCCTCCGGATTCGGGGATCGCATCCGTCCAGGAGACGTGGGGGAAGCGAGTCAGCTGGGAGCGACTGAGGGAGAGGCCGCACACGGTCTCGTTCCGGCCCGGCTCCCATGCGTGGACCTCGCCGGCGGGAAGTCTGCGCCGGCCTTGCCCCTCGTCCTCGATCCACTGGCCCGTGGCGGCGACCGCGTACCTCTTGCGCGTTGTTGCCATGCCGTGCGGCTACCACGCCGGCGGCCGAGCATGCGGACGCGCGGCGGTGCAGCGGAAATGGTGTGGACCGTCCGCCTCGGCAACTCCACGCGGAGGTGCCCAGCCGCGCCGGGCCGTGCGTCGACGGCGACCGATGGCAGCGCTACCGCACCGTCTCCCCGCGCATGCCCGCCGGGTGACCGGCCCCTGTCCGGCTGATCTGTAGGGCAGTGGTGGGGGCCGGCCGTCTACAGCGGGCTCCCGCGCCGAAGTAGCTCGAGCTCCGTCCGATTCCGCGGGAGAGGAGGGGTCCGGCTCCTGGGCCCCTGAGCCGATCATGGGCGCACGCCGTCCTGGGCAAGACCGGTGCCGCAGCCGGGTTTCGTGTGGATCACATGGGCAGTGGGCGCGTACATACGCCGCGCCGCCCAGACGACCGTCTTGCCCCTCAGCCCAGAAGTCACCGCGCAAGCCTGCCCTCCGTGTCTGCACGCCCTCGGCAACGCCGCGCGGCGGGCACCTGAGAGATGAGATCGGTTGCTCGCCGGGCGCAGCCACCCGAGCCGGATCAGGTGGTCCACGTCCATGCATGCAGGGTCACTGCGACCGCCCGTGTCCCGTTCCACGCACATTCGTCCCGTACATAGGGGCGCATTTCACCGCAGCCCGGGGAGACGGCTGTCGAACGCCCACGCGTCCACCCCTGCACTGCGACCGCATGAACGTGACCGGCAATGGCCACCGGCAAGCGGCCTACCGATCACCCGCCCGGACTTGGTGAGCGCCGGACCGTCGCTCCACCACGACTGGGAGAAGACCGCCGGCGACTGCGTGGCCACCGACCCCACCACACCTGGCACGATGCCTGTCATGCAGCCGCTGCCCGGCTTCAACGCGATCCGCACCGCGGTCATCCACCTGATCCGCCGCCGCGAGATCCGCTCCGACTCCTCCGCAGGACGGTCCACTTGCTCACCCATAGCCATCCCTCGCTGAAACGAGCGCTGGGGCCGCGGTTGCAGCACCCTGCCGTCCTCACACTGCTGGAACGGTTCGGGTCACCGGCCCAGATCCGCAAGGCCGTCCGTCGACGGTTGGTCCCGCTGCCGCGGTCGAAGGCGCCGAGGATGGCCCAGCGGCTGATCGAGGGGATATTCGCCGCGTTGGACGAGCAGACCGTGATGATCCCGGGACCGGGACCGAGCGGGCGCGTTGATCGTCCCGAGCCTGGCCACTTCACTGACGGCGGTGCTGGACCAGCGCAAGCCGTGGAGTCCTAAGACCTCCACTGTCATCCATGACCCGCAGCCGCCCGGTTAGGCTCGCGCGGTGCCACCTCCGGTCAGGCGGCGCAGCGCCTCTTTGCGGGTGAGCGGGGCCACGCGGGAGCCGTAACGGCCCAGCCAGTCCACGACGAGTTGCGGGTCGCGGGTGGACATCTCGCGCAGAACCCAGCCCAGTGCCTTGCGCAGAAAGAACTCCCGCTCGCCGACAAGGGCGTCGGCGTAGCGCATGAGTTGGGCGGTGTCGGGTCGGCCGGCGCGGATTGCGGGCAGCAGCGCGAGGAGCGCCGAACGGCGGAGCCAGAAGTCGGGGTCCGTGATCCACCGATCCAGCACCGCACCTGCAGCCGGATCGTGCCGGGCGACGATGCCGACGCAGTGGACTGCCAGCGGATCCACCAGGGCCCAGGTGTGACACTGCCTCAGGAGTGATTCTACGTCCTTGAGGTCTGCGGCATCCAGCACTCCCGCGTACTGCACCAGCATCTCGACCGCTGCCCGGCGGTAGTCGTACACGGGTTTGGTGGGGTCCTCCTCAGCGGACCAGAGATCCTGCGCGAGGGCCAGTACGTCCGGGCCGGCCCGGGCACCCATCCTCCGGCGGGTTTCGGTGACGCGCCGGCGCAGGTCCGGTATCCGGACCCCGAGGTGGTTCAGCTCGCTGTGCAGGTACGCGCGCTGCTTGTCGGCCCGGACGGGATCGGCCAGCGCGCGCAACGCGGCGCGGAGGTCATCGACCGGGCTGCCCGATGCGGTGTCGCCCTCTTTCACGCGTCGTCCTCGTGCGCGCTCGCGGCATCCGTCCAGGCGTCGGTCTGCCGGGTCAGCCGTCGCAGCAGGGCACGTACGGCTGCCAGGTCGTACTCCGTCATGCCCTCGCCCATCGCCTGGTGCGCGGCGGCTGCCCGGGCGGTGATTGCGTTCAGCACCCGCTGTCCGGCGCCCGTCAGCGCGAGCAGAGATGAGGTGCGGTGATCCGGGTTGTCCCGGAACTGCGCGAGGCCGTCGCGGACGAGCTCGTTGGCGATGCGCTGCACGCCCTGGCGGGCGACCCCGAGACGGCGCGCGGCTCGCGCCACGGACAGGGGCTCCTCACTGACCACGCTCATCAACTGCCAGCGGGCCTGCGTCTGACCTTCCGCTCCCGCCAGGGCCTCACCGGCCCGGCGCAGTGCACCTGCGGCCTCGTAGATGTCAGCCACGAGGAGTGCCAGTTCCTCCGCCATTCTGTGCTTTCACCTTCGCATTCAGACAATAGGTTGTCAATATGACATCATGATGTCATATTCAATGAGTCACCCACAAGGAGACGCACCCCTCACGGAAACCATCAGGGAGACACCATGACCAGCGATGCGATCAGCCGCCTGCAAGCCGCCATGGAACGCGGGGCGGCCGCCCGCCCCAAGGTCGGCGGTTTTCCCCATCTCGCCGAAAGCCTGCGCCAGGCCGGCGTGACCCATTGCCGCATGGCCGTCCCGTCCAACGCCTTCCTGTACCTGACCCGGCATGGCGACATCGTGGTCCAGGGCGAGCCGCTGGTCACCGGTTTCACGCTCGCACCGCAGTTCGATGAGGCGGCCCTGATCGCAGCGCTGCGTGCGGATCAAGCCGGTGAGACGACGTTCCACGAGTTCGTCCGCGGCTGCTGGGATGCGGGAATCGTCTGGTACGACGTCGATACCGCCACCCGCACCTGCACCTACTACGGCGCCAACGGCGACTCCTACACCGAGGACTACCCCTCCGTCACGCTCCCCTGAGGTGCGGACAGGGGGTGGGCACGCGATCAGCACCGGCCCCCGTTCGCCGGCTTACGATCACCGGCGCGGACATGGCGAGCGCCGGACGAGCTTCGACGCCTCCGCAACGCTGTAGCCGGACAGAGCCATCGCGTGGAACCGGGTGATGTCTCGGTACCCGGAGGTAACGCGGCTCGGAGTGATGTCGGCCCAGACCAAATGGACCAGCGCCCGGCACGCCGGGGGGCTGCCCGGCCGCCAACGCGGCGCGCGATAGACGTCTGATACGTGGCGTCCAGCACTTTCCCTCGGCGAAGCAGCCATGCTGCGCCTTCGTCTCCGCCGGGCGCGGTCCGGGTCGCCCTGACCCGGACCGTGTCAGCGGTAGTCGTCGGGGTGGCCCTGCATCCAAGTGTTGATCTTGTCACGGGTCCCGATCAGTGACGTCTGATGCTTCTTCAGGTTCTCAAGGGACCGGTCCCCGCCCAGCTCCGCGTCGAGCTTCCTGATCGAGTCGATCGGCTGGGGGAAGTGGCCGGGCCCCTTCGGGTCCGCCTTCATGGCTCGGTCCATGCGGTGCAGTTCGTCGTAGACCCTGCCGAGGAAGTAGGCACAGTTGCCCGGGGTGCACGAGTCGCCCAGGGTCGCCTGGAGCCCGGCGAATGCGTCGCGGACCTTCTCGGCCGACGTCGCAACCGGCGCGGAGGGCGTTACGGGGACGGCGTCGGCTTCGCGGGACGGCGAGGCCGGCGTGCTCGGCGTCGCACTGACCGGATGTTCGCTGCCGGCCGGTTCGTCGGCTTTCGGTGACGTACCGCAGGAGACACCGAGCGCGGCGAGCGCCACGGCGACGACGGCTGCGCGCCGCGCTGAGGACTTGTACATGTTTTCCCCCGTGGTCGTTGAGACAGCCGACCCTACATAACCCGGCGCACACTGGTCTTGACGCCCCCGGGTAGCCGTCCGAGGCCGGTAGCCGGATGCCCTATGACCGATCCGGGAGCAGGGCGTGGAAGTTGGCCGCCGCGCGCTCGGCCACGGCTTCGACGTACGGCACGTACGCGTCCGGGTCTGCGTGGTCGGTCATCGGGTAGGCCTGATGACCCTGGTGGCCGGGGGCCCGGAAGGCGATGATCTCGTTGTGGATCAACTCTTCCGCGAACTGTTCGATGTTCCGTTTGATCCAGGTGTACGTAGTGCCGTAGCCCCCCGAGGGGATCTTTGACCCGTGCTCCCTGGCGAACCCGAACTCGCCGGACCGGTACACGGTGAAGATGTGGTCAGAAGGCAGGTACAGCTGGTAGTGCCAGTCCTTGTCCTCCACGCACCCGGCGGGCACGTTCGGAGGTGTTCGGAGCCGGGTGGTGTCGGGCATGTCCGACCAGTCGAAGTGGATCCACCACCCCCGGAGCACCTCCTGGGGACGGCCCTTGATGGTGTCTATGTCCGGTCGGCCGGCCTCCTCCAGTGCCGCTGCCGTTTCGGTGATCGCCACGACGACTCTCCGTACGGCCAGCGCGCTCGCCTGCCTGTTGCGTACCGACGCGCGCACACCCGCCCACCACAAGGAAGGGTCACCCACCGCCGACCGCACTTCCGGCGGCCAGTTGACGGGGCCGTCTCCCCTCGCCGCCATCTGGCGTGGGCTGAGCCCACCGGACAGCGGGCGCTCAGCCACTTCCTGCCTGCGCTCCCACTCCCTGAACCGGGCCGCCTCCTCCATCCACTGGCGCTCCTTCTCCTGATACGCACGCCTCCTCAGTTCGCGCGTATGTGACTCCTGCTCTGCCAGGCGCGCTTCGATGACGTCCCGGACCGGCTGGTAGACGGCCGCTGCGGATCGCACGGCCTCCAAGAACGATGCTCGGACGTCGTCGTACCTCAGCCGTGCGCGTCGACGCGTCACCAACGAGTCCCACCGCCCGATGTGCCGCTCCGCTTTGGCGAGTTTCAGGTCCTCCGCGGTGATCCGCTGCACGAACGAGGCAGCAGCGTCGTTCCAGGAGGCGACCTCCTCCGGTGTACCGCTCACGTCCACATCCCTCGGCATCGACACTCGCCATGCGCCCAGGGTGTCCGAGAGGTAGTTCGCCGGCCGGTCGGGGTCCCGGGGGAACCAGTACACGGTGATGTCGAGGTCTTCGCCGAGCCGAACGCCCCTGTACGAGATCTGTAAGGCCATGCACCAACCATGACAGTTGGCAGGGCTCAGGAACACGGGGAACGAACAGATCCTCCTCGACCGTTCGGCAGCCCAGCCGATCCTGAAGAGCTCGGCCTGATCGAAGAGACACGGCCTACCGAGGCCGGAGGTCCGGGCGAGCTGCGGCCCGGTCCGGGACTCGGGCTGAGGATGGTGTCGAGGGCAGGAGCGTCAGGGCCTGTGGCCGTGGCTCGGAGACGGATGGCCCGCGCCGGACGCATTCCCCGGTCGCTCGTGTCGCGGGGACGGGCAAGTGCCTGACCCTGGACCCGCGACGAGCGGCGCGAAGGCCGGCAAGCACCTGGGCGGTCCACCGGGGAACGGCCCCCAGGCCGGTACGGGCCGTGAAGTGCGTACCGGCGACAGATCGTGCCCATAGGCCGGGGCGCCCTTGATCTCAAACTCGGGCCGGCCGTCGGTCTGCCGAGGCAGGTAGAAGGTTTCCCTCACGTCGAACCGGCCCCTGCCCCGCTGAACTTGATCAGGGCGTGGCTACCGACGGCCCACAGATAGCCGGTGATGTCGTCGTACAGGACTTCGTGTGCTCGGTCGAACGTCATCTCAGCGGCCCAAGTGCCGCTCCAGTTGCCCGGGGTGCCCTGGGAGGCGACAACGGCACAGAGACAGCCGCCGAACGGCCCGCGCCGCACGCTTTCCGGGAAGTCGTGCTCCGAGCACGACGCACACCCACCACCATCACCCAGCCACATCAACGCCGCCACCGCAGACAAGAGGCGGCTCCCACACCCGGCCAGGCCGGCAGTTGTCAGGGTGCAGGTCCCTGCTGCACCGCCCGCCGGCGGCTGCCTGGGCAGTGCGATTCGCGGGCGCCCACCGCCTGGGAAATCCGCTCGGCAGCACACGGCAGCACACGGCACAGTGGCCCCATGGACGAACGAGGGCTGGACCGCGACGGAACGATCGCACGCGAAGGGGCACTGGACCGAGTGCCGGCGATATTCGTCCCCGTCGTCGATGCCGCCCGCGCTCACATCACGGGGGCGTTCGGCAGAACGCGCCTGCACAGCGCCTACCTCTACGGCAGTGTCCCCCGCGGCACCGCCACCCCTGGGGTCTCCGACCTCGACCTCCAGTTGGCCCTCCACGACGAGCCCACCGAAGTCGACCGCGCTGACGCCAAAACGATCGAGGCCGTACTCGACCGCGCATTCCCGCAGATCGATGGCGTCGGGATCCTGGTGACCAGCACGCGGGTTCTGCTGAGCGACGTCGAACGCCACGACGGCGGATTCTTCATCGCCTGCCTCTGCACCCCGTTGCTGGGCCCTGACCTCGCAAAAGAACTGCCCCGTTACCGCCCCACAGCCCTACTCGCGCGGGAGACCAACGGCGACCTCGCCCGCGTGCTTCCACACTGGCGTGCCAAGGCAGCCGAAGCCACCACGGACGCCGATCGCCGAACCCTCAACCGTCTCGTCGGCCGTCGTATCGTCCGCACAGGATTCACTCTGATCATGCCCCGATGGGGCGGCTGGACCAGCGACCTCAACCAGTCCACCGAGCTCTTCGGCAGCTACTATCCCGATCGCGTCGACCACATGCGTGTCGCCGCGTCCATCGGACGTGCGCCCTCACCCGACCCGGCGGTACTGGGGATGCTCATCAACGACCTCGGCCCTTGGCTCGCAGCCGAATACACAGCCGTGCACGGCGAGAAGGCCCCGCGTCCCTGACATGCTGCCCACGCCATGATGGAACCACCCTGATGCCCGGCCTGTGGCGGGGCCCCGCCGTTGCCGGTCGAGCGGTATGACCGACGGACTAAGCTGCGCGCATGCCACCCCAGCACCTGACGCGCTCCGCCCAGGAACTGCTGCACGTCGTAGAGACCCTTCACGCGATGCCGTTTCCCCATCAGAAGGAAAAGGCTGTCGATCGGTGGGGCGGTCCCGGGTATCACGTAGTGGTGCTCGCGGAGAGCCAGGACTTCTGGGAGGACCGAAGCTCCCAGATGGTGGAGGAGGCCGAGGAGGGGATCTCAGCCGATCTTGGCGGTCTGGCCGTGCTCCTCACAGAACGCTGTGGTGCGCCCGAGGCAGTCGATCTTGGGCCCTATCTCGGATTCGACAACCCGGATCCGGACATTCAGGCGCCTGAGCCGATGGGCTTCCTGTGCAATCTGGCCGGCAGCATGCAGGTGTGGCGGCCCCACGCATCCGATCGCTGGATTGCCCTGGCCATCGGCCAGGCTGATCCTGAGTGGCCGATTCAATTGCTCGCCGCGTTCGGCGAGTGCTCCGCGCTGCCAGGATGACGTAAGCAGCACCGCCCATCGCCTGCGGAGCCTGGGTGCTTCACGTGGTGATGCCTGCCGACTGAGGGCGCCCATCGAGGAACCGAGTTGTCGGCTCTGTTGGATGTGCCGGGTTCAGGCGGCCTTGGTGAGGGTAGCTGGGCTGGGGTTCTTCTCCTGGGTAATGCGGCGGGTCATGAGGGTGATGGCGGCCCAGGTGATGAGGGCTTCGCTGTGCTGGACGAGTCGTTCGTAGTCTCTCGTGTGGCGTCGGGCCTGCGTGATCCACGACAGGCTGCCTTCGACGACCCAGCGGCGGGGCAGGCCCTGGTCATCGACCGCGCCGGCGCGGAGCTTGCGGCGCTGACCGCCCGAACGCCCGACCACCCGATCGAGCGGATCGAGGACCGGCCGGGACACCGGCGGCAGGCGGGTGAGGTAGCCGAGGAGGAGCGCGGACGGCCCACTTCCCGTCCATACCCGCGGGGCCGGTCCCTTGACATCGCGGCACCTGTTGTGGCTGGTCAGGGCGGTGAAAGGGCCTCTTTGACCCTCGGTCATAGTGGGCGCCATGGACTATGACGTGGTAGTGGCCGGAGGCGGCCCGGTCGGACTGATGCTGGCCTGCGAGCTCCGGCTCGGAGGCGCGCGGGTGGCCGTCCTGGAGCGCCTCACCGAAGTGGACCCGACGATCAAGGGCGATCACCACGCCCAGCGCCGAGGCTCTCTACCGCCGGGGCATGCTGCCCGCGCTGGCCGAGGTGCAGCGGCAGGCGATGGACCGCTTCCAGGCGTTCATTCGCGAACAGAACGGCGGGGGCGGAGGCGGGGCTGCAGGCCAAGGGCTCGGGTTCGTCGGGCACTTCGCCGGGATCATGCTGCGCGCCGACCTGGTCGATCGTACGGAGCCGGGCCTCGGCGACGCCGGACCCGCCGCCGAGATCGCTTTCGTGGCGCAACAGGACATCGAGCGGCCGCTCGGAGGGCGGGCGAACGAGCTCGGCGTCGACGTGCGCCGGGGAGTGGAGCTGACCGGCTTCGACGCGGACGAGGAGGCCGTCACCGTGCGGACCAGCCACGGGCCCATACGCGCCGGCTGGCTCGTGGGCTGCGACGGCGGCCGCAGCGCGGTCCGCAAGCTCGCGGGGTTCGAATTCCCCGGTACGGACCCGGAGATCACCTGTCACCAGGCGGTCGTGGAGATGACCGGCGCCGAGGACCTGAAGGTCGGCTGGACCGCCACGGACACCGGGGTGTACGCCCACGGGCCGATGCCGGGCCGCGTCGTCACCGTGGAGTTCGACGGCCCGCCGGCCGACCGGGACGCGCCGGTCACCGCCGAGGACCTCCAGGCGCGGCTGCGCCGCGTATCCGGCGTGGACGTCACGATCACCGAGGTGCGTACCGCGACCCGCTTCACCGACCACGCCCGACAGGCCACCGAGTACCGCAAGGGCCGGGTGCTGCTGGCGGGCGACGCGGCGCACGTGCACTCCGCGTTCGGGAGCCAGGGGCTGAGCCTGGGAATCGGGGACGCGATGAACCTCGGCTGGAAGCTCGCCGCGGTGATCGGCGGCCGGGCGCCGGAAGGGCTGCTGGACACGTACACCTCCGAGCGGCACCCGGTCGGTGCGCGGGTCCTGGACTGGACCCGGTCCCAGGTCGCGGCCATGCGCCCGGACCCGCAGTCCCGGGCCCTGCGCGAGATCGTCAGCGACTTGGCGGGGACGGCCGTGGGCACCACGTACCTCACCGCGCGGCTCAACGGTGCCGGAGTGCGGTACGGGCTGCCGGGCGAGCACCCGCTGACCGGCCGCAGCACCCCGGACCTCGAACTCACCGACGGCGGCCGCCTCGCGGACCACCTCCACGGCGGCCGGGCGCTCCTGCTCGACCTCACCGACGACCCGGAGCTCCGGGCCCTCGCCGCCGGGTATGCCGGCCGCGTCGACACCCTGACCGCCGGCTGCCCGTCCCGCCCGGAACTGGCGGCGGTCCTCGTCCGTCCGGACGGCTTCACGGCCTGGGCGGCCGACGCGGGGGCGCAGGCGCCGACGTCGACGGCCGGGCTGGCTGAGGCGCTGGAGGAGTGGTTCGGAGTGCCGGAGGGTGCGGTGACGCCGGGCTGATCCGCCGCTCTGCTGACTGACTCGAACCACGAGCCGATCCCCTCCACGGCCGCACCCACCCGGTGTGGCGGCCGGCCCCACCCCAGTCCTGGCCCAGGAGCAGCCCGGAGCTCCCGCCGGCCGCCTACCGCACCCGCCGCCACGCCCCTCCGCCGGTGTTACGGCTCCCGGCCCCCTACGAACCGATGACCAGTGCGAACGTCACCGCCGGGACAGCCCCGGCGGTGACGGTCAGCCGCACCGGGGTCACACCTCTTCGGCCGCGTCAGGTCGCGCAACAGGCGCACAGCGCCCGGTAGTTCGGAGAGCGGGAAGCTGGTTTTCCGAGTGGAAGGCCACACGAACAACTGACCGAGTCGCATGGCCAACGGCCGGGGCGGCCCCTCTCGGGGGCCACACCGGCCGTTCCGCGTGTCACTCACCCCGAGGCGTCAGGGGATCTGAAAGGCAGCCACGTCGAGTCGCAGGCTGAGCGTGTTCGAGCCCTCTGTCCCCCACGTCAACACGACCACGCCCGGCCGGGCCGCACGAAGGGTGACCCGGCCCGTGCCGTCCGGATCGGTCGTGGTCGCGGTGATCGTGGCCGACATCGGACCGCTCGTGCGCGGCCCTGGCCAGGCACCGCTCGGGCCGGGCGGAACGATGACCGTGACGGCGGTACCGACCTTCACGCACAGCCGCTGGGCGGCGAGCTCCCCGGGCCGCATGGTGATCGTCACCGAAGCCGAGACGCAACCATCAGGACTGGGGGTCACCTCGCTCGTGGAGGAGGCGGAAGAGGAAGAGGAGGAGGCCATGCCGGTCCGTGCCGGAGGCACACTGATGGACGGCGAGGCGCCCGACGGAGCGGCTTGGGCGTCGGGCGGACCGGAGCCGGTCGCGGGCACGGTGGAGACGAGGGGCGACGGGCGCTGCGGCGCGGCACCTCCGTGGACACCGTCGCCATTCACACAGGCGGTCGTCACGACCGCCAGCGCGGCCAGTACGGCCAGTACGGCCAGTACGGCCAGCAATGGCATCAGCCTCGGCCGTGGCAGACTCAGACCACGCCGCTTCGCACACAGCATGCCAACCGCCCTTCACCGGAGAGAACTTCGACGTCCCGGACGACTCGACGGTTCCGGCACCAGACGGCCATGTGGGCCCGGCAGCGCCGGCAGCCCGTGGAGAGGATCTCGGCAAGCTGCCGCTCCGGGCGGAGCCCCCGGGTCGCCCCGCCAGGACGGTATCCCCACTGCTCCGCACGGCTGACAAGCTGCCTCACACGGGTGGGTTGCCCCCGAACGGCGCGCGGACGCACGAGAATCCCGGTTACGGGTGATGAACCACGTCCCTACACCGCAAGGGAGCTGTTGAATTTGCCGGTGGAGACCCGAAAGCACCTGAGGGCCCGCACAGACGAGACCGTACCGATCACCGACCGCGAGGGTCTGGTGGCGGCGCTCCAGGAAGCGCTGGCGCTGGAGCACGCGATCATTCCGGTCTACCTGTACTCGTTGCTCTCCCTGGACCGCGAGCGTAACCGGGAGGTGGCGGCCACCGTGCGCAGCGTCGTCATAGAAGAGATGCTGCACATGGCCCTGGTCGGCAATGTCCTGAACTCGGTGGGTGCGACACCTGCCATCGGCGGCCCGGGATTCGTGCCGCGCTACCCGGCCCGCCTGCCTGGTGGCGTCCTGCCCGACCTGACGGTCTCCCTGCGCCGCTGTTCGGCCGAGCACGTCAAGAACGTCTTCTTGGCGATCGAGCGCCCGCACTCGCCGGTCGACCACTCCGGCCGACGGGCCCTGCGGGTCCTGGAAGGCCATGAGGTGACCCTCTCCGCCCAGGGCGACATCATCGGAGCGACACCCGATGTCCTCTCCGCGCCCCAGCGGTTCTTCGAGACGGTCCGCTACGAGGACCACACCATCGGCTGGCTCTACCAGCGCATCGCCACCGCAATGATCCAACTGGACCGCAAGGAGGACCTGTTCACCGGTGATCCCGGCCGTCAGGTCGTCTGGCCCGGCGCGCCCGGCCGGCTGTACCGGGTGACCGACCTGCCCAGCGCCCTGTGGGCACTGGTCGAGATCATCCGGCAGGGCGAGGGCACCGTCGAAGACCCCACTGTCGGCGCCCTGCCGGCCGACCCCACCGAACCACCACCGATGAGGAGCCCCCGATGAGACCGGAGATCAGCCGTCGCGGCACCCTGCAGGCCGCCGCGGGGCTCTCCCTGAGCGGCCTCCTGCCCCTGCCACTGCCGAACGGGGTCGCCGCGGCGCAGTCCACCGCTGGGGCCGGGCCCGAGGAGCTCGCGCACTACTACCGTTTCCTGGAGATCGCCGAAGGACGCCGGCTCGTCCGGGACCGCGGAAGCTGGCAGCTCACCGGTCCCCCGCTCACCCTCCATACCGCCGGGGTGCTGCCTCTCGTCGACAACCCCGACACCGAGAAACTTCCCCCCGGAAGCCGACAGCGTCAGGCGTCCGAAGCCTGTGACGCCGCCTACGACGAGGTCCTACAAGCCCTCCAACGCGTCTTCGACGGCCACCCGGACGAGCTCCGCGAAGCCGTCGCCCGCATGCGTGCCTTCGAGGGCCACGCCGAGGAACTGTCCCAGATCCCCAGCGCGCCCGGCGCCTCGACCGTACTCGGACCGGCGTTCCGCCTCCCCCGGACCGCCGGACCGCGAACCGAGCCGCCTGAGGCCGGACCACCCTCGACTGCGTGACCACCCCTACGACTGCTAGCGCGGCACTGGTCAAAAGGGACCCAGACCCCGGCCCGCGAACCGGACTCGGGACGACGAACGTGGGCGCCCACCGCGGTCCGCTGCCGACAGAGCCACGGTCAACACGCGCCGAAGGACCAGAACAGACCGACCTCGTCGTCCGATACGACGATCAGCCCCACGTCCTCCACGATGTCGACTCCGCGGTAGTACGCCGAGGTGGCGAAGCCATGACTGCGGGTACGTGCCAAGCCCGCAGTGACAAAGTCCGCCCCCGCGTCGCCGGCCGCCGCTTCCGCATTGGTCCAGAAGCGGGCGTGCGGCCCGTAGCGAGCGAGCAAGGTGCGGGCGTCGGTCAGCACCACCTCGCGGTGCGGGCGGGAGCGTACGGGGGCGGGTTCCGACTGCCACTCCTCGGTCATGACTGCCAGCAGGCCCACCGCTCGCTCGAGCGTGAGGGGATGCAGGCGGCGGGCGAATTCGGAGGCGGTCGGGGGATCGAACGGATAGGCGGGCAGGGTCTGCCGGACCTCGTTGTCGCGGTCCCAGTCGAGTGCGGCCCATCCTCGGGGATCGCGGACCGTACGGTGCATCACGGCAAGGGCGTCCGAGGCCCAGTCCCCGTCGCTTCGCGGGCCCGTCGCAACGAAGGCGTAGACGTCGTCGAGCAGGCGCCGAGCCGCCGCGTTCCAGGGATGGTCCTCGCGCAGTGGCATCCCGCCACTCTAGAAGACCGGCTCGAACAGCCAACGGGCTGCCGGCGACCTGGATCAGTTCATCGAGGGGGGATTCTGCGAGGCAGTAGGCGAGTAGTACGAGATCTCCTCGGGCCTGCGGCCGCTTCGCCGGGCGATCATCCAGTGCCGGCGCTCTTCGCAGTGCCAGGGACGGACCTCGACGCGAGACCAGTCGTGGACCGGCGGACCGTGGACTCCGTTCCTGCAGGAACGGCGTTTCCACTTCTGGCACGGCAGACCGGCGAACAGGTCGTCAACCGGGTGGTCGATCGCCCGGCGGACCACGGTCTTGGCCATCACCACGTTCATCTCGAAGACGATCGTGTCCTCGGTGCCCGACGGCCCCGCACCGTCCCGATCACCGTCGGGCGCTGACTTGGTGACCTCCGGCCGCTTACGTGTTCTCCCGGACCGCCAAAGTCCATGAGACCGTCGGCGACCACCGCACCGCCGCCGAGCACTACGCGCCGGCCGCCACGGGATGCCCCGGCGGACACGTCGCTACGCCGCCGGGCGTTGAGGCCGGCATCGCCGCGGCGGACCTCACGGCCGATACGGTGCCCGACGACGCCTGATCCGGTCGGCCCGGACCCCGCCGGACACTGCGTCGGGTCCCGTGGCCACCGCGCCGGCCCCCGAGAACGCAGCCGCGCTGCCAGGACGAGCACCGGACGGTCCCACGGAACGCCAGGACGGACACTCCGGCGTCCGGGCCCGGCCTGGTGGCAGGCGGGCCCGGGCGCCGGCGCATGGTCCGTCCGGAGGACCGGGTCAGCCCAGGGGCAGTGTCAGGAATGCGGCACTGCCGTCGGGGGAGCTGATCCTCGTGGTGCTTCCGTCGACGCTCGCGTCCGAGTAGAGCGGGTCCTTGCTGGTGACGACCAGCATCAGTCGGTGGTCCTGGGGCAGGTCGTAGCCGGCGGCCTGCAGCTTCCAGGTGGCGCGGTGGTCACGGTCGGGGGTCAGGTCGGTGAGGGTGAGGGGCTCGTGGGTGATGATGCGGGCCATGCTGTCGGGGCCGAGGTCGAAGAGGTAGGCCACCAGCGTGGTGGAAGGGGCCGTGTTGCGCACGGTCAGGGTGAGTTCGCAGATGCCTCGGATCCGGCGTGCCGCTCCTCCCCGGCCGTCCGTCGGGATCGGGTCGCTCGTCCAGACGGCGAGGTTTTGTCGGTCGAACTTCTCCGTGACATATGCCTTCGGGTTGCCGTTCCACTCGGCCTGGCCGCTCGTGATGACGGCGTCCGCCGCGATGGCCTCGGTCGGCTGCCCGGCGGTGAACTCCCTCTGCCAGCCCGTTTCCGGTGCGGTGCCCAGACCGCCGTCACGGTCGTCCGATGCGGTAGCCGTCAGGTACCAGCGCTCGGTGGAAGTGGTGACGTCCTCCCAGGAACGGCTGGACTCGCGGGCAGCCGGTGTGACGATCTCGATGTTTCCGGTCTGCGGATCGGTCCTGGTCTCGTACGTGAACATGATCTGGCTGCTGACGGCAGACCAGGTGGGTACGGCGTTGTCGATCCCGAGCACGTGGTGGTCCAGCCAGGCGAACGCTTCCTCGACCGGCTGGTTCGGCCCGCTGAACGGGATGGTCAGACCGGCCCCTTCGGGCGCGGCGTGGTCACCGATCCACAGGTTCAGGTGCTTGGGTACGGTCAGGGCGTTGAAGTGCTCGATGACCTGGTTGGCTGGGAACAGGGTCTCGTGCCAGGTGTTGGAGAAGAAGGTGGGGACGGCGCGGGCGTTGGTCTTGTCCGCGTACGAGGAGGGCGCTCGCCTCTTGCCCCATTTCACTACCGTGTCGAGGTTCCGGCCGGCCTGGAAGTCCGTCAGGATCCGCTGGGTCTCCTCGTCGAACTTCCGCTCGACCGGACCACCGGTGAAGTTGATCAGGGCGGTCACCGCCGCCAGGTGCCGGGTCTCGTGCTGGTAGAGACTCGCCGCCAGGTCCCCCCAGGTACTCAGGGCCACGACCGCGTCCACGCGGCCCTTCTCATCGTGCGCCGCGACCAACTGACTGATACCCGAACCGTACGATTCGCCCAGGAAGGCGATCCGGCTGGGCTCGAAGTGCTGCTCGGCGTAGTCGATGACGGTCGAGCCATCGGTCCAGTCGTGAGGTCCGGCCACGTCGATCGTGCCTTCGGAGGTGAAGGGGCCGTCGACGTAGCCCTTGCCGGGCACGCGCATCGTGAGGCCGATGCCCCGCGGGGTGTAGGCGAGCACGTGGTAGCCGCGGATCGCCAGTTGGAGGTACGTGTACTCGAACAGGGCCCAGCCGAAAGGCGTCCAGCCGGAGGGCACGATCACCACGGGACGGGGCTCGTCGCCTTTGAGCTTGATGGTGTGCGCCGACAGCCGGACCCCGTCCTCGGCAGTGATGCGGGGAAACCCGATGATCGCCTTCTGCCGCACCTGCTCCGTCAGCTTCTGGAGGTCGGGGGGCAGCACCGGCTGCTCGGCCGTGCCGTCGAGGGTCGCGACCAGCGCCTCGGCGACGTGGGCGGCGGCCGGGTCCAGCGAGGTGGGCGAGGTGTAGATACCGTGCTGGGCGATCCGGCTCAGCTGCGCTGCCGTGAAGGCGTTGACCCCATCGGCGTTGACCCCATCGTTGTGCGGGTGGCTCACGAAGCCCGTCCTCTCGCGATCACCGACCGCGCCTGAGACACCGTCGGCATATGCCGTCTGCCGGAGACCCCGGCATGGTCCAGATCCTTTCGGTCTTCCCGTACACCCACCACACGCGGCACACGGTGTGCAGAAGCACGGCCACCACGCAGCGCGACCCGCGCGCTCTCTGAACACCACGCGCGCCCTACGGCTGGTCCACGTGGCGCCGGCGGTCAGCAGCGTGTCGACGGCAGCCTGCCGGCGGGCGTGGTCGCGGCACCGGCTGCCGCACCGGCTGCCCATGAAGGTCCACTTCCGCGAGGTGGCCGGTCCGACGGACGGCGGCACCGGCCGCACCGGCCGCACCGGCCGCACCGGCCGCACGGTGACGGTGGCCTGCTCCGACGACAGAGCGGACGGGACCTCGACACGCCGGGCCACCACAACGAAGAAGGGAACGACCGCGGCGAGACGGCCATCCTGATCAGCGGCGGCGGCGCCGCCACCAGCGCGGGCGACGTGACCCCGAACGGCTACGCCAAGCCGGGCTCGGGCGGAACGCACCTCAACGGAGGCTTCCCCAGCGACTCCGACGGCAACCCGGTCGGCAACCCGGTCGGCAACGGTTTCACCAGGGCGGCGGCGTACTGGGCAGCGGGGGGCCACGCCGGGGGGCACCCTCACCCGACACCTACCCCGACGTCTGGGCGCTCTGCCTGACCATGCACCGGACCACCGACGGTAGCGGCATTGCGGGACGACCCATGACGGCGGCCCTCGCCGACGCCGGATGTGGGCCGGCAGGCGGGCGCCCCCGGTCGTGATCGGGGAGCCCGCCCGGTCTCTACCTCCGCGTGCCGTTCACGCCCGACGCAGTGCGGAGCGGCCGGCGAACCGTGCCGAGTCGCCCAACTCTTCCTCGATACGAATCAGTTGGTTGTACTTCACCATGCGGTCGGAGCGGGAGAGCGAGCCGGTCTTGATCTGAACGCAACCGGCCGCCGAGGAGGGCACGGGGCTCAGAGGCCCCCCGATGGTCGGCGGTGAGGCCGGACTCGCGGCGCCCACTCCTGCCGGGCGATTCGCGGCACCTCGCAGAGCCGCGGTGCGGCCCGGCGTGAAAGGGAAGCTGCCGGAGGACGGCCCGGAGCACGAGGCCCTCGTTGCATGCCATACCGTTCATCCCCCTGTCACTCATCCTTCGAGGAGCCCCCGTGCCGCTCAACTCTGCCCGGAAGAGACAAACGTTCGAAGCCGCGTCCCCGCTGCTCTTCCAAGGCGAAACGGTCGAGCTCATAACCTGTGCAAACGTCGGCAGCGTCTCAGTGCGCCGACAGGTCGCAACCGCAGTGGTAGTCGGCCTGGTCTCTGCCGGCACCATGATGGCGACGGTCCGGCCGCGGCAGATGTACGTCGTCCTCACTGACCGACGTCTGCTGTTCTTTGACGCCTCGACCAGCACTGGCAAGCCGGGCCGGTTGCTGATGGACTTCCCCCGCCCGCATGTTTCGGCCGGCGTGCCGAGAAAAGGCATGTTCGGGCTCACCGTCGTCACCGAGTTGGTTGTGGCCGGCCACGACCGGGGTCTCAAGTTGGCTTTCCCCACACCGTGTCGAGCGGAGGGCCGGACGTTGGCCGAAGCTCTGCCGTCGAGCATCTGAGACCCCCTTCAAGTCATCAGGCACCCAGGTAGCGCTTGCGGTGCAGCCAGCGAAGTGGTGTTCGGCGGGCGACTGGTTGCTGTGCCCGAGAACCATGGCCGCTCGCCGCGCACCTCGGCGGAGTGCGTGCGCCCCCCGAGACCGTCCCGGGGCTCGCCGTCCCACCAGCAGTCGCGCGCCTCGCGGGGCGGCGCCGTCCAAGAGCGTCAGCACCTCGGTACGGCGGCGGCGCAGGACAGCGGCAAGGTGATCGAGCCGGCTTTGCCGGGCCGACCGCAACCTGACGTAGGGTGATCAGCGCGGCGGTGACGCACGACGAACCACACCAGGGAAGGAACCCACCACGATGAAGCTCGGCGAAGCACTGGCGGAACGCGCCGAGGCGGCTCGCCGCGTCGAACAGCTACGGGTCCGCATCGTCGCCAACGCCCGCCACCAGGAAGGCGAGACCCCCGCGGAAGACCCGGCCGGACTGCTCGCCGAGGTCACCGAGACCCTCAACACCCTGGAATCCCTGATCCGACGCATCAACCGCACCAACGCCGCCGCCGACACGGGCGCCCACGGCACCCTCACCGACGCCCTCGCCCGCCGCGACACCCTGCGCCTGCGCCACTCCGTGCTCACCTCGGCCGCCGACGCCGCTTCCGGCAGCTCGGAGCGCGGCTACGGCCGCCAACTGCGCTCCGAGCTCATGGTGCTTCCCGCATTGCCCGTCGCCGAGCTGCGCTCACGCGCCGACGACACCGCCCGCGAGATCCGCGAGCTCGACGTACACATCCAGCGCA
>NZ_JBEYZH010000035.1:0-29827 GCF_040645975.1 Streptomyces sp. NPDC046557
AGCCAGTCGTGGCGGGCCGCGACGTGGCCCTGCTCGTGCGCCAGCACGGCGTCGAGCTGGCTGCCCTTCAACCGGCACGGATGTCCGTGGGTACTCCGTCCGCCGTTCCGCACAACCCCGCCGTACGGCGGGTCTTGGGTCATCCAATGCTGACCGCCCCGTTCGTCAGGGGTCGGCCGGGGGTCGAAGCGGTGCTCTCCGGTGTGGGCGGTGCCGGGACCGCCGAGGCCGCGGCTTCGCGGGCGAGGAAGGCCCCCAGTTCTCCGATGGTGCTCATCAGCGGCGCGGGGAATACGACGGTGGTGTTCTTGTCGACGCCGATCTCCACGAGGCTCTGCAGGTTGCGTAGTTGGAGGGCGAGCGGGTGGGCCATCATGGTGTCGGAGGCGTCACCGAGTGCGGCGGCGGCCAGCGACTCGCCCTCGGCGTTGATGATCTTGGCCCTCTTCTCCCGTTCGGCCTCGGCCTGGCGGGCCATCGCGCGCTTCATGCTGTCGGGCAGCTGGATGTCCTTCAGTTCGACCAGGGTGACCTCCACGCCCCATTCGGCGGTGGTGACATCGAGGATCTCGCGGATGCCGAGGTTGATGCGGTCGGTCTCCGACAGTGTCTCGTCGAGGGTGTGCTGGCCGACGACCTTGCGCAGGGTGGTCTGGGCGATCTGGTTGATGGCCGCGCCCACGTTCTCGATCGCGATGACCGACTTCACCGCATCGACGACACGGAAGTAGGCGACAGCCGATACGTCGACGCTGACGTTGTCCCGGGTGATGATGCCTTGGGACTGGATGGGCATGGTGACGATCCGCAGGGACACCCTGTGCAGGACGTCGGCGAAGGGCACGATGACCCGCAGGCCCGGCGCCCGGGTGCCGACGAGTCGGCCGAAGCGGAACAGCACGCCCTGCTCGTACTGCTTGACGACCTTGACCGCCATGGCGAGTGCGAGCAGGACGAGAACTACGAGGACGACCAGGAGAACGATCAGAACTCCCATGGTGGTGCTCCTCCCGGATAGGACGGCACCCCGCCGGGGTGAGGTCCCGAGTGTGTGGCGGAGCACGGGGGATGACCCGGATCCGTCGCGGGCTGCGCACCTGTACGGCTTGGTGCTGCGAGCCTGCCTGTCTCCAGGGTCGCTCTGCCCCGGCCCGTCGGGCAGGGGCCGAACGGTCCACGTTTTCCTGACGCATCCCACCGAGCCCGCTTCGTCACCGGAGGACGCTGTCGGTACTGAGATCCGGTGGCGTGAGGCGAGAATCGTCGAACCGCGCGGTGAGCCGGTCGGTCACCGCGACGACTCCGTCCAACTGTCCGGCGAGCCGCAGGACGATGGCAATCTGGCTGCTCCTCGCCAGCCGGCCGTCCAGGGTGACCATCCCGTCCACGACGCGCACGTCCACCGCGTCGGCGCCGAGACCCATGGTCTCCGCGAGTACGTCCTCGATCACACACCTGCGAATCTCGTGGTCCGGGCGCAGGAAAACACGGAGCAGGTCCCGTCGGGTCACGATGCCGACCAGACGGTCCTCTTCGTCGACGACAGGGAGCCTCCCCACGCCGCGCCGGGTCATGAGCCGGGCGGCCTCCGTGACGTTCTGCTCGGCGTGGACGGTGACGGCCGGCGCTGACATGAGTTCCTGGGCGGTGAGGTCGTCGCGGGCGATGAGATCGGTATGCGAGACGACCCCGATGACGCGATCCTCCTCGTCGACGACCGGTGCTCCGCTGATGTCATGTTCGACGAGCAGCGCGGCCACGTCCGCGAACGGAGTCCGCCCCACGACCGAGACGACCTCGTCGGTCATCAGGAAGCCGACTTTGGCATGCTTCATGTCCGGCCCTCCTGTCGGCGTCGGCCAGTGGGCGTGCCTTGCGGAGCGCCCTCACCAGCCACCATCCGCCGTGGCAGCCCGCGAAGCGAGGGCCGAACGGTCCTGTGCCAGGACTGACCGGTCCCGGCGGTGCACGGTCGACGAAGTGGTGCGTGGCGGGGCAAGGGACCTTCGGTCCCCGAGACGGCAGCTGTGAGGGCCCGACACCGCATGCTGACCGACGCGGCAACGGGCTGGGCGCAGGAGTGCCCGGACGTCAAGCTCACCCACGATGCACCGACCGGACACCCGGTGGAGTGCCTCGCCGAGGCGGCTGAGCAGGCCCTGGCCTTGATCGTGGGACGACGGGGCAGGGGTGGCGCGGCTACACAGGCATCCGGCTCGGATCCGTCGTGCATGGGGTGATGCATCGCGCGAACTACCCTGTGATCATCACCCCGGGCGGGTGGACAAGGGCTGGTCCCTCGTTTCTAGACATCAGTCATACCGGATTCACTGCTGTCAGGCCCCTCATGCCCGTCACTCCTGGCCCTGACCCTGACCCTGACCGGCCGGCGGAGGACTACGCTGAAGGCTGGGCTGGTGCGCAGAGCCCCTCGACGGCGCCGGAGGTGTCCATGGTCGCGGACGATCCCGACGCGGCTGTGAGCCGCATTCCGCAGCGGAGGTTGGACGCGCTCCAGGCACAGGTCACTGACGCGCGCGGTACCCGTGATCGGTTGAACGGGCTGCTCGAGGCGGTCATGTCGGTCGGGCGGGAGCTGGACCTGGCCCAGGCGCTGCGTGGGATCGTGGAGGCCGCGGTGGTCCTCGTCGACGCGGAGTACGGTGCGCTGGGTGTGGTGGGGGACGACCAGGGGCTCACCGAGTTCCTTCCCGTGGGCGTCAGCGACCAGCTCCGGGCGCGTATCGGGGCCCTTCCCACCGGACACGGACTGCTGGGCGAGCTGATCAGGCATCCGCGGCCACTGCGCCTGGAAGACCTCTCGGAGCACGTGGCCTCCGCCGGTTTTCCGGAGCACCACCCGCAGATGCGTTCCTTCCTCGGCGTACCGATCCGGATCCGGGACGAGGTGTTCGGCAATCTCTACCTGACGGAGAAGCGCGGCGGTACGGACTTCGACGCGGAAGACGAAGGGGTCTTGTCGACCCTCGCGGTCGCTGCGGGAGTCGCCGTCGACAACGCCCGCCTGTACGAGGAGGTCCGGCTACGGGAGCGTTGGCTGGCGGCCAGTTCCGATTTCACGAGCGCGCTTTTGTCGGGCGCCTCCGAAATCGAGGTGTTGGAGGGCATGCTGGAGCGGGCCCGGGACATCATCTCGGCCGAGATGTGCGTCTTCTATCAGGTGGGGCCCAGCGGCGAACTGCATGGTTCGCTGGCCCTGGGGGAGGGTGCCGAAGCGCACCGAGGGATCGTCCTGCCGGGCAGCGAGGGGATCCTGGCCGAGCTGGTCACGGCACGTGACGGACTGATCACCTTCGCGGATGTGGCCACCGATGTCCGAGTCGCGGCGCAGCCGGACGTCTGGACGGGCTTCGGGCCGGCTGTGGCCGTCACGGTGGGCACCAGGGCGAAGCTGCGGGGGGTGCTGATGCTGGCGCGGCGGACCGGGCGGCGGTTGTTCGCCGCGACCGAGGTCGCGCCCTTGCCCGGCTTTGCCGGGCAGGCCGCCCTGGCGCTCGAACTGGCCGACCGGCGCCGGGACACCGAGCAGGTGAGCCTCCTCGCGGACCGCGACAGGATCGCCCGCGACCTGCACGACCTCGCGATCCAGCGGCTCTTCGCGACGGGGATGACCCTGCAGAGCGCCCAGCGCTTTGTGAAGCACCCCGAGGCGTCCGAGCGGCTGAGCCGGTCGATCGACGACCTGGACGAGACGATCAAGATCATCCGTTCGACGATCTTCGGACTCCGCGACCATGAGGCAGCGGGCAGCCCCCCGAGACTCCGGGTCCGCGCGGTACGGGCCGTGGGTGAGGCGGCGGCGGTGCTCGGCTTCGTGCCCGCGCTGCGCATGGAGGGATTGATCGACACCGACGTGCCGGCCCGGGTCGCCGACGACGTGGCCGCCGTCCTCGGCGAGGCCCTGACCAACGTGGCCCGGCATGCGCGAGCGGCGCGGGCGGAGGTCTCCGTCATCCTGGCGGACGGCGTGCTGGGCGTGACGGTGAGCGACGACGGAGTGGGTGTCACGGACGGCGGCCGCCGGAGCGGTCTGCGCAACCTCGCGGAGCGCGCCGAGGCCCGCGGGGGCGTGCTGTCCGTCTCGCCGTGCCCGGACGGTGGCGGAACCCGACTGGACTGGCGGATCCCGCTCCACCCCGACCCTCCCCGGTGAGCGACGGTGTCAGCGGCCGGTTTCGTCGTGCTCGCGCACCTCGGCGGCGATGACCGCCGCTTGCACGCGGCGCTCGACCCCCAGTTTGGCGAGCAAGCGTGAGATGTGGTTCTTGACGGTCTTCTCCGAGAGGAAGAGTCGTTTGCCGATCTGACGGTTGGTGAGGCCCTCGCCAACGAGCTCAAGCACGGCGCGCTCGCGCTCGGAGAGGACCGTCAGCCGCTGGTCCTCGGGCGGCTTCCCGGTGGTGGGGTCCCGTAGCGAACGCATCAGGCGTGCCGTCGTCGCAGGATCGAGCATCGACTGCCCCGTCGCGACCGTCCGGATGGCGGCGACCAGGTCCGATCCTTTGATCTGCTTCAACACGTACCCGGCGGCACCCGCCATGATCGCGTCGAGCAACGCTTCCTCGTCGTCGAAGGACGTCAGCATGAGACAGGCGAGGTCCGGCATCCGCGAGCGCAACTCCCGGCAGACGGTGATGCCGTCGCTGTCGGGCAGCCTCACGTCGAGCACGGCGACGTCCGGCCTCAGGGCGGGCCCACGGGCAAGGGCCTGCGCGGCCGTCGCCGCATCGCCCACCACCTCGATGTCGGGCTCGGCATCCAGCAGGTCGTGTAGCCCCCTGCGGACGACCTCGTGGTCGTCGAGGAGGAATACCCGGGTGGGGGCCGGGGCGGCAGCTGGTGCATCGGACATCCACGCCACACCTTCGGATCGGATACGTCTGGGGACAATTGTCTCAGATGCCGCTTCCGCTGCCGTGGGGCGCGTACAGGTCCAGGAGCCGGATCTGGGCTGAAACGAGCCGGTGCGCGAGCACCTGCCCCACCCAGTGCCACATCGCGAGGGCGACCGCGGGGTCGGCATCCATCAGCGTGCGCACGGCGGCGGCGTCGAACTCGTCGGTGCGTACGGGCGTCATGGCCTCGGCGCCGAAGTGCCAGGTGTAGGGACGGAACAGCCAGGACCAGCCGACGAGCTCGCCGGGACCGACCGTCTCGACCACGGCTGCCTGCCTGCCGGGCACGTGTACGTCCATGCCGACGCTGCCCGACCGGACGACCCAGAACCGGCCGGCGTGCCCGCCCTGGTTGAACAGACGCGCTCCGGCGGGGAAGTTCGCCTCGTGGGCGAGGTCCAGCAGGCTCTCGCGGTGCTCCGGGGACAGGGCGCGGGTGAAGCGGTCGGGGGAGGAGGTGAGCCGGTGGAGGGAAGAGGTGCTCATGGCGGTTCTCCGTTCGGGTCCGTCTCCACCTTCCGCCGGTGGCGGCGGGCCGGGAAGGGCCGGTCGGTACCCTCCCCGACCCGGACGGCCCCCGCGTACCGTCCTGGGCGGGCGATCAGTAGGGCCAGGACCAGCCGGCGACCTCCGGCAGGTCGGTTCCGTGGAGGCGGATCCAGTCGTGGTGGCGGATCCGCTGGTCGCACATGCTCTGGCGCAGGACCGCCGCGCGCCCGGCGAGTCCGGGGACGCGGTCGATCACGTCCATGACGAGCCGGTACCGGTCGAGGTCGTTGCGGACGACCATGTCGAAGGCTGTGGTGGTCGTTCCCGACTCCTTGTAGCCGCGGACGTGCAGGTTCGGATGGCCGGTCCGGCGGTACGCGAGGCGGTGGATCAGCCACGGATAGCCGTGATAGGCGAAGACGACCGGCTTGGTGGTGGTGAAGAGCGCGTCGTACTCCGTGTCGGTCATCCCGTGCGGATGCTCTTCCCGTGGCATCAAGCGGGCGATGTCGACGACGTTGACCACGCGCACGGCCAGTTCCGGGAGGTGCCGGCGCAGCAGGTCCGTGGCGGCGAGCACCTCCAGGGTCGGCACGTCCCCGGCGCAGGCCAGCACGACGTCGGGCTCGCGCGTGCCGTCGTCCGTTCCGGCCCACGCCCAGATTCCGGCGCCCCGTGCGACGTGCGTTCGCGCTTCGTCCATGGCCAGCCAGTCGTGGCAAGGTTGTTTGCCGGCGACGATCACGTTCACCCGGTCCCGGCTGCGCAGGGCGTGATCAGCCACCGCGAGCAGGGTGTTGGCATCCGGTGGCAGGTAGACACGTACGACGCCGGGGCTCTTGTTGAGGACGTGGTCGACGAAGCCGGGGTCCTGGTGGGAGAAGCCGTTGCTGTCCTGGCGCCAGACGTGCGAGGTGAGCAGGTAGTTGAGGGAGGCGATCGGCGCGCGCCAGCTCAGCTCCCGGGCGCTCTTCAGCCATTTGATGTGCTGGCCGACCATGGAGTCGACGATGTGGGCGAAGGCTTCGTACGTGGAGAACAGGCCGTGGCGGCCGGTGAGGAGGTACCCCTCCAGCCAGCCCTGGCACACGTGCTCGGAAAGGATCTCCATGACCCGGCCGTCCCGGGACAGGTTCTGGTCGGTGGCCTCCGTCATGCCCTGCCATGCCTTGCCCGTGACGTCGTACAGGTCGTCGAGGTGGTTGCTCGCCGTCTCGTCCGGTCCGACGACCCGGAAGTCCCGCCGCCCGGCCGTGTCCCTCATGACCTGCGCGAGGTAACGGCCCAGGACGCGGGTCGGCTCGTGCAGGGTGCTTCCGGGCTTTTCCACGGGGACGGCCCACGCGTCGAGCGCGGGCAGCGGGAGTGAGCGCAGCAGCCGGCCGCCGTTGGCGTACGGGCTCGCGCCCAGGCGGCGCTCGCCCTCCGGTACGCATGCCAGCACGGAGGACACCGGACGGCCCTCGGCCTCGAAGAGCTCCTCGGGCCGGTAAGAACGCATCCAGCTCTCCAACTGCATCAGATGCTCGGGGTTCTCACGGACACCTGAGAGCGGCACCTGGTGTGCGCGCCAGGTGCCCTCGACGGGTTGCCCGTCGACGGTCGCGGGCCCCGTCCAGCCCTTGGGGGTCCGCAGGACGATCATGGGCCAGCGCGCGCACTCACCGCCCGGATCCGTGCCGGCGGCCCGCGCTCTCTGCTGGATGGAGTGGATGCGGTCGAGGGCCTGGTCCACGGCTCTGGCCATGGCCGGGTGGACGAGGGCGGGGTCGCTGCCGGAGACGTAGAGCGGGTCGTGCCCGTAGCCGCGCAGCAGGGCGTCGAGCTCCGCCTCCGGGATCCGCGACAGCACGGTCGGATTGGCGATCTTGTATCCGTTGAGGTGCAGGACCGGCAGCACAGCGCCGTCGTGGACCGGGTCCAGGAACTTGTTGGAGTGCCAGGAGGCGGCCAGTGGCCCCGTCTCCGCCTCGCCGTCGCCGATGACGCAGGCCACCAGCAGGCCGGGATGGTCCAAGGCGGCGCCGTACGCGTGGGCCAGCGAGTAGCCGAGTTCGCCCCCCTCGTGAATGGAGCCCGGCGTTTCCGGCGCGACGTGACTCGGAACGCCGCCGGGGAAGGAGAACTGGCGGAACAGCTTGCGCATCCCGTCCGCGTCTCGGCCGATGTCCGGGTATGCCTCGGTGTACGTTCCCTCCAGCCAGGAGTTGGCGAGCACGGCCGCGCCGCCGTGGCCGGGCCCCCATACGCACAGGGCCTCCAGCGAACGCTCCTTGATCACCCGGTTGAGGTGGGTGTGGACGAAGTTCAGGCCGGGTGAGGTGCCCCAGTGGCCGAGCAGTCTGGGCTTGATGTGCTCCGGGCGCAGTGGTTCCGTGAGCAGTGGGTTGTCCAGGAGGTAGATCTGGCCGATCGCGAGATAGTTCGCGGCGCGCCAGTGCGCGTCCAGCTCCGCGATCCGGTACGTGGTCATGAGTACTCCTTCGAACCGCAGGCCGGGGCACGCGTCGGCTGAGCCGATGCTTGACACCCTGCTCCCACGGGCCCAGAGGCGGGAAGGGCAGGACCGGCCCCTGCATGGGGCCGGTCGGCCCCTTCTGCGCCATCGGCGTGGGGCGGAGTGTGGGCAGCCGGTCGTCCGCCGGTCACGTGCCATGGGGGGCGACCGCGGTCGCCACGGTTGAAGGCGGGCTTCGGCGGTACGCCCAGAACGGCGGCTGGTTTGAGACGATACGGGGCCATTGGACCGGTTCAGGGGCGCTGATCCCTAGGAAGCAGGCCAGGTGAACGGAATCGAGACGCGGCATCATCCGGTTGTCGTCGCACACCGTAAGAGCCGTGGCGCCGATGTCCAGCTGCGTATCGCTGATGCGATCACGAAGTTCGCCGGCTCCATGCCGTTCGTCTATCTCCACGCGGCCGCCTTCACCCTCTGGATGCTGTTCGTAGAGGCCAATCCCTGGCCGATGCTGACGCTCGTCGTCTCCCTGGAGGCGATCTTCCTGTCGACGTTCGTAATGATCGGCCAGAACCGGCAGGCGGCGTTCCAGCAGGCGAAGGCCGACCATGACTTCGTCGAGCAGGAACTGGAACTCAAGACCAATACGGAACTGACCCGCGCCATCCATGCGATGACCACAGAACTCCACCGCCGGCTGGTTCCCGAAACGGACCAGCGGAATGGGCCTCTCGCACAGTGAAGGTGCCCGCGGTCCACATTCCGAGGAACCGGGCCGCACGGGTCGGACGGGCCCTGGGAGTGGACCGTCCGGCCCTGGGCACGCGCCGGCAGCGGGTACAGCCTGAGGTAGACGCCCACTGGACGTTCCTGTACCGGCTCCGAACGGCAAGGGAATGACGATCATGGGAAAGACCGCAGCAGATTCGTACCCGAACAAGGTTCCCGCCGCCCGCGGCGACCTCGGGCGGCGCGTGACCGCCCGCCGAGAAGAGCTGGGAATCACGCGCGAAGAGCTCGCGGAGCGCTGCGGGGCAGCCGCGCCGTACATCGCTTACCTGGAGGAGCGGGCGTCGGCGCCCAGCATGGGCATGCTCGTGGCGCTCGCGGACGGGCTGAGCACGACAGTGGCGGAACTGACCGGTAGGACGATCGACAGTCCCCCTGGGGAGGGGACGGCGATGCGCGATGCGGAGCTGACGGGACTGAGCGAGGCCGAATGTCGCCGCCTGCTCTCCACGCACGGCATCGGCCGGGTCGGGTTCTCCGGCCCGGAAGGACCTGCCGTCTTCCCCGTCAACTACGTCATCGTCGGAAGCGAGATCGCGTTCCGGACGGCGGCCTACTCGCGGCTCGCCGAGGCGTCCGGGACCGAGGTCGCTTTCGAAGTGGACCACATAGACGACGCGATGCGAGAGGGGTGGAGCGTCCTGGCCGTCGGCGAGCTGTCCGAAGTCACGGACGAGGCGCGAATCAGTCACCTGCACGCGGTCGCGCGCTCCCTGCCCTGGGCCGGCGGCCCGCGCACACACTGGATGTCCATGACCCCCACCCGGATCACCGGCCGCCGTGTGCAATCCGGGTGAGCGCGCTACGTGCCGTCGTGTTCGACACCGACGGACCACTGCTCGACTCGGCGCCGCTGCACGCCGCGGCCCTTCGGAAGCTGCCTGGACGCCCGGGCCTCCTCCGGGAAGGGGCGGCAGCGGACCGTGAGTACCGCCAGTGGGTCGACGGCAAGCCTCGGCTGGACGGGGTGAACTCGTTCCTGAAGTCCCGTGGCATCGAACTGCCGACCGGCAGCCCCGACAGCGAACCGGGCGACGACACGGTCTGGGCGGTCGCGGCGCGCCGCAGCCTGTACACCTCCCTCGACAGGCCGGCCGGACAGCTCCTGCAGCGCGCATCGAGCCCGTTTCGCGGGCACCCGGAGACCCGGCGCCGCTCGCGGCACAGCACTGGCCTGGAACTGGCCTGGAACGCCTCTGGGCGAGGTGAATTGAGCGTCTCGGGGCTACGTCGATCCCGTCCCGTTGCGGGGGATCGAGCCCGTCTCGTTCACGCTCTGCCACCGGGGGCACCGCGGTGTCCGCGTCCGACTGCTCCCCGGCAGGTTCGGCATCACCGTGCCGAATCCTGCCAAGGCCCCCTGGCCCGTGTCCGTGGGGGAGCGGGACTGGGAACGGATGGAACCCGGCTGGTCCGGCCGACTGCCCACCGAATCAGGAATCGACGATGACTGAGGCCCTCACTGGCCATCTCCCTCCTCAGGGAGGGGTGCCCCCAACCCCGCGCGACCCCAGCGAACCGCTGCCGCTGCTGCGCCGAGAGCTCGACACCGGAACGGACGGGCTGTCAGCCCGGGAGGCCGAACGGCGGCTCGCCGTCTACGGACCCAACGAGGTCCGGCGCAAGGGACACACCTCCTTGGGACGAGAGCTGGTACGGCAACTGGTGCACCCGCTCGCCCTGCTGCTGTGGGTCGCGGCGGCCATGGCGTTCGTCGCCGACATCCGCGTGCTCGGGATCGCGATCGTCGCCATCGTCCTCGTCAACGCCGCCTTCGCCCTGCTCCAAGAGCGGCAGGCCGAGCAGGCGGTGGAAACCCTCGCCAAGTACCTCCCCGAGCACGCGATGGTAATCCGCGACGGGAAGTCCCGACAGGTCGAAGCCCACACCCTGGTTCCGGGCGACATCATCGCCCTCGACGAGGGTGACAAAGTGCCCGCCGACGTCCGACTCGTCGACGGTGGCCTCGAAGTCGATCTGTCCATGCTGACGGGGGAGTCCACCCCCGCCCAGCGCATCGCCGGACCAGGGACTCCGGGCTCCACGATGCTGCGGGAACCCAACCTCGTCTTCAGCGGCACGACCTGCACCGCGGGTCAGGCCCGGGCGATGGTCTTCGCCACTGGCGACCACACCGAGCTCGGCCGCATCGCCGCCCTCAGCCAGCGCACGCTACGGGACCCGAGCCCGTTGGAACAGCAGGTCAAGAAGGTCGCCTGGCTCATCGCCGCCGTTGCCGTCGCGATGGGCGCGCTGTTCCTGCTCCTCGGCGTCGCCGTGGGACTGCCGCTGACCGACGCGCTGATGTTCGCCATCGGACTGCTCGTCGCCAACGTGCCCGAAGGACTGCTGCCGACCATCACGCTCGCCCTCGCCGTCGGCGTGCGCCTCCTGGCACGCCAAGGGGCGGTCATCAAACGACTCAGCGCCGTGGAGACCCTGGGATCCACCAACGTCATCTGCACCGACAAGACCGGCACCCTCACCCAGAACAGAATGCGGCTGCAGAGCACGTGGACACCCACCGGCGGCACGGACCCCAGCCCCGGCGCCGTACAACTGGCCGGTACCGCTGCCCTGTGCACCACCGTCACCAGGGACGCCGACGGTCAACTCCACGGTGACCCCACGGAGATCGCACTGGTGGCCGGCGCCGCCGATCGAGGCGCCCCGCTCGACATCACCGCGCGCGACACGGGCCGCCACACCGTCTTCCGGTTCGACCCCCGGCTGCGCCTCATGTCCGTCGTCCAGCGGGATCCGGCGGACGGTGGCATGCGGCTGATCGTCAAGGGAGCCCCGGAATCGGTCCTGGCCCGCACCCTGGACGCCGCTCAGAACAGCACGGCGCGTGCCGCGGCGGAAGATCTCTCCGGTCAGGGCATGCGCGTGCTCGCCGTCGCCACACGCGAACTGGGCGGCTCCGTGCCGGCGACCCGCCGCGAGGACGCGGAGACGGAGCTGACCCTGCTGGGTCTCGTGGGCCTCTATGATCCCCCGCGGCCCGAAGTCGCCGCCGCGGTACGGCGCTGCCACCAGGCGGGGCTCCTCGTACACATCGTGACCGGCGACAACGGAGCGACCGCCGCCGCCGTGGCCCGAGAGGTCGGCATCGGGGCACCCCGCCTCGTCGTGGTCGCGGAGTCCGAGTCCATCGGCGACCACGACCTCGACCTGCTCCTCGCCGATGGTGACGCCGAGGTCGTCTTCGCCCGCTCCTCACCGGAGACGAAACTGAAGGTGGCGGATGCCCTGAGGGCCCACGGCCAGATCGTCGCGATGACCGGCGACGGCGTCAACGACGCCCCCGCACTGCACCGCGCCCACATCGGCGTCGCTATGGGGCTCTCCGGCACCGACGTCGCCCGCGAAGCATCCACCATGGTGCTGACCGACGACAACTTCGCCACCATCGTCACCGCGATCGAATCCGGCCGCCAAGTCTATGACAACGTAAGAAAGTTCATCGTCTACATCTTCGCCCATCTCACCCCTGAGGTGGTCCCCTTCCTTATCTTCGCACTGTCGGCCGGCTCGATCCCGCTTCCCCTCACCGTCCTGCAGATCCTGGCGATCGACCTCGGAACCGAGACCCTCCCGGCTCTCGCCCTGGGCCGGGAACGCGCGGAGCCGGGCAGCATGAGCCGCCCACCCAGGCCGATGTCTCAGGGCGTCATCTCCAAGGACATGCTCATCCGCAGCTGGGGCTACCTCGGCACCGTCTCCGCCGCCCTGGTCATGACCGCGTTCTTCTACGTGTTGTGGCGGGCCGGCTGGCACCCCGGGGATCCCACCGGCCCGGGAGCCCCGTTGCACCACGCGTACGTCACCGCGACGACGGCCACCTTCGCGGGCATCGTCACCTGCCAGGTCGGCACGGCGGTGGCCGCCCGCACCGACCACGCGGCACTGCGCGACATCGGCTTCTTCACCAACCCGCTGCTCCTGGCCGGCATCGCCTTCGAACTCACCTTCACCGCGGCCCTGGTTTACGTGCCGCCCCTGCAAGGCATCTTCGGCACCGCCGCCCTGCCCCTCGACGTGGTCACCCTCATCGCGGTCTTCCCCGTCCTGGTCTGGGGCACCGACGAACTGCGCCGCCTGAGGCGGCGTACCCGTAAGGCCGCGCACACCTGACACGCAATGGAAACCGGTGGTACGGGGACGGCCAGGGATTGATCCGCGTGGGCCTCTACTCGTGGGCGATGACGGCGACGGGCGCGGCGGCGTGGTGCAGGACCGCGTGCGCGATCGCGCCGATGTGGGTGCCGTAGGCGGACCGTCGGATACGCCTCCCGACCACGACGAGCGCGGCACCTTTGGAGGCGTCCACGAGCTGGATCGCGGACTGGCCGATGCGTACCTCGGGGGTCACGTCCACCGAAGGGTACTTCTCGCACCAGGAGCGGATCATCTCGTCCACAGCCGTGGCGATCCCGTGACCGATCTCCTCCTGGACGGAGGGGCCGAGATCGAAGCCGTAGCCGAGGATCGGCGGCGGAGTCCAGCTGTGGAGCACCCGCAGGACGCACCCACGCCGTGATGCCTCGTCGAAGGCGAAGGAGAGGAGCGCGTCACAGGGGCCCTCCGTGTCCACTCCCGCCACGATCGCACCGTCGGTGCGGAAATCTTCGGGAGACGTTACCGGGCCGTGCGGTGCCCTGACGAGGACGACCGGCTGATCGGCTGCGGCGATGGTACCGGCGCCGACGGACCCGAGGATGAATCCGGCGATGCTGCCGAGCCCTCGGGAGCCCAGCACCAGCATGTCCGAAGAGGCGGCCGCATGGGCCAGGGCCGTGGCCGGAATCCCCGGCAGCCGGCGGGAGGTGATCTCCAGATCCGGATACAGCCGTTTGATCTCCTCGGAAGCCTCGCGCAGCAGTTCGTCCGTCCGGTGGCGCTGGGCCTCGGTGCTCGCGACGGGGAGAGGGGGCCGCTCCAGCCACTCCTCCACGTGGACCAGGGCCAGAGGTACACGTCGGAGGTCGGCTTCGCGCGCGGCCCATCGGGCTGCCGCGACACTCTCCCGCGAGCCGTCGAGGCCGGCGGTGACAAGGTTGGCCATGGTGCCCATCTCCCTCAGTTGCCGTGTGAGTTCCAGACTCCGCCCTCGTAACGTCTTCCGGCAGGGGCCGAGGGGTCCGTTGCGGAGCCGACCGGCCCTTACCGGGCGATGTCCGGGGTGATCGGCTCTTCACCGCCCAGATCGAGCCGCAAGGGTGGGTACTCGTCCGTCATAAGCGCCGCGTACGCGATGACGTGCAGCACCCAGCAGTTGCGTCCGACCACCAGGTTGAGCAGATCCCGCGGGTACGTTCCGGTGAAGGCGAGAGCGACGACCGCGATGAGCGTGAAGAGCGGTAGCGGTCGGTGCCCGGCGCGCCGTAGGCGCAGTACGAGACGCGCCGACGTTGAAGTATCAACCATGTGACTTTCTGTGACTGTGCGGCCCGACCGTCCTGCCGCGCGCCCAGGCCGACGCCCGCCACCGCGGTATCCGCTTCGGCCCGTGCGGCGACGTACACCGCAGGTGAAGAGCCTGTTCACCCCGACCGGTACGGACACCCTCCGAGATCACGACCGGCTCGCCGTGGTCGCGGTGACCTTGACAGTCCCACCGGCCTCGACTTCGTCCTACGGCCGCAGCCGATGATCTACCTTCTGTGGGCGCTGGGGGATGAGGAGACCCGGCTGGTGATCGAGGCCGCGCACGAGTTTCAGAAGATGCAGGGTCCTCGTCGGCCGAAGTCCGCACCGAACGCGACCGTGCCGTGACAGCGTCCGGTCGGCGAGGATGGCGCAGATGGCAGCCCGGACCGGCATTCCCCGCTTGTCAGCTGAAGACGCCTGGGTTGGGTGCCCATCAGGGCGCCCGGCCGGAGGAGCACTGCCAACCAACAGGTCCCCGCGCTCCTGGGTGTGCTAGACAGGTAGTAATCAAAGGGGTATTTTGCAGCAGCTCAAGCTCGGAATCATGTCGCAGACCCGCAAAGAGAACGAGCACCGTCTGCCGATCCACCCGGCGCACTTCGAACGCATCGACGTCGACCTTCAGCCCAGCATCTATCTGCAGACTGGTTACGGAGAGCACTTCGGTGTTTCGGACCGTCAGCTTGCACCGTGGGTTGCGGGTTTCCGCTCTCGCGAGGAGCTGATCGCAGAGTGTGACGTCATCCTGCTGGCCAAACCGTTGCACGAAGATCTGGCGGACTTGCGGGACGGGCAGGTGCTGTGGGGGTGGCCGCACTGCGTACAGGACGAGAAGGTCACGCAGGCCGCCATCGACCGCAGGCTCACCGTGATCGCCTTCGAGGCGATGAACCACTGGACCCGGGAGGGTGGATTCAGTCTGCACGTTTTCCACAAGAACAACGAGCTGGCCGGCTACTCGTCGGTGCTGCATGCCATGCAGCTGACCGGGGCGACCGGTGACTACGGGCGTCGGCGGCGTGCGGTTGTGATCGGTTTCGGCGCCACCGCCCGCGGCGCGGTAACCGCGCTCAGCGCGCTGGGCGTTCACGACGTGGACGTGCTGACTGCCCGCGGCATCGCCGCCGTCAGCTCACCGATCCACTCGGCACGGATCGTGCACTTCGACCACGACGTGGCCGACGACACCCTCGACCCTCGGCGCAGCATCGCGCTCACTGAGGACGGCCCGGAGCCGCTGGCCGAGTTCCTCGCCGGGCACGACATCATCGTCAACTGCGTGCTCCAGGACACCGCGGCGCCGCTGATGTTCCTGATAGAGGAGGACCTGCCGAAGCTCGCGCCCAACACCCTCGTCATCGACGTGTCCTGCGACGAGGGCATGGGTTTCGCCTGGGCTCGGCCTACCACGTTCAACGCGCCGATGTTCACCGTCGGCGACCACGTCCACTACTACGCGGTGGACCACAGCCCCTCCTACCTGTGGGATGCGGCCACCTGGGAGAACAGCGAGGCGCTGATCCCGTTCCTGCGGCCGGTCCTCGAAGGGCCGGCCGGCTGGGACGGTGACCGCACGATTCGCCGAGCGATCGAGATCCGCGGCGGCACCGTCCAGAACCCCGCGATCCTCGCCTTCCAGCACCGCGCCGAACAGTACCCGCACGCGCTGCTCTGAACCGCCGCCACCTGGTCGACGGCGTACCGCACCGGGTACACCGTCGACCATAAGCAGCAGGGACACGGCGTGCGCCGATCGCCCTGCAACTGGGGCGCCTCTGACGGTGTATCAAAGGACCTACTTCGTGATCTTCATCTGACTCCGCCCTTGGTGATCAAGGTCAGGAGGGAAGGATGATCCTCGTGGAGGACTGGGCAGAGATCCGCCGGCTGCATCGGGCCGAGCGAGTGCCGATCCGGGCGATCGCCCGGCATCTGGGGATCTCGAAGAACACGGTCAAGCGGGCTCTGGCCACGGATCGGCCGCCGAAGTACGAGCTGCGGTGAAGGGCTCGGCAGTCGACGCGGTCGAGGTCCGATCCGGGGCTGTTGCGGGAGACCCCGACGATGCCCGCCACCGTGATCGCGGAGCGGATCGGCTGGGATCGGGGCATGAGGATCCTCAAAGACCGAGTGCGTGAGCTGAAGGAGGAACAGGTCGCCGGTATCCACTGGGCCCGCGCGGCCCAGGCCGCCGGGGCGCGCGGCACTTCGCGGCCTCAGACGGCGGTGGGCGCCTTGGTACGTCCATGACCGCGATGACCGTGCGGACGGTACCCGCCACCGCCCCGGTGGAGCCGTCGAGATCCGCTCCAACGAGCCGATCTACGCCGCGCGGGCAGTCCACCCGAAGGCGGCAGTACGTGTCGTGCCCGGTCAGGCGGACGGGGAGTGGATGAGGCGGCAAGCCGCTGGCCGTGGCCCACCCGGTAGACCGGCGTCGGTGCAACTGCCTTCCCCGGGGCACGCACCACGCCGTCCGGCGGGCAGCCCCGGAAGCCCGCCCGTGTCACCCCGGGGGCTGCCGGGGCCGGCCGGTTGTGGTTGGGGCCGGCAGCCGCAAGACATCTCAGCGCAGCGTGCGGCGGTGGCGGCCGGAGCGCCGCAGGTGCAGCCCCAGGTACACCAGGGCGGCAACGAACACCACGATCGCGATGATGAGCAAGTAGAACAGCCCCTTCACCATCACGCCGATGATGCCCAGCACGATCGCCGCGATGACGAGAAGCAGGAAGAACGTCACGATGGGGTACCTCCTCCATGGGGCCGGTTAGCGGCGGGCGAGCTGCCGCTCACCGTTCACGCCGCTCTGGTAGGGCAGACCGTAGTGCGTGAAGACCGCCGCCTCGTCCTCGGCGGGCAGGACGTCGTCCGTGCCGATCGGCGGGCACTTCTTCACCAGCGACCGGTCGTAGTCGACCTTCACATAGCCCGGCCCCACAATCGCGCCGTTCAGGGGGACAAAGACCAGGTGGCGGCGGGTGGGCAGCCCCACCTGGACGGTGACCATGGCCGGCTCATCGGTGCTGGTGTCCACGTAGACGGCCTCCAGCGTGCCGATCTTGTGGCCGCCCGCGTCAATGACGTCGTGGGTGCGCCACTCACGGATATCCGCGCATTGGATCATTCCGGCTTCCCTTCGCACGGCGGTGTACCCGAAGAGGGCACTTCCCAGCCTGCCCCGCACAGCCCACCCGAACCAGACGTGCTCTGGTGGCGAGTCGGCGCGGACTGGTGCCGTGGACCGAGACGACGGCGACGTCCGGAACCCGATGATCGGGAAGCCCGATCCCAACGAGTGTCCCGACGCGTGCACGGCTCGCGATCACGGGCACTGCTGGGCCTGCGGGAGAACGCACCAGCGACCCCAGCCCTCCAACGATCTGTGCCCTGCGTGTCTGCGCGATGAGAGGGCGGTTCGTGAGTTGGTGTCTGTTTCTGGGTGAGGTTGGCCAGGGGGTGTCGAGCTTGACCAGGCGTTTCAGTTTGGCGCGGGTGCCCTCCATGTTCTTGGGCAGCGGTTCATGGTCGAGGGCTTCGCAGACGTCCCGGGCCCGCAGCGGTTCGGTCGTGTCGTTGAGGACGCCGAGGATGCGGGCGGCGAAGTAGTAGTACGTCGCGCTCTTAGGCGGCAGATCACGCGGGAGGCAGCCCGCCCGACCCTCGTAGAGGATCGCGTTTCACGATCTCCCGCATCGCGTAGACGCCCTGGTGGCCGCTGACCGAACGATGCCGGTCCTGCCACACCGTGATCACCTCTCGATCAACGACCACCGCTCGTCCGATAAGTCACTCGGGTACGGCTTGAAGAAGAAGCCTCGCCGTCGCCGCTCCACCCCGCTGAAACGAGGCTGCCTCGGTGCTTTCTACCGGCGGGCGCAGCTCCAAGCCCCCATGCCCTGCATGGCGGCCAGCCTCTTGGCAGCGGCGATCTGCTCCTTCTTCGTGGCGAGGTCGGCTCGGGCGGCGTACTGGCGGCCACCTGCGGCCTTCCAGCTCGATTGGGTGAACTGGAGGCCGCCGTAGTGCCCATTGCCCGTGTTGGCACGCCAGTTGCCACCCGATTCGCATTGGGCGATCGTGTCCCAGTCGACGCCAGGTCTAGAGGAGCGGGTAGCCGCATGGGCGCTGGGATCGGCCAGTGCTGCCCGGTGCAGGAGCACGGCGCAGAGCAGGGCCAGGATGGTGCTTCCGGTTCGCTGGCTGTCTTGGAAGCAGCGAGACATCAGTCCTCCTTCACCGTTTGATGGGCCGGCCCACAGACCCGGCCGGCCCGCTTATGGCCGTCAAGCCATGGCAGCAACACGTGTGCCTGCCGACTCCGGCTTGTCTGAGGCAGGCGAAGGGGTGACGCCACCCGGACCGCGCGCCACTCGTCGCGGAGCAAGGTGATGCAGCCGGCGGCACCCCAGGGTGAGCACGTGCACCCCGGCGGAGACCTCACTCGTGCCTTCGGCGCGGCCGAAGGCCTCATCGCAGGGTCCGGCGAAGCGGGTGATCCCCGGGGGAGGGTTGCTGGTGAGGCTGCCGGTGCTTTGGCCGGCTTTCGGGTCTCCTGCGAGTGTTTCCCGGGCGGCGTGGTGCTCACGGGTACCGGGCTTGGAGGGCGTGGGCGCCCGCAGCGATGACTTCGGCGAGCTGGTTGGCTACGGCAGTGCTGCATCCTCCGAGTCGTACGAAGCCGCGGCAGCCGACCGGTCCGTCGCTGCTGAGCGAGGGGAGGGTCAGGCCGGCGAGTGCGAGGGCGGCTTTGAGGCTGGTGACGGCTTCCTCGCCGGTCTGGCAGGCGGCGTCCTGGCTGCACTCGTACCGCAGTTGCTCGGTGTGGGTGAGCTCGTGGGGCCGGCGGCAGATCCGTAGGACTGAGACCGTGTGACGCCCGTGACTTATGGGTGTTGATCTTCGTTCCATGGATGTAAGTGATCACTGTTCGGGTGCGGGCAGGGGCTGGATGCGGCTCGGGTGATCCTCATGATCCGTAGCGGAATCTGGCAGGAGTAGGAGTGCGTGCGGCCCTTTGATCCCGAACCGGGAAATGGGGGAGTGCGGGATCCGGGCCGCGCACAGCGGCCGAGCGGCGCAGCAGGGAGGGTGTGTGGCCGCGGTGCCGCGGGACGGGTTGGCGCGGTGGTCGGGTGAGTGTGATCTGGCGGACGAGTTGCTGCAAGCAGGCCAGCGCGGCGATGGGAGGGAGCGTGGCCGCCGCGCGGGCTGCGAACGTGCTGGAGGCCTGGACCAGGCACAGGAGCGTGGCGAGGGTGGAGAACAACAGGACGACGGACCAGGAATGGACGGCGCGGCGTTGATGTAGGGCGGCCCGCAGAATGGACAGCGAGGCGACCGTCCAGGGCCCGTAGATCAGCAGCGGCCACCAGCTGACGACATCGTGCGCGGTGCGCGGGTCGGCGCTGCGGCGCAGTGCTTCGCACACAGCCAGACCGCTGAAGATGCTCACCACGGTGGCGATGGCGGCGACCAGCAGGGCGGTGAAGAAGCTGCCCGTTCTCAGCATGGTCACCACCGACGTCATCGACGACGCCCGACGGTGCCCGTTGCGGATCGGCGGGCGTAGCCTTTCGCCCGTTTCCAGTGACGGATCGGCGAACGCGTTGGCCATGCCACCGCCCGTATCGCCGGCCTCGTCGAGGCCGAATCGCTCGGACACCTCCGCCGGTTTCGGACGGCAGGCCTGCTGAAGGAGCTGCGCCAGCTCCTCCGCCGGATCCCAAGTGCTGTTGACTGCGTCCGGTCCGGCCATCGGCTGCTGGTGAGCAACGTGTGCCTCCCAGTCCGGCGCCGTCCGGAACGCGGAGACATCGGGCGGCAAGTCGTGGAAACCGTTGCCGTCGTACTGCTCAAACACGAGAGATCTCCCCCGGACACCCGCAAGCGGGGGGCATGGACGGTCCTGTGGTCGACGACCGTCGGCTGAATTCGTCCTGGAGCCCGTTCACCGCCTTCAGGAAGTCCTCGAAGGCAGACCACGAGTGGTCGAGCTCCACGTCCCGCCCCTCATGGTTCAAAGTCGCGTTCTTCTGAGGGGTCCAAGCCGTGTACGTCCACTTGCCCGCCGTGCCTCGGAGGCCGACGCAGTCGCTGTCATCTTTTGCGCGCTGTGGAATCACTGCTGCGTGGTTTGCATTTGTCATAGTCCAGTAACGCTTCGCGATACCGGACAGGATGTACTCCATCCAGGTGATGGCGAGCCTGGTAAACGAGGTTTGACGGGTGTCTTTTATCATTTTCCGCGCCGGGTAAGCGTCGAGAGCGCAGTCCGTGTCCTGTCCGCGGCGCACCGCGGCATGGGATGCGGATGGACGTCGGCTTCCGGTCTGGCTCTGCGCGTTCAGCCCGCCGGCCACGCCGTCGTCCCGACGCAGTTCCCACGCTGCCCGCCGCGATGACCCTCCCCCGGCGCGACCGCAGATGCCGCAGGAGATCCCTCGAACCGCGCCCACCGGCGGACGGACCTCTCCGGCGGCTGCACGCGCCAGATCCTTCCTCCTCGTCTCGACGTGGTGAGCGCCAATGGTCTTGTCGTCCCTACCGGTACGGGCAGCAATGGCACGCGATCGCCGCCCCGCTGGCCCGACGGCATGTGTGTGTGATGAGGGCATCGATATTCGTGCTCCGCAACGGTCCGGTAGCGCGCCCAGAGCCGGCCGCTCGGGACGCCGTTCGAGTGCCGACGCTGGTGGAGCCGTCATGTTTGGCGCCGACATCTGATGCCGGAGGAGGTGGTCATTGGCTCCCGGTGGCATGTGTGAAGTGCTGTTCACCAGTCAAGACTTCCCGCATGCTTGTGGACGCTGACCAGCTTGTTGATGCCATCGCTGCCGCCGTGCGGGAGGGAGATGACCAGCGAATCGGTCTCCTCCTTGACCGGCTCGAGTATGTGGCGGATCTTCCCGACCTGATACGGCTGCGGTATCGGCTTGGCGGTGCGGCCGCCCCGCATTGCCGGCCGTGTTGATCACCGGCCGGTGTGACCATCGCCTGGTGCGCCTGCCGGGCGTGGACGGGTTGCCGGGTTGGGCGGTGGTCGAAGCGCACGTCGCGGACGACGGGGTCGCTTTGGACGGGTTGTGCCGGCAGATCACGGTCCGGGCCAGGGCGGGCGCCCAGAGCGCGCTCGCGCTGGAGAGCCTGTGGGATATGGATCGCGGTTGACGGGGAGCATGGGCCCCATTCCGACGGGCCGTCACCCCGTGCCACGTAAACGCCTGAACTCGGCAAGCCCGAGCAGCCCGCTCTGGGCACCATGGACCGGGGCGCCGTGTAGCGCCGAGCCCGGGGTCTCATCGAGGGTGGTGGTGACGGGGAGGCAGTGCCGTGACGGTGGCAGCGGGCACGGTGCTGGCGGGTGGTTGGTGGGCTGGGGGTTCGGGTACGAGACCGCGGCCCTGTTCCTGAGCGTGTTGGCCGGGGCCGTGCTGCCGGCCGGTGCGTGGCGCTCAGGTGCCCTGCACTTTCCGCGGGGCGCGACACCGACGCCGGACCCTGCCCGGCGGCTGCGCTCGGTGCGGGCGGAGGCGGACCAGGAGCGCGGTGGGTAAGCAGGCTTTTCGGGCGGATAGGTGGAATGGCGTGGCGTCTGGGTGAACGCTGCCCGGGCTGTGCACGCGGCTCGTTCGTGGAGCGTGATACTCGCCGGCAGGGCTCGTTGATCATTACCGCGCGGCGGATGCGCTCGCCCGGGCCCCCGCCGTGGTATTTCCGCGGCTGGCAGATGGGTCCGAGCCGGAGGTAGACGGTCCGTGGCGGTGAACGGGAACCCCACCGTCAGGAGGCGCCGGCTGGGCGCGGAGCTGCGCCGGCTCCGTCTGGCCAGCGGTCTGACCAGTAGGCAGGTGGCCGAGCGGCTGTTGATCTCCCAGCCCAAGATCAGTCTCGTGGAGAACGGTCACCGCGTCATCAAGCCTCGTGACGTGCGGGACCTGTGCGGCCTCTATGGGGTCACAGATCCGCAGGTCGTGACCGCGTTGATGCGGATGGCCAGGGAAGCGGACCGGCAGGGCTGGTGGGTCGCCTGCGGCGAGGTCCCCTACGCCGTCTACATCGCCTTGGAGACGGCAGCCTCCTCGATCCGCTCCTACGAGCCATTGGTGATCCCCGGCCTGCTGCAAACCCCCGCCTATGCGGCCGCGGTCATCGCGGAAACGATCCCTCTGGCCACGGCCGAACAGATCGCCGTGCGCCGTGAGGTCCGGCTGCGCCGCCAATCCCGGGCCCACCACCCGGCCCGCTCTTTCCGCTTACGGGTCGTGTTGGACGAGTCGGCCTTGCGCGGCGTGGTCGGCAGCCCGGAGATCATGCGTGAACAACTCGAGTACCTGAACCACCTTGCCGCGCAGCCGCACATCACCGTGCAGGTCCTCCCACACGACGTGGGGGCCCACCCGGGCATCTCGGGACAGTTCTCCATCCTCCACTTCGATGCGGACGCAGCCGGGGCGGGGACGATGTATCTGGAACGGTTCACCAGCGACCTCTACCTGGAGAAACGATCCGACGTCGAGCACTACAGCGTCATGTACGACCGCCTGCAGGCCCATGCCCTGAACCCGGACAGCACCCGCCGCTTCATCAGCCGTGCCGCCGAGGAACTCCTGGCCTTCGCATCGCTGCCCGGCCGGCCGTGATCGCCACACCGGCCGCTGGTCACTGCGTGGCGTACAGCCGCTCGCGCAGGTGAAGAGCCTGTTCACCACGACCGGTACGGACACCCTCCTCGCTGACGGACGGGCTGCCGCGGGAGCGCGCACCCCGCCGACCCTGCCGGAGCTCTGCAATGTCGGACCCGCGGCGAGGGCGGCACCCTGACCGATGAGGTCTCCGAGATTCACGACCGGCTCGCTGTCGTCAGGGTGACCGATAGACGATCACCGGCAGAGCTGGCCTCCCTCCACCCTGCCGCCGGCCGCTCACTCCAGCACGCCCCCGGACTCTCTGAAGCTAGAGAGAAGGCGTCCCGTTTTCCTGGCGCCACGACAGGGAAGTTCTGGGGGCGACCGCCAGGAGATGCAGGCCCGGGGCTGTTTCGGCGGCAGGGGATAGGTCACCGTTCGGCCTAACTTCTGTGACCGGCGGGAGGTTCGTGCTGTTGGGGGGTGTCCATGTCGCATTCCCTGGCGGCGGGTCCCGTTTTCAAGGAGATTTCGATGTCGCGTTTGGCAAAGTCGGTAGCCGTAGCCCTCGCCGCTGGTGCTGTCATGGCCGGGGGCGCTGGCATGGCGGCCGCGGACGCCACGGCCGAGGGCGCTGCCATTGGCTCTCCCGGCGTGTTGTCCGGCAACGTCGTCCAGGTGCCGATTCACATTCCGATCAACGTCTGTGGCAACACCGTCAACGTCGTCGGCGTCCTCAACCCGGCCTTCGGCAATACCTGCATCAACGACGGCGGTCTCAAGGACGGCTACCACAAGGGCGACCGCAAAATCGAGCACGACGGCGAGTACTGACCGGATCACGGTCGTGATGTCCTGCTGAAAGCAGGGGGTCGGCCGCAGATCCGCCGGCTTCAACCAGCCGCAGCCCAACCGCCCTGAACATGACGGCCTCCCCTCATCCTCCGGGGAAGGCCGCAGCCGCATCCGCCCGGTGCCGTCACTGCATCACCGGTATCGGGCTTCGACACGGTTATGCCCCCGGCTCTCTCCTGGTCCGTGCGTAGCGGGCCCGGCAGCTGGCGGGAGCCTGGGAGGGACCTGGGTGTAGCCCGTTCGCGCGTTTGCCGTGGCGGTGGCCGGTGGGGTGGGTGACTGTGGTGGGGCTGCTTGGGGTTGTGTGTCAGGAGGATCGCTCATGCCGTTCACCGAGGTCGTCACCTTCCGGCTGAAGGAGGGGGTGCGGACGGAGGATTTCCTGGCCGCGGCGTTTCGGATGGACCGGGAGTTCCAGCCGACTCAGCCCGGCTATGTGCCGGGGAGTCGGCGTACGCTCCGGTCGCCTGACGGCACGTGGATGATCTCGGTGGACTGGGAGACCGTGCAGGATTCGGAGAACTCGCAGGCCGCGTTCGAGAACGCGGGCGAGATCACCGAGGCGTACCTGGGGGCGATGGACCGCGACAGCATTGCCATCCGGGTCTGGGAGCTCTTCGTCCCCCCGGCGCTGTAGGCCGTCGAGAGGGAAGCGTGGCTTTTCTCCGGACTGCCTGGCGGTGAGGTCCGGCCGGCCTCGCGCTAGTGGGTGGCGGTTGGGCGGCCGGAGGCAAAGGTGGCGGCCAGGTCCGCGATGAACTGATCGGTGACGGGTTCGCGGGAGATGAAGCGTCGGAAAAGCACCGGTCCGCACAGGCGGGCGTACTCGTCGGCGTCCACGCTCAGCCCCGACGGCGCCAGCAGTTGGTTGAGGGCGTCGCGGCGGTTGGCGACGAGCCGGTGCAGTGCCTGGTCGCTTTGGGGGTCGTGGTCGGCCTGGGCGGCGAGCATCATGAGCGCGGTTGCGTTCGCCTGGGCTTGCATGCCGGCGCGCAGGCTGCGCAGGAACGCGGCGACGATGTGCTCGGGGCTGCCGGAGCCGTCGGGGTAGTCGGTGGGCGGGCCCTCCAGGAGCAGGTCCGTGAGCAGGCGCTCGCGGGTGGGCCAGTGCCGGTAGAGGGTCTGGCGCGTGACGCGGGCGCGAGCGGCCAGCTCCGAGTAGGTGACCGCGTCAGGGCCGCCGGCGGTGAGCAGTTCCCGGGCGTGCCCCAGTACGTGGGCGCGCGTCCGCTCGATGCGGGGATCGGTTCGGGCAGCGCCGCCTTCGTCAGTCATAGGCGAATCATACAAGAGCGCGGCTATCATACGCATTGACTTTTAAGATGCGGAGTGTTCGACATTCTGGCTGAAGGGTCGCGCTCAGTGCCACCCGCGCCGGGCTCTGGCGCCGGCTTCACCCCGCAGATGTGCGATGGGCACCTCCCGTGAACCGAAGGACTCTCCATGATCACGATTGACAAGAATGCCGGCACGCTGACCGTCATGGTCGTCTTCACCCTCGACACCGCCGAGGATCAACCGGTCCTGCTGGAGGCCATCCGCACCTTCATCCAGGACGTGGTGCGCCACCAGCCGGGCTTCGTCTCTTCCACCGTGCACGCCAGCGACGACGGCACACGGGTCATCAACTACGCGCAGTGGGAGAACCAAGGCGCCTTCGCGGCCTTCCAGGCCAACCCCGACGCCATGAACCGTCGGGGCGACATCATGCGCTTCGATCAGGAAGGCCACACCTACCGGATCGCCTTCCAGGTCGAGGGGGCCGCTTCCTGAGGCCCCCGCCGGTACTCCGTGCCGATGGACCGCACAGAGACACTGTGCGGCCCCTCGTCTCGTTCGCGATCCGTCGGGTCCGCGCCGCCGGCCCGGTCAGGGAACCAGGATGATCTTTCCCCGGTACCGGCGCGCGTCGAGGTCGGCGTGCGCCCGGGCCGCTTCGGCGAGCGGGTAAGTGCGCCAGATCGGCACATCCAGCTCGCCGGCGGCGGCCAGCTCGGCCAGTTCCGGCAGCGCCTCCGTGGCCCGGTCGGCGGGGTCCATGCCGGTGAAGCGCACGCCGTACCGGGCGGCGTTCATGTCCGCGAGAGTGATCACCCGCTCCGGGCCGCCGGCCAGCTCGATGGACTCGGGCAGCACGCCGGCGCCGGAGGTGTCGAGCACCGCGTCGATCCCCTGCGGTGCCGCTGCGCGCACCCGCTCAATCAGGCCGTCGCCGTAGACCACGGCGCCGGCACCGTACCCGGCGACCCGCTCCTGGTCGGCCGCGCCGGCCGTGCCGACCACCGTGACCCCGCGCGCGGTGGCGAGCTGCACGGCGATCGCGCCCACGCTGCCCGCGGCGCCATGGATCAGCAGCGTCTGGCCGCTGCGCAAATCGAGGTGCCTCAAGGCGCGGAAGGCGGTCTCCCCGACGGTCGCGAGCGACGCCGCAACCTCCCACGACAGCCCCTGAGGCTTGGCGACCGGCCGGCCCAACACGGCGTACTGGGCATACGCCCCGCCCGTGGCCACACCGAAGACCTCGTCACCCACGGCCGTGCCGCCGACCGCGTCCCCGACCGCGTCCACGACACCGGCCACGTCCACCCCGGGGGTGATCGGGAACTCGGCCGGGAACGCACCGGCCAGCTCACCGCGGCGGATCTTGGCGTCGATCGGGTTCACCGACACTGCCCGGACCCGGACCCGGACCTCGTGCGCGGCAGGCCGCGGGACCTCGACCTCGGAGAGGACCAGCACCTCCGGGCCGCCGAAGCGCGTGTACGTGATGGCTGACGGCATGGGGACCTCCCAGAGAGAAAGAATAGACAACGTGTAGCTAAACATACGGAATGTATGATTGTCGAGCAATTGTATCCACGGATGCCGGCCATGGCACGTCCGTACAGCCGCTAGGTGAGCGATCACGGGGTCCAGCCGAGCAGCAGGAGCGCATGAGGCGTCCCGGCCCCGACCGTGTGCACCCCGGCAAGCCCTCGCGTGAGCCGGGCGTCGCGGGACCCTCCCTCGCCCCCAGGACGACAAGAAGCGCGGCCAGAAAGACCTGCGCGACGAGGAGCTGTAAAGCAGAGCACCATCCGCCCATTCCACCGGGCGCCCGGGAGTTCGGCCATCCTGGTGGACATCGCACGGCCTGCCGCGTTCCCTGGAAACACAGCCGCCGAGGAGCGCCGGTGGACGACACGTTCGACATCACGGTCCGCGGCTGCGGACCCGATGCGTGCGAGGTGACCGTGGCCGGAGAGCTGGACGTCGCCACCGCCCCGGACCTGCGCACCGTGCTCCACCAGGCCCTGGCCGGCTATCGGCGGATCACCATCGACATGACGGCTCTGCAATTTTGCGACTGCGCCGGGCTGGGCATGCTGGTGGCCGTCGCGCGAACGGCGAAGACCGAGGGCGCCGAGCTCCGCCTGCACGCGGTCCCCCACGCCCTCACCCGGCTCTTGCGGCACTTCCCCACCGGCGGGGCCTTCACCGTCGAGCCGGCCGAGCCTGACCGCTCGTCCGCTTCAGGCCCCGGTCCACTGGTGGGCACGACCGTGACACCGCACCAGTCAGCGGGGATCATCGAGCACCGTCTGCGGGTCGAACAGCGCCTTCCTCGCCGAGATCAAGGCCATCCTCGGCATCCCCCACGTCCATTTTCTGATCTCCGTCGCCGACGACGTCGCCGCCTTCGTCCGCCGCGGGCTGCCGCACCGCGACGTCACCGACAGCTCCCTGGACGACATCGTGCATGTCCAGCCCAGCCATACGAACTTACTGAGATCTCACGACACCTCATCCTGGAAGAGCTCTCCGAAACCCTCGCCGGCTTCCGCACACTGCTCAGCAACAACCAGTGGACCCAGGAAGGCAGCCCGGCCGCCTCACCCGCGTGCCAGATCGCCTCGACCATGATCCCGGCCGCGCGTACCATTCCGCGCCCCCGCTGAACCGGATCGCCGCCGCGCGGGCCATCGCACTGGCGGCCTTCCTGGCGGTCACGGCGGCTGGCGTCTCGGGGCCAGTGAGGCCGGCGGCGGTGTCGTACGTGAACGAGTCCCGGCCTCGGGTGCGGATGACATCCGAGCACCACGTCGGGTCGTCGGCGAATACGCCCAGGGCGGCCCGGGCGAGGGGCCGGCCGTCGGGAAGCGTCCCGGCCTGAGTACTCCGAGGGGGAGGCCGGTCAGCGACAGAGTTCAGTAGGCGGAACCGACCGACGTCGGAACGTTTCTCCGCGTACAGGTTTCGGTGAACCTCTCGTGATACACCACGCCGGGTTCGGAGGTATTGGCGAACTCAAGAATCGAGAACTGCCCGGGGACTCCGGGGTGTGCTCCCGCGGAGTGCGGGAGCACCTGCATCGTGATGGGTGGTTGTGTGCTCATGTGGGTCAGGTGCTCCAGCTGATCGCGCATGACCTCGCGGCTGTCGACGACTTGCCACAGCACCGACTCGTCGAGTACGACCCACAAGCGAAGTGGGCGGTCCGAGGCTGACTCCGATCGAGGGCAGGGTCACCTGCCGCGCGGAGGCGCGTGAGTCCCTGGACTGGCAACTTCCGTTGGTGGACTGTTCCTGCCTCAGTGGACAGCGGGCGGAGGAGACGCGTCCTCGAACACCCAAGCCTGGTTATCGCCGTCATGGCAGGAGAATTCCTGTAGATAGGCGCCTTGTGGGGGCGCGGTCCGACTCGCAGAAGCTGCGTCGAGGCATCTTCCGCTCGGCCTGTTCCCCTCCTTGACCAGGAAATAGCCCTTCGGGCGGGGTTCGATCACCCAGGTTTGGACGTTGGACGGTGTGTTGCAATCGTTCTGGCGAACGATAGCCTTTCCGTCCGGCTGCTTGCTGCCTTCCAGACACAGTCCCGTGGCGCGCACCTCGATCTGGTACATGCCGTTTATGCGCCGGAAGCGGAACTGCTGGTTCTGCTCGTTGCGGTAGGGCTGCAGGATGACTCTGTTGCGGCGAGGTCGAAGGTTTAAATCCCAGGGGGTGGTCAGGATCAGATCTTGCGTGTACGCACTCTTGATGTTCCACCATCCATCGCCGAAGTCCGGCGGTCGCCGGGGATCCCCGAACGTCGGACAGATCCCACCCGGGAAGTTGTCGCAGTCGCCCGCAGAGGTGCCGACAGGCGCGAGTCCTAGAATCAGCAGCGAAGACATCAGAGGGACAAGGAGGATGGTTCGTCGACGCATCGCAACCACCAGTTGTTCGATGCACGTGCCGTGGCGCACAGCAAAGACATTTCGATGAACAATGTGCCTGGACGGAATGAGACCCCCTAGCCACATCCCAGAACCGAGAGAAGGTGCCCTTCCACAGTATGGCGCCCGCTGCGGCTCGCAACTTCGGCCGAGTCCCGGATTCCGCCAGGGGACGACAACGGTGCGCAGGCGGGTGTCGCTCAGCGCGAGGGCAATTGCGGTATCGGTGGCTCGGGGACTTGGATGTTGCAAGTCGTGCCAACGAGGCGGCCAGTTGCACCTCGATGAGGCTCTCCCTCCCTCTGACCCCGAACGGATCGGCGGTGGTGGAGGTCAGGAGTGCAAAGTGGGGTCGGCGCACTCGCCTATGTGGCTCTGACAAGAGCTTCGTAGCCGGAGATCATCCCTGTGCAGCGGTCGGTCGATGGGTGCGGCTCATTTGCAGGAGCTGTTGCGCAGGCCGTGAGGGCGCGGTCTGTCCCGGTCAGGAGAGCCGCAAGTCGATCCAGGGGATGGTGTCTCCAGGCAGCAGGTATCGCTCGGTCTCGACGAAGCCGTGCTTGAGCGCGAACCGCAGTCCGTCCTCGTTGGAGGACAGGACGACGGTCTCGATCACCTCGGCCCCCAGTTGCCGGGCCCGGTTGAGCCCGCGCGCATAGAGTTCCTCGCCGAACCCCCGCCTGCGGTGAGCGGCGAGCACGCGGGCGATGACTGTGGCCGCCGGTGTTTCGTCCGTCGGTGGGCGCACCGTGCTGCAGCCCACAAGATCGTTACCGAGATACGCGATCTCCAGGTGGTTGCGCCGGGCACGTTCCCGTACCTCGTCCAGAGAGAGGGAGTGGGTAGGAATGATCACGTTGTGGGCGTACTGCCAGTCTTTGAGCGTGGCATCGCCGTTCGGCTGCTGGATGTGCTCCGCCCGATTGCTTTTCGCCCGCGATCGCCCCGCGGAAATCTGCCGATCTTCGCTCTTACTGATCGTTTCAGAATGAGTTGAGCTGCGGGTCTTGTGCTCGACGATCTCGGTCGGCAGAGTGTCCGGGTGCGTGCTGATCTTGTTCCGGA
>NZ_JBEYZH010000036.1:0-29107 GCF_040645975.1 Streptomyces sp. NPDC046557
CCGCTACGAACGCAAAGCCGAACACTTCCTCGCCTTCACCAGCATCGCCTGCACCCTCATCTGCTACCGAAGACTCGCCAAATGAGATGACGTCTAAGTGCCCCGGGGGCCGGTTACTCAGCCGGCTGGCCCGAGCGCCCCTGGCCTTGAAACGGTGGAGCCCATGCACAGTCGTACCGCCCGATTCCCCTATCGCACCCTGACAGCCGCGGCCGTCTTGGCCGTCGGCAGTCTCCTGGCCCTGCCGGCTCCGGCGGGTGCCCACGCACCGGCCGGGGGGAAGTTCGAGCGCGAGGCCAGTGGTGCTTTCACCTCGCCTCGCATCCCGGCCGGCGCCAAGGTCATGATCACCGCCATGGGCGCGGGCGGGGGCGGGGGCGGCGCCTACGGCGGGGGCGGTGGCGGGGGCGGTGGCGGCCGGGTTGTCTGCGAACTGAAGAACTTCGCGGGCGGCACCATCGGCGGCTTCGTGGCCGGTGGGGGCGGAGGCGGAAAGTTCCACAACCGTGCCGGAGCGAACGGCGCCGGCGGCATCGGCGCCACCGCCGCCACTACCGGGAAGTCCGGCGCTGGCGGTGTGGGTGGCCAAGGCGCCACCCCTGCGGGCAACCGCGCCGGCGAGAACCCCGGAGCAGGCGGCACCGGAGGAGAACACAGCGCCGACGGCAGCGGCGCGGGCGGCGGCGGAGGCGCAACCACCGTCGACGGGTTCGTCACCGCCGGCGGCGGGGGCGGTGGCGGAGGCGGCGCATCGCGAGGTGGTGGCGGTTGGGGTGGCGGCGGTGACTTCACCGAACCGTTGCAACATGCTCGGCGAAGTCACCGCCGGCAACAAAGGTGGCAACGGCGACGGCAACCGGGGCGGCTCCGGAGGCAACCGCGTCGGCGGTGACGGCGGCGGCAGCGGCAGCGGCTACAAAGAAGGCGGCGGCGACAACGGCAGGCGTGGCGGCGGAGGCGGCGGTAGCCTCTTCGGCGCCGCCGGCGGAGGCGACGGCGGCCACGGCCACATCACCATCACCTGGACCTAGAGCATAGACCGGCGCCGGACTCCTCACCCGCACCCGAGAAAGCACTCAAATCCGCTCCCGGTCACTGTCGGCGGTGGCGGGGGCGCAGCGTTTGCGGGTGTCCCAGCACGTTCCGACGTGGACGCGGCCCGGCGGCCGGCCGGCGCCGATCTCGCGCTCGACCAACCACGCGGGCGGCTCGGCGGGCGGGTGTCGCCGCGTGGCGGCGGCTTCGGCTTCCTCGGCCGCGTTCAGCGCTCGCTCGGCGCGGCCGAGCTCCCCGCGGAGGTAGGTGACCAGTGTCCGCAGGCGCGGGAGGTCGGGCGGCAGGACGGTCACCGCTCAGGCCCCGTACTGCGCCTGCCGGGCGGCCTTGCACGCCTCGCACAACGGGTTGGCGGGAGCGCCGTAGCGCGCACACGGCCGGTGGCAGGCGGCACACGGTCCGGTCTGGCTCGGTGCCCAGGTCATGACCTGCGGCCGGGGTGCGGGGGCGGGGGAGGTCATGGCGGCCTCCTGGGGTGCGGCGGACTCTCCTATTCCATCATGTGTTCGATTTTCTGGCCCAGCTCTGCCGTCTGCTGTCGAGTAGGTCGTGTGACCGAGCGGCCTACTTGGCCAGTGAGCATTTCAGTTGGCCAGTCGTGCGCTCAGCAGGGTTGCAACCTGTACCCAGGTACAGGTTTACCGTCGGAGGTGTCCCCGGTTGCGGGGGGATGTGATGACGGGAGTGAGCGCGATGAGTGATCTTGCGTGGGTGCCGCAGTCCTGCACTCTGCCCACCGAGGAGCGGCCCCTGCGGGTCGCGGAGTGGGACGCGTTGTTCGCCGAGCGGCTGACCTCGCTGTCCCGACCCCATCAGCTCCGCCTGCGCCTTGCCCTGGCAGGCGGGCCGGGTATCGAGGACCGGGTGCGGGACTTGGTGGAGCGCGAGAGCGGCTGCTGCTCGTTCTTCACCTTCACCACCAACGTCGGCGAAGGCCAGATCATGCTGGACATCGCGGTAGACCAAGTGCACGAGGCAGTGCTGGACGCGCTGGCCGTACGGACCGCTGCCGCTGGGGAGCAGCGGTGAACGCGGGCCTGCGCAGCGGGCAGGTCGCCGAGGCGGCTGGGGTGAACGTACAGACGTTGCGCTACTACGAGCGGCGCGGCCTGCTGGCCGAGCCGGAGCGCAGCAATGGCGGCCACCGCCTCTACGGCGAGGACGCGGTGACCGCGCTGCGGGTGATCAAGGCCGCCCAGCGGCTCGGGTTCACGCTGGAGGAGGTCTCCGAGCTCCTGGAGGCCGGCCGCCACCGGCACGGCCGTCCCGTGGCGGGGCTCCAGGAGCGTGCCGCGGCCAAGCTCGCTGAGGTCGACGCGAGGATCACCGACCTCGCCACCATCCGTACCGCCCTGACCGCAGCCGTCGAGGCGGGCTGCGACGACCTGACCGTGTGCGCGTCCAGCACGTGCTGCCCCATCCCCTTCACCGACCTCGCTGAGGAGAACCGCCATGCCGGCCCCTGCTGCTGACCCTCGCCCCCAGCGCACCCCGAAGGCACTCGGGGGACTTGCCGCGCTGGCCTGTGTGGCGTGCTGCGCGCTGCCCGTCCTGATCACGGCCGGGGTCGTCGGCGCCGGGGCCGGGGTGGTGGTGGGCTGGTTGCCCGCCCTCGCCGTCGTCCTGGCCGTGCTCGCCGCCGGAACCCGGTGGCTCGGCCGGCGCCGCCGATCCTGCTCCTGCGCGCCGAAGACCGCAGGTGAGGGCGGGTGTGGCTGCAAGGGGCCAGCCGACCCGTTGAAGATCAGCGGCGCGGGCCGCCGGTAGGGTCGGCTCGTATGACTATCGCTCGTTCCATTGCCCTGTTCGTCGTCGCCGCCCTCTTCGAGATCGGCGGCGCCTGGCTCGTCTGGCAGGGCATCCGCGAGCACAAGGGCTGGATCTGGATCGGCGCCGGCATCATCGCGCTGGGCCTGTACGGCGTGGTGGCCACCTTCCAGTCCGACGACAACTTCGGCCGCATCCTCGCCGCGTACGGCGGCATCTTCGTGGCCGGGTCGATCGTCTGGGGCATGGTCGCCGACGGCTACCGACCCGACCGCTACGACGTCATCGGCGCCCTGGTCTGCCTCGCCGGAATGGCCGTGATCATGTACGCCCCCCGCTCGCACTGACTCCGTTCCAGCCCTGAAGTACCAGCTCAGCTGGCCCCGGACGCCTGGAACGAGCGCGTCGAAGGCGTACCGAAAATCTGAGCGCCGCAGCTGGCCAGACTGGCCAACTGTGGCGCTCTCAGTCACACCTGCTCTGCTCCCCTGCTTGTCGAGTGGCTGTGACTGAGCGCGCCAGTTGGCCTGTGAGCAGTTCAGTTGGCCCGTTCTGTGCTCCGCACGATTGCTTTTCGCCCGCGATCGCCCTGCGGGAATCTGCCGATCTTCGCTCTTGTGTTTGCGCTCCACGCTTGTGCACCAAGATCAGTCCGACGGCACAAGGCCGTCAGGACTCCCCTGGGGTGGACATGAGCGATCGGCAGACCGGAACCGTGAAGTGGTTCAATGACGAGAAGGGCTTCGGCTTCATCACGCCGCAGAGTGGCGATGACCTCTTCGTGCACTTCAAGGCCATTCAGTCGGACGGATTCAAGTCCCTGAAGGAAGGCCAGCAAGTCTCGTTCATTGTTACCCGCGGGCAGAAGGGCATGCAGGCGGAGGAGGTGCAGGTCATCTAACGCTCTCCCTGAACCGCGACCTGTGACTGAGCGCGCCAGTTGGCCAGACCGGTCAACTGGCGCGCTCAGTCACAGCGGCTTGCGTTCGTCGGGTTCCGCCGTCCGGCGTTCTCGTCGGGCCGTGTGTGCGGGCGCGGGTCAAGCTGGCGCCGGCGTCGAGGGCGAGGGAGGCATTGGGGATGGTGTTGCGTCCGCCGGTGGAGCCGATGTTGGCGCAGGCCGCAGAGGTGATGCCGCCCGTGCGCCCGCTCGCTTCCGGGGTGGCGTATGAGCAGAAGTTCGACGGGTATCGGGTGCTGGTGTTCACTCCGGCCGCCCCGGGTGGGCGGGTGCTGCTCCAGACCCGCCGCGGCGCCCTAATCCAGGGTGCGTTCCCCGATCTCGTTGCGGCCGCCGAGGCGCAGTTGCCGCACGGCCTGGTCCTCGATGGCGAGCTGCTGGTCTGGGACGCCGGGGCCGGTGCCTTGTCGTTCGAGGGGTTGCAGCGTCGGGCCGCCGCCCGCACCCGCAGCGCTCCCGCGCTGGCCGTGAAGCTGCCGGCGTTTTTCGTGGTGTTCGACGTTTTGCAGATCGACGGCCAAGAGCTGCTGCACCTGCCGTATGTGGAGCGCCGCGCCCGCCTGGAGGCCCTGTTCGCCGACCACGCCCTGACAGCCCCGTGGATCCTGTGTCCGATGACCACGGACCCGGCCCAGGCCCGCGAATGGCTCGACTCGTGGACGGACGTGTCCGGCGTCGAAGGCATCGTGGTCAAGCCCCAGACCAGCCGCTACACGCCTGGCCACAGGGGGGCGTGGACCAAGGTCAGACGACGGGACACCACCGAGGCGATCATCGGCGCCACCACCGGCACCCTCACCCGCCCGCAACTCCTCGTCCTGGGCCGCCACGACCAGGACGGCCGACTGCGCGCGGTCGGCCGCACGGTACCGCTGCGCACGGAGGCGGCCCGCCTGGTCGCCGAGCACCTGGCCGCCGCCGCCCCCGGACACCCCTGGGAAGGCGTCACGTTCGCCGCGACCTGGGGGTCCCGTGACGTCCTTAACGTGCGCCTGGTCCGCCCCGACCTGGTGGCCGAGATCAGCACCGACCGCTCGATCGACCAGGGCGGCGTCTGGCGCCACCCGCTCCGCTTCAAACGGCTGCGCCTGGACGTCACGGCCGAGGACGTACCCCGGTTCGGGCAGGGCCCGGCTGCGGCGGCCGGCTGACCGGCGCACCCTGCTGCCGGTCTCCTCGTTGGCCGGGCATGAAGATTTTCGCTCCCTCCACACTCGCTGTCGCGGCCCTGCTCCTGGCCGCCGTTCCAGCCTCAGCCGACGACACCCCCGGCGCCAACAAGGGCGCCATCGGGCAAGGCAGCTCATCGCTCGGCTTCGGCGCCGACGGCACGGACGGGGACAGCGGTGGCGGTCACGCGTCATCGAACCGCCACCTCGTGAAGACGGGTGACCCGGGGGCCCTCTCCGACCTGGTCAACAACCTGTCGAACCCGCAGCCTCAGTGAACACGCTCTGAGCCGGCCGACGGCCTCGACCGTCGTCCTGCGGCCCGCCTGAGCGGGCGCCTCCGACGGCCCCAGCGCGGGTCGCCACCACCTGGTGGCGGCCCGCGCTGTCGTGTGCCCGGGGCCGGCCCCGGTTTCCCCGCAGGGGTGAATCGGGCCCTCGCGTACGCGTAGGCGGCTTGTGCGGTGTGCTCCCAACTCGCCACGGAATCAGGGCTATTGACAACAAACGGGATCTTTCGGCATGTTTCCGGCGCGGCCCGATCGTCGGGCCGTCTGATGTGCGATTGGGGTGCGTTTCATGACGCGTTCGGTGCGTGAGAGCTACGACGAGTACGCGGCTGCGGGCCGGTTGCGGGTTCCGGTGGCGGCGTGGCGGTGGGCGACCGGCTGCGGTCTGGTTCCGCCGGCGGACGCCGGCCCCGGCCTGTGGTCGCGGGCGGTGGTGGAAGCCGCAGACCCCGAGGCGGTGCGTGCGGCGCTGCGCGGCTCGGTGGGTGCGGGGTGGGCGGCGGACCGGCTGACCGAGGCCCTGGGGATGCCGCTCCCGATTCTCCGGCCGAGGGTGAGGGCCTCGGCGGTCGGCCGCCTCGTCAAGGCCGGTCTCCTGGTCTACCTCGGCGGCGACGTCGAGTTCCCCGACGTCCACCCGGACCAGGTGGCCGCACTGGCGCGCCGCCGGGACCTGCCGGGGTCGGTCGGAGTGGAACGCCACGCGGTGGCGTACGCGGGCCCGGGGGAGGCGTGCGCGTGCGAGCGGCACGACTGCGGGGGAGTCGTCCCCGTGTCCTGGTGCCGCGCGCCGAGGCGGCGCCCCGCAGGCCGGCCGGCCAGGCCAGGGTGAGGCGCAGGTCACCGGCCCCGGACCGGAACCGGTCGATCACCCGTACCGCCCCCAGCGCTCGACCGGCACGTGCCGCTGGGCCCGGACCAGGCCGCGGTACGCCTCGGCGTCCGCCGTACCGACTTCGATCAGGTGGTGCGCCTGGGTTGGCTGTACCCGGTCGCCTCGGTGGACGTCGACTACAAGCGCCACGGCGGGGTGACCACGGTCCCCCTGTACGACGCCCGGGACGTCGCGCTCTTGGAGGTGGTCCGTCCCTCGGTGGACTGGCGGGCGGTGCGCACCGTGGCGGCGGGCCGGCGCTCCCCGCTCGCCGCCCTGGACCCGATTGCCCCGGGCGGTGATCGGGTGTTCCTGGCGGAGGGCGCCAACGGGCCGGTACCGGGCGCGTTCAGGCGGCGCAGCGATGCCCCGAACTCGCCGGCCGCCAGCTCGGCCATGTCGGCGTCGTCGTCGGTGGACCAGCCGGACAACACGTCCTCCCCCGCCGGGTAGTCGGTCAGGGTCAGCCACGGGTCATCGAGGCGGAACCGGTGTGTGTGGCGCCCTCGGGGCCGGCCAGCACCAGTGAGGCGACCGTGGGCCCCGTGGGGATTTCGATCTTGTCGTGGGCGAGGAGCCATGCGACCACGGCGTGGCGGTCGAACTGCGGGTGCACGTCCGTGCCGGCCACCGGGTCCGGGAAGTCGTCATGCCGGCGACGCCAGTTCACCACCGCCGCTCGGCCCACCCGGGCGATCCGCGCCGAGCCCTGCCCGTGTCTGGCTTCCCCTCCTCAGCTGAACGGGGCCTTCGCGCCGAACCAGCGGCTGCCGACTGCATTGGGCCATGAGGACAGGTCTCCAGGCTGCGGGATGGCACAAGAGCACCTTCAGCGACGACTTCGACAACGCCTGCCCTCTTCCGGGACAGGGTCGGGCCTGAGGATCTCTGCCGAGCAGCGTCCGGAAAGCAGCGCGAGGCCGTTGCCCTCGGTGCCGGGAGTCTCCATCGGGGCTGCCGCCCTCACCTCACCAGACGCGTAGGTCGACTGCGCCACGGCCAAGGAGAGGACGGCTACTCACACGGCATCCTCGGGGAGCCGGTAGGCAACAAGCGCATCAGCGGCGGTGGCGTGCGTGGTCAAGACCGTGTCCAGGCCGGTCATGCTCAGCATCCGTTGCAAGCGGTCGGGAATGGCGACCAGGCTCATCGAGCCGCTGGCCGCTTGGGCCGCATGCCAGATACCGATGAGGGCGCTGAGGCCGGCGGAGTCGCAGAACTCCACCTGGGACATGTCCATGACGAGGTGGTGTTGGCCCTGCTCGATCAGTTCGAGGACGCGGGGGCGCAGAGCCGGGGCGGTGTGCAGGTCCACGTCACCCGTCAGGGAGAGGACGGCGAGGGGGCCACGGGTGTACTGGAGGTTCAGCTGCGGGTCATCGGTCACGGCTGGTCATCGCTCCTCGCCGTTGCTTTCGGGGGCGGCGGTGGTGTGGGCGGTAGCCGCCGCGCCTTTGCCGGCAGCCTCGAACGTGGGGATGGACAGAGCGAGCAGGGCGACGTCGTCACCCGCGCCGTCGGCCAGGGGTTCCAGTACAGCAACGGCGTCCTTGACCAGAGTGCCGGCGCTGACGGGCCCCGTGCGGCGGGCGAGGAATTGGGTGATTCCTTCCTCGCCCAGCATGGTTCCCTCGGGGGTGCGGGCTTCACTCAGGCCGTCGGTGTACAGCAGGAGGCCTTCTCCGGGTTGCAGGTTCAGCGTCGTAGCGGCGAAATGCGCTTCGGGAAGTGCACCGATCAGCATGCCGCCCTTGGGCTGCACCGCCTCCACTACTACTGGTCCGTCGCCGTCGGCGGGAGAGAGATGGTAGGCCGGAGGGTGACCGCCGGTGGCCACGGTGACGGTGAAGCCCTTGTCGTGTGTCGGGGTGAGCAGGCCGAAGACGGCCGTGCAGAAGCGGCTGCCGGCCCACACATCGGCCAGCAGGGCGCTGTTCAGGGCCTGCAACACCGCCACCGGGTCGGGAGTGAGCTGAGCTGCGGCGCGCAGGGTGTAGCGGGCCAAGGAGGTCACGGTGGCGGCTTCGGCTCCCTTGCCGCACACATCGCCCAGGAAGAAAGCCCACCGTCCGCTGTCGAGGGGGAAGATGTCGTAAAAGTCGCCTCCGACATCGTAGACGGAGGCAGTGTGGTAGTGGCAGGCCAGCTCCAAGCCGGGCACCGTCGGCAGCGCGGGGGGCAGCAGAGTGCGCTGTAGGGTAGAGGCGAAGGAGGCAATGGCTGCCTTGTCCTTCTCGGCCCGCTCGCGCGCCTCTCGCTCATCTTGCCGCTGCTGCTGCTCGTACCGGAGAGTTTTGAGCGCGGTCAACCGCAGTTCCATCTCGTCCATCACGATCGCGGCCAGATCCGCCAGGGTGGCGGTGTCCTTTTCGGTGATGGCGCGCGGTGTGGTGTCCAGGATGTTCACCGTGCCCAACCGGTGCCCGTCGGATGTGGTGATCGGAGCAGCTGCGTAAAAGCGTACGCCCATGGGGCCGGTGACCAGCGGGTTGTCGCAGGCCACATCGTCAAGCAGGGTGTCGGGGATCACCAGCGCCTCATCGCGCAGCACGGCCGAACCGCACAGTCCGGGATCGCGGCCGATCTCGCTCACACCCTCCAGGCCGTGCGCGGCCTTGAACCAGATGCGGTCCTCATCCACGATCGTCACCGTCGCCACCGGCACGTCGAACAGCCGGGCAGCCATGGCCGCGACGCGGTCGAATGCCCCGTCGGGCGGGGTGTCGAGGATGTTGTAGCGGCGTACCGCTGCCATGCGGCCGGCCTCGACCGCCGGCTCAAGCACCAGATGCGGGCGCTGGCCGGGCTCGTGGCCGAATGCCGAAGCCGGTTGGGGCATCGGCTTTCCACCTCCCTAGACCCGCAGCCGCCGGGTGCGGCTCGGACTGCGGAAGCGTAAACGGATGACGTGCACAAACGCCACTGCCCTGATCGGCCGCGGCTCCTGGCAAGAGCAGGCTCCCTGCGCCAGGCAAGGGGTGCCGCCGCATGAAGCAGGGCGGATTATGCTTCGGAGCTGCCGGGGTCTCGTGCACCGGTCCAGCCTTCGGAGCGGATCAGGACAGCCGGAGCGGCAGCCGTAAGGGAGAGGGCGAAGCGGTGAGTGGTGCGGACCACGTCGAGGCGGCGGACCTGCTGTTCCCCGGCAATAGCGAGATGGCCCGGCGCATGCGCGCACACCCGTGGGCTGATACGCCCCTGGGCGCCCCGGACACCTGGCCGGCGAGCCTGCGCACAGCGGTACGGATCTGCCTCACCTCTCGCTTCCCCATGATCGTGTGGTGGGGCGGCGAGCTGCGGTTCCTCTACAACGACGCCTACCTTCCCCTGCTGGGCACCAACCATCCCGCCACCGCCAAGCCGGGCCACGAGGTGTGGGGGGAGATCTGGCACATCATCGGGCCGATGCTCCGGTCGGTGCTGGTCACTGGTGAGGCGACCTGGTCAGAGGATCTGCTGTTGCCGCTGTACCGGCACGGCTACCTGGAAGAGACGTACTGGACGTACTCCTACAGCCCTCTGCACGACGACGTCGGTGCGGTGCGCGGCGTGTTCACCGCAGTGAGTGACACCACCGAGCGCGTCATCGGCGAGCGTCGCCTGGCGGTCCTTCACGACCTGGGTGCCCAGGCAGGCAGCGCCCGTACGGTGACAGAGGCGTGCGAACTCGTTGCGAGGGCGCTGGACCGGGCGGACAAGGACGTGCCGTTCGCGGCGATCTACCTGCGCCAGCCGGACACGCAGGAGCTTGTACTAAACGCCAGCAGCCCGGCCGGCGCCGATCCGGCAGGCGGGGCCGGTACCTGGCCTCTGGAGCAGGCCCTGCACACCGGCGAGCCGGTCGTAGTCGAGGACTTGGCTCAGCGATTCGATCCGCTGCCCAGCGGTGCCTGGCAAGCGGCACCGACGCAAGCCGTGGTGCTTCCCTTGCCCGGTGAAACCGGCGCCGACAGTGTCGGGGTGATCGTGCTGGCGGCCTCCGCAGGCCGGATGCTGGACGAGGCATACCATTCCTTCCTCCAACTCGTGGCGAGGCAGACCGCGGATCTGGTCAATGCCGCCTTCGCCTATCAGGCCCAGCAGCGCAGGGCTGAAGAGCTGGCTGAGCTGGACCGCGCCAAAACCGCGTTCTTTTCCAACATCAGCCACGAATTCCGCACTCCGCTCACCCTGATCATGGGACCTTTGGAGGAACTGCGAAACCGTCACTCCGACACAAATGAACAGGCGCGCGAGGAACTGGAGGTCATCCACCGCAACGGCCTGCGCTTGGGCAAGCTGGTCAACACTCTGCTCGACTTCTCCCGCATCGAGGCCGGCCGCATGCAGGCCCGTTACGAGCCGGTGGACCTGGCCGCCGTCACCGCCGAACTAGCCAGCGTCTTCCGCTCCGCGATCGAAAAGGCGGCCCTCGCCTTCGGCGTGGACTGCCCACCGCTTGAGGAACCGGTCTACATCGACCGCGGCATGTGGGAGAAGGTCGTCCTCAACCTCCTCAGCAACGCCCTGAAGTTCACCTTCGACGGGTCAGTCCGTGTCACCCTGCGACGCGAGCAGGAACACGCCGTGGTGACCATCGCAGACACCGGCATCGGTGTACCACAAGAAGAAATGCCCCGGCTGTTCGAGCGATTCCACCGCATCGAGAACGCCCAGTCGCGATCCAACGAGGGAAGCGGCATCGGGCTGGCCCTCGTACGGGAGCTGGTCGGCCTGCACGGCGGCACCATCACCGCCCACAGCAGCGAAGGCGAAGGCACCACCTTCACCATCCGGCTACCCTTCGGCCACGCTCACCTACCCGCTGATGCCCTGGCCCCGGCCAGCGGATCGGAGGCGGTATCCGCTACGGCCGATCCTTACGTGCAGGAGGCCCTGCGGTGGCTGCCCAGCAGTGAAGCGTCAACAACCAAGCCGTCAGCCATGGTCTCCGTCGACGGCCCCGTATACCCACAGGGCTCCGCCCCCGTTCCGGCACGGGTACTGGTCGCGGACGACAACGCCGACATGCGCGAGTACCTTGCCCGACTGCTGCACTCGGGCGGCTACGAAGTCCAAACGGTCACCGACGGACGGGCGGCCCTGCAAGCGGTACGCGCCGACGCACCCGATCTCGTGGTCAGCGATGTGATGATGCCGCGCCTGGACGGCCTCGGCCTGCTCGCCGCGCTGCGCGCAGACCCACGCACGGCGAGCATGCCGGTGCTGTTGCTGTCAGCACGAGCCGGGCAGGAGGCGTCCATCGAGGGGCTTCAAGCCGGCGCCGACGACTACCTGGTCAAGCCGTTCTCCGCCGCCGAGTTGCTGGCCAGGGTGCGGGCGAACGTGGAGCTGTCCCGAGTACGGAATCACCACGCCCGGTGGCGCACAGCGCTGGTGGACTCCCTGCAGGAGGCGTTCTTCGTCTGCGACGAGACCGGCGCCGTCATCGAAATCAACGCGGCATTCACCGACGTCCTCGGCTACGGCCCCGAAGGGCTGCCCTACCCCCCCCTCCACCCGTGGTGGCCGAACGAAGCAGACGACCCCCAGGCATATCGCCTGGTGGCCGACGGCTACGCCAAAGTCATGGGACAAACCCGGGGCAGCTACACCGTTCCCGTCACTCACCGCGACGGACATCGACTATGGGTGACATTCACCTTCAACGAGGTCGAGGACCCAGATACCGGTCGGCGCTTGGTAGTCGGGACCTTCCGTGACGTCACCGCCGAGCACTACGTGGTACAACGCGAAAGTGCCCTGGCCGCTGTAAGCGTGCGCCTCTCCAAAGCCACCAGTCTCTCCGACGCCCTGACGGGCGCCCTGGACGAGCTGAAGCGCGTGTGGCGCGCCGAGTACGCGCTGGCCGCTGTCTTCGACGGCGCCGAGGTCCCTGTCCTTTCCTCCGCCGCCCCCGACCTTCACTGGGAGAACCTGGCCGAGGAACACCGAGCCGCCCTCACCGCCCTGCGCAATCGTCCCCTACTCGCCCCCACCAAGGACGACAACTGCGGAGCAGGCATCACGCTGGACCACCCCAAGGGCCTCCTCGCCCTGTGGATCGACTTGGGCGAGAGGCGGCCGTTCACCACCGAGGACCAGACCCTGCTCGCCCTGCTGGCCGGGCACATCGGGCAAGGTCTGCACCGCGCCTACCAAATCGACCAACAGCGAGAAACGGCCCTGGCGCTCCAGCGCGCCATTCTGGGGCCCTCCCATCTGCCCGCCGGTTTCGCCGTCCGATACGAGCCTGCCGCCCGTCCCCTGGAGGTCGGCGGCGACTGGTACGACACCATCACCCTGCCCGACGGGCGCATCGGTATCGTCGTCGGCGACTGCGTCGGCCGCGGCCTGGACGCCGCCACCGTCATGGGCCAACTGCGCAGCGCCTGCCGCGCCCTGCTCCTGCAAGACGCCAGTCCCGCCCAAACCCTTTCCGCTCTGGACCGGTTCGCCGCACTCATCCCAGGCGCGGTCTGCACCACCGTCTTCTGCGGCGTCCTCGATCCCGACAGCGGCCAGCTCACCTACTCCAGCGCCGGACATCCTCCAGGCATCCTGACTCACCGCGACGGCACCACGCGCCTGCTGGAAGACGGCCGTTCCATCCCGCTCGCCGTCCGCCCCGGCCACCCACGGCCCGACGCACAGTGCACCATGCCCGCCCGCGCCACGCTCCTGCTCTACACCGACGGCCTGGTCGAACGCCGCCGCCGCTCACTGGCCGTCGGCATCGAACAAGCCAGCGCCGCGCTTCGGGACGGTCGCACCAATGCAATCGACCACCTCGCCACCCACGTCATGACCTGGATGGCACCCGCCGACGGTTACGACGACGATGTCGCCCTGCTCCTCTACCGCCATCCCGCGCCCCTGGAAGTGACCTTCCCCGCAGAAACGTCCCAACTCGCCCCCGTACGCAGCGCCCTGCGCACCTGGCTCGACCGCTGCGAGCTGGCGCCCGAACAAGTCCAGAACGTCCTGGTGGCCGCAGGGGAGGCATGTGCCAACGCCATTGAACACGGACACTGCCACGCCCCCGGGCGCACCGTGCGTCTGCGCGCCGCCGCCACTGCTGACGGCCTGCACCTGACCATCTCCGACACCGGAACCTGGAAAACACCCCAGCCGGAAACCAACCAGCATCGCGGCCGGGGCATCACGCTGATGCGCGCCATCATGCACCAGGTCACCATTGAGCCCGGTCCTGCCGGCACCACCGTCGACATGCACACGAGGATCACCCCATGAAACCCCTGACCCTCAACGCTTCTCAGCGTCCCGACGGCGCCCTCGTCCTCACCGCCGTCGGTGAAATCGACATGGGAAACGTCGACGCCTTCGCCTCCGCTCTCACCCAGGCCGCTGCCGACCACACTTCCTTTGTCGTTGACCTCACCGCGGTGGACTACCTCGACAGCGCCGGCCTGACCGCACTGTTCGCCCACGCTGACCACATCGAGCTTCTCGCCAACCCGCTCCTCGCCCCCGTCCTGACCATCTCCGGCCTGGGGGAGCTGATCCCCATCCGTGGAATCGACCCCGATACCACTGTCGACGGCATCGAGTCCTGAAAGCGACACAGACTCCACCAGACCATGACCGACGAGCCTCTGCTCCGCTCGCGGCATGACCTGGCTTCCGGGAGGAGCGGCCTGCTTCTGGGGAGGCGGCCGTAAAAGGGGGCCTTTGGCGAACCGCCCCGGAACACGAGCGCGTTCTCTTGCCCGCCTGCAGTCATAAGAAACACATAAAATCGGCTGCATGGGTGGAGGATGGTCGGGCAGACGGTGTTTCGGAGGTTGATAACTATGGTTCCCCTGCTTCTCGTTCTTCTGCTCGCTCTGATCCTGTTCGGTGCCGGTTTCGCCGTGAAGATCCTCTGGTGGGTCGCCATCGCCGTGCTGGTGCTGTGGCTGATCGGTTTCGTCGCCCGTCCCAAGGGTGGTAGCGGCCGCTGGTATCGCTGGTAGCCGTCCGGCACAACGCAGCCGTGATGCTGGATGACGGTGGCCTGCCGTCCCCTTTCCGAGGGGGCGGCAGGCCACCGTCACGTCGTTGCGTCCTGGCGCAGATACCTACGGGTATCGGGTGGAAACGAATATTCGGGGGTATCCGGGCAGCAGCCGGGACGGTCGCCGTGACGCAGCAGGGGACCTGCTCACCTCCAACGATCGACGGCCGTCCCGGCCGGCTCCCGAGCCGACGTTCACCGCCACACGGCGTACCGCAACTCCCGGTCGCTCGGGGGTGTCCGCACGTCGGGACCGTGGTTCGTGGGGCGGATGCAGAAAGGCTCGTCGCCCGTGAAGGCGGCGTTCGCATCGGATTTCGGGTACACCTCGCCGAGCCAGACGTCCTCACCGTGTAGGCCGGCTTTTCCATCAACGTGTCGTGGCGGCGTTCTGCTGTCCCACTGGGCTCGACACTGGCACTGACGGTGCTGGCGATGACCGGGCAGAGGAACCTGCGGACATGCAGGCAGAGGACGACCCGTCTCTGCCTTGTCGAATTCCCTACACAGGCCGGCCTGCTCCGCCAACTGCCTGGCCAGCTCGACCAGGGCCTGCTGCACCCCGTGCACGTCGTTCTCGTCCACCACCGCCGTCACTGCATCCGCACGCCTGGCCGCCTCCTGCCACTGCCGCAGCAGCGTGGACTTCCCCACCCCACCCACCCCCCGCACATGGAACAGAAACTCCGCCGGATCGTCCTCAGACTGCGGGTCCTTCGACAAGTTCTCAGTGAACAGCGCCAACTGCGCCCGCCGGCCCACAAACCGCGCCTGGGTGCCCTGCCGTATCAGCGCACCCCTCGACAGACCCCGATTACCCGCTCCGTGCATCTCGCCACCCCCCCGTTACCTTGCCTACCTCGTCCCTGAGGCCGGCAGCGCATCCGCCCGAAGCCGACGCATCAGACGCAGGTCATCAGTGTCCGATCCGGGTCTCTCGTTTGTCAGCCAAGCGCGAGAGACCGCCCCCGCCAGTGATCGGAGCGGGCATGCAGGCGGGGCCGGAAGATCGCTTCTTGCGCCCGGGTGGAGGTGGGGATGACGACGACGCTGGACCGGGTCTTCGGGGTCTGGCTGAGGACGATGTCGTAGCGCCGGCCCCGTTGCCCGTGGCAGCGTTTGGCGTCGCCGAGGTCGACGGTTCCGGACGGGTGCCGAGCTTCACTCCACCGCCAGGCACCTCAGGAGTTCCGTTCGCGGAAGCGTCACCCTGACGGTCCCGTGAACGCGTGGCTCTCGCCTGTACTTCCACTTTTCCCTACTGACCTGCGCAGATCAGAAGCAGGCACTCCGTACTCCTCGGGGTCGGGGTCCAAACGGCGGGTCCGCCGCCGCGCCACTCGATTTTTGGCCCAGCTCTGCCCCCTGCTTGTCGAGCGGCTCGGTTCGTCGGGTTCCGCCATCCGGCGTTCTCGTCGGGCCGTGTGTGTGGGCGCGGGTCACGCTGGCGCTGGCGCTGGCGTCGAGGACGAATCATTACCGCTCCCCTTGCCATCACTGCGGACCGCGCCCGGCCGGCGCCTGCCGGGCACGGTCGTGGCCGCCCACGAGACGCCGAACCGGCCGAGTACCACAAGGGCCGGCTGCGCGCGGTCGGCCGCACCGTACCGCTGCGCACGGAGGCGGCCCGCCTGGTCGCCGAGCGGCAGCGGAGCGAGCCGCCCCCCGTCGGACCGTGTCCGGCGGGGGGCGGTGCGAGCAAGTGACGGTGTTCCCGGTAGGGCGGGAGCGTGCGTCAGCCCTTGGCGATGGCCATGCCGAGGAAGATGCCGACGATCAGCGCGGCACTGCCCGCACCCATCACCGCCCACGTTCCGCTCTGAGTGGCGGTGAACGTCGAGGTCATTCCCGCCTGCGTCGCGGCCTGTGTTGCCTGTGCGCCGGCCATGGACGCTTCCTGGACGGCCAGGCCCGTCTCCAGCTTCTGGACCTTGCTCTCCAGCTCGGATGTCTCCACCGTGCGGTTCCTTTCTGCCTGTGCCGGCTGGTTCCGGCGTCGCCCTGGATCCCTTCCCAGCCCTGGCGACGCGGTCGCGCGGGCAGAGCGGGGAGCACTCGATTGCCGTCGAGAGAGGACCAGTGGCAGTACGTCGGTGAGGGGCCCTGGTACAGGTGTTGATCGGGGTTGCCCTATGCGGATCCGCCGGTCGAGCTGTCGTCGGGAGCGGGTAGGGCGGCCTGCACGGCCGCGGCCAGAGCTGCGTGCAGGGGGAGGAAGTTTGCGATGTGCCGGTTTGGTGTCGGTGGGGGTTGGCAGTGACGGGTCGTGAGTCGGGTGTTTTTGTGTTGGTGGTATGACCTGGAGGCGTGTCCGTTACTGGCATGGAAGCGGTGTTTGGGGTGGTTGTTGCTGTCATGGGGCGGTACACCACCACGGTCTCCACTGCCACGGAAACGGTGCTTCTTAGCTTGACGTTTAACGTCGCACGTCACCCGACCTGCTGATCTGCGGTGTTTCCCAGGACGGCGGAGGCGGCCGTTCTCCACGCTTCGAGATGTCGAGTAACGAAGCACCAGAGAACGGCCGCTGCGTATGAGTCTCCCTGTCGACGCGTCTGCACGCGACGCGTTAGGCATCTTGTCCCGCTTTAGGGTCGAGTTCTACGAATGCCTCTACGCCCGAGCGGACGTGCTCTTCGAGCTCACCGACTCCGTGCTGTGCGCGGATGGGCCGGTGAACACCCTGGTCGAGTTGTCGCTGACGGCCGAGCACCGGCGGGGGCACGGCGCCTTGTACTCAGCGTTGGACCGGGGCTGGATCGAACCGACGCGTCTGCGTCGCGCTCTGGCGGAGTTGCCGCTGCCGAAGGCGGCCGACGGGCGGATCGTCCTGGCCGTGGACGTCAGCAACTGGCTCCGCCCCGACGCTCCCACCAGCGACGACCGACTGTTCTGCCACGTCTACGGACGTGGCGACCGCAGCTCGGACCAGCTCATCCCGGGCTGGCCGTACTCCTTCGTCGCCGTGCTGGAACCCGGCCGCACTTCCTGGTGCCAACTGCTGGACGCCGTGCGCCTCGGGCCCGCGGACGACGCCACGCTCGTGACCGCCGCCCAGCTGTGTGAGGTCGTGCAACGCCTGGTCAGCGCCGGGCACTGGAGGCCGGGCGACCCCGAGATCCTGATCGTGATGGACTCCGGTTACGACGTCGCCTACCTCTCCCACGCTTTGAGGGATCTGCCCGTCGTGCTGCTCGGACGACTGCGCTCGGACCGCGTGATGCTCCGCGACCCGGGCCCCGCCCGCTCCGGGCCGAAGGGCGGGCGGCCCCGCCGGCACGGCGGCGTCCTCACTTTCACCAAGCCCGACACCTGGCACGAGCCCGACGTCACCACCGCCACGGACACCACCCGCTACGGGAAGGCGGAGGCGATGGCATGGGACCGGATGCCTCCCAGGCTCACCCACCGTGGCCCCTGGCTGGAGCACGCGGAAGAGGAACTGCCCGTCCTGCACGGCACGTTGGTGCGGCTGAAGGTTGAGTACCTGCCGGGTGACCGCGATCCGAAGCCGGTTTGGCTGTGGTGCTCCGCCACCTCGGCCGCGCCGGCGGATGTGGACCGCTGGTGGCAGGCCTTTCTCCGGCGCTTCGACCTGGAGCACACCTTCCGGCTGATGAAACAGACCCTCGGCTGGACCGCGCCGAAGGTCCGCCGCGCCGACACGGCCGACCTGTGGACCTGGCTGATCATCGCCGCCCACACCCAGCTCTGCCTCGCCCGGCCTCTCGCTGAAGACCTCCGGCGCCCCTGGGAGCGGCGAGCCGAGCCTCGCCGCCTCACCCCCGCCCGGGTGAGGCGGGGGTTTCGCAACGTCCGCGCGACCGCGGCCCGCCCGGCAGCCGCACCGAAACCGTCCTTCCCGGGCCCTGGACGACCTCTGGGCTCGAAGAACAAGTACCAGGCCAAGCATCACGACGTAGGCAAGACGGTCAAACGCGCCGAGTCGATCAAGGAGCACCAAGCCCGCCGATGTTAAACGTCAAGCTCAGAGACCCAAGCCCGTGGTCGGCTGGGCATCGGCTGTCCCGTGGCGATCGGCTGCGACCACACTCGCACCTGAGCCACGAGCAGTAACCACCAAAGCCCAGTTCGACGCTGTGATGTCGGCCCAGGACCGGAAAGGCCGCATGGCAGATGGGGCAAGCGGCGCAAACCGCAGAGAGCGTAGGCTCCAGCAGCGCGGGGGCGCTTCGACCGGCCCGCAGTGTATACGGTTACAGTGGGCGAGCCCGTTGAGTGGCATAGCGCATCCGTGCAGAGAGGGGCAGCGGGGAATGAGTGTGGTGGAGAGCTGGTCCCGCGTAATGAATCTCCTCCGAGAGCATGCGCCGGCCGATCACGCGGATCTGCCCGGCCCGGCCCCGGAGCGGATGCTCGCGGCCGCCGAGGAGCGCATGGGTGTCTCCTTGCCTCAGGAACTGCGGGCGTGGCTGCTGCAGAACAACCTGGATCTCCCCGAGGACGATGTGGATGACGACGTCGCCTGCTGCGGTTACGCCGGGTTCCCAGACGAGGCGAGCTTCTTTCTGGGCATCCGGGCGATGGAGAAGCTCTACGCCAACCATCCCTTGTCCGGTGGCGACGAATGGCGCGAGGAGTGGATCCCCTTCCTGTCGGATCAGGATGCCTGGACGGGGCGGTTCATCGATGTGACGGACGGACGTATCGGCAGATGGTTCGTGGGTGAGCCCACGACCACCGGCGTGCACCCGTCACTGGCCCACTACTTCGACTCCGTGGCGGAGGTGCTGACGAGGATCGGCACAGGGGACTATCCGCCCGGTTCTGTTGTCGATGGGCGACTTGTCTGGTTGTGAGGCCACGACGCAGTGAAACAGAAGTGCCCCCCGGAACCGAAGAACGGCCGGGGGGCACTTCTCATGGTCCGGTTACGGAGTGGGTGCGGTGAATCCGTCGAGGTCGACCCAGTAGCCGTCGTCCTCCATCAAGCGTTGTTCCTTGATGAAGGCGCCGAACGGCCGCATCGACTGGGTGTTCTGCCAGTTAGACATCGAGGACCGGCCACACGGCTCGTTCCACGTCGGTGCCGGGGTGTTCGGCCGCAGGTGGAGCGTCATGGTGTCGTCGGCGTTGCGCTTGACATAAGTCTGTATGCACTCCGCGCCGCTGTAACCGACGGGGTTCGGACCCGCCGAGTTTCCGGCGCTCTGCGCGGCGTTGGCGAACACGAACTCGTCACAGCTTCTCAAGTCGGTATGAGGCTTGCCCGACTCCAGGGACCACATGTCACTGAACAGACCGGTGCCGCTGTAGGGCTTCCACTTCCTGCCGCAGATGAGCTGACGGTTGAGATCCGCCTGGGTCTTTCCTGAGCCGTCGACGGCCATCTTGTTGCCCAGGTAGGTGAGCGACTTGCCGCTGCTGCGCTGACCCCACTTGATGTTGGTCTTGCGCCACATCATGTCGATGTGGGCCGCGGCCCCGGGGAACTTCTTGGAGTTCATGACATACGTCGGCTTGTAGCCCGAGAAAACACAGCCGGTACCCGCGCCGGAGACCTCGGTGTCGCAGCGGACGTCCAGCTTGGCACTCTCGAACTCGGACGGGTTCACGACCGAAGTGCTGTTGACCTTACCGCCGAGAGACAAGTACGGGGTGATCGAGTTCTTGGTGGTGCCGCTGGGCGTCCACTTGAACCGAGTAGTGACGGTCCGCAGGAGCGTATCGCCCTTGGCGAAGGTCTTCGACCCGTTCCAGTCGACGCTGGTGATGCCGCAGTAACCGCGGCACTTGGCCGCGTAGTCGAAGGTGGCGCTGTTCACCGAACCGTCCATCGACTTCAACCGAATAGTGGCGACCTGCGAGAACTCGCCAGTCTTCGGGTCGAGGTAGTACGTCATGTAGAGGTCGAAAGCCGCGCTTCCGACCGGGACGGAGTTCGAGTACTCCGTCATCGCGTAGTCGCTGTGGATACAGCCGGTGGTGCGCTTGCGGGTGAGGGAGTGGTTGACCGTCGAGCATGACGCGGTGCTCGTGGCGGCCATCGGCGCCGCCGTGGCGGTCTTCGCCGCGGAGAAGCGGCCGTCGGTGATGTCCTCCTCCGGCTCGACCGGCGCCGGATCCGGAGCGGTCGGGTTGGCCGTCATGTTGCCGGTCAGCGCCTGACCTTCGTACGTACCCGGGACGAACGCCACCGCGTCGAAGGCGATGTCTGCCGACCCGGCGCCACCGTTGAAGTTGTCGAGCCGCACCTCGGGGATCTGGTCACCGAATTCATAGGCGCCCAGTTCCACCCACTTGTTGGCCTGGTTCGCCGTCTGCGAGATCACCGCCTCCTCTTCCCCTTCGGGCGTCTGGATCCGGTACACAGCGTTGGTGGTCTGCGCCCCATGGTCAGGTATGTGCGCGAAGATCTTCGCCTGGCGCGTGGTGTTGGTCAGCGGAGCGTTCAGCTTCCACGTGCCGGTCACCTTCAGACGCTCGGCGTTGGCCGAGTCCGACTCGGGCGAGCGGCTGTGCGTGAACCAGAAGTGGTTGCCGTAGCCCGCACCGATCTGATGCGTGTCGATCTTCCCCGGATACGTCGTGACGGTGGTCGGGTTGTCCGTCCCGTCGTTGGTGAGATCCATCTGGGTGTCCCACGGGACGTAGCTCAAGACGAACGTTCCGTCCGACTTGACCGGTCCACAGCTTCTGGAGGCCGATCCCGCTGGCACAGTGCCGTTGGGAAGATCGTCGACGATGAGCGCGCCAGCCGGGAGGTCGGAGGTGCAGCGGGGCAGGTAAGAGGCGGCGTCTGGCTGTTCCGGGTATGTGGTGTTGAAGCGGTGTACGGCGTTGCCGCATTGCGGGAGGGTGCCGTCAGTGGTGACGCACTTCTTCCAGCTGGCCGACTGGTTCCACCAGCAGTGCAGCCAGTGCGGGTTAGTGGCCTTGTCACCGGCGTCCAGCGTGCAGGCACCGAGGCCGGGGTCGTTGGAGTCGTTGTCGCCGATCTTGCTGGGGTTGCATGAGTTCGTCGCGTTGCAGAACAGGTCGATCGGCGGCTTGGCCGTGGTGCGGAAGGCAACGCTGTTCCACCAGGCGGGCTTGAATCCGGCCTGGAAGTCACCGGGGGCGAACATGGCAGAGAGGGGACGGCCGGCCCAGCCGATCACCTTCTCCTCGTACGGCCAGTTCTGCGGCTGTGCGGCGTGGCTGTAGTCGTCGCCGCCGCCGGCCTTTTCCAGGAAGGGGAGACGGTTGGCCTTCCACATGGGGTTGGCCGGATTGTTGGTCCAGCCGACGCCCTTGTGGCCGGCCGAGTCGGCGGTGTCGTAGAAGCCGGAGTTGTAGGCCCACAGGGCGAAGAACCAGTTTTCGATCCACTGCGGGTGGCCGTTGTTGATCTTCATGCCGGCGCGGTTGGTCTGGTTCCACTTGTCGGAGAGGATCTGCGCGCCGTAGGCGATATTCGCGGTGTAGTCGAGCGCGACCGCTTCCTGGGTGAGGGTGCTGAGTGCGGTCTCACCTTCCTTGGTCTTGCCGGCCAGGCGCATGCCGTCGGTGGCCTGGGTGACGCCGTAGCCGCAGTCGGCCACGGACCAATTGACGCGCCACGGGTCAGCCTGCGTGCCGCTGGCCGAGTACTGCACACCGTAGTAGTTGCCGATGAGGCTGTTCGACGTCACACCGGGTACGGCGAAGCGGGCGGCCTGCCACATGTTCGACTCCTGCGCGGTGACGCCGAGCAGGATCTGGGCAGGAATATGCCACTTGTCGCTGGTGCCGTCCTCGGTGTCGAGTTTGCCGTTGGGGTCGCCGTCGAGGAGCTTCGGAGGGAACAAGCCCTGGGGCTGGTAGCCGCCCATGCCGGTGTTCTTCCAGCCGGCGGTGCGGTAGAAGTCGAGTTTTCCGACCACGGCCTGGTCCGCGGCCCACTCCACCTGTCGGGGCGTGGGCTGGAACGCCTGCTTCCTCGGATCATTGCGCGCGACCGCGCAGTACCGCTCGTCGGAGCCCTCGGAAGGGCCTTCGGGCGAGGAGAAGGTGGATGCCTGTGCGCCCTTGGCCGTTGAGGTGCCCTTGGTGCTCGTGGGCTGGGGTAGTGCCGGGGATGCGGTGATGCCGGTTTCGGCATTCTTGCCGGCGGCCGCGGGTGTGGCGTCGAGGGTGACCGACTTGCCGGTGGCCACCATGGTGAGCTGGGTGCGGGCGGCGCGGACGGCTTCGGCTTCCGTCGGGGTGATCAGGCTTGTCTTGCCGTCGGCCCAGGTTGTGGAAGTGGCGGCGTGGCCGAGGGTAGACATGCGCGCGCCCTTGGCCAGATTCCCGGGGTTGGCGACTCGGGCGGGCAGCTTGCCGTTGGTCTGCGCCTTGCCGGTGATGAAGACCTGACCCGATGACGTACCGGTGAGGTCCCACTCGCTCAGCGGGCCCGAGGCGACCGTGGCGGGAGCGGTGCGCCCGGCGCGGGTCTTGGCGGCGGTCAGGTGCTTGGCCCTGGCCTGCGGCTTCTTCGAGGCGTCCTTGTCCAGGTCGCGCTCTATGAACGTCACGCCGCCGTCACCGTCCGCAGTGAGCTGGAACGGGACGGTACTGGTTCGGGCGAGCTCGGTCTCCTGCTCGCCGTTGAGGCGGACGAGCTTGTTGCCGTGGGCGGCGACGATGCCGCTCTTCGTGGGGATCGCCGAGGTCACCTGCCCGGGAAGGACGACAGGGTCGGCCGCCTTGCCCGTGGTGGCGTCGATGCTGACCAGACGGGTCCGCTGCTCCTTGTCGCCGTCGTGGGTAAGCTGGGTGAAAACCGTCTGCTCGCCGTTGCCGCAGCCGGGGCTGAAGTAGGCGAGCGAAGCGGTGAAGGGCAGCTTGGTGACCTTGCCCGACGTCAGGTCGACGATGGCGGCGAACGCACCGCGGACCATCAGCTCGGGCTTGTTGGTGAACGTGCGCGGCGCGTAGGCGACGGCCGCGTACTTGCCCGACTCGGTCAGGCAGGCGTTGCCTATCCAGGAGTCGGCATCGAACCCGTCCTCGCGCAGAGTGGCGGCGGTCTTCCAGCCGTAGCCCTTTGCTTCGTCGGCGGTCAGGAGGTGAAAGCCCGTTCCGTCACCACTGGTGGTGAACGCGGTGTCCGCGGATTTCTCGTAGTCCTTGCCGAGTAAGCCGGCGCGGTCCTTCGCGGGGATCGCGGAGGGCTCCAGTGAGACCTTCTTCTGCTGCTGGGTGGTGTCGCTCCACCCCTGCGCCGCGCCCTTGGGCGGCTTTGGCTCCTCGGCCTGCGCGGGCAGGCTCAGCGGTATCGCCAGCGCGGTGGTCACCGCAAGGGTGACTGGCACGCGTAGACGGAAACGTATCTGTCTCAACTGTGTTCCTTCATGGTTACTTGACTGCCTTCGCAGCGGTAAGGACCTCGCCCATGCGCTTCTTGATGGCGGCAAGCTGGTCCTTGTTCTCCTCGATCAGCCGCTTCTGGACGGCCGACTCCTCCTTAAACCAGACCTCGATCAGACGGGTCTGCTCCTTGCAGTCGATGTCGTCCAGCGCGAGCTCGATCGCGTTCTTGGTGGTGCCGTCGCCGTCGGCATAGCCCTGCTCCATCGCCCGGTACGGATCGGCGACATTGCGACCCTTGTCCTTCATGCAGGCCGACCAGCTCTTGAGAGCCTCCTCGACCGGCTTCAGCGGCCGGGACTCGGAGAGGCTTGTCGAGGCGAGCCCGGAGACGAATCCCGCATCCTCCTCGTTCACCTTGAGCCACCGCTTCGACCAGCCGGCACAGCCGCCCTCGTGCAGCTTCTTTCCGTTGTGCTCGGCGCGCGCGGGCTCCGGGACCCCGCCGAAATGGCCGTCAGCGCCTTTGGTTCCCTTGGGCGGGGCGAACTCGGGCTTCTTCCTCCCGGTCAGGACCTCCACCTCGATGCCTGAAAGCCCCTCCTCGACGGATTCGAGGCTCCGGGTCAGCTCCTTCGGCAGCCCGTACCCGTACTTCTGTGCCTGTGCGCGGTCGCTGAGGCCGTAACGCCGCTCGATCGAGAGGGCGTTGCTGTAGGGCGGCGGGTTCGCGCCGGGACGCGGCAGGTCGATAGTCAGCCCGTACTCAGACATGCACCGCGTCTGCAGGGTGCGGAGCGCGGTGTCGACGGTGACCTGATCCGCGTAGGAGGGCAGGTAGGACTCAAGCGGTAGCTCCAGGCCCTTGACCAATCCGGAAGTGGGCACCTCAGCAGGCCAGTTGGCCCGGTCGATCGGGGTCCTGTCCTTCGCCGAGTCGGAGGCCGATCCGGACGAGGAGCAGGCACCGAGTGAGATTGTCGCGAGCATGACAGTAGTGGCGACGGTCGTTCGCCTGAGGACGTGCATGGGCTTTCCTTCTCTACGTAACGTGAAGTGGTCCACGTGCGTGGCGCGTGCCGGCCGCAGGCGACGAGGGCCGGCCGGCCAAGGTGACCTCGGTGCTGGTCAAGCCGGTGGCACAGGTTGTGCTGCCCGAACATCACCAGAAGTGACGCGTCGCTGGTCCTGAAGCCCGCCAATCGCGGTTGCGCGCACGGCGAATCTCCTCCCCTTGCTTCCCCCTGCAGGATCACCTCTTCAGAGAGTGATCCCGGGCCTTGCCCCCCTGAAAATCCGGCATGACTACCGACTCAAGGCCATCCGGCTGAATCTTGGCAGGTCTTCTCTTGAGTAGCAACGGCGAACGGATCGCAGCGAAGCCCCTGCTGACAGGGGCTCAGCCTATACACCAAGCAGCCCTGGCCTAGATAGTGGGTTGTTCCAGAATCCAAAGTAGAACTGATCGGTAAGCAACCACTATGTCCATTTTGCCGCGTTGTAGAGGTGGTCTAATGGAGGAAGTCGCCGCGAAAGAGCGCACCAGAATCTTTGCAGTTGCGCTTCATCTGTCAGCAACCGAATGGGCACAGCGTGGGCGACGACAAGGGTGCCATTACTTGGCAGATCGTCGGATCAGGGGTCGTTCACGGCGCCAGCAGCGACTGAGGGGCGAAGCCCTGACAGAATGCTTCTGATAAGTGATGCCCTGTCAGGTTAGTTATGTCCTGTTACATCCTGGCTTGCCTGAATCGCGTCCAGGTAGTCAGGTGGTTAAAGCCTAGACCACGGTTGTCACTTCGTCAGAGCTTCCGCGCCGCAGGAGTGGAATGAAGCCAAGGACACAACGGCTTTCGGCCTACCGTCGGTGGAACCTCCAGCAGATCTATCTCTAGGCTGCTGGGTTCGCTAGACTCCCGAAACAGGAGTGACCGCCTTGAGGGGCATGTCGGTTATGCGGCGCATGTAGCGTGGTTTGAGACGTCCGGGGTGGGGATTTCAGGGCGTGGGGGCTAGGTGTTTGTCCACCGTAATGACTATTCGCCGTGTCTTGCTTGCCACCTCGGTGCTTCAAGTGTCCGGGTTATCGCGAGAGATAGAGCCATGCTCGATTGATTCTTGCGGGATCCTCTGTGCCGATGGGACATGCATGGAGATGAGGTTGCATTGAGGAAATACTCTCGGCTTGTTGTCGGTGCCGCGACGATAGGAGTCTTGGCGGCGTGCGGAACCGCGACGAATGGGCAGTCGTCGGTTTCGGCCGACGTGGCGGCACCTCCGCGGATGTCTCTGAATTCCATACCTGCGGCGCCGACCAAGGGATTGACGAAGGGTATGACCCTTCCGCTTGATGGATACTCCAGCACTCCCCGCGAGCAGTACGCGTGGCAGGTCGCAACACAGGACCAGTGGCGGGCCTGCATGGCCCGCTATGGTTTCAAGAACTTCGGTCCCCCGGAGCCGTCGCTCGAGGTGGCTGTCGGTGCTGCGGATTCCGGCATGGGGCGCCGATATGGACTCTCTGATCTAGAGGCCGCGAAAAAGCGCGGCTATCATCTGCCGGAGACGCCGGAGCCGTCGCGCTGGGAACCCGCAAAGGGGGCTGAGGAAGCCGTTTTCACCGGGACGGGGCCAGAAGTGGCCGGCGGTACCTATAAGGGCAAGAAGATCTCCGATGGCGGCTGCCGCGGAGAAGTCAAGCGCCAGCTCCCCATGCCTCAAACGCCGATCGTCGCAGAGGCAGAGAGCCGCGCCTTCCTGGCGGCGAAAGACGACGCGTCTGTCAAGGAAAAAATCGCGCAATGGTCTGGCTGCATGAAGAAACGCGGCTTCGACATCAAGTCGCCCATCGATGACGTAGCGCCTCTCGGCATAGATATAAAGTCCAAGACGCCGAGCGCCCGTGAAATTGAACTCGCCGTCGCTGACGTCGAATGCAAGGGTGAGACGCAGCTCGTTGATTTCTGGTACAAGAATGAAGAATCAAAGCAGAAGCAGGAGATTTCGAAGGGTACCGCAGCTCTCGCAAGAGAGCGAGACAGTAAAAACAGCGTAGTCAATAAGGCTGCACAGACATACGGGGCGCAGGGCTAACAAATGATTTCGAGACTCCTGCGAACATCGTTCGCTGCGCTCTTTGCCTTCTCGGCCGTACTCTTCGTGGCTCCCAATAGTGCACAAGCTGCGACATCGTACTCTGCTGACGAGTGCACCTCTGCCAACAATAGCTATTGCTTCGCGATGTACTACGACAGCCGCGGCGAGCAGACGTGGTACTCGACGAGTTCATGCTTTGTGACGAACAGAAGCATACCGGACCATTCTGGATACTCGCCCAATGGTGCGATATTCGTGCGCTTCGTTTTCAGCACCGGTTTGATGTCCAACCTCTACAACACCTGTCGGGGTGCTTCAGGTTCTGACCTGACGCTTAAAAATGCGTCAGCTTCGGCATCGAATGGCGAATGTTCCGCAACCTATCGAGTGTATTACAATTCGGGTTATGTCGGCCTGTTCCAGACGTTCCTCCCGAGCTGCGGCGACTACTGGCCGGCGGAAAATATGATGCCAGATATGAAAAATGAAAACGCATCAAGCCTGCGGTACTGAGTGCGCGGTCTGATTCGGGGAGACCGGCTAAATCTGAAACAAGCGGATTCAGGACAATTGTAGCCTCAGGTGTGCGGCTGTGGAGCTTTGTTTCCGTGGAAGAGACGAGCGAAGCTCATTTGATGAACCTCTTTCATCCTGTCTCGGTGCGGTGAACGGGCTGATCAGTGAGCTTTTTCCAACCTGACCGCGATGCCAGGCTGTTGGGGGTTCAAGGGCTGTACACAACGACGAAGCTCCTGGTAGACGGGGTTCTCGACCAAGATCACCCGTGTCTGCCAGGAGCTTCGCGTGCTTGTCTACCCGTCCTCGATCGATCTGTCCAGCAGCACCCTGCGGCATCTGACGCGACAGCTCACCGCGAGGCGGCGGGAGCTCGGTACACGGTGGCGGCGACTGCCCGCCGGCCGCCAGGCCCTGCTCGTCCTGGCCCATCTGCGGTGCGGTGACACCTATGCCCAGCTCGCCGCGGGGTTCGGAATCGGTATCGCGACCGTCTACCGGTACATACGTGAGGCGATCGAAGTCCTGTGCGTCCTCGCACCGTCCCTGGACGAGGCGATGGAGACGGCCCGGACGAAGGCGTTCGTGATCCTGGACGGCACCCTGCTGCCGATCGACCGGATCGCCGTCGACACGCCGTACTACTCGGGGAAGCACAAACGGCACGGCATGAACGTGCAGGTCCTCACCGATCCGTTCGGCCGACTGCTCTGGGCCTCGGCGACTCTGCCAGGCTCCACCCATGACCTGACGGCCGCCCGAAGCCACGGGATCGTCGACGCGCTCGCCGCCGCGGGACTGAAATGCTGGGCGGACAACGCCTACCAAGGCGCCGGTCGGCACATCCGAGTCCCCTTCCGGGGCCGCCGGCTGAAGCGATGGAAGCGACGTCACAACAGAAGCCACGCCAAGATCCGGTGCGTCGGCGAGCAGGCCATGGCCGTCCTGAAGGGCTGGCGCCTCCTGCGGAAGCTCCGCTGCAGCACCAACCGGATCACCGACATCGTCAAGGCCGTACTCGTCCTTCACCACGCCTCGACATGAGGTTGGAAAAGGCTCAGTGCCTCAGATGCTGCGCATGCCTGGGAAAGATGTACTGCCTCCCGGGCCTGGACGGGACTTCGTTGCGGAGCTGCGAGTCCACTTTAGGGAAGCCGGACGTCCCACCCTGGCCGAGATCGCTGCTGCTACCGGGCGCTTGGGCAAGGTGAAGAAGGTGAGTCGGGAGACCGTTCGACGGCTGCTGCACGGCGAAGTGGTCAGCAAGTGGGCCACGGTGGACACCGTTCTTCGCGCGCTCTGCTTGCTGGGAGGACAGGACCCCGACCGTCCCCGTTGGGCCGAACCGGAGGACCGTTTCGATCCGCACGACCCGTCCACGTGCCGGGAGTACCTGCGCCGCCTTTGGAATGACGCCATCGACGGGATCGATCCCGAAGAGGCCGTACCACCCCCGCCGGGAAAGCCGGCCCCCGAAGTACCGGCCCCGCGCCCTGCAGATGACCCCTGGGCGAGCAGTGCCGCGCCAGCTGCTGGCAGGTGGGGGAGCACCAACCCAGAACCTGCACGCACCCAGGGCTACTCCGACGAACCACCCTTCTGACGCCAGCGCCCACCTCCATTCCAGAGAGAATCCGGAACCAATACTGAAGCACTCTGGGTCCGGCCCATCTCCCGCATGCTTCAGGCTGCTCGGCACCCGGCTGACAGGAACCGGCATACGAACGGCAGCTAACTCGGCGTTCAGCCTCCTCCTGGCCAGCCCCGGCAACTCCGCAGCCCAGGAGCCGACCGAGGCACACATCAAGCCCCGTTGCCAGCCGCCCGCGGAGCGGGCTGGGCCTGGAGGCGTAGCCGGAAGGACCGGGCGGGGGAGCGGAGCGGACCCGCCCAACGGGCCGAAGGCCCGGACCCCGTGAAACAGGGTCACCCAAGCCTGCGAAGCAGGCAGTTCAGGGTGGAGCGCAGCGGAACCCTGAACAGTCCGGAGCGCAGCGCAGGACTCCGGCCCGAAGGGCCGGCCATGGCTCCCGGGGGTGGTCGGCGGGCAGGAGATGGACTCCGACGGCGCGACGCAGCTTCTCGTCCATCGCACGCCAGCTGCTG
>NZ_JBEYZH010000037.1:0-27382 GCF_040645975.1 Streptomyces sp. NPDC046557
GCCAACCGGTGGCGGGCCAGCGCCTCCCGCAGCCGCTCCAACGCCGCATCCGGCTCCCCGGCCACCACCCGGGCCCGGCCGAGCTGGGTCAGCGCTCCCCCGCAGGGGTGAATTTTTCCCTCGCGTACGCGTAGGCGGCTTGTGCGGTGTGCTCCCAACTCGTCCCGGAATTAGGGCTATTGACAACAAACGGGATTTTTCGGCATGTTTCCGGCGCGGCCCGATCGTCGGGCCGTCTGATGTGCGATTGGGGTGCGTTTCATGACGCGTTCGGTGCGTGAGGTCTACGACGAGTACGCGGCTGCGGGCCGGTTGCGGGTTCCGGTGGCCGCGTGGCGGTGGGCGGCCGGCTGGGGTCTGGTCCCGCCGGCGGACGCCGGTACCCGGTTGTGGTCGCGGGCGGTGGTGGAGGCCGCCGACCCCGAGGCGGTGCGTGCGGCGCTGCGCGGCCCGGTCGGGGCGGGGTGGGCGGCGGACCGGCTGACCGAGGCCCTGGGGGTGCCGCTCCCGATCCTCCGGCCCAGGGTGACGGCCTCGGCGGTCGGCCGCCTCGTGAAGGCCGGTCTCCTGGTCTACCTCGGCGGGGACGTCGAGTTCCCCGACCTCCACCCGGACCAAGTGGCCGCACTGGCGCGCCGCCGGGACCTGCCGGCCCTGCTCGACCGGCACGTCCCCCTCGGCCCGGACCAGGCCGCGGTACGCCTCGGCGTCCGCCGTACCGACTTCGACCAGGTCGTCAGGCTCGGGTGGTTGGCCCCGGTCGGCTCGGTGGACATCGACTACAAGCACCACGGCGGGGTGACCAGGGTCCCCCTGTACTCCGCCGAGGACATCGCGCTCCTGGAGGTGGTCCGGCCCTCGGTGGACTGGCGGGCGGTGCGCACCGTGGCGGCGGGCCGGCGTTCCCCGCTCGCCGCCCTCACTCCCATCACCCCGGGGGGCGACCGGGTGTTCCTGGCGGAGGTGGCGCGGATCGCCCGGGTGGGCCGGGCCGCGGTGGTGAACTGGCGCCGCCGGCATGACGACTTCCCCGAACCGGTGGCCGGCACGGACGTGCACCCGCAGTTCGACCGCCACGCCGTGGTCGCATGGCTCCTCGCCCACGACAAGATCGGAATCCCCACGGGGCCGACGGTCGCCTCGCTGGTGCCGGCCGGCCCCGAGGGCGCCGCGCGTCGGTTCCGGCTCGATGACCCGTGGCTGACTCTGGCCGACGACGCGGCCGGGGAGGACGTGTTGTCCGGCTGCTCCACCGACGATGCCGCCGACGCGCTGGCCGAGCTGGCGGCCGGGGAGTTCGGGGCGTCGCTGCGCCGACTGACCGCGCCCGGTACCGGTCCGTTGGCGGTCATGGGCGAGGTGCGGGTGGCGGAGCGGTTCCGTTCCGGGTCGGGTGGTCTGCGCCTCACGCTCGCCTGGCCTGCCGGCCTGCGGGGCGCCGCCTCGGCGGGCTCGGTCGGCGTGGAACGCCACGCGGTGGCGTACGCCGGCCCGGGGGAGGGGTGCGCATGCGCGCGGCACGACTGCGGCGGAGTCGTCCCCGTGGGCTGGTGCAGGGAACACGAAGACGCGGTCGGACCGGTGATGGAGTGGCACCCCGGAGGCGGAATCCGCTGCACCGACCTGGCCCGCCAGCGCCGCGAATAGGCGACACCCGACCTGGAGGTCACCTCCGAACCGCGGGCGAGCGGTCCCACCAGGGACGTTGACCTCGGCATCGCAAAAAACCACGATAGCCTTTGCGCGTGCGTCACTCCATCGGGCGATTGAGCTGCGAAGACGCCCCCGGGTCGCATCTGATGCGAAATCCGGGGTAGAACACCTAGCCTAGCCCGCCCGGGCGGCGGCGAGGTGGGCGTCCACGGCGACGACACCGTCGACGCCCTGGCAGAGGCCCACGACCACCGGAACGAGGCGCGGTTCCGGGACGTGACCCCGAAGGGTGACGACCCCGTCCCGGACCTCGACCGCGACGGTGCCTTGGTCCAGGCCGAGGATGCGCCCCAGGACGTCCTGCTCGACCTCGCCGCGGATCTCGACGTCGGAGCGGATGAAGGCGTCGAGAAGGTCACTGCGGGTGACGATGCCGGTGAGGAGCCCGTCGTCGCCGACCACCGGCAGCTGCTTAACGTGCCGCCTGCGGAGTTCCCGTGCGGCCCGGGGGATCGTCCAGTCGGCGCGGGCGGTGAAGACGGGGCTGCTCATGAGCGCGCCTGCGGTCCGGGCCCGGGCCTTGCCCCAGGCGCGCTCGTCGTTCCCGTCCTGACTCTGCGGATCGGGCATGCCGGTCTCGTGCCGCAGCACGTCGGACGCGGACACGACACCGACGGGAGCGCCGTCGTCGTCGACGACCGGGGCCGCGACGATGTCGTTCGCGTCCAGTAGGGCGGCGACCTCCTGGAACGGTGTGCTGGGGCGGAGGGTGACGACATCCTCGGTCATCACGTCACCGACCGTGCGGCGGTTCAGCATGGCGTCGGCCTCCTCTGCTGTGCGACGGGGCGGCCGCGATCGGTCCGCCCGGGCGGACCACGCGCGGCGCGCCGGCCTCCGCGCCCCTGCCGGCTTCCCTACCCATGACAGCACCGCGCCGCTCCTGCGGCCAGTGACGTTCGGCCTGGCGGGGAGGGCTGGCGGTCCCACGGCCAGGAGTGCGACCGAGTGCGCGGTAGATGCTGGCGACGCTGGGCGCGTGGCCTTTGCGCTTGTCGATGGGGATGATCAGGCCGCCTCCTGACCGCTCACTCAGCGTCATTGAGCTGCGGGCTTTCAGCCGCGCATACGCGACACTTCAACATGCGAGCTCACCAGTCCCAAGGTCGGATCCTGAAGGAACGCGAAGCGGCCACGGCAGCCAAGAAGGCACGGCGCCCGGAAGACCAGCGCACCGAGCGGGGGACCGCGAGCATGGTGCCCTACTACCGGCTGATGAACATCTCCTGCCCTGTGTGCCACGCCAAGCCCGACGCTGAATCGCTGCTCGTTGCGGTGCTCTTCGACACGCTGGGTGAACAGCTGCAGCGCCGCGGCTTCCCCGACATCGCCGAACTCGCTGTAGGGACCGATGCCGAGGGTGACGGCGTTGGCCTCTTGCTCGATTGCGTCGGCGGTCTGCTGGAGGAAGTAGCTGCGCTCGCGGAACTTGTTCGATCTCTCGGAAGGAGGGCGCGGGGACGCGCCACCGGGCGCATATCTGGGGCCGTCAACCAGTCGTGCAGGAGAGGAAAAGCTTGTACGTCAAGCGGTCATGAGTCGAACGGCGGTACCTCTGCGCGGCCCAGGCTGCGGTAGTTGGCTGGGACTGGGTTCCTGCAGGTCTCCGGTCCAGGAATCCGTCCGCGAAGAGCGAGCGGGGCGAGAAGAGCGCAGTGAGCGTGATCTTGAGGTCTGACTGCTCGATGGACTGCTTGAGCAACGAAGGGGTCGCATCCGGGTAGTGCTTGACCGTCATTGCACCGCCTGCGTCCAGCACCCGGTAGATGCGCCGCGTGTCGGCGGTGTCTACGTTGATGTCATGGCCCGCGAGGGTCAGCAGCACCGGTATGCCGCGCAGGGCGAGGAGGTCTTGCGTGGCGTCCGCGGTGTGGTTCTTGGAGATGAAGCGCCAGCGATCGGCGGTCATACCGTCCGCCTCGCCAGGTCGCGGCCGGATGCAAGCTGACCGGCGGGAGCTGGCGCAGCGCGTACGACGACCTGCTCGTCACCGACGCCGACCGCCTGGACGTCGACCACTTCGTCCCGCTTGCCGAGCTTTACGACTCGGAGCGGACGCCGTGGAGTGCGGCGCGGCGTGAGGCGTATGCGAACGAGCAGGGCTCTCCGGACACGCTGATCGCGGTCTCAGCCGCCTCCAACCGGTCGAGGGCGGACAAGGATCCGGCGGAGTGGCTGCCCTCGGAGGGCTCCTATCACTGCACGTACGCGGCGCACTGGTCGGCGACGAAGCTCCGATGGGATCTCGCCGTGGACGAGGCCGAGCGCCAAGCGCTCCTCGGCCTCGCCGAGGACTGCCCGACGATCACCGTCGTCCACGAACCCGCACTGTGACTTCTTCGCCTCTTCGTTCCGACCGCCCACCGCACCGGCTCCCGGCACGCGTGGGGCGTACGCAGGTGAGGCCACCTGGGTGACCTCTTGGTGCTCCTGCTGGTGCCGTCGGAGGTTGGAGTGGTGGCTGCTGCGGAAATAGTGGAGGTGCTGGGGTCGTAAGTGGATGGTCCTGGCCGGTGCGGCGTGGTCGCATCGCGGAACATGGCAAGGGATATGAACTGATGGCAAGCGGCACCGTGAAGTGGTTCAACTCGGAGAAGGGCTTCGGATTCATCGAGCAGGACGGTGGTGGCCCGGACGTGTTCGTCCACTACTCCGCCATCTCCGCCAGTGGATTCCGCGAGCTGCAGGAGGGCCAGAAGGTGGCCTTCGACGTCACCCAGGGCCCCAAGGGCCCCCAGGCGGAGAACGTCGTGCCTTCGTAGCCGACGACCAGCGCCACTGGCGGTGACATCAGCCGCTGAACAGCCCCGGCCGCGAGACGGCCGGGGCTGCGGCCCTCTGCCGCAGGCCCTCGGCTTGGGCCCGGCCCGCCAGCTCGTCGATCAGCCGCGTCGTCCACCGCCTTCACAGGCTGCGGCTCAGCCGGCTCGACGGACTCGGCCTCGGTCACGTTGTCACTGGCATCGATGCATCTTCCTTGATCGGGAGTTACGCCGAGGGAAGGATTTACTGTCCCAGACGTTGCAGCAGGCGAGGGACCGGCGGGGGCCGGCCCCGCCGTCGCCGCATGTGCCGCCGGACGACGGCCACGGCACGAATCGCTCCGTCATCTTCAAGACGATCTGCTCGGAGTCGTGGGGCCGGCGCGGGGTGTGCAGAGCGGTCGCGGTGGGCGCCGGGGCTCCGGCAGCCTCGCTGGTCGTGGCCGACGCAGGAGGCGGTACGCGCCGGTTCCGGCTCGATGACCCGTGGCATCTGCCACAGCATGTAGCCGCACACGCGACGGATCATCGCGCGCGACGGCAGACCATCTCCGCAGCGGACGTTACCGTCAGTGACGGTCGAGGTGACGGATGTCAACATTCTTGACACTCACCCAATTGAGGGTTCAGGCCCGGATTCCGTGAAGGTGACCAAGGGTCGGTTACGGTCTGTGGTCGGCCGGAGTTTTGCTCGGGCCGCTGCGCTGGGCGGATCTCTGTGCGCGAGAATGCTCGGCATGACGACTTGAAGAGCACCGGCCGGGCGACAGCATTGGCGAAAGGTCGGGAGCTGGGACACGATTCCCGACGGCGATCGACGCGTCTGCGCCGTCTGCGGAACGCCCGTCTGTTCGTACCAGTACCGCTTCCATCCGCCCGAGTCCTCGATGTCCGAGCGGTGCATCAGACTCGCATGGTGTTCCACTTGCCTGATCTACTCCGGCGACATGGTGTACGTCTCGCGGAAGCGAGTCCTGGTCGACCTCCTCGAGTCTCTTCCTCCTGAGCAGCGAGAACGGCTCCTGCGTTCGGAGACGCGGCTGATCGAGTTCCTGGACCGTAAGGCCCGAGGCGCCAGAGGTTAGGGTCGGCGGCTGGCCGCGATCAGGAGGAGCCGCTTGCGCAGTAGCGGAAGTTTCGCTCTGCCGAACATGCTGCGCTTGAGGGCTTTCAGGTCGTTGACGCGGCCTTCGACGGGGCCGGAGGACCATTCGGTGCTCATGCCGAAGACGACGGCGTCGAGGTCGGTGATCAGCCCGGTGGCGAAGGAGGCCAGGCCGCACTGCTGATCGGCGCAGACATCAGTGATCCATCCGCGCAGCCGTTCTCCTTCACGGTTGGTCATGATGGTCGCGAACGTCCGGACGTGGGTGGTGGCGGCTGTGATCTCCGGCGACCGGGCCAGCAGCGTCTTGAGCCGCAGTTTGTCGTCGTCGCGTAGGTGGTCGGGGTGGCTCATGATCCAGCGGGTGGCTTTCGCGGGTCGAGGGCGGCCGGGCCATCGGCGGCCGGTTGGCTGCGGGTGGGCGTCCGGGACGCAGCGGATGGACGTAGTCGCGCAGGGTGCTGTAGGCGCAGCGGGCCCGCGTTCTTGCAGCTCGCGGTGGAGGCTCGACAGGTTCGTGCAGCCCTCGGCGATCCGTTGCTGCAGGTAGGGCCGGTAGCAGTCGAGTTTGCTGGTCCGGTCTTGCCACTGGCCGTGCAGCATCCGCGGCGTGGGTGTCGCGGAGCCGGTCGAGGAACTTCCCCGCCGGGTAGGGCTCGGACGGCTCCTGGCCGACGGAGGTCGGCACAGGCCCCGGTTCGGGTTCGGGTTCGGGCTCCGGCTCGACGAGGTCGCGGAGGAGGACGCGGTGATGGGAGACCAGGCGTTCGACGGCTTCGCCGAGGTTATGCCAGACATGCCATTTGTCTGCGCAGTGCTGGGCCTGCGGGGCGCCGGTGCGGGCACTTTCTGCGAAGCACGCCGCGCGGTCGCGGCAGACGATCTCAACGCCGGGGTGCTCGCGCAGCCATGCGGACAGGGTCTCGGCCTCCCGGTCGGGCAGCAGGTCCAGGGGCTGGTGGGTCTCGCAGTCGATCAGGATGGTGCCGTACCGGCGGCCCTTGCTGGTCGCGAACTCGTCGACTCCCAGTACCCGCGGCACCGCCCAGGCCGGCTCCGGCAGCGCCATCAGCACGCGCAGCACTGTCATCCGGCTGACCACGATGCCCAGCACCAGCCCCAGCCGGACCACGGCGCGAGCGGCCAGCACGACACCAAGAGCACCGACGATCCGCTGTAGGACGGGCGTTAGCCGACCGTAACGGCTGGTCAGCCCCTCGACCTGCTCAGCAAAGGTCACCCTCGCGCAGCCGCTGTTGTCGCAGAACAGCCGGCGCACCGACAACTCGATGAGTACCGGCCGGGTACCGACCGGAGCATCGGCGAGCTTGCGTCCGTAGCGGCTGTGCACCCGTGTCGACAACGCCCCGCACCCCGGACAGACGGCCGCCATCCCGTCCTTCGTGCTCGCCGCGATGCGCAGCACGCCGCTCTCCACCACCACGCGTTCCACCAACACCGTCACCAGGTGCGGGAACACCAACTCCAACAAGGACTCACACGACCGAAGGATGATGCCCAGGATGACGGAGCGTCACCGGCGCACGGCAGCACGATCCACTTCACGGAATCCGGGCCTGAACCGGTTTCGACTCTCCCCTTGTGTCAGGTCAGGGCGCCCGTGTGGGGTCAAGGACGAAGAGGCGCCGGTACGGTGCAGGAGCCTGAGCAGTTGCGGCACGGGTGACCTCGGGCAGAAGGCGCATCCGTGGGCGAGGCGGCGTATCGGGCGCGGATCGGCCCCGGTCGGGGCGGGGGCACCTTGGTGCTATCGGGGGAGGAAAGCACTGACGGTCTTGCCGCCAGACGGCCGGCGGGTGACCGACGCGGCGCGGGCGAGGCGGTTGACCATGGGCCGGCCGAAACCCCCGGTGCCGCCGTTCAGATCGGGGGTGCGCATGCGCGGCGCCTGCGGGCTGGCGTCGTGGACGGTCACCTCGATGCTGTCCGGTTGCGCGGTCAGGTCCAGGGTGCACGCGCCGCCTGCATGGGGCAGGGCGTTGGTGACGAGTTCCGAGACGACCAGGACCACCGTGTCGGCAGTCTCGGCTGGGAGCGGGCGTACGAGACGGTCGAGGAAGTCCCGGGTGCTCTCACGCGCGCCGGCGACGGAGGCGGTGGAGCGGGCGGTTGCGAGGTTGACGCTCGCCGTGTCCATGAGGTTCACCCTGGTCTCTGGATCGTCAATGCCCGGTGGTGCCCGCGTGGTGCTTGTGCCTTGGCCTGTGGCGAGTCATCCGGTGGCGGCCGCCCCTCGCGCCTGTCCGTGTCGTTGTTCGAGGCCGATTACCTGATCGTCGAACGCGCGGAAACCTGTGTCAGCTGGAGTAGACATTAGGCGTCGGTGTGGTTATGGTTTCTCTCGTAACCCGGAAGGACCGCAGGGCCCGGCAGAGACGAACTGCCGGGCAGCAGCACCCGCAGTACACGCAGTTGCAGTTCGCAGGACGGTGCGGTGACGGAGTTTCGAAGCCAGAGCGGTTGCAGGACGGCGACGGGATTGGTGACCGGACCGGGTGGCCCGCAGTGATCAGGGGCCGCCGTGAGCAGTACCGCAGTTACCGCAGTGGCAGTACCCGTAGTAAGCGCGGTTCGCAGTACCCGGCAGTGAAATCAGTGAGTGGTTCCTCGGTGAAGGCGTCGGCTGCGGGCGCGCGCACCGGGAGGTTCGGCAGTGGGGTTCCAAGCCAGAGCAGACGCAGGATGGGCGACGGGGCTGGCTGCCGAAGGTGGCGCTGTGAGAGGCCACCAGCAGTACGCAACACCAGCAGTACGCAGTATCAGCGGTAAAGGGCAGTACCCGCGTTACCAGCAGTTCGCAGTATCAGCAGTACGCAGTTCCCGTTTGGTAAGTGATTGATCCAGAGGGAAGAACGGAGGAGCCGAGCGCCATCAGGATCGCCCGGGCGAGCAGTACGAAGCCCGGGTACCGCAGGACATCGATAGTGAGGTGGTCTCCGGTCACGCATCCGCGATCCCCGCACTGCCCGTCCCCGATCGGACGGCTCTGCGGAAACAGAGGGCCGGCGCAGGACTAGGGCCGGCAGATGGTGTAGCAGTTCCTTCGGGGCCCGGGTGCCACTACGGCACCCGGGCCCCTCCAGTGTGTTCCACAGAGAGGTGTGATGACAGCAGACGACTCGTTCGGCCGTCTCGATGACGACGATTACCCCGCCTACACGATGGGCCGGGCCGCCGAGATGCTCGGCACCACCCAGGGCTTCCTCCGCGCCATCGGCGAACATCGCCTCATCACCCCGCTCCGCTCCGCCGGCGGACACCGCCGCTACTCCCGCTACCAACTGCGCATCGCCGCCCGTGCCCGCGAGCTCGTCGACCAGGGCACCCCCATCGAGTCCGCCTGCCGGATCGTCATCCTCGAGGACCAGCTCGAGGAGGCGCAGCGCCTCAACGCCGAATACCGCCGCGCCGCCGAATCAGCGAATCCACCGGCCGCGGCTTGAGCGGGGGCCGCGCATGCCCGCACCGCGCGCAGACTGCCCAAGCCCTCGGCGACGACCATCCCACCACCGTGACCGCCCCGGCCACGGGTCACCGGCGCGCTAAATGGCTCGGCGGGCACAGTGATCCCCGCTAGCCACCGAACCACCGTGTCGTTGGCGAGACGCGGCGCCGGGCCGGCGAGTCTCAGCGTTCGCATCACACCCCGGAGCGGCGGTTAGGTGACCGGCCCGATCCCTCCTCCTGCCTGGCACGCCCTGGAAGGCGCAGTTCGGGCGGCCCGCGGTTCGGAGCGGTTTCGCTCGGAGTGAGGGGGCGGTCAGATTTTCGTTTTGTGCTCTTTGGCTGCCGTTTCGGGGTATCCGGCTGAAGCCAGTCATGTGGCTTGCTCAGGAAGGGGCGGCGGTATGGCTGCTGTGGTGTCCCAAGGCGAGTATGAATCGCTGGTGAGCCGCCCGATCGTGTCTGCGATGGCCTTGGACGGCATTGAACCGATTGCTGGGGCCAGGCGTGCTGCCCGTAGTTTCATGACCGCGGTGCAGGCCGTTCACGGGCTTCCGGTGTCGGACCGTGCGATGAGCATGGTGGAGTTGGTGGTCAGCGAGTTGGTGACCAACGCCTATAAATATGCGCCCGGGCCGTGTCTGCTGGAGCTGGAGGTCAGCGCCGTGTCGTGGAGATCAGCGTGTGGGATACCGCGGCGCAGTTGCCCGCGGTGAGCCCGCCTGATCCGAGCCGGATTGGGCAGCATGGCTTGGAGATCGCGATGGCGGTGTGCCGCAGTTTCGAGGTGCGGCGCGAGCCCGTGGGCAAGCGGGTAAAGGTCACCATAGGGCTGGCCGACGACCCCGGCGGGGACCAGGCCGGCCGCCTGCTGTGATCATGCTGGCCACGCTCTTGCGACGCGGGCGAGGCAGCGCTCCAGCCGGTCGCGGCGCTGGTTCTGACTCGCGATCCACACCCCGGTCGGGGAGGCCGCGCGAGGGCCCGCCGACGACCGTGTGCCGGGCGGCTTCGGCGGTTGTCGGCACATGTGAATCGGGCGGCCGTGAGCGGACCCCAGGGCGGTGATCCGCCGCAGGCCGCAGGGTGTCCGGCGCCCGGCGGCCGGGAGTGCTGGAAACAATGGTCCGCATGCGGACGTGCTGGGTGTATCAGTTTCGAGACGGCCCGGAGCGTCAGGTCGTCGAGGTCCTGGCCGAGGGGGACGGAAAGCCCCGGCAGATCCAAGTACGGCAGTCCCGTTCGCGTGGGCTGGTGGACGGGTACGTTCTGCGGAATGCCGACGCCTCGGCACGGGTTGCCGTCTACACCTGGGTGCGGCGGGGCGAGCCCGGGCCGGTGACCGCCCATCTGCTGGAGCTCCTGGCTGAGGTCTGCCCCCAGGAAAATGCCTGATGGATCTGTTCGGACCGGCGGCCATGACGGTGCGGTGAACGGCAGGGCACCGATGGTGTGGGATCCATCCTTGACACACCGGAGTCCACCCGGTGGAGGGATGCTCAGCCTGGCTTTGGGGCACCCTCGCCGGGGCTTTTGGCCCGTTCGGATCAGGGGCTCGCGCGTTTCCTCGACCACGTGGACGACTACCACGGGGACAGAGGATCCGAAGACGGAGCCGGTTGAGCACACACACCGCGCGCTCCTCGGCCGCCCTGCTGCTGCACCGCCCGCGGCACGGTAGACGAACTGACTGCCCCGGGCCGCCGAGGAAGTCCGGGTGTGCTGGGGAAAGCTGCCGGGCCGGCCTTGCCGGCCCTACTCGGCTGGGTGTCACTGCTGGGGGCGCGGGGCCCCGTTGTCGCTGGTGGCGAGGCATCGGTGAGGTCAGCGCCGTTGGCGGCGTTACGTTCGGAGTTGTGGACGCCGTGCCAGTCGAGGCACATGACGGTGGCGTCGTCGTCGAGGTGGCCGTTGCCGGCGTCGACGATCGCTTTGATGAGGGTGCGGGCGGCTTCGCGGGGATGTAGTTCGCGGGTGCGGATGATGAGGTCCGCGAGGTCGAGGCTTTCGGCGTGGCGTTCCAGCATGCCGTCGGTGAGCATGATCAGCCGGTCGCCGGGCCGCAGGTCGAGCGTCTGCACGCGGTAGGTGTTGGCCTCAGAGGGATGGATGTTGAGGCCGAACGCCCGGTCGACCTTCAAAACGATCTCCTCGACCTTGCCGTCTCGCATGCGCAGCGGCCACGGGTGTCCGGCGTTGACGAACTCGGTACCACCGTCGAGGAGGCTGATGCGCAGCAGCTGGCCGGTGACGAAGCCGCTGCGGCCGTGGGCGCGCATCGCCTGGTCGGCCTGGCGCGCTTGTTCGGCGAGGTCGGCGCCTTCCCGCCGGGCCCGTCGTAGGGCGCCGACCACCAGGGAAGCGAGCAGTGCGGCGTCGACGTCGTGGCCCATGGCGTCGGTGACGGAGAGCTGGACGGTGTCCCGGTCGATGACGTAGTCGAAGGTGTCACCCCCGACGTGTTCGGCGGGCTCCAGGGCCCCGGCGACCGCGAACTGCGCCGCCTCGCACGCCAGTGACGCGGGGAGCAGGCGGTGCTGGATCTCGGCTGCCAGGCTCAGCGGCTTGGTGCGCCGGCCCCACTGGTACACATCGGTGTGGGAGCGGTTCGCGATGACGATGTAGGCCAGTGCGTGTGCGGTCTCGCCGATCTCCCGTATCACCTCCGCGTCCGGGACGGCGGGCAGGAACAGTTCGAGGAGTCCGATGGCGTCTCCGCGGTTGGTCACTGGGGCGATCACGCGGACGTGCTGGCTCTCGTCCCGGTGTTCGACCTGCGGCTGTTGGGTGCGGATGACGTCTTCGTACAGGGTGTCGCGCAGCAGGATCCGCTGGGGCGGCTCGTCGGTGTCGATGCTGTCGGCGGTCCCCAGCCGTACGACTGAACTGCCGGTGAAGTCGGTGATCAGGAACGACACCGACGCCGCCTGGAGGTGCTCCTTGAGCATGCGCGCGACCACGTCCAGCGACTCCACCGGCGCGGCTGCCTCCGCCGCTTCCAATGCCCCCGCCAACGTCATCGCCTTAACCCGGCGGCTTGCGCCCGTGTCAGGACGAGATGTCCGCCCGCCGCCTGGTTCTCCTGCGGTCACAGCGACCCCTTCTACAGTTCGATGCCGCCCGGGGATTTCGTCCCGGATACGCGAGGATCCGCGCCGAGGCGGCATCGGACAGGCCCCATTGCACCATGAGGGTCTCAGGGCCTGGTAGGCCGGCAGCGTGCCCGGCCCAACGGCTCTGGGGGGCCGCGAGCGGCTCTCGGACCATGTGCGGCCAGGGACTGCACCGAATGGCTCGGTTCGTTGGCCGGTGTGGGTGATCGCTGGCCAGCCGCAGTCAGTGCGCCTCGTACAGCCGCTCGCGCAGATAGAGCAGGGCGGCAGTGTCCGCGACCGCCGCCAGATCGGCCAGCAAGGTACGGATGGCCGCGTCGTCGCCGCTCCGGACCGTCTCCACGATCCGCTCGATCGTCTCCCGGGCACGGGGGTGTATGCCCGCCGGACCGGCCGGGGCCCAACCAAGGCCGGCCGGTCCGGCAGGCTCGCCCCGCTCGGCGCCCGATGACCCAGCGCTGCCGTCATGTCATTCATCCCCAACGGAATCGCCCCTGGCGCGGTTACGGCCCGCGCTCTACGCCCGGCCGCCGCAGTCCCCGCCGAGGCCACCGCAGCCGTGCGGCATTGGTACCAGAGTCATCGGTGGAAGGCGTGGACAGGTCGACGGTGGTGCTATCGGGCCCCCAACCCTCACGCCGCTTGTCATGGCGGCCTCACAAACAGGCACTGACAGCGAAATGGCCCCGCTCGCCCAACAGTTGATGATCACGGATGCCGCATCATCGCAACCGGAACAGTGAGGCTGACAGCCCGTCGGTCGACTGGGCGCCGGGTACCCCAGGTGCGGGGTTCCCGGTCCCTGCACGGACGGTCTAGGGCGGGGGTGTTAAGGCCAAATTTTGCTCATAAGGTCTGCTTTGAGCTATTGGATCATTGTGTGAAGTAAGGGGTGGTGTGTTCGTGTGTAGGTTGCGGGTGTCGGTCGTGGAGCATCTGCGGTCGCGCACTTCGAGAGGCTTCCTCATGCGCTTCATGCGCACCACTGCTCTTTCCCGGACTCTCCTGGTCTCCGTGATCGCTGTGGCCGGTCTCACCGCCGCCCCTGCCCTGGCTTCCGCGTCGGCCCGTGCCGAGATGGGCAGCGTCCGGGCTGTGGGCGGGTTCAGTCTCCTGGGTCTTCAGGGGAGTAATGGGGCTAACGGTGTGGGCACCAGTGGTGGGATCGGTGGCTTGGGCGGTACCGGTGGCGCGGCCGGTGCCAACGGGAACGGCGGCGCCGGGGGTGACGGCGGCAACGCGAGCGGCAGCGCCAGCGTTGGCGGCGCGGGCGGTGCCGGCGGCGCCGGGGGTGCCAACGGCAACGGCGGTAACGGCGGTTCCGGGGGCGGAGCCGCCGTGGGTGGTACCGGGGGCAAGGGCGGTGTGGGCGGTGTCGGCAACGCGGGTGCCGGTATCGCCGGTGGCAAGGGCGGCAACGGCGGAGCGGCCACGGTCGGTGGCGGACACAAGGGCGGTACCGGCGGTGCGGGTGGCGCGGCCAGCCCGGTGTGTCCCGGCAAGCCCGGCGGCAACGGCACTGCCGCCACGTTCACTGCGGACGGCACCACCGGTGCCACCGGCGCCGCCGGCAACTCCACCCTTCCCTGCTGAACCGACCCTCGCGGGGATTGCCGAGCCGGCTCCCGTAGGACAACACGCATCCCTCGGTGCCGCCCCGCCCCTACAGACGCTGTAAGGGCGGGGCGGTTCCGGCCTGACGGCCCGGCCCGGAGGCTTGCCCGCCCGCACGGTATGCCTGACAACGAGATGCCTGGGTACTGCGAAGTTCCGTCTCCCAGGGCCGGGATGGCGGCGTTCCCCGCAGGGGTCGGTGTCCTGCGCCGTCCACCGCCGGGCCGAGCATCTCGTAGGCGACGGTCCGGCCCGGTCCCGGTTCCCCTGGCTCGGCGACGTGCCGGGGAAGCCCCACCGTTCAGAGAAGACTGCCCTGCTCGCAGACTTGGCCCCGCGCCGTGACCCTGGCCGCCTATGGCGAGCAGGCAATGCCTGCCCACTGGAAACAGTCCGGAATTTTCGCCGACTGCCTGCCGGCACGTGGCACGGAAACCGGTTCGGGGAACGGATGTTGCCCATGTGGTTCCGCACCGGCCTGATGCAGTGACCCGCACTAACCCGCGCTTCACCTGAGCCTGAGGAAACCCCGTCATGAACAGGAATCAGACCGCCGCCCTCCTCGCCCTGCCCACACTCTTCACCGGCGCAGCACTCTTCCTCGGCTCTCCCGCCGCGGCCTCCGCCCTCGCCTGCACCGCCGGCACCGCGGGCGCCGCCGGCGCCAATGGGAACTCCTCCCACCCCAACGGCTTTCCCGGCACCGCGGGCGGCCCCGCGACCGGAACCGGGGACTGCGCCGGCGGTGCGGGGGGTCCCGGCGGCAACGGTGTCCTGGGCGGTGTCGGCGGTGGGGGCGGCAACGGCGGTGCTGGCCTCGGCAACGGTTCCGGCGGGGCGGGTGCTCTCGGCGGCAACGCCGGCCCCAACGGCGCCGCGGGTGGCAAAGGCGGAACCGGCGCGGCCGGCGGCCTGAACGGTGCCGGCGGCGCGGGCGGAGCAGGCGGAGTGGGCACCCACGGGGGTGCGGGCGGCGCCGGCGGCGTCGGCGGCAACTCCGGCGCCAACGCCGGCGCAGGTGGCCGCGGCGGCATCGGCGGCGCCGGGGGATCCGACGGCGGTGCGGGCGGCAACGCAGGCAACGGCGGCATCGGCCACGGCGGTGGCGCGGGCGGTAACGGTGGCCGCGGCGGCATCAACAGTTCCGGTAACGGCGGCAACGGCGGCAAGGCCGGAAACGGCGGCAACGGCAGCTCCGGAGGTGCTTACCCGGGCGGTGCCGCAGGCATCGGCGGGGCGGGGGGCCTGAGCTCCGGAGGCATCATCAACTTGGGCGGCAACGGAGGCGATGGGGGCAACGGCGGCGCCAAGTCGGGCGCCAGCGCCGATGGCGCCTGCGGCAACGGCGGCGCTGGCGGCAACGCCACCGGGGGCATCCTCTTCCACGGCGGGACCGGCGGGACCGGCGGGACCTCCGGCCTGGGCAGCCCCTGTGCGAACGGGGCCAACGGAACACCGTGACCTGTCGCGACCGGTGCCCCGCGCCATCCCTCAGCGACGCACACCTCGTGCGGTCCCGGGGCGTGACGACCGCACCCTGACCACCTCACCACTGAAGGCCCGTGAACCGACTCTCAGTGGCGGGGCGCGCCCAGATCTGGCATGCGCACGGACCCGGGGCAACGTTGGGAGGCGACGGCGTACGCTCGGGTTACGGTTGCGTTCCTGCCGTTCCGGTCGGCCCCCTGATGCTCGCCGCGATCAGGGTTCTCTTCTCCCAGAAGTCGCTCATGCCTGGACCCTAGACCCACGTCCACGTCGCCCGATGGAGCCGGGAAGGCCAAGGCGACCCCGGGTAAGCCCCCGTTGTCGGTGGGGGCTGGGAGGCCGCGACGCATCGACAGGGATGAGGAGTTGCTGCGCCGCCGGATTTACGGCGAGGACCACGACCATCCCCGGCCCGGCCCAAGCCCGGCCGCACCTACGCCGAACGGCGGCCCGCTGGACGGCCTGCTCCTCGACATCACCGGCTGGAGCGCGGGGGAGATCCAGACGGGCGTCGCGCTGATGACCGAACTCGGGCAGTTCGGCCCCGGTGGCCGGGCCCTGTACGACCCGCGCCCGGGCGAGCCGGACCGCTGGGACTGGTCCGGCGACGGGCCGCACGGAAGACTCCGTGCGGCCCGTCGCCGTCTGCTCCAGAAGCTCACCGGCTGAGGCGGGTGGCCGGCTCAGCACATGTCGGCGGTTACCGTGGTGTCGGGGAGGGTGACGTCGAGGTAGTCCGCGTTCGGGTAGTCCGGCTGTGCCCTGATGTTGCGGATGGCGCATCCCGGGCACTGCGGGGCCGGGCCTGCCGGGCGGGAGTTGTCCAGCGCGGTGGACTCTGGAGGGGAGGGCCGAGGAGGGAGGCCAGGTGATGTTGCACCCGCCGGTGGAGCCGATGTTGGCGCAGGCCGCAGAGGTGATGCCGCCGGTGCGTCCGCTCGGTTCGGGGGTGGCGTATGAGCAGAAGTTCGACGGGTATCGGGCGCTGGTGTTCACTCCGGTCGGGCCGGGTGGGCGGGTGCTGCTCCAGACCCGCCGCGGCGCCCTAATCCAGGGTGCGTTCCCTGATCTCGTTGCGGTTGCCGAGGCGCAGTTGCCGCACGGCCTGGTCCTCAATGGCGAGCTGCTGGTCTGGGACGCCGGGGCCGGTGCCTTGTCGTTCGAGGGGTTGCAGCGTCGGGCCGCCGCCCGCGCCCGCATTGCTCCCGCGCTGGCCGTGAAGATGCCGGCCTTTTTCGTGGTGTTCGACGTCTTGCAGATCGACGGCCGGGAGCTGCTGCACCTGCCCTATGTGGAGCGCCGCGCCCGCCTAGAGGCCCTGTTCGCCGACCACGCCCTGACGGCCCCATGGACCCTGTGTCCGATGACCACGGACCCGGCCAAGGCCCGCGAATGGCTCGACTCGTGGACGGACGTGTCCGGCGTCGAAGGCATCGTGGTCAAGCCCCAGACCAGCCGCTACATGCCGGGTCACAGGGGCACATGGACGAAGGTCCGCCGCCGGGACACCACCGAGGCGATCATCGGCGCCGTCACCGGCACCCTCACCCGCCCGCAGCTCCTGATCCTCGGCCGCCACGACCAGGACGGCCGGCTGCGCCCGGTCGGCCGCACCGTCCCGCTGCGCACGGAGGCGGCCCACCTGGTGGCGGACCTGGCCGCCGCCGACCCCGGACACCCCTGGGAGGGCGTGCGGTTCGCCGCGACCTGGGGGGCCCGTGACGTCTTGGACACCCTCTTGGTCCGCCCCGATCTGGTCGCGGAGATCAGCGCCGACACCGCCGTCGACCGCGGCGTCTTCCGCCACCCCTTGCGCTTCAAACGGCTGCGCCTGGACGTCACGGTGGAGGATGTTCCTCGGTTCGGTCAGGGCCCGGCGGCGGCCGCCGGCTGAGGCTCCGCAGGGGGCTGGTGGTGCGGCGGCGGGGGCGCCCCGGGTGGGGCGGCCCCCGCGTGTGTCGTTTGCGTGGCGCCGCGGGGTCACGGGGATGGGCTGGTCAGGGTAGGGCGCGGCGTTGTTGCTCTGTTCTGTCTGCGTGGGCGGGTTCGTTGTCGTCGGTGAGGAGGTTGGCCAGGAGGAGGCCGGTGGCGCGTTGGCTGAGGCCTTGGGCTGCGGTGATCAGGCGGGTGTGGTCGTGGGCGGGCAGGGACAGGGCGATGCTGGAGGCCCGGCCGGGCAGGCCGAGGGAGAACGCGACGCAGACTTCCTTTTCGGAGTATTCGAGGAGGTCGAACTGGGCGGCGTGGGGGCCTGGCTTGTCGAGCGCTCTGATCAGGGCGCGGGGACTGGTGATGGTCCGCTCGGTCAGCTGCACGGAGGGGTAGCGCGAGAGGTGGTCCATCCGCGAGTCGAAGTCCAGTTGCGCAAGGAGGCTCTTGCCGACGGCGCTGGCGTGCGCGGTGTTGGTGAAGGGCGCCCACTCGTGAACGGGTGGTGCGGCCTCGCTGTAGGCGCAGCCTTTGACCTCGATCTCACCGTGGGCGTAGGTGCTGATGTAGACGGCGGCGCCGAGCTCGTCGCGCAGTCGCTCGAGAGCGAGGCCCAGCATCTGCCGGTCGGGGCCGGCCTTGGTGACAAGCTCGAGCACGGGGCCGGTGAAGTAGGCGCCGCCGACGGTTTCGACGAGCCGCTGATCCAGGAGCCAGTCCAGCAGCCGCACGGTGGCGTTCAGCGATAGCCCGGTCTTCTGTGCCAGGGTTCGGCTGTCGATACCGCCCGCGGTACTGATCACGTGCAGTAGATCGCGGGCGCGCTGGGTGGTCTGCCACTTTTCGGGGACTCGGGCGGGTGTGGTGCGGTTGCGGGCCATGTCGTTGAGGACGGCGGGGCGCAGGGCGTTTGCCGACCACGGCTCTACCGGGCCCCCGACGTCGGCGTCCGCCTCGGCGGCGGCCTGTCGCAGGAGGTGCACAGCAGCCGCGGTCGCGTCAGGCCGCAGCTCGGGAAGCGGCAGGCGGAGTCCGCCTTCGGGCAGCGCGGCCAGGTGCGGCCGCCGCCCCCAGGGTGTGGAAGTGTGCGGGGCGGGGCCGTACTCGGGGACCTGCGGGGCGGGCACGAGGTACAACCGCGGCTGTTCGCCGCCCCCAGCACTCTCCGCGGGGTCGTCTGTGTCGGGGTGCAGGAGGTGCTCGGGCACGCCGAGCCCTGCGCGGACCTCGTCGAAGTACTCCTGGTCCTCGGCTTCCCCAGGCTCCTCCTCGGGTCGGCGGTGGGCGAGGCCGGCCAGTAGGCGGGCGGCGTCGCCGTGGCCGTGCCGGGCGGCCTCGGCCACCAGGAACCGCGCCTCGTCGATCCAGTCCGCCCCCGCCTGCAGCGTGAGGGCCGCCATGCGGAACATCGCCCCCGGGTGCCCGGCGGCGGCCGCCTCGTCGATCCAGTCCGCCGCTACGGCCAGCTCACCGCGGCCCAAAGCCTTCGACCCGAGCAGATAGAGGGAGTTCGCCCGCTCCCATTCATCCCGGTCCAGCCCGTATAGGCCGCTCAGAGGCCCGAAGTCTCCTCCGGGCCGGTCCCAGAAGTCCGCCGGCGCGCTCAGCTTCGCCAGCAGCCCAGCCAGCCCGGCCGACGCCGGAAGGTTGCGGCTGTCGTCGTTCAAACGGCTCACCACCGTCACCTGTCCCTTTTCCCGCGTCCTGATGATTTCCGGTGCGCATCACGGATGAACGCCTTCAGCGCATGCCGCAGCTCCACCACCGCGTTGTGCCGTTCCCGGTGGAGCCGGTCGGTGCGTATCCCGAGCGCGGCTGCGATCTCGACGTAGGTCAAGCCCTGGAGCTGCAGCAGGACCACCTGCCGGCGCACCGACGACCGCATCGCGTCGATCGTCCGCATCAGCAGGTCCCGCATCGGGTCCAGATCCCCGACCGCCACCTGCTCCGGCGGCGGTGCCGACGACGCCGCGGACGATTCCACCGTGTCCCCGGCCAGTTCCTCCCGCGCCTGCGCGTTCAGCTGGTTGAGAGCCAGGTTCCACGCCGACTTCCGCGGGTACGCCGTCAGGTTCACGACATCACCCAGCAGCCCTTCGGTCGCCCGCCTCAGCACATTCGATGCCGCCTGTTGGACGACGTCCTCGCACGCCGCCCACGACAGCTTCCCGTCGGTCTTCCCCCGCAACACCGCCGGTTCCTCTTCCAGGAACCGCAGCGCCTCCTCGGCCAGCCGCTGGGCCTGCTCGGAGTCGGCCCACCCGCTGCCGCGACTTCCTTCCTCACCTGAATCCGCTGTGCCCGCTTCCACCGCCGCCAAGGGTGTGTCTGCGCGCGAGCGCGGTGGCGTCTTCGGCACCTCACCCGCTACCACGGCGCGCGCTCCTTCGCTGAGGGCCGCGACGGGCCGACATCGGGCTCCACGTCGACCAGGACCAGCCCCCCACCATCGGCGACCGCCACGCGCACCCGGGAGGGCCCGGACACCTCGACGCGCACCGTGAGGGGCACCCGCCCCGCCGCGGTCGGGGACGACGCGGACGCGTCCTCGTGCGGGGCTTCCAGCGCTGCCGTGCAGGACCTGCGGTCCCGGTACAGCTTCATCAGGGCGGCCACCACGGCAGCCACCGCGCCCACAGCCGGGGGGACCCCGGTCCAGTCGAAGGGCATCTGAAGTCGTTCTCCATCTGCGAGTGGTACGGGCACGGATCGCGCCCACGTCACCCAGACAGCCGATCCACCCCACTTCTCCCTCCAACACCCCCTGAATCACCCATTCGGGTGACCCAGGGGAAATCGGCTGGACACGGCTGTTGGGTGTTGGGCCGCGGACCATGGCCTTCGACACGGAGGCGGGGGTGCGGGCGCTGGGTGAGGAGGCGTCGTTCGAGCGGATCGTGCTGCTGGGTGTCGGTGGCGACCCGGGCCGGGAGTATCCGCCGCCGGGCCACGGCTACCCGCGCCCGTGAACCCAATCCCGGATTTCACTCCCGTCAGTCCCGCCAGCCCCGGGGGACGGAGGAAGGGCCGGCCCGCCGACGGCGCCCCCGTTCCGGTTTTTTGGAACAGGCGAGGGTGATTGCGGGGCAATCACCCGGGGACGGCTGACGGCGGGAGTGATGGCCCCGCAATCACGAGGCGGCCCAGTCCGTTCCGAGGTCGGCGAGGGCTTCGAGCTGCGCGGGGTCGAGCCGGTTGATGGGCGTCATGGATTCTGCATCGGCTGACGACAGCGACGTTCCCCGCGTTGTGGTGTTCTGAGCTGGGCTGGCAGGGGGGACGTGTGGTCCGCTTGGTGCAGGTGCCTGTCGTTTCGCGGGTGGAAGGCGTGGCGCCTGTGTGGGGACGGCGGTGCCTTCGCCGGCCGATTGCTGGTGAGGGGGATCCTGGTCCGCTGGCAGTGACATTTTGATGCGGTCTGTTGGTCATCGGCGTGCGTGACCGCTGGACAGCGCCGTGCGGTGTCTATGGCCGCGCGGGGGCGTCAGGCTGTGTATCCGGCGATGAGGACGAGGTGTTCGCGGACCGCGGCCTGACCGCGCCGTGGACCCTTTGCCCGATGACCACCGACGTCGTCGAGGCCCGGGAGTGGCTGCAGTCCTGGACGGACGTGTCGGGCCTCGAAGGTGTCGTGGTCAAGGGCATGTCCCAGCCCTACCGGCCCTCGGTCCGCGGCTGGACGAAGGTGCGCCGCCGCGACACGGCCGGCCGTCTGCACGCGATCGGCCGCACTGTCACCCTGCGCTCGGACGCCTTCCCCTCCGCCTTGGTGGCGTTCGCGGCCTCTGACGACTGGAGACGGCGAGACGTGCGCCCTCACGCGTTCCCACTTCGATGGCTCCCGGTGACCGCGCCTTTCGACTCGGAGCTGCCGGTTTTCTTGCCGTGGGAGTCGTAGTTGTTCGTGTGGGTGCGGGTGACGCCGTTCTTGTCCGTGCGTGTCGTTGAGTCGGAGCTGCCGGTTTTCTTGCCGTGGGAGTCGTAGTTGTTCGTGTGGGTGTGGGTGACGCCGTTCTTGTCCGTGCGTGTCGTTGAGTCGGAGCTGCCGGTCTTCTTGCCGCTGGAGTCGAAGTTGTCGCTATGCGCGTGGGTGACGCCGTTCTTGTCCGTTTTGGACGTCGAATCCGAGCTTCCCGTCTTGGTTCCGTCTGCGTCCTTGTAGTAGGTGTGCGTCCGCGTCCGGCCGTCGGGTGTCGTGTCGGTGAACGAGTCGGACCTGCTGGTGACCTTGCCCGTGTCGTCCTTGACGTCGGTGTGGATTTGCGTCTTCCCGTCGCTGCCGACGTGGGCGGACGAATCGGCGCTCCCCCTTTTCTCCCCGGTGGCATCCGTCTTGCGGAACTCACTGTGGGCGTCGATGGTCCTACCCCCGGCCGCGTATTCCTTTCGCTCCCAGTCGGTCAGGGGAGCGGCGTCACGCGTCCGCGTTTCGCCGCGGTCACCGGCACCGGCGCGGGGTGAATCCACCGACCTGTCCGCGGATCCGTGTCGGCGGTCGTCCTGGACTTCTCCCATCTCCCCATCACACCTCCGCGGTGCGAGCTGGGCAAAAGGACGGGAAGGCGCACATGCCCGCCGGTCTGTCAAGCCCCGAAATGCAGTGGAGCGACGTGTACCGCCCGTATCGGGCCTACTGGAGACACCCCCGCTCAAGAAGGTCCACAAGGAGAGATTCCCATGTCCGTTCCGCCCTCCTTCGCGCCCCGGCCGTCAGAGCCGAATGACTACGCAGCCTGGTCCCCCTCCGCCCCGCAGACCCGCCCGGATGCTGGTGGCGCCTGGCAGCCGCGGCGGCCTGATGTGCCGGGCGAGCCGCCGCCCCGCCAATGGGGCGACGTACCCGAGACACCGCCTCGCGACGGCCGTCCGTCCGCACCGCCCACCGTCCACAGCGGCACCGCCGTCGTCGAAGGTCAGGTGCGCGGGACGCAGATCCGCTCCGAGAACCGCGGCGAGAACCAGTCCGAGGCGATCTGGAGCTTCCGCCTGGAGCGATACGACGCCGCCGGCAACCGGGCCGTCCTCGTCCCCGTTGAGATGCGAGGACTGACCTTCGAGGGCTCCCTCAACGACGGCGACTGGGTGCGCGCCCGCGGTCGCATGAAGTCCGGTACCCTGCACGTCACCCGGCTGGAGAACCTCACCACGGGCGCCTGCGTGCGCGCCAAGGGCATCTCGAAGCCCGTGCTGATCCTCGCCTACGTCATGATGGCCGCGATCGCCGCCTTCGTTGCCTGGGGTTTCTACACCCTCTTCTTCGACGCCCCAACGCCCCCGGCCGACTTCCCGAACGGCTGGTGAGACCGTCGTGACGACCACGGCACTGACCGCCGCCAGCCTGGACCACCTGCAACGCGTCGGCTTCCAACCGCCTAGCCCGACGGCCCTGACCACCTTCACCGAGGCCCCGCCCGGCCTGCGGACCCTGGTCAGGGTGGACGGCGTCGGCCGGTTCGACAAGCAGCGCTCCTCCGCCCACCGCACGGCGGCCGACGACCCGGTGACGCGCGACCTCCTCGTCGGCCTGCACCAGCACCGGATCCCGGTGGCGTTCCTGGCAGGGGGCGAGCCCGGGCGGATCGCCGTGCGGATCGGCACCTGGCTCCCCGCCGGCCACCAAGTGCCGTCCGCGCACCGCAACGGCCGCCTGCTGGAGTCCGCCCTGCAGGCGCTGTACCCGGCCATCGCCCTCACACCCGACGATCCGGACCCCGGCAGCTGGCCGGCGGGCGCACTGGCGCTCGGCGTGCCCTCACTGAAGTCGCCTGCCGAGGCCGACGGGCTCGGACAGCTAGACCGGCTCTTCCAGGGTCTGAGTGGCAGCCGCTGGCAGGCCCTGGTGCTCGCGCAGCCGGTGGACGAGGAACCCGTACGCGCCCTGCGGATGAGCCTCATCAACGAGATGCGATCCGTGCAGACTGGCGTCACGCTGGACGGCGCGCCCAGCCCGCTCGCCGACCACTACCTGGACCTGCTCTCCGGCCAGCTCCGGCGCCTTACCGAGGGACAGGGCAGCGGCGCCTGGCGCACCGCCGTCTACCTGCTCTCCGACGACGAGGGGTTTGCGGAGGCCTGTGGCCTGTGGCGGGGCGTGTTCTCCGGGCGGGACTCGGTCCCGGAACCGCTGCGCGTGTGGGAGAGCGCCGATGTACCGGCCATGGCCGCCGCCTGGGCGATGCCCGACCCGGCCGGCGAGGCCCCCACGCCGGGGCTCTACCAGCAGCCGTTCCAGCACCAGACACTGCTCACATCCGGCCAGCTGGCCGCGTACATCCGGTTCCCCGAGAAGGAGCGGAACGGGTTCTGCGTCACCGAAATCCCCGAGTTCGACACCGTCCCCCCGCCGCTCACCGATGACTCCCTGACACTGGGCTCGGTAGTTGAACGCTCCCATGTCACGGCCAGCGACTATGGCATCCGCCCAGCCAACCTCACCCGGCACGCCTTCGTCACCGGTGTCACCGGCTCCGGCAAGACCAACACGATGTTCCACCTGCTTCGGCAGACCGCCGGGCAAGGCATCCCCTTCCTCGTCGTGGAGCCCGCCAAGACCGAGTACCGAGTTCTTCTGCACGACCCTCCGCTCGACCTGCAGGTTTTCACGCTCGGTAACGAGAACGTCTCCCCCTTCCGGCTCAACCCGTTCGAGGTGCCCGAGGGCATCCCCGTCGCCGTCCACCTCGACCTGCTGCGCTCGGTGTTCGACGCGAGCTTCGGGATGTGGACCCCCTTGCCCCAGATCCTGGAGCGCAGCCTGCACGCCGTCTACACCGACCGCGGCTGGGACCTCACCACCAACGTCAACCACCGACTCGACACCGCAGCCGAACGGGCCGACGCCTTCCCCACCCTGAGCGAACTGGTCCGCAAGGTCGAGGAGATCGTGCCGCAGCTCGGCTACGACGAGAAAGTCACCGGTGACATGCGTGCCGCACTGTGCACCCGTCTGAACAGCCTGCGCACCGGCGGCAAGGGACGCATGCTCGACACTCGCCGCTCACTGCCGCTACCCGCGCTGCTGGGCCGACCGACCGTGCTCGAACTGGAGGGCATGGGCGATGACGACGACAAGGCCTTCATGATGGGCCTGCTGATGATCCGGCTGGCCGAGCAGCGCCGCACCGAGGGCGACACCGAAGGGCTGCGCCATCTCCTCGTCGTGGAAGAGGCGCACCGGCTGCTCGCCGACACCGGATCCGGCGCGGCACGCCCCGAGGGGGAGGCCGATGTTCGGGGCAAGGCCGTGGAAACGTTCACCGGTCTGCTGTCGGAGATCCGCGCCTACGGCCAGGGCGTCGTCGTGGTCGACCAGGCCCCCACCAAGCTCGCCCGGGACGTCCTGAAGAACACCAGCCTGAAGATCGCCCACCGGATCGTCGCTGGCGACGACCGCGGCCTGCTCGGCGACGCGATGGTGATGACCGCCCGCCAGGACATCGCCATGGCGAGCCTGCCGGCGGGGCGCGCCGCGGTTTTCGCAGACGGCGAGGACGCACCGCTGCTGGTACAGGTGCCGCAGATCAAGGGCGGATCCAGCAGCTGGCCGGCCGACGCGCAGGTGCACGCGCACATGCGCGGACCCGAGAGTGCGCCGATGCCCGCGTCCGGCGACTGCGACGCCGCCTGCCTGACCGACCCGGTCGCCTGCACGTCCGGCCGCTCCCTGGTCGATGAACCGACGGTGCTGAGGACCTTCGCACGGACGGTGCTGTCCGCAGTGCACACACCGCAAGGCCTGGCCCGAACCTGGCCGGACATGGCCGCCGTGCTCGCCCCGCACCTGCCGCCCAGTGCGCGGCCGACGTCCGTCCTGCGCAGATTCACACGGCACGCATCCCGACGGCTCGCCGACATCCGCGGTGCGCGGGCCGGCTGGAGCTATACAGACACAGCCGCGGTCGCCGCCCTCATCGAGCAGGCGGCCACCACCCTCCTCGACGGCAACCCCGCCGAGGAGGCCGTGACAGCGCTGCGCCGCACCCTGCTCGCCCTCCAAGGCGGCCCCGGCCCCTTCCAAGGCTGCGCGCGCATCTGGGCGGACCCACCGGAGGCGGCCTGCCTGTGCCGGCTCCCGGTCGCCGAGGTCGTCGGGTCGGGGCAATTCCAGGAGGTGTGGTCCCAGGCCCGCGCCGCAGACCGCGCCGCAGACCCGCCTGGCCGTCCCGCCGTCTGGGACGTCTGCAAAGACGCCGCCTACCAGTTGGTGGAGTTCCCCGAACCGGACACCGACCCGGAGACGGCGACAAGCCTGCGTCGAACCGCTGACCGCATCGCCCTCTGCTTCGCCCAGCAGATGCTGACCGCCGAGCCCTGGTCCCACCCGGCAACCGTCCGCAGGGCCGTCACGGACCTAATGGCGGCGGCGGACGGCCGGGATGACCCATGGGGTCACAACAGTGACGACGACCTGGGTGGCCCTGACGGCCAGGCCGGCGACGACCGTCAGGGCGACCCACCCTTGGTCCAGCCCGTGCCGGACACCAGACCCCCCGACGTCCTGACCGCGGCACTCAATGCCCTGGGGTCTGTCTGACACATTCAACTCGACGTCGCAAAGGCGGGTGCCGCAGTCAGCCCAAGGCTGATCTGGGCTCCACTGTCCAGGTCAAGGCGCCGCCAGCGACCACCCGGGGCCATCGCTGCGGGAGAGAGGTCGGGGCGCGCCCCGTCATCGCGGACGTGGCCCGTTCGATGCCGCATACGCTGCGAGCTATCGAGGCGGCCGACGAGACAAACAGATTTTCGACGCGACTGACCGATACGCCGGAGGATCGCATCTTCCAATGCGACGATGACAGTTCATCGTCAAGGGGGCTCTTCGAATGCGCGGTGCTGAAGTCCTATGGGCGCCGGCGGCGATGCTGGCGTGGGCCCCGCCGCCTCGGAGCGCCCACCCTGAAAAACCTCCGTGATCACCATGCGTCTCAGCCCGTCACCTGGCCCACGAACATGAAGGGCATGGAGCAACTCGCCGAGGAACTCGCCCGTGTTGCCACCGCGAATCCCGACTCGGCCAGCACATACACACGACACGTGGCCCAGACGTCGAACATACGGTCACTGGATGCGGGGACCCGAAGCTGGTAGTCGCCCGCAAAAGCGGTCCCGCTGTAGTCCCGTGATCCGACGGGGTTCAATTCGTCGCGAGACCATAGATCGACATGTGTCTGCCCCACGGATACAGGGTTTCCACCGGCGAGATCTCGGCTGCTGACGAGTATTCCTACCTGTGCAAGCGCGAAAGCCCGCCGCTGCTCACCAGATCCGGGCATGTAGTCAACATGCTGGAGGATGTCGAATCCTGACCAATTGATGTATGGGCGAACCCAGAGGAGACATGACTGCTCCGGCACTATCGTGACGCCGATAGCTGCCCGAGACGTCAGTTGACCGGATGTTGTGTAGCGTGATGCCCAGAACGTTCCCGTGTGGATGTCGGCTGCGGCGCCATCGCCTGTTGCCTCAAAGCCCGGCACGTCTCTGGCTGCATACCTGTACGGATTGGGGCCGTCGGGACTGTACGTCGTATCCACAGTCGTTGAGCGGATGCTCGGGAACTTCCTGGTTGTCGTCGCTGCGTTCCGGAACTTGAGGTCAAGAGCTGCGACCTCCTCCGAGATTTGACGGGCCAGCACCTCCCCGTCTTGCTCGAAATTGGCTCTGAGCTTCTGTTGGTCGGGGCTCAGGTCGGGCGGCAGAGGGCGTACATCCTGTACGGCTTTCTCCTCCTCGGTGAGAAGCGCGTTGAGTCGCTCCGCAGGTCCCGGTGCCCACAGTTCTTCCATCGCGGAAATGGCTTGCGTGTCCATTTCGTCGTAACTTGTCATTTTAACCCTTGAGTGGCCCAGGTCTTGATGTGGTCGCCTTGGGATGGCAACCGTCAAGAACGTACGGATTCTTGGGTAGGCGCAAATCACCTCCGGACTATGGCCCGGTAGAGGAATGGGAATCGAAGAAGGAAGCGCGCGGCAAATCAGTCCCCAGCCCCACCGTTTCCCTTAGGAGTGGAATCGACGCACACCCACTTACAAGCATCACACGATCGGTCCGTGTGCACGACGCGAGAAGCGCCATGGCCGCCCCCGCCCCCGCTACTGTGCCCAGTGGATGCCGAGTTCGGTGAGTGCTCGGAGTTGGTCGGGGTGGAGTCGGTCGCGCCGGGTCTTCTGGTTCATGATCCAGATTCCGGTGCG
>NZ_JBEYZH010000038.1:0-24442 GCF_040645975.1 Streptomyces sp. NPDC046557
GCACCAGCGGCAGGTCCACCTCCCGCCACGCCCGCCACGGCGACGCCCCGAGCACGGCGGACACCTCCGCCACCGCCCCACCGGCGCTCACCGCCGCCTCAGACGTCCAGGCGCCGCTCCAGCAGGATCACCCCGTAGATCCGCCCGTCCGCGGCCTGCTTGGCAGGGAACTCGCCGACGACCCGGTAACCGGCGGCCCGGTAGTAGCCCAGCAGCCGCGGGTTGGTCGACACGCAGTCCAGTCGGGAGCGCTCCCGCCCGGTCCGGGCGATCCGCCACTCGGCGTGTTCGAGCATGCGCCGCCCGGCGCCCGGGGGAGCCGCCTCCCGCTCGACCATCAGCCGGTGCACGTAGCCGGCGACGGGCGGCTGCACCCCCCACGCTTCCTCGTCGGACCACCACAGTTCGTACGCGCCGACGACCCGCCCGTCGGCGTCCTCGGCCAGCCACACCTCACCGTCGCGCATCCGCGCGCGGAAGTGCACCACGTCCTTCTCGCCGGGCTTCCACTGGTCGATCCCGTGCTTGCGCATCCACCGGGCGGCCTGGTCGTACAGCTTCACCAGCGTGCCGGCGTCCTTCTCCCCGGCCTGCCGGAACAACATCCCGTCGTCAATGATCACGCGGGCATTATCACGCGGGGTCCGTACCGCGTCATGATCACGTAGCGCCCGGGACCAACGCCGCCAGCCGCCCCACGAGGACGCCGAACGGGCCGTCGGCCGGTTCCGCGGAGAGGATGCGCACCAGGATCTGCGCCATCTCCTCGTCGTAGGCCGCGCTCACGGCCGCCAGGGCGGCGAAGTCGTGCACGAGTTGGAGCTCCAGCTCGCAGCGCGGGATGCGCCGGCCGTCCAACCAGATCAGCGCGGTGGACTCGGCGAGCGAGACCCACGAGCGCACGACGAGCTCCAGCCGCGCGGGCGGGGCGTCGGGCGAGACCCCCAGGTGCTTGAGGATCTCCTCGTAGGCGGCCTGACGCACTTCGTCGATCATCGCGTTGGCGCGGCTGCTGCCGACCGCCGGACCGCCGCGCATCAACGCCGAGAACCCGGGCCCGTGTTCGTCGACGAAGGCGAAGAACCGTCCCATCACCCGCAGCAGCCGGGCCCCGAGCGGCCCCTCCTGCGGCTCCACGAACCGCAGCGCCAGTTCGTCGGCGGCCCGGCGCAGCGCCGCCTCGTACAGGCTCAACTTGCCGGGAAAGTAGTGGTAGACCAGCGGTCGCGATATGCCCGCGGCCGCCGCGATCTCGTCGATCGACACATCGTCGGGCGACCGGTGGCTGAACAGCTCCAGGGCCACCCCGATCAGCTGCTGCCGCCGCTCCTCGACACCCATCCTGCGCCGCACCCCGGTTGTCATGCGGACACCCTACTTCCACTCCGCCGCGCGCCTCGGCGGGTGCGGGCGCCCCGGGACCTACGCGTCCAGGACCAGCCGGTCCGAGGCGGCGCGGGAGACGCACAACAGCATCGAGTCCGCGCGTTCGGCGTCGGTGAGGAGGTCGTCGCGGTGCTCCACCTCTCCTTCCAGCACCCGGTGTCGGCAGGTCCCGCAGAAGCCCTGTCGACAGGAGTACGGGGTGTCGGGCAGCGCGCGGCGCACCGCCGTCAGGGCGCTCTCGTCCGCCGCGACCTCGATCGTGCGCCCTGAGCCGCGGAGTTCGATGGTGAAGGGCTTGCCCCCGCCGGGGGGCGCGGAGGCGGTGAAACGTTCCAGGCGCACCGCCGACGGGTCCGGGGCGGCGGCCAGGACCGCGGCCATCAGCGGCTCCGGGCCACAGCAGTAGACCGCGGCGGTCGGCGCCGCGGCGAGCGCGCTCAGGTCCGGCAGGCCCGCCTCGTCCTCGGGCACGATCGTGACCCGGTCCCCGTACGCGGCGAGTTCCGTGAGGAACGGCATCGAGGCGCGGGTGCGCCCGCCGTAGAGCAGCGTCCAGTCGGCCCCGGCCGCCGTGGCGGCCCGCAGCATCGGCAGGATCGGCGTGATGCCGATCCCGCCCGCCACGAACGCGTACGTCGGCGCCGGCGCGAGGGGGAACCGGTTGCGGGGCGCCCGCAGCCGCAGCTCGGCGCCCTCCACCAGCCGGTCGTGCGCCTCGCGGGAGCCGCCGCGGCCGTCTTCGACCAGCCGGATCGCGATCGTGTAGCGGCCGGTGTCAGCGGGGTCGCCGCACAGGCTGTACTGGCGCACCAGCCCCGACGGCAGGACGACGTCCACGTGCGCCCCCGGAGTCCAGGCGGGCAGCTCCGCCGATTCCACGGTCAACAGGACGACGCCCTCGGCCGGTTCGCTGCGCCCGACGACCGGGGCCCGCAGCAACCGGCGCGGGGAGTGGCCGCTGATCGGGGTCTCCAGGGCCGGCAGCGGCCACAGGGGGGAGCGGCGGATGCGCCGCCGCAGCGCGCGGCGGGTGAGGAACGCGGCGCCCGCCGCCGCCGTGAGCGTCAGGGCGCGCCTCATGCCCGCACCCCGCCGTTCGCGCCGGGCGAGGTGGCGAGGTAGGCCGCGGCCTGGGCCGTCGAACCCTCCTGCGAGGGGTGGTAGTCACGGGAGAGGTACGTCGGGATGGATTTGAGCATCGAGCCCGTCGAGGGCAGGACGCCCTGCTGCCCGGCCCGGAACAACTGGCCCAGCGAAGCCTTGGCGGCCGGGAGTTGGGGGTCGTTCTCCATGAAGAAGCGGGCGCCGCGCTGCCAGAGGAAGGTCAGGGTCGCGAAGGCCGTCGCCCAGGTCCGCACCCGGCGCCGGTAGCCGCCGTCGACGTGCATGAAGAGGTCGAAGGCCACCGCGCGGTGCTCGACCTCCTCCGCCCCGTGCCAACGCAGCAGGTCCAGCATCATCGGATCGGCGCCCCGACGGTCGAGTTCGTCGGCGTTCAGCACCCAGTTGCCGAGGAACGCCGTGTAGTGCTCGACCGCCGCGATGATCGCGACCCGTTCCATCAGCCACCACCTGCGGGCCCGGCCCGGCGGCAGGGTCCGGTCGCCGAGCAGCTTCTCGAAGAACCAGTCGACCTGCGCCGTGTACGGGGTCGGGTCCAGGCCGAGCCGCTTCAGGTGCGGCAGTACGTCGTCGTGTGCGGCGGCGTGCATGGCCTCCTGACCGATGAAGCCCACGACGTCCGCGCGCAACCGCTCGTCCGTGATGTACGGGAGCACCTGCTTGTAGACGTGCACGAACCACCGCTCGCCCGCGGGCAGCAGCAGGTGCAGCACGTTGATGGTGTGCCCGGCGAACGGGTCGCCGGGGAGCCAGTGGAGCGGGGTGTCCTCCCAGGAGAAGGACACGTTCCGCGGCTGGAGGCCCACCTGCTCGTACAGGCCCGGATGTTCCGACGCCACGGGGGCGGGCGCGTGCGGCGTATTAGACATGGCGTCAATGTACTGAGGGGTAGGGGCGAGCAGAACCCCTCTGCGCCAGGATCTTCCGCGCGGTCGCCCGACGGCGGCCGTCCAGGCACCGACCCCGCGCCGCCGTCCGGACGCCGCCACCGTGCCGGGCTCCGGTCAGCGCAGGGCTTCCGCCTTGGTGCCGTCCGTCAGCTTGCCCGAGAGGTCGACCTGGGCGCCCTGCGTCGCCTTCACCGCGAGCCGGTTCCCGGTCGCGCTCCCGTTCACCCCGCCGCCCGACGCCGAGACGGAGGTGAACTGGGCGCTGCCGGCGGCCAGTACGTACCACTGGCCCGCCTTCGACTTCCACAGCACGCCCGCCAACACCCGGGGCTCTCGGGGGCCGCACGCGGCGGAGCCCTCCGCCCTCGCCGCCTGGGCCGCGAGCGGCGCGCCCGGGGCCAGGAACTGGGCCTGGACCCGGTCCATGGTGCCCTGCCAGGTCTCGGCCCGGCTGCACAGCCAGGTCGCCGTCCCCTCTCCCTCGGGCAGCGGCTGCTTCGCGTACGTCCAGGCGTTGACGCTGCGCACCCCGTGCGAGCGGACCGAGGGCAGCAGGCACGCCGTCCGGGACCACTCGCCCAGCTCGGCCGGCTCCGTCACGTCGCGCTCGGCGCCCGGCGCGCCCGACGTGAGCCGGACCGGGGTCAGCTCGCCGAGGTCCGTCACGAGCCGGGTGGCGCCGTCGCCGGTCAGGGCCAGTGCGTTCCAGCTCGTACACGTGCCCGTCGGGGCGGGTCCGGGCACCGGCGGCGTCATCCCGTCCGGGGTCAGCTTCAGCACCGAGGGCGAGTCACCCGGCTTGAGCAGGTCCCGCAGCGAGGCGCCGAGCACCCAGGGGGCGGTCAGGTAGCGGACGTTGCCGTCGACCCGGCTCAGCACGAGAGCGGTCGCGGTGTCCGCCGACGCCCCGTCCGTGCGGGCGAAGTCGAGGGCGGCTCCGGCGGTCCCGCCGCGCGGCTCGGCGTAGCGGACCACGCGCAGCCCGTCGTACAGCAGGACGACCACCGCCTGGTCCACGGCTCCGGCGAACAGCAGTTGCGGCGGACCCATCGGCGGCCCCGACGGCGTGCCGGGGGTGGCCGAGACGACCACCGAGCGGCCGGGGCGGGCCCACACGGCGAGCGCCCGGCGCAGCAGCGCGGTGTCGTCGGCCCGGTCGCCCCGGGCCGGCCAGGCGGAGAAGTCCGTACGGGAGGAGGTGCGCCAGAGCGCGGGCGCGACCCGGACCAGTTGCCCGGGGTCGAGCGCCTGCTCCGCGACGGCGTTCTTCGCGTACGGCGGGGCGGCGGGCCCCTCCGCGCCCCAGCCGCCGCCGGGCAGCGCGAGCAGGGCGCCGCACACCACGAGGGCGGCCGCGGCGGCGATCCCGGCCCGCGTGAAGCGGCGCCGCCGCAGCAGGTCGGTGGGTCGGGCCTGGAGCACGCACGGGTCGAACTCGGGGGAGGCGAAGAGGGCGTCGTGCGCCGGGTCCCCGGACTCCGCGACCGCCCCCCTCGGGTTCGCCACCCCGGCGTCGGCGAGCACCCTCAGGACGTCCGGCTCCGCCAGCCCCTCCAGGGCCCGCAGTACGCAGGCCGCGCGCCCGGGACCGCTCAGGGTGGTCAGCCACTGGTCCAGTGCCAGCTCCTCGGCCCCGCCCGAGCGCGGGAACAGCCGCAACCCCCACACCTGGGGGAGCAGCCGGGGCAACTGCCCGCGCAGCGGGAGCGCCCGGAAGGTGAACGGGACACCCGCCTCCAGCGCGGCGCGCAACACCCGCAGCCGCACGTACGGGTACCCCGACTCGGGACCCTCCAGCCCGCCCCGCTGGGCCGGGACCCCACCGCGCACGGCGGCGTCGCCGCTGCCCCGGCGACCGCGCGGCAACGCCCGTTGGGTCAGCGAGTGGGCGGTGAGCACCCGCCGGTTGCGCCCGAGGGAGGGCGGCAGCACCAGGTAGGCGAGCCGCACCAGCCGCGGGTAGTGCTCGACGATGGCGGCCTCGGCCTGCTCTAGGCCGGGCGTCAGGGGAGGCAGGGGGCGGGTGGCGGTATCCGGCGCAGTCACGTTCAGCAGAACGAGCGAATCGTCGGATGGTCACCCGCTGCCGGCGCACCCGTTCGGGCGATTGCGCGCGGCGGCCGGCGGTCGGACACGCCCGCCGGTCCGCGCGCCCGCCGGTCGGGGCGCCCTCAGGCGGTCAGGCGGTCCCGCAGCGCCTCGACGGTCCCGTCGGGAACGCCGAGCCCCTCCCGTACGTACTTCTCCATGGAGCCGTAGCGGGCGGCGACCTCCTCCAGCGCCGTCCGCAGGTAGGAGGGGAACACCCCGATCAGCGCCAGGGCGATCTCCGGGTCGCCGCCGGCCGCCGTGAAACCCTCGATCATGGGCGCGAACGCCTGCTTGACCGCCGGGTTCACCGACATGTACTCGGCCATCAGGGTGTCGTCGTCGGCGCCGAGCAGCGACAGGATGACGGTCGCGCCCCACCCCGTGCGGTCCTTGCCGGCGGTGCAGTGGAACAGCAGCGGACCGGCCTGCGGATCGGCCGCCTCGGTCAGCAGCAACCGGTAGGCGTCCTGCGCCGAGGCCGAGTTCACGAACGACCGGTAGACCTCCCCGAAGATGGCCTGCGCCTTCCCGCCGCCCAGGTGTTCCTCGGCCACGATCGGGTCCGCCATCAGGTCCTTGAGGTGCGCCGCCGGGGGCATCTTCCCCAGTCCGGCGTGCAGCGTGTCCGCCAATACGTCACCTACCAGCAGCCGCGCGCCGGTCGGCAGCCGGTCCGGGCGGTCGGCGCGCTCGACGTCGCTGCGGAAGTCGACGACCGTACGGATGCCCAGCGCGGCCACCGCCGGATCGGCGTCCGCGTCGAGCCGGTCGAGCGCGCCGGAGCGCAGGACCAGCCCCGGGCGGACGGTGCGGCCGCCCGAGAGCGGAGTACCGCCGAGGTCGCGGAGGTTCGCGACGGTGGTGGAGGGGATGGCGGTCATCGGGCGGCTCCAGTCTCCGGTCTGTTCAGACCGATTTTCTGCTGATTCGTTCCGGAGCGACACTCGACGGCCAAGGAGAGGCCGATGCCGATCCCCAGGGCGACCAGGTGCCCGACATCGGTGAAGGTGCGCCCGCGCCGCAGCGCCGGTCGCGCGGCGAGGGCCAGGAGTCCCGCCCGGGCGGCGGCGCGTACGGGCCCGCGCGGCAGCGCCGAGGTGAGGGCGCCGAGCACGGCGTTGAAGCCGTAGCTGGTGCCGACGTCCAGGGCTCGGCGGGTCTCCCGGTCCGCCCCGCGCCGCAGCGCCCCGTACACGAGCAGGGTCGCCGCCGCGTGCCCGAACAGGAACACCGCCGCCGTCCACCAGGCCCCGTACGCGTACTCCGCGTACCCGAGCACCGCGACCAGCAGCAGCGCGTAGGGCAGCGGCATGGGCTCCTCGACGGTGAAGGCGCTGCTAAGCAGGGTCTCCCAGTGGCCCGCGTCCAGATTGTCGACGTTCGTCGAGCAGCGGCGCAGCACCCGGTCCCGCGCCTGCGGGCCGAGCCGCTCCAGCGCGTGGGCGCCGAACTGGACCCCGCCGGCGTAGACGACTGCGAGCGGTACCGACCACGGCAGTTTTTTCACCCGACCATGATCCGGCACGACCTCCTCGCGGAGGGCGGCGGGGTCCGTGGGAGCATGAGCCGGACATGTCTGATTCCCGCGCGCCGATGCGTGCCCTGCGGGCCGCGATGTTCGCGGCGGTGTGCGTCACCCTGGGTGCTGTGGGGCATTCGTACATGTCCGGCATGGATGTTCCCGGTCCGGGGCTTCTGGCCTCCTTCGTGGTGATCGGCGGCCTCGCCCGGCTCGCCACCGGGCGGCGCCGGGGTCCGCTCGCGATCACCACCGCGCTGCTCGCCGCGCAGGGCGCGCTGCACCTGGCCTTCACCGGGAGCCAGGCGGCCCGGTCGGGTTCGGCCCCTGCGCCGATGCCCGTGCACCGCCACATGCCGGGCATGGACATGAGCGCCATGGACGGCGCCGTGGGCGCCATGGGCGCCGACGCGTCCGCGATGGCGGGGACGCCGGATATGGCGGCCATGGCGGGCATGGCCGCGCACGGGCACGGCGGCCTCGGCATGATCACCGCGCACGTCCTCGCCGGTGTGTTCTGCGCCGCCTGGCTGGCCTGGGGCGAGGCTGCCGTGTTCCGGCTCGCCGCGGCCCTCGCGGCCGCCGCGCTGCCGGCGGCCCGATCGCTCGCCCGCGCGCTCGCCCTCCTGCGGACCAGGCCGACCCCCGTACCGGCACCGGCCGGGTACCGCCCCCGGTACGGACGGCCCCGTCGGCTGCGCGGGGCGGTACCCGCCCATACCGTGGTCCGGCGCGGGCCCCCGGTCCGGCGAGACACCCGAGCAACGGCCCCCGGCCGGCCCGTCCCCGCCTGAGAGGCGCGTACGGCGAGGTCAGGGGTCGATCACCCATGTCTTCGCCAACCTTCAGGACAACCATGTCTTTCGACGAGCTCCAAGCCGATCCCGCGCGGACGGCCGAAGCACCTCCCTCCGACCCACCCGCCGACGGATCGACCGCGCGCACCCCGGGAGCGTGGGCCGCGCTGCGACCGCTGCTCTTGCGCATGCACTTCTACGCCGGGCTACTGATAGCCCCGCTGCTGTTCGTCGCCGCCGCCACCGGACTGCTGTACGCCGGCTCCTGGCAGGCCGAGAAGATCCTCTACTCCGACGAGCTGACCGTCGCCCGCGTCGGCGACCACGCCGTGCCGCTCGGCAACCAGGTCGAGGCGGCCACGCGTGCCGCACCCCAGGGCAAGGTGGTGGCCGTCTGGCCCGCACCCGACGCCGAGGCGACCACCCGGGTGATCATGGAGAGCCCGGGTCTCGCGGACGACGAGACCCTGACCGTGTTCGTCGACCCCTACACGGCGGACGTGCGCGGGCAGCTCACCACCGCCGGCGACGCGCTCCCGCTGCGCGCCTGGCTGAGCGGGCTGCACGCCAACCTCCGGCTCGGCGCGTTCGGACGCACCTACAGCGAACTCGCCGCCAGCTGGCTCTGGGTGGTCGCGCTGGGCGGCCTCGCCCTGTGGATCGGCCGCCGACGTGCCCGCAGGGCGAGCCTCGTCCTGCCCGACCGCGCGGCGACCGGCCGCCGCCGGACCCTGTCCTGGCACGGAGCGGTCGGGATGTGGGTGGCGGTCGGCCTCGTCGCCCTCTCCGCCACCGGTCTGACCTGGTCGAAGTACGCAGGTGAGCACATCGGGCAGCTCCAGGACGGCCTCGGCGGCGCCACCCCGTCCGTTTCCGCCGGGCTCTCCGGGAGCGCCGGCGCCGACGGCGGCGACGAGCACGCCGGCCACCTCATGACGGAGGGCATGGAGATGCCCCCGCCGCCGCCCACCGCGGACATCGGCATCGACCGCGCCGTGGCCGCCGCCCGGGCCGCCGGCGTCACCGAGTCGCTCAGCGTGACCCTGCCCGCCCAGGGCAAGGGGTACGTCGTCAAGGAGACGGACAAGCAGGTGCCCGTGCACCTGGACTCCGTCGCCATCGACCCCGCCGACGGCAAGGTCATCGACGAACTGCGCTTCGCCGACTACCCGCTGCTCGCCCAGTTGACCCGCTTCGGCATCGACCTGCACATGGGCCTGACGTTCGGGATCGTCAACCAACTGGCGCTCGCGGCCCTGGCCGTCGCGCTGATGTACCTCGTCTTCTGGGGCTACCGGATGTGGTGGCAGCGCCGGCCCACCAAGGAGCGCACGCTCTCGGTCGGCCGCGCCCACCCGCGAGGGGCGTGGCGCAGGCTGCCCGTGACGCTGCTACTGCCGCTCGCCGCGGTGACGGCGGTGGTGGGCTGGTTCGTGCCGATGCTGGGCATCAGCCTGGTGGCGTTCCTGGCGGTCGACGGCCTGCTCGGTCTCGCCGCCCGCCGTCGCCCGGCCGGGATCTAGTCCGACCGCGCGGGTGGGCCCGTACGCGCCTCCTCGCGCGTACGGGCCCACCCGCGGGCTCGCCGGCCCGTCGGCTCAGGGGGCGTACTTGTAACCCACCCGGCGCACGGTCTGGATCGCGTCGCGGTGGGCGGCGCCCAGCTTGCGGCGCAGGCGGGCGATGTGGACGTCGACCGTGCGGCCGTCGCCGACGTGGCCGTAGCCCCAGACCGTGGTGACCAACTGGTCCCGGCTGTGGACCCGGTGCGGGTGCGTCACCAGGTGGGCCAGCAGCTCGAACTCCAGGTACGTCAGGTCCAGCACCCGGCCGTCGACCTCTGCGGTGCGCTGCGCCGAGTCGATCCGTACGAGGGCGTCGCCGGTGATGTCGGCAGCCGTGGCAGCGGTCTTCGCCGGCGCGGGAACGGAGTGCGGGGCGAAGGCGATCGGCGGCTGCTGGTCGGCCGGTACGAGGACCAGGTAGCCGACCATCGGCGGGTGTCCGGGCAGCGTCGGCACCGTGTGCTGGGGCGCGGGGAGCCAGGTGGCGCCGGGCGGGAGCAGGTCCACCACCCGGGCCACCTCGTCCCGGTCCACGGCGCGCAACCGGTGGCGGGGTGCGGGCGGATAGGTCGGGGGAGCGGAGGTCGCAGCGGAGGCGGCGGAAGTGAGGGAGCGGGTGTTCGCCATGAGTGGTCAGCTCTTTCACGCGGAGTGGTCGGCAGGAGACGTACGTACGTCGTCGTTGTCGTACCGCGCAGACCGAAGGCCACGGGGAGGCTCTGCTGGTGGGTCCCGGGGGCTTTAGAGGGCCGGCGCGTTCTCCGCGCGGCAACACACCCGGTCGAAATCGTGATCCTGACGGGACGGCCAGAACGGCTCCAGGTCCCTGCGACCTGACGAGGTGTACGAGTGGCTGGCCATGGGCGTCATTCAAGCAGATGTACGGGGCCCGGGGCAGACCGCGTCTCACTTCGTGGAGCGGTATCTCATATTCCGTCACCCTGGTTCGGTTGAACCGGGACAATTCCTCAGAACCTCAAGTCGTCGGGTCCGACCGCGTGGCCTCGTTTCCACTCCCCGTATCACATGTTGGGCGGATCCGTCCCGGCCGCCCGGCCCTGGCGACGACGACGGCGCCCGCCGGACCGGGGTGGTCGGCGGGCGCTGTGGCGGCGCTGTTGCGGGCGCTGTGGCGGCGCTGTTGCGGGCGCGCGGTGGGTTGTGAGCGGTCAGACGAGGGCGGCCTTCTCCAGTCCGGTGCAGCAGGTGTCGGTGATCAGGCGGGTCACCACGTACGGGTCCACGTTCGCGTTCGGGCGGCGGTCCTCGATGTACCCCTTGCCGTCCTTCTCCACCTGCCACGGGATGCGGACCGACGCCCCGCGGTCGGAGACCCCGTAGCTGAACTCGTTCCAGGGGGCGGTCTCGTGCAACCCCGTCAGGCGCTCGTCGATGCCGGCGCCGTAGTTCTTCACGTGGTCCATGGGCTTGGACCCCTCGCCCAGGGCCTCGCACGCGGAGATGATCGCGCGGTAGTCCTCGCGCATCGCCTTCGTGGAGAAGTTGGTGTGCGCGCCCGCGCCGTTCCAGTCGCCCTTGACCGGCTTCGGGTTCAGCGTCGCGGAGACGTTGAAGTCCTCGGCCGTGCGGTACAGCAGCCAGCGGGCGATCCAGAGCTGGTCCGAGACCTCCAGCGGGCCGACCGGGCCGACCTGGAACTCCCACTGACCCGGCATGACCTCCGCGTTGATGCCCGAGATGCTGAGCCCCGCCGCCAGGCAGTGGTCCAGGTGCTTCTCGACGATCTCGCGCCCGAAGATCTCGTCCGAGCCGACGCCGCAGTAGTAGCCGCCCTGCGCGGCCGGGAAACCGTTCACCGGGAAGCCGAGCGGACGGGTCCCGTCGAAGAACGTGTACTCCTGCTCGATGCCGAAGATCGGCTCCTGCCCGGCGAACTTCTCGGCGACCGGGCGCAGCAGCGCGCGCGTGTTCGACTCGTGCGGGGTCATGTCGATGTTCAGGACCTCGCACAGCACGAGGACGTTGTCCCCGCCGCGGATCGGGTCCGGGCAGGAGAAGACGGGCTGGAGGACGCGGTCGGACGCGTGCCCCTCGGCCTGGTTGGTGCTCGACCCGTCGAAGCCCCAGACGGGCAGCACGTCCCCTTCGGCGAGGATCTTCGTCTTGGAGCGCAGCTTCGCCGTCGGCTCGGTGCCGTCGATCCAGATGTACTCAGCCTTGTAGCTCACGGGCCCCATCCTTCGGTACGTCGCTCCGGCGCGGACCCCGCGAACGGCGCGGATCCGACACTGCCCTACTGATCGCAGCGTGCCCCTCCGCGATTTCTCTTCCGTTGCCCGGGTGTGAACCCCGTGTTACCGAGGTTTACACCGCAGGTGGGTGTGGCCGTGCGGGTCGGCGGCGGGACACCCGTTCGGGTGCGGCAGACTGGGCAGGTGAGCATTTCGTACGATTTGAACTCGTCCGCCGATCCCGCCCCGCACGCCGACGCGGGCCCCCGCCTCCGGGTCGGCCTGCTCGGCACCGGCCCGTGGGCGCGCCGCACCCATGCCCCGGCCCTCGCCGCGCACGCCGGTTCCGACTTCGCCGGAGTGTGGGGCCGGCGCCCCGAGGCGGCGGCCGAGCTGGCGCGGACCCACGGTGTGAAGGTGTACGAAGACCCCGACGCGCTGTTCGCGGACTGTGACGCCGTGGCCTTCGCCCTGCCGCCGGACGTCCAGGCGCCGCTCGCCGTGCGCGCCGCCGCCGCCGGCTGCCACCTGCTGCTCGACAAGCCCGTCTCGACCACCGTGGCGGAGGCCCGCGCGGTCGCGGACGCCGCGGCGCGCCACGGCGTGGCCTCCGTCGTCTTCCTCACCCTCCGCTTCGCCGAGCCGACGGCCGCCTGGGTCGAGGAGCAGGCCGGGCGGAGCGGCTGGTTCACCGCCTCCGCCCACTGGCTCGGGGCGGTCTTCCCGCCCGACGGCGGGCCGAGCCCCTACGCCGACTCGCCCTGGCGCAAGACCAAGGGCGGTCTGTGGGACGTCGGGCCGCACGCCCTGTCCGTACTGATCCCGGTACTGGGCGACGTCACCGCCGTCTCCGCGACGCGCGGGCCGTCCGACGTGGTCCAGCTCGCCCTGCGCCACACCTCGGGCGCGGCCAGCACGGCCGTGCTCTCCCTGGGCGCGCCGCGCGCCGCGGCGGGGGTCGGCCTGGAGCTGCGCGGCGCCGAGGGCGTCTTCGCCCTGCCCGACTGGAGCGACGTACCTGGCGCCTACGGCCGGGCGCTGGACGCGCTGCTCGCCGCGGCCCGGACGGGAAGGCCGGATCCGCGCGGGGCGGGGTTCGGGGCGAGGCTGACGGAGATCCTCGCGGAGGCGGAGCGGCTGGTCGCGGCGGCGTGACGGGCCGCCCGGGACGAGGGGTGCGGGGGCGTGGTGCGCGTGAGGGGCGCGGCTATTTGATGAGGGCGTTGGCCACGATGACCACCACCCCGATCGCGGCGTCCGCCATGCCGATGGGCAGCGCGCCGCGCAGCCGGTAGCCGGCCCGTACGGCCGCGAAGGTTCCCCAGCCGAACAGCAGCGCGGTGTTCAGCAGGAGGGCCACGCCGGTCACCTCGTACTCGGGCCAGCCCGTGAGCCCGGCGAGCAACAGCAGTACGACGCTCGGCAGGGTGGCCACCACCATGGGCCACTCGTGCCACACGGTGCGCCCGAGCCCCGCCCACCGATGGCCGGGGGAGCCGGGCTGATGGGTGGTCATGTGGTGGGCGTAGCCGTGCGCGAGCGCGGCCGTCGCGGCGGTGACCAGGACCCAGGCGGCGTCGTAGAAGGGCGTGTACGCCTTGCCCGGTCGCTCAAGCGCGGCCAGCAGCCCACTGGCCAGCACGGTCCCGTAGACCCCGCCGAACATCCAGCGGTCCCCGCGGCGGGGCGGGGGGAGCGGGAGGGCGTGTTGCTGCGGTGATGCCGTCACGGTGGTCCCTTTTGGCGTATTGGGCGGTTATGTACCCTTTTTTTCCTCGGCCCAGAGTAGGGGGTCGGGGGTCGGTCCCGGTTAAGCGCGAGCGGGCCGGCGCGGTCGGGTCGCCTTCTCGTCCGTTTCCGCCGGCCAGAAGTAGACCGGCGACAGGGTGAGTTCGACGACCATCAGCGCCACCTGGAATCCGTGGGGCCATCCCTCGACCGCGATCGACAGGACGCGGCGAGTCCGCCGGCAGGAACACGCCGGTCAGCATGCGTACGGCCGCCGCGGGCACCGGCGTTCGGCGCACCGTCCACAGCCAGGTGAGTCCGTATCCCACGAAGATCGCCCCGAGGGGCCGGCCCAGGCTGTCGATGGTCGCACCCGCGTCCGCCCCGCCCGGGATGGCGGCGTTGCCGCCGAGGACGTGGACTCGACGTCCTCCGCGTGGGCCTGCTCGGTGTGCTGCCGCTCACGGACGCCGCCACCCGGGAGACGGTCTCCGGCGTCCTCAAGAGCCGGCTCGTCGCCGTCCAAGTGCTCTGCGTGGACTGGCTCACCCGGGAAACCTGCACCCGCGCCGAACTGCGGGACGTATGCGTCGGAGCCGCGGTGGGCGCCCTCCGGCCCCTCCTCGCCTCCGATCCGGCCCCCGACCGGCCGCGGGCGTCCCGCTCCTGAGAGGGTCGGAGCCCTACGGCCTCACGGGCCGCCCCTACCGGCGGGAGAGGGCGTCGCGGACCGCTTCCTCGGAGCGGGCCACCACGGCCGTGCCGTCCTCGGCGGTGATGATGGGCCGCTGGATCAGCTTCGGGTGCGCCGCCAGGTGGGCGATCCAGCGCGAGCGCGCCTCCTCGGTCTCCTCGCGCGGCAGTTCCCGTACGCCGGTCTCCTTCGCCAGCGGATCCGAGGTGCGGGTGATGTCCCAGGGTTCCAGCCCGAGGCGGCCCAGCACCTCGCGGATCTCGGCCTCGGACGGTACGTCTTCCAGGTAGCGGCGCACCGTGTACTCGGCGCCCTCGGCGTCCAGCAGGGTCAGCGCGCCACGGCACTTCGAACAGGCGGGGTTGATCCAGATCTCCATGCCCTCCAGGGTAGTCAGGTGCCGTCTGGCCAGGGGCGATTGTCAGTGGGTCACCGTAAAATCGAGGGAGCACGACAGGAAGCCAACTACCGTTTGGGAGGCTGTAGATGGCCGCTGCCGCGATCATTTCGATGCCCAAGAAGAAGCCACTGCCGGCCGGGCTGCCGCGCGAGTGGTACGAGAGCCACAACCGCCGCCTCAAGGCGATGCGGTTGGCGATATCCCTGCTCGACACGGGGACGTACGACGCCAAGCGCGCCACCAACCGCAAGATACGCACCATGGCGGCCCGGGTGGGCATCCACCGCCCGTCCAACACCACCTGCCGGATGGTGCGCTCCTTCATCCGCGACGGCGGCTGACGCCCCGGCGGCGGGGGCCGGGCGCGGGTCGCCGGCCACCGGGCGCGCCTGAGAGGACCTACCTGCCGGGCGCCGCGTCGGCCTCCGCCGCCGACAGCACCAATACGGCCACGTCGTCGCCCGGCCCGCCGTCCGTGAAGGCCAGCAGGTCCCGCCACACCGCGCGCGGCAGCCCCTCCGGGTCCTTCGCCAGCATCGGGACCCGCTGTGCCAGCGGGTAGAAGTGCCCGGCGGCGTCCCGCGCCTCGGTGACCCCGTCCGTGTGGACGAGCAGCCGGTCGCCCGGCAGCAGCGGGACCTCCGTGATCGGTGTGGGCGCCGGGCCCGCGAGACCGAGACCCAGCGGAGGGCCCGGTTCCACGGCCAGCTCGCATGCCGCGAAGTCCCGGAGCAGCAGCACCGGCGGGTGTCCGCAGGAGGTGATCCGCACCACGTCCCGTTCCGGCGGGAACTCCAGCAGGACGGCCGTCGCGAACAGCTCCGGATGCTCCTCGGGCCCGATTGCCGCATCCTCCACCAGCCGCCGGTCCAGCCGGGCCGCGACCGCCTCCAACCCGGGGTCGTCCAGCGTCGCCTCCCGGAAGGCGCCCAGCAGCGCGGCCACCGTCCCGACCGCGGCCAGCCCGTGCCCGCGTACGTCGCCGACCACCGCCCGCACCCCGTACGGCCCGGCCCGTACGTCGAAGAGGTCGCCGCCGACCAGCGTGCCGCGCTGGGCCGCCCGATAGAGGCCGTCGCAGCGCACCCGGCCCACCCGCTCCGGCACGGGGGGCAGCAGCGCGAGCTGCGCCGCCTCGGCGACCGTACGGACGCTGACCAACTGGGCGTCCCGGCGCCGCCGCACCCAGGCGATGACCACGCTGAGCAGACCGACGGTGGCCACCGTGGCAAGGTCGGTCCCCCGGGCGTGCCCGACGCCCAGCCGGTGCACGCCGAGCAGGAGCGTGACCACGCCGGCGAAGGCGGCCGTCCCTGTGGCGCCGTACGAGAACGCGGCCACGGCCGGGATCGCGGCCAGGAAGTAGCCGAGCTCCGTGATGCCGGGAGTGAGCCACTGGACGCACGTCAGCACCACCAAGGCCACCAGGGGCGCGGCCCGGGCCCAGCGGGGCGGCGGCGCGCCCCGCAGCCGGCCGGGCTCCTCGCGTCCGTGCATCACCCCTCCACCCTGGCGCCGGCGGACGGGCGCCGCACGCCGGGTGGTGCCGAACGCGCCGACGCCGGACAGTGGTGCCGTGACGGATACGGCGGACACCCGCAGCGGGACGATCAGCACCCGGCTGAACTGGCTGCGGGCGGGGGTGCTGGGCGCCAACGACGGGATCATCTCCACGGCGGGCCTGGTGGTCGGCGTGGCCGGCGCGACGACCGCCCGGGGGACGATCCTGGAGGCGGGAGTGGCCGGGCTGCTGGCCGGCTCGCTGTCCATGGCGGCCGGGGAGTACGTGTCGGTCAGCTCCCAGCGCGACTCCGAGCGGGCCGCACTGGAGGTGGAGCGGCGCGAGCTGGTGGAGGAGCCGGAGGCGGAGCTGGAGGAGCTGACCGTGCTGCTCACGGAGCGGGGGCTGAGCCCGCGGCTGGCGCGCGAGGCGGCCGAGCAGTTGACGGAACGGGACGCGTTGCGGGCGCACGCGCGGGTGGAGCTCGGGATCAACCCGGACGAGCTGGCGAACCCCTGGAACGCGGCGTGGGCCAGCCTGATCGCCTTCACGGTGGGGGCGATGCTGCCGTTGCTCGCGATCGTGCTGCCGGGGCCCTCGGCGCGGGTGCCGGTCACGGTGGTGGCCGTCCTGGCGGCGCTCACGCTGTGCGGGGTGGTCAGCGCCCGGCTGGGCGGCGCCCCGGCCGGACGGGCGGTGCTGCGGAACGTGGGCGGCGGCGCGCTGGCCATGGCGGTCACCTACGCGGTGGGCACTCTGCTGGGCGGCACCGGCTGACGGCGCGGACGCCGGCCGCGAGCCACACTTCGCACGGCGTGGCACCGGTCCGCGCGCCACCGCTCCAGGCGGCCCGCCAGGCGTCGCCCCGCAGGGTGTGGCTCCGCACAAGTGTGGCCCCGCACCGCGAGGCACCGGGTCCCGAGGCCCCGCATCACGAGGCCGGGACCGCCGGCCGGCGGGGCGCCACGCCCGCACGTCCCCGCGCGGCCGGCCACCGTGCCGAACAGCGCACACTGGGCCCATGCGAATCGCCGTCACCGGATCAAGCGGTCTCATCGGCAGTGCCCTCGTACGGGCCCTCCACGCCGACGGGCACGAGGTCGTGCGCCTCGTGCGCCGCGCGCCCGCCCGGGACGGCGAGGCGCTGTGGGATCCCGCCCGCGGGTACGTGGACCCGGCCGGGCTCGCCGGCTGCGGGGCCGTCGTGCACCTGGCCGGCGCCGGGGTCGGCGACCGCCGCTGGACCGCCGCCTACAAGCGGGAGATCCGCGACAGCCGGGTCCTCGGGACCGCCGCGATCGCCCGGGCCGTCGCGAGGATGGAGGAGCCCCCGGAGGTCCTCGTCTGCGGGAGCGCCATCGGGTACTACGGCGACACCGCCGACCGCACCGTCGACGAGGACGCCCCGGCCGGGGAGGGGTTCCTGCCCTCCGTGTGCGTGGAGTGGGAGGCCGCCGCCGCGCCCGCCCGGGCCGCCGGCGTCCGGACCGTCTTCGCCCGTACCGGACTGGTGGTCTCCGCCGAGGGCGGCGCCTGGGGCAAGCTCTTCCCCATCTTCCGTGCGGGGCTCGGCGGCCGGCTCGGCAACGGCCGCCAGTTCTGGTCGCACATCTCGATGCACGACGAGATCGCCGCACTGCGCCACCTCGTCGACACGCCGGAACTGGCGGGGCCGGTCAACCTCACCGCCCCCGAGCCGCTGACGAACCGTGAGGTCACGGCAGCCATGGGCCGCGTCCTGCACCGACCGGCGGTGTTCGCCGTGCCCGCCCCGGCGCTGCGCCTGGTGCTCGGGGAGTTCGCCGAGGACGTGCTCGGCAGCCAGCGGGTGCGCCCCACCCGCCTGTTGGAATCGGGCTTCGTGTTCCGCTACCCCGGCATCGACGCCTCGATCCGCGCGGCACTGGCCGGTTGAGACCCTGCCGCCCCGGCCCCGCCCGGCCCCACCCCGGCCCCGGCGGTCCGGGGGGAGCACCGAGCGCACATGTGCGACCGTTTGTGACCCACATGCGACCGTCATGCGACCGAAGTTGTGCGCAATACCCCACAGGACATGGGTTCTGCCGGAGTCGGAGTGGGGAAGGAGGACCCCACACAGCCGCGCCGACCTCGGGGAGGGGCACGTGCTCAGCAGCGCACACCATGCGGACGTCGTCATCGTAGGAGCCGGAGTCTCAGGACTCGCGGCCGCGCACCACTTGATCGCCCAAGGCGTCACCGTCACCGTGCTGGAGTCCGCCGACGACCCCGGCGGCCGGATGGCCACCGAGTCGGTCGACGGCTTCCGAGTCGATCGGGTCGGCCAACTCCTGAACACCGCGTACACCGAGCCCGCCCGCACCCCGGGCCTGGAGGCACTCACCCTGCGCACCTTCGCGCCCGGCGTCCTCGTCCATGGCGCCGACGGCAGGCGGCAACGCGCCGGGGCCCTCACGCCCGCCCGCGCCCTTGCCGGCGGCTCCCTCGACCAGGCCCGACTCAGCGCGGCCCTCGCCCGACTCGCCGCCCAACCGGAGGAACGCCTGCTCGCCCGGCCCGAACGCACCGCCCACGCCGCCCTCACCTCGCGCGGACTGCCCCCACGCACCCTGGCCGGCGTGGTGCGCCCGCTCCTGGCCACGCTGCTGCGCGACCCGGAGCTCACCACCTCCAGCCGGGTCGCCGACCTCGCGCTACGCGGCTTCGCCCGGGGCCGGTTCGCCGTCCCCGAGGGCGGCGCGGCGACCCTGCCCACCCTGCTTGCCGCCGCCCTGCCGCCAGGCACCGTACGCACCGGGGTCCGGGTGCGGTCGGTGGCGACCAACCTGGTCACCACCGAGCGGCACGGGGAGTTCGGCTGTCGCTCCGCCGTCCTCGCCACCGGGGCCCGGGCCGCCGCCGAACTGCTGCCCGGACTGCGCGTGCCCGACTTCCACGAGGTCACCGTCCTGCACCACGCGACACCCACCGCCCTGCCCTGGGACGGCTCACTGCTCCTGGACACCGACCCGAAGTGGCCGGTCGCCCACACCACGGTGATGAGCGCGGTCGACCCGACGCGGGCCCCCGCGGGGCGCGGCCTGGTCACCACCACCGTGCACGGACCGCCGCCGCCGGTCCGGACCGTCGCCTCCCGGCTGGCCCGGCTCTACGACACCTCCACCCGGGACTGGGAGCTGCTCGCCGTCCACCACACCCCGGAGGCGGTGCCCGCCATGCCACCGCCGTACGACCTGCGGCGCCCGGTACGGGTGCTGGCCGGGCTGTACGTGTGCGGGGACCACCGGGACTCCAACACCGTCGACGGCGCCCTGCACTCGGCCCGCCGCGCCGCCGCCGCCGTCCTGCGCGACTTCGGCATCCCGGTACCGGCCGCCACCGAACGCCCCCTGCGGGTGGCGGCCTGAACACACCCGGCCGGGTCGCTGCTCACGCCAGCGCCGCGACCCGGTCCCGGTAGGTCCGTACCGCCGGGGCGTCCCGGTACGGCTCCAGCCGCCGCTCGAAGTCCCGTACGTACTCCACCGCGCGCACCGAGCGCATCTCCATCGCCTGCTGCGCCGCCTCCGCGCCGAGCGCGCACGCCTGGTCCAGTTCGCCCAGACCCAGTCGCGCGGTGGCCAGCACCACCCGGCAGAACAGCCGGGAGCGCGCGTACGCGGGGGCCCGCAGCTGGAGGGAGCGCTCGGCGTGCTGCGCCGACGCCCGGTACTGCTGGAGGTCCCGGTGGCAGTGCCCGAACTCGTCGGCGAGCTGCGCCTCGTCGAAGTCCCGGGCCCAGTGCGGCACGTCGTCGCCCGGGCGGGCCGCGCCCAGCGCCCGCTCGGCACGCACCAGCGAGGCCGTGGCGGCCCGTACCTCGCCGAGCACCGCGTGCCCGCGCGCCTCCGCCGAGTGCAGCAGCGCCTGCACCACCGGCGGCGGCCCCGACCCCACGCCCTGCTGGGCGACCCGGGCCAGCTGTACCGCCTCGCGGCCGTGGCCGAGGTAGACCGCCTGCCGGCTCATGGTGATCAGCACGTACGACCCGTACGGCCGGTCCCCGGCGGCCTGCGCGAGCCGCAGCGCCTGCACGAAATACCGCTGGGCGAGCCCGTGGGCCGCGATGTCGTACGAGGTCCAGCCCGCGAGCCGGGTCAGGTCGGCGGCGGCGGAGAACAGTCGCCGTCCGGTGGTCTCCCCGTAGGTACCGCGGAGCATGGGCTCCGCCTCGTGTTCCAGGTACCGCACCAGGGCCTGGCGGGCGTGCCCGCCGCCGTAGGCGTGGTCCAGCGCACGGAACAGCTCGCCCACCGACCGCAGGGCCGCGATGTCCCCGCCCGTCACCCGCTGCCCGGGGCCGCGGTCGATCTGCCGCTGCCGGGGCACCGTGGTGCGGCCCTGGAGCGGGACGCGGGCGGCGGCGCTGTCCACCCCCCGCCCGACCCGCTCGTCGGCCCGGCCGATGAGCCAGTCCCGGCTCGGGACGACCAGCCCGGACGGGGTGAAGGCGATCTTGCGCAGCTCGGCGTGCGAACCGGAGTCCTTGCGCCACAGCCCGCTCGCGATGTCCACGGCCTCTTCCGGGGTGGCCGCGAACTCCAGCCCCGCGTAGACGGGCGCGCACGCGTCCAGCCCCAAGTCCTGTGCCGAGAGCCGTCTGCCCAGGCGTCGGGTGAAGACCTCCGCGATCAGCGCGGGGGTCGTGCCGCGGGGCTGCTGCCCGCGCAGCCAGCGGGTCACGGAGGTCTTGTCGTACCGCAGATCGAGACCGTGCTCCAGGCCAAGCTGGTCGACGCGGCGGGCGAGCCCGGCGTTGGAGAACCCGGCTTCGGCGATCAGCGCCGCGAGCTGCCGGTTGGGGACACGCTGGGCAGGTCGTTCCGTCATCGGCTCCACGGTTTCCTGACGTGACGGACCGGAGTCGCCGGCCCAGTGAACGGCGTGAATGTAGCGGCGAACTCCGTCCGTACCGCCCGCTCTGTCCCACATTCATCCGATCGTGTGCAGAACCGGTATGACCCTTTACGGATCCACCCCCTCTGCCCGCATAGGCTGCGCCCCATGACCCGCCGTCCCACCGAGGCGCAGTTCCCCGACGACTACGCAGAGTCCGCCGCCCCGCTGCGCGCGCCCGAGCTGACCGAGGCGGAGTGCCGTCGCTGCGGCACGTACATCGCGGGGCTCGACGGGCGGTACGCCTGCGGGGTGTGCGGGTGGGTCAACGACCACTCGGAGGGACATCGGCGGCTGCCGCGCGCGGACGAGGACCCGGACCGCCCGCCCCGGCGCAGGCGGCGGCCGAAGCGGCTGCCGGGCCCCCCGCCGGGGCCCTGAGGGGCCGCGCCCGGACCGCCGTACCCTTGCTGGTGCGATACGTGCACACAGCAGGTTCAACGAGGAGGCGCTGCGGTGACTGACCTTCGGTTTGTCCATCTGGGCTTCGGGCCGGATTACGTCGAGTACACCGAGGCATGGGAAGAGCAGCGCCGCGTCCACGCCGCCCGCTTCGCGGACGAGATCGACGACACGTGTCTGCTGCTGGAGCACCTGCCGGTCTACACGGCGGGCCGGCGCACCGATGCCAAAGAGCGGCCGTTGGACGGCACGCCCGTGGTCGACGTGGACCGCGGCGGGAAGATCACCTGGCACGGCCCGGGCCAGCTCGTCGGCTACCCGATCATGAAGCTGCCCCGGCCGGTCGACGTCGTGGCCCACGTCCGCCGGCTGGAGGACGCGCTGATCCGCACCGCAGCCGACTTCGGTGTGGAGACCTCCCGGGTCGAGGGGCGCAGCGGGGTGTGGGTGCTCGGCGACCCCGTGGTGCGGCGCAGCCGAGCCGGGGGCGCGACCGAGGGCACAGCGGAGCGCCCCCGGCTCGGCGGGCTCAGCCTTGATTTCGACCCCCGGTTGCACGACGAGGAGTTCGACCCCCGGCTGAACGGCCCCGAGTACGCCCCCTCCAACGCAGGCCAGCGCCGCGAGGACCGCAAGCTCGCGGCCATCGGCATCCGGGTCGCCAAGGGCGTCACGATGCACGGCTTCTCGTTCAACGTGAACCCGGACAACACCTGGTTCGACCGGATCGTGCCCTGCGGCATCCGTGACGCCGGTGTGACCTCGCTCTCCTACGAGCTGGGGCGCGAGATCACCGTCGCCGATGTGGTCCCCGTCGTGGAGCGCCACCTCAAGGACGTACTGGAGCACGCAGAGCTGCGGCCCCGGGACATAGAGCCGTCGGTCGGCTGACGCTCGGGAATGCCGCCGGCGGCCCCCAGGTTGCCCGACGGAAGAGCGTATGAAATTACGGGCGTACCCTGGTGGGCGCCGAAGAATCGAAGTCACAGGGAGCCGGTCGTGTCCGCAGTCGCACCCGACGGACGCAAGATGCTGCGCCTGGAGGTCCGTAACAGCCAGACCCCCATCGAGCGCAAGCCCGAGTGGATCAAGACCCGGGCGAAGATGGGTCCCGAGTACACCAAGATGCAGGCCCTGGTGAAGGGCGAAGGACTGCACACGGTCTGCCAGGAAGCCGGCTGTCCCAACATCTACGAATGCTGGGAGGACCGCGAGGCCACCTTCCTCATCGGTGGCGACCAGTGCACCCGGCGCTGTGACTTCTGCCAGATCGACACGGGCAAGCCCGAGGCCCTCGACCGCGACGAGCCGCGCCGGGTCGGCGAGTCCGTCGTCACGATGGACCTGAACTACGCCACCATCACCGGCGTGGCCCGCGACGACCTGCCGGACGGCGGCGCGTGGCTGTACGCGGAGACCGTGCGCCAGATCCACCAGCAGACGGCGGGACGCGAGACCGGCCACACCAAGGTCGAGCTGCTGGCCCCCGACTTCAACGCCGTCCCGGAGCTGCTGGAGGAGGTCTTCGCCTCCCGCCCCGAGGTCTTCGCTCACAACGTCGAGACGGTGCCGCGCATCTTCAAGCGGATCCGCCCGGGCTTCCGCTATGAGCGGTCGCTCGAGGTGATCACGAAGGCGCGCGCGTACGGCCTGGTCACCAAGTCGAACCTGATCCTCGGCATGGGCGAGGAGCGCGAGGAAGTCAGCCAGGCCTTGCGCGACCTGCACGAGGCGGGCTGCGAGCTGATCACCATCACCCAGTACCTGCGCCCGTCGCCGCGCCACCACCCCGTCGAGCGCTGGGTGAAGCCGGCGGAGTTCGTGGAGCTGGCGAAGGAGGCCGAGGAGATCGGCTTCTCCGGCGTGATGTCCGGCCCGCTCGTCAGGTCGTCGTACCGGGCGGGCCGCCTGTACCAGCAGGCGATGGAGAAGCGCGCGAACGTCTGACGGCCGACCGTGTGAAGTCCCGCACAAATGGCTACCAACGGGTAACCACGCCCTGACGCGGCCCCTAGGCTCTTGGAGGAGAGCCCGGCGGGCCGCGTCGCCTTGTGCAACAGGTCGATCACATTTGACCGGCCGGTCATGCGCTGGTAACACCGTTCAGTGACGATTGGTCCACGCACCGCACACACCGACGCACACCGTTCGCCCCCCCGTGAGCACCGTTCCGTGAGCACTGTGAGCACTGTGAAAGGGATCGACATCATGCAGGCCGCGCCCGTACGCGCCATCGCCATCCCGACCTTCTCCGACGCCTTCCGCGGCATCGAGTCGCTGCTCATGAGCGGCGCCCGCCGCAACGCGTGGACCGCCGTCCTCGAAGACCGCCGCAGGGCCAAGGACCGCGTCGAGACCGAGCACGTACTGGAGGCCGCGGCGACCCGGACCCCGCAGGCCACGTAAACTTCGCCTCATGGCGAGGAAGTCAAACGCAGAGACTGCTGCGAACCCCGGGCGACTGAAGCAGATCGCCCTGACGTACAAGATGACGCGCAAGGCCGACCCGAAGGTCGGTCTGATCGTCGCGGGCGTGGGAATCGTCACCTTCGGTGTCTTCCTTGCGATCGGCTTCCTGATCGACCACCCGGTCTACCTGGGCATCCTGGGCTTCCTGGTGGCGTTCCTCGCGATGGCGATCGTCTTCGGGCGACGGGCCGAGCGGGCTGCCTTCGGGCAGATGGAGGGGCAGCCGGGCGCGGCCGCGGCCGTACTGGACAACGTGGGGCGGGGTTGGACCACCACCCCGGCCGTCGCGATGAACCGCAGCCAGGACATCGTCCACCGGGCCGTCGGCAAGGCGGGCGTGGTGCTGATCGCGGAGGGCAACCCGAACCGGGTCAAGAGCCTGCTCGCGGCCGAGAAGAAGAAGCTGGCCCGGATCATGCCCGACGTTCCCGTCCACGACTTCATCGTGGGCACCGGCGAGGGCGAGGTGCCGCTCAAGAAGGTCCGTACGACGCTGCTCAAGCTGCCGCGCGTGCTGGCCGGCCCGCAGATCACCGAGGTCAACGACAAGCTTCGGGCCATGGGTGACCTGATGAGCAACATGCCGATCCCCAAGGGCCCCATCCCCGGCCGCGCCCGGGGCGGTCAAAGGCCGCCGCGAGGCTGAGCGCGTCGCTTCATCGCACACGACGTGGGGCGCCCCCCGAACCGGACGGTTCGGGGGGCGCGGCGGGGGGCCCCCCACGCGGGCCCGGGGCGGGGGGGAGCTGGATGGGAGGTGGCCACGGAGGAA
>NZ_JBEYZH010000039.1:0-23039 GCF_040645975.1 Streptomyces sp. NPDC046557
CCGCTACGAACGCAAAGCCGAACACTTCCTCGCCTTCACCAGCATCGCCTGCACCCTCATCTGCTACCGAAGACTCGCCAAATGAGATGACGTCTTAAGCCTGTGCTCGATCGACACGCTCGCCTCGACCAGTCCCGCCCCGTGGCGTCGCTCATTTCGGCACACGGACACCGCCAGGTTGGCCGCCGCCCCGGCCGAGGTGTCATGACCCATCGAGTCGAACACCGCCAGATGCAGCACATCCCCGGCGCGCGCGTAGTTGAACGCGTCCCCTCCCACCTTGTAGGCAGGCTCCAGCGCCGCACCGATGACCACCGACGCATCCGGTAGGCCATGGGCGGCGTCAGATGCCACTGCATTTCCGCGGCCACATTCATCTTCTCGGTCCGCACCAGACGGGCGTGGGCGTCACTGGAGTCCCGTTTGCCGACCACCAGCATCGCCACCACCGACGCCAGCAGCTCCAGGTCCTTGCGCATTCCGTCATCCGTGCGCGCGGTAGTCACCCGCAGCACACCCAGGCGCTGGGTGCCGTCCAGCACCGAACCCACCACATCCCACCGTCCCCGGTCGGATGGTGCGCCAGCGTCTGCGTCTGCTGGAAGGCGCGCCCGGCCACCGTGCCCTCGATGTTCAGCTCCCCCAGACCCGCCGGCGCGCCCTCACGTGCATCCAGACCCCAGCCGGTCACCAGCCGCAGCACATACTGCTGCAGGTCAGCCAGATAGATCAGCACCTCCTGCAGACCCGCCCCCGCGGCCTGTCGCTGAACCTCATCGGGGATCTCCGCAAAAGAGATCAGGTGGCTGCCGCTCAGCAAGCCCGCCACCATCCGCATACCAGCATCGTGACCGGACATATCCGACGATCCCTTCCTGGCGTGTACGGACCCGAGTCCACCGAACCGAAGGGAGGACCGCTCTCCCATACTTGTCCACATGCTGTCGCCAGGTGACGTGGACGGTGGCGCCAGGTCGTCGACACCACACGTGGTCAGGCGGGATCCGCCATGAGTCGTGGTGGCCGGAGGAGGCCGGCGTGTCTGCGGGGCGCAGCCAGCGGATTGGGACGGTGAGGGAGACGGCGCGGAGCTCCACCGGCTCGCCTTCGATGTCGAGGAGCATGCCCGCGAGCCGGTAGTCCGCCGACCACGCCCCTTACAAGGTCACCCAGCACGTCACCGCCGCGCCCGGCCCCCCCTACACTTCAAGGCATTCGTCATCGACGGCGCCGGGCGCCGCTCGATGCCGATCGTCGGATCGCAGGTGCTCCAGCCCTGGCGCGGCCACCAGCCGATCGCCTTGCGCGCGATGGACGGCTCGCGGTTGACGGTGTCGGCGTCCATCTCGTCCGCCCGCGCGGCGGCCGGCTCCGCCAGAACCTCCGGCAGCGCGGGGCCGTCGATGACGGTCACCGGCACGGCCGGGGGCTTGGCGCCGGGACGGGCGGGTCCGTCGGCGCCGGCCGCCCGGCGACCATCCATCCCGCGTCGTCAGCGAGATCCGGTAGACCCTCGCGGAGGACTTTGGCAGAGGGGGCGGGACACGGGTGGTGGCTCCCCGGATGCATGGGCCCGGTGGCGATGCAAGGGTGAGCTCGGCCGCCACGTTCTACCGGAAGAGGAGCCGCCCACCATGGAGAAAGCGCGTCCGGTTCATACTGCGGTCTCGAGTCCGGGCAGGGGTCTGCTGCCCGGCCGGACGTCCGGGCCGCTGAGCGCGGCGGTCGCCGCAGTGGTCGTGGCGGTCGCGGGCGGCTGCGCCTCCCCCCATCCGGCCGCCCACCCGGCGGCCGGCGATGTGCCGCCACCGGCGGTAGCCCTGGTCGGCGACACCTACCGGGTGCCCGAGCCGCTGCCGTCCGGGACACCGGGCGCGCTGATCGCCGCGACCGACCACGGCCCTGATGCCCGGCTGGCCGGTGCCCGCCGCTGGACCGCGCTCTACCACTCCACAAACGCCCACGGCGCGGACGTCCCGGTCAGCGGCACCGTGCTCCTGCCACCCGGCGCCCCACCTCAGGGCGGCTGGCCTGTGGTGTCCTGGGGGCACGGCACGACCGGCGTGGCTGACGCCTGCGCCCCCTCGCAGCTACCCGATCTCGGCTCAGGCGCCTACACCCAGGAACTGGGTGCGCTGCTGCGCGCGGGGTATGCCGTCACCGCCTCGGACTACCCCGGGCTCGGGACTCCGGGGATGCACACTTATCTGGTCGGCGCGGACGAGGGCAACGCGGTGGCCGACATCGTCACCGCCGCGCACCAACTGGTGCCGGGCCTGGGGCGGGTGTGGTTCGCGGTCGGGCACTCCCAGGGTGGTCAGGCCGCCCTGTTCGCCGCGCACGCCGCACACCCGCCTGGCGGTCAGCGCCTGGGCGGGGTCGTGGCCGTCGCCCCGGCCAGCCATCTGGAGGTGATGCTCGCGGGGGTGAAGGCCTCCCACGTTCCGGGCGAGCTGTCCTTCGCGCTGTACTCGCTGGCCGGGCTGGCGGCCACCGACCGCACCGACGCGTCGCTGAGTCTGCGCTCGTTGCTAGGGAACGAGGCGGCCACCACCGCCTCCCGGGTCCTCGCTGGCTGCATCACGACCAGCGACCAAGTGCTCAACGGCCTGGACACCGAGAAGACGCTGCCGTTGAGCGCCGACCAGCTGCAGCGGATTGGGGAGCGGATGGGCGCGTACGGCGACCCCGACCGCGCCCAAATCCCCGTACCCGCACTGATCATCCAAGGTAAGGCCGACCAGGACGTGCCGCCCGCCTGGACCGACCAGGTCGTCGCCCGCCTGCGCCGGCTGGGCTCACGCGCCGTGTTCTACCGCACCTACCCAGGCGCGGGCCACGACCAGGTTCTCGACCGGTCCGTCTGCGACCTGCTGGCCTTCCTCAGCGCCCACGGCGGAATCCGGCCCGCAGCCTGTACCCCGCCGCGCACCGGCACCGGCTGAGCCCGCCGATCGACCAGCTATCCGGGATACTGTTCCCCAGCCGGTAGCCGTGGACCCGCAGGGTGGTGATCCGCAGCAGGTGTGCAGGGCGGGGGAACGACTTCGCCGCGGCGGCGCAGGCCGGCCGTGGTGACATCGAGGGTTTTGGTGGAGCCGAACCAGTTCTCGTCCCAGACCTCGGCCATGTGGGGGAGTCGGAAGCACACCTCCTGAACCACATCCACAACCCGGACACGCACCTGTGGCCGCTCACGTTCCCCGACACGACCATCGACCTGCCCCGCGGGTCCCCGGCACGGAACCGGCTTCGACCCCGACCCCGACCCCGACCCGACGGCGCCGAGGACGCACCGATCCCCGAGGCGCAACCCTTCCTGCGCATCGCCAGCTGAAGATCCGGAAGGCCCGGGAAGAGTACGACGGCCGCCCGCACGCCGAACGCCCTGCCTGTCGGTTCACTCACCTGCGGAAATGAGCTGCCCGACCCGATCCTGGGATGGGGTCGGGAGGCACCAGGCTGTCTTGCCGACACCGCAGTTCACCTGATCCTGCGGCCGGATTGATCAGCAGACAGGTGATGTGCTTCCAGCTAATCGAGTCGACTCGGGGATCGGGTCGCGTAGCGCTACGGCAACAAGCAAGAAGGACGGCCGAGGCGGACGACCGGTTGGTCGCCCGCCTCTTGCATGCCTGGCCGGCTATGGGCAAGCCCCGCAACCCGCGCCGTGGCGCCCGTACGGCTGGCTCACCGGACGCCGCCCGCCGCGGTGGCCGCAGTGATGGCGCAGGTCGGCAGGCCAGGTGAGGGTGAGGCGCAGGCCACCCGAGCCCGACCGGAACCGCTCCGCCACCCGCACCTCCCCCATGACCGCCAACGGGCCCGTGCCCGGCGCGGTCAGGCGGCGCAGCGACGCACCGGACTCCCCGGCCGCCAGCTCGGCCAGCGCGTCGGCGTCGTCGTCGGTGGACCAGCCGGACAACAAGTCCTCGCCGGCCGCGTCGTCGGCCAGGGGCAGCCACGGGTCATCGAGCCCGAATCGATGCGTGGCGCCCTCGGGGCCGGCTGGCACCAGTGAGGCGACCGTCGGCCCCGCGACGGTGACGGGGGCTTCCCCCGATGTCGCGTCCAGGAAGGCGGCGGAATCGGTGGCCGGCGTCCAGAACTCGTACGGGGTCCGCTTCTCCTTCACGATGGCCCGCACATACAACCCCGAGGCCGCGCCCCTGATGAAGTCGTCGAACGAGCGCTCTGTCAGCCTGGTGGTCGGGTGCCAGCCGCCGCACCTGCCTGTCCCTTTCTTCGGGCAGGGAATCGGGCTCCTCTCGTCGCAGCGGACCATCTCGATGTGGCGGATGCCGCTGCGGAACGGCACGGGCGTATTCCACTTCGCGGTGACCCGGCAGGTCAGGGGTGCGCAGCCAGGGCACAGCCATGTCGCTGGACAAGTCCGTGCTGTCGGTTTGCCACACGTTGACGACACCTGCCCGGCGGGCGGCGCGTCACGGGCGGCGAGGTCGCGTGTGCTCCGAAAGTCCGAAGTGCCATGGTGACGGACGCCACTGACATTCGGTCGGTTGAGCCGAAGCACAGTAGTTTTCACCAGCAGAGCCAGTTGAGCTGGTGAATGAGACCGGGCGAAGCAGGCTGGTTGTCACCAGAGAGGCACGGTGCTTGTCACAAGTGCTCGTTCGGCAGCCTTCCTCTCACCAGTAGCGAAGCTCGCAAGCCCCGGTCTGTCCGGGGCGATGGACAGTCTGGTGGAGGGCTGATGAGGACGAGGCGTCCGGCTCGGTACAGGACCTCGTATACGAGCTGGCACTCTCGGGTGATCCGATGCGTCACTTCACCCGGCGCCATGCGGCACCGGCCCCGGCCCCGGCCCCGGCTTGCAGTTTCGACCTTGGCGGGAGGGCGGTAGCGGCTGTCGGGTCCGCCTGCCGCCCCCCCGCGCTCAGAAGGCGTGTCGGACCGGTTCTGCTCCGGTTTGATCAGGAAGTCGATGAGTACCTGGGCGAGTCGTTCGGGCTGGTCTTCGGGGATGAGGGTGGCTGCGGATACGCCCGTCGTCCGTCGTCCCGGGGGCTGCGGTGAACCCGAACCGGGCCCGGGTCTCGACCGTGATGGCTTTGTACGTCAGTAGCGGGTTCTGGCACCGATCTTGGGGAGCCGTCGCGGAGCGTCACCTCGATGTTCGAGGAGGTGCTTCCTGGACGTCAGGTGAGCGGGTCGGCCGTCCGAGGGGCGAAGTGCTGAGCCGGACGCTGCCGCCACTCATGGAGCAGTCGAACAAGTCGGCCGAGGCCAGTTCAGCCCCGCCCACCCGACCACGCTCCAAACCGGTCGCTCACTCCGTCAGCGTTTCTGTGCTCGGTACTGCTTGAGAAGAGCGGTGAGCTTCGCGGGTTCGGCAGCGCCGTTCAACTCCGTCAGGAGAGCGTCAGGGCAGAGCTCGTAGTGGTCACCCCACCACCGCTGCCCCTTGTTGTCCCAAATGCGATACCCGCCGGGTACCCCCCTGGCTACGTACCGTCGCCTGCTTATATCGATCACCCCTCATGGCAGTCTCCCTACACTACAAGCTGCTACTGGAGCAGGATCATCTTCCGGAGCAGGTGGAAGCCGGCTCGTCCGTAGAGCTGCCTCTTGATCTTTTTGATGCGGTTGACGGCGCCTTCGATGCTGCCGGAGCTCCAGTGGAGGGTGAGTCCGGCGGTCACGGCGTCGAGGTCTCGGAGCATGTGGAGTGCGAAGTTGGTGAGGCCGGGTAGTTGGCTGGCGTCGACTGCGTCGATCCAGGTGGGGAGTGTGGCCCCGAGCCGGTCGGTGAGTATTTCGCCGAAGTCGCGGATATGTCCGGCGGCCGTGTCCAGTTCGAGGCAGCGTGCCAGGACGTCCTTCAGAGCGGCCTGGTCGTCCTCGCTCAGCGTGGTGGGGTGCCGGGTTGGCCAGCCGGTCACTTGGCGCACCGTCGGAGGCCGGGGCGGCGTGCCGGCAGGCGTCCCGCGGAGGGTGACGATGTGGGCGCGGACCATCTGGTAGGTGACGGGTGCGTTGTCGGCGAGGAGTTCATTGTGGAGGTGGGTGACGCTGGTGCATCCCGCGGCGAAGCGTCGTTCCAGGTAGGGCTTGTAGGGGTCCAGCCTGCTGGACCGGGGCCGGTTGTCGCGGATGGTGTCCTGCCGGCTTGGGGCGTTCGCGTACCGGAGGACGGTGTTGAGGCCCCAGCCCAGGTGCCGGGCGATCGCCCGGCGTGAGTGGCCTTGGGCAAGGAGGTCGTGGACCAAGGCGTGTGCTGCCTTCTTCCGCTCGGCCCGCCGGCCGACAGGCGCCGAGTCGTCCTGCGGCCGACCGGAACCCAGAGGCGCCTCCGGCAACAGGCTGCTGGGAGACGGGTTGCGCAGGCAGTCGCGGTGGGCGGCGACGCAGGTCTCCACGGCCCAGCCGAGGCCCTGCCACAGATGGAACCGGTCGGCGACCTGAAGAGCGTCGGGGGCGCCGCGGCGGGCACCCTCGGCGTAGGCGCCCGCCCGGTCTCGGCAGATGATCTCCACGCCGGGGTGACGGACCAGCCAGGCGGCCAGCGGTCCGGCTTCACGGGTGGGGAGCACATCGACCACACGATGGTCTTCGACGCTGGTCAAGACGGTGGAGTAGGTATGACCACGACGAACCGCGAAGTCGTCCACACCCAGCACACGCGGAGTACTGAAATGTGGATCAGGCAGCGCCATGACCCTGCGCAACAACGTCATCCGCCCCGCGCCGAAGCCCAGCTGGGCAGCCAGCCGAGCCCCGGCCCGCCCGGCCAGCGCGAGCCCCACTCGCTCCAAGGCGCGGTTGAGCCGAGTCGTGAACCTTGCGTGCGGGGTGGCCAGCCGGGAGAACGGCTCGGCGAAACGTTCGGCGCGGGCAGTCCACCCACCCGCAGATGAAGCGCCGGACCGTCAGCCGGATCGTAAAACCCTGCTCAGCGAGCGGCAGGTCGTTCAGCCGCCGCTGGTAGCGGTCGTGGACTCTGCCCGAGACGCGACCGCAGTCCGGGCATGAAGCTTCGTCCGCGCGGCCTCTCGCCACCACCTCGACCGTGCCGAACCCGTCCGTAACCGCCTCGACATCCACATCGTCGATCCCGGGGAACACCAGCGAGTCCCAGAACGGTGCATCGGTCTGCATGACCAGCACCATCACCGTCCACGAGTGACCGCAATAGCGGCTGGCAGACCCCTGAGGGAGCGTCAATTCCTGTCGTGGGGCGACAAGGCGTACGCGGTCTCACGCGAACCACCCCCTCACAATCGCACATCGAGGTGACGCTCCGCGACGGCTCCCCAAGATCTGTGCCAGAACCCACAACTCGCTGACGAAGCCAATCGCCTCCCGCTGTCCGGCCTCCGGCTCCTGGTCGTCGTGCTCGGGGTCGGCGGCCGGGGGCGCGAGCAGCTGCTCGGGCATCGCCGCCTGCTGGTGCGCGACGACGTCGTACGCCCGGCCCCGCGCGGTGGTGGTGGTGCGTAGCATCTCCCCCACCACCGCACCGGCGAGGACGGCCCGGTCGTAGCTCAAGGAGATGCGGGGTATCTCCCACTCCCCCGCTGTCTGGTCCGGGGTCCGGGGCGCAGCCGGCTCGCCGGGGTCGGCCGGGGGTTGCCGGTCCGGATCGGGGGCGGGGGTCGGTGGGCGGCGGCGGCCGGTGAGGTGGGACAGTGCCCACCGTACGGTGTAGAGGCGGTAGCCGGATTCCAGGCCGCACGGTCGTCGGCTCGCTGATGTCCAGGCAGTGCGTGGAGATGGCGGCGGCCACGATCTTCTCGTCCAGTCCGGGGTCGCGGCGGCGGCCGCGCAGGACGGCGGCGGGCTTCGGCGAGCAGGTGCCGACGGTGGAAGCGGCCGCCGTCGTTCATCACGAACACGGTCGCGGCGACGTCGACGGCCGCCAGCGCTATGTCGACCACGGCGGCGACCCGGGCGGCCCGGATCGCGGCAGCCGCGGCACGGGCGTGCTCGAGGAGGGAGGTGATGATGTCGGCGGCCACGCCGGAGGTGAGGATCGCACTCGTCTTCCACCACGCGCGCAGCTGCGCGAGCGGCTGGGTCTTCTGTTTGGGCGGCCGGGTCTTGCGGGCGGCGATCTGGTTCAGTTTGGCGCGGGCGCGCTCGGAGACCACGGGCCGGAACTTCAGCTCGCCGTCGTCTTTGACGGCGGTGACGTACTCGTGCTCCAGCTCGGCCATGCAGGCGGCGATCTGGTCGCTGCGCCGGGAGGTCCAGCGGTTCAGCTCGTGCGGCACCCCGGCAATCTCCATGACCGGCCGGCGTCCCGGGGTGACGGTGCGCGGCTCGGTCGCCAGTCCCAGCGCCTCGCAGACCTCCGCGGCCACGAACTCGTTGTAGAGCGCGGAGGCGGCCACGGTGTTCTCGTGCAGGGCCGTGGTGTGGATCGAGCCCCACTTCCCGTCCAGGCGCTGCCCCTTCACGGACAGCAGCAGATGGTCATGGAGCAAGAGTCGCCCGGAGCGCGCCTGGTAGTGGCGGAAGCGGGCGGCGACCAGGCCGCCGGGCGGCCGCACCCGGTAGATGCCGTCCTTGCCCAACCGGATCACCGCCACCTCGTCCTCGATCCACTCCAGCACCCGCTCGATCGCCCGCTCGTGCGCGGCCTCGATCACCCGCCGCGTCTCCTCATCCCCAGCGCCCACAACAGGTAGATCGTCGGCTGCGGCCGGAAGACGAAATCGACACCCGTGACCAACACCCGGCGACCGAGAGCGCCGGCGTCGGGGAGTCGCCCTTGGCCAGCCGGTCGGCCTCGATCTGGTCCGCGCACGGGTGCCGGCCCCGCTCGACGAACAAGTTCCGCAGCTGGCTCTCGGTGACCTCCTTTCCCGCCGTCAGACCGAGCACGGCCAGGCGCCGGCCCCATCCATCGCCCGGCCGGGACACCGGCTTCCTCCTGAGCCTTGGCGAGCGGGCGTGCGTGCCGGGCGGCGGCCGTCGCCAACAACGGTCTGGCGCAGGTAGTAGCGGTACATCTGACCGGCCCGGACGACCCTGATATCTGCTGTATGCAGACCACCCCGCACAGCTCTGACCTGCAAGAAAGACCGAGCAGCGGCACGTCCCGCCAGGCGGGAGCAGCGGCCGAACTTTCTTCCCGGCGGCCCGCCAGGCGGGAAATGGTCCCGCACGGCGATCGAGTGTCATCGCTCACCGGCAGCCCTCACACCGATGACCGGGACGACACCGACAAGCACCACTAAGACGTAGCTGGGCATCTCGGGCGCCAACGGAACGCGCACCACCGACGGAGCTTGTGATACTCCCCCTGCTCGCCGTCCGGCCCGAGCGGGGTGGGGCGGAACTGCGGCGGGAACTGATCCGGCTCTCCTGCGAGATCAGCGGGCATCCGTTCTGGAGGGCTGGCGGGTACAGCGCGGTACGGCGGGTGGAACTGCGGCGGGCCGCCGAGACCGCCTCGGGTGGGGAGCCGGAACTGGTGGTGCGCTACGCCGACGGCACCTTCACCGTGTCCCATCCGGGGAAGCGAAGGTGAGGAGCGGGACCCGGGAGCGCCTCGAGCGGTGGCGTGCCGTGCAGGCGTGGCTGACCTGGCAGCACACCAGGTCGCGCGCACCATCCCCGCGCTGGAGGCAGCCTCGGCCGAGGAGCAGAGCCGCCTTCCCTTGCCGCCGCCTCGGGATTGGAAAGAGGAGACGATACGGACCCCGGCGGCCCTCAGGCGCTGCGCGTCCGCGTCGGCGCGAGCGGGACGGGCAAGGGTAAGCCCGTCGAACGGGACCAGGCGGCGTCGGATGCCCGCCGACGGCGTGGAACCCTGTCCGTATTGTTGCCCGGACAACGCTCTCGGCCTGGCCGGCTGACCACGACCCGCCGGCGGCCTTGTACCGGCACTGTGTGCCCGGACTTACCGGGGAGCCGTTTCTTCACCTCGTGCAGGGCGGGTGGGGTCGCACGTGCGCGATGACGAGGGCTACGTCGTCCGCGGCGTCGGAGTGACGTAGCGCGGCCAGCAGCCGGTCGCAGGTCGCCTCCGGGGGGAGGCCGGCATCGGTGAGGAGGCTGAGAAGCAGGTTGAGGCGGTCTTCCAGGGCGTCGTCGCGGGTTTCGACGAGGCCGTCGGTGTACAGGACCAGCCGGTCGCCTGGCGTCAGGTCGAGGACGCTGGTCTCGAACCGGGTGCCGCCGAGGCCGCCTGCGCCGAGCGGAACGCCGGCGGGCAGGTCGAGCAGTTCGGGCGGCTGTCCTGCCCGGATGAGGGCGGGGGGTGGGTGACCGGCGAGGGCGAGTCGGCAGCGGGAGCGGTGCGGGTCGTAGGCGGCGTAGACGCATGTGGCAATGGTCTGGTCCAGTTCGGCGGTGATGTGGTCGAGGTGGCGCAGGACGCGGGCCGGGTCCAGGCCGAGTTCGGCCAGGGTGCGGGTGGCGGTGCGCAGTTGTCCCATGGTGGCGGCGGCGTTGACCCCGTGTCCCATGACGTCCCCGACCACGAGGGCGGTCATGTCCATGGTCTGGGGGATCGCGTCGAACCAGTCGCCGCCGATCCCGCTGGCCGCTTGCGCGGGCTGGTAGCGGTAGGCGATTTCCAGGCCGGCGGCCTGGGGTGGGGGGTGGGGCAGAAGGTGGCGCTGGAGGGTGAGGGCGGTGCCGTTGGCGTGCTGGTACCAGCGGGCGTTGTCGATGGCTATGGCGGCGCGGGTGGCCAGTTCGCCGGCCAGAGTGACGTCGTCGTGGGTGAAGGGGAGTGGATTGCGGGTGCGCAGGAGTCCGAGGACGCCGAGGAGTTGGCCGCGGGCGATCAGCGGCACGGCCAGGTAGGAGTGCGCGCCCTCGTGGGCGAGGAGGGCTGCGGCGGCTTCGTCGCGTGCGATGTGCTCCAGACCGGGGCGGGTGAGGTGTGCCACCAGGACGGGGCGTCCGGTGCTGACGCAGCGCGTGACCAGGCGCTCGGCTGGATAGGTGGTGCGTTCGCCCACCGGGTCGGCGGCGTGGACGGCGTCCGTCTCGTAGGCCGCCGCTACCGCCAGCGCCCGAAAGAGCGCCTGCTCCGTGTAGGGACCGGGGACTGTGGGGGCGCTGCCTTCCAGGACTGAGTCGAGGACGTCGACCGTGGCGAGGTCGGCGAGGTCGGTCACGATGAGAGCGGCGAGTTCGCGGGCGGTGCCTTCCACATCCAGGGTGGTGCCGACGGTGACGGACGCCCGGGCGATGAGGTCCAGGCGTCGGCGTGCTTCGGCTGCCTCGGTGGCAGCGCGGTAGCGGTCGGTGACGTCCACCACCGACAGGGCAACTCCGATTACCCGCCCGCTGGGATCCTCCAGCCGGTAATAGGAGCCCGACCATGCATGCTCCCGGTCCGGGTCGGCGGGGGTAGACCCGATGGCGAACTGGTCCAGCAGAGGAACGCCGGTCTCCAGAACCTGGCGCATGGAGGCTTCGATCACCTCGGTGTCCAGGAACGGCAGCGCCTCACGGACGGTACGGCCAAGGTGCTTCTCGGCCGGCAGGCCGTTGATCCGCTCCAGCGTCGGGTTGACCAGGACGTAGCGCAGATCGGTGTCCAGCACCGCCAGCCCGAGGGGGGACTGCGCCACCAGCCGCACCGACAGCGCCAGGTCCCGCTCCACACCGCGCAAAACGGCCTCGTCGCAGGCGATCCCCAGGGCGTACACGCCTCCGTGCTCGTCGAGGAGTCGCATGTTGCGAAACTCCACCAGCCTCGTGGAGCCGTCCTTGTGCCGTACAGGGAACACCCCGGCCCAGGCGCCACCACCGGCCATGACCTTGGCGAACAGCTCGAGGACCAGGTCGACGTACTCGTCGGCGACCAGCAGCTTGGCCGCGTACCGGCCGAGCGCCTCCTTGGCGGACCAGCCGAACAGCTCCTGGGCCTGAGGGCTCCACAACGTGATCCGCCCCGCGGCGTCCAGCACCACCGCGGCCACGCTCAGCACATCCAGCAGACCGCCGGGCTCGGAGGGAACCACTCCCACCGGGCCGGGCCCGGCCCGGAACACCTCGGACGCGACCATGACCGGACCTCCTTCACCCACTGCGGGCGGCCTCGGGTCCGACCATCCGGCCCTCCGCTCGCCCTTGGCGGCTGTCCTCTCATCCTCCTCCGGCCCCGCCCCGGCGGCAGCCTCCGCCAGCGGCTGCCGGGGGAACGCAACCTGTCAGGTGCCGGAACGAGGGGCCGCCGCGGGAGCTCGGCGTATCCGGGTGGGCATCCGGCCGACCCACCTCTCCTGCGCCCTCCGCGCCTGACCCCGCGCGGCAGTCCGGGAACCGGCGCTGGGGCTGGCCCGGCCACCGCAACGTACGTCACGGACCCTGCCGTGTCGATGGAGGCCCGGATGGACGCGGTGCGCCGTAGGCGGTCAGCTGTAGGGCGATCTGTTCGTAGTCGCGGGGCTGGAGGGCGACCGGGTCGGTCCAGCCGAGGACCGCCGTCATCAGCCCGACGTGAGTCGTACGGTCCAGGGGAAGTTCGGCCTCTAGGGCGTGTGTCGAAAGTATTTTCTGGGGGATCGTCGGGCTGCCCGGCTACGGTACGGGGATGGTGAATTTCGTGCTGGTTGCAGGTGCGCGGCTTGGGGCGTGGGCGTGGGACGAGGTGGTGCCGTATCTGCGTGCGGCTGGCCACGGCGTTTACCCGTTGACGCTGTCCGGTCTTGCTGAAAAGCGGGGCGTACTCGCGGGGCAAGCGACCCACGTCCAGGACATCGTTTCCGAAGTAGAACGCCAGGATTTGCGTGACGTAGTCCTGGTCGGCCACAGCTACTCGGGCATCCCGGTTGGCCAGGCCGCGGAGCGGATCGGCGACCGGCTGGCCCGCGTGGTATTCGTCGACTCAAGTGTTCCAACTGACGGCGAGTCGTTTATCTCCGCCTGGCCAGATGGTGGGGCGGCAGTGAAGGCTTCGATCGCCGAGAACGGTGGGTTTTGGCCGCTCGTGCCAGCTGCTCACTATGACGGCGAGGGTCTCACCGATGAGCAGATCGCACGACTCGTCCGTGGTTCAACGCCTCACCCGGGCGCCACGTTGACCGAGTCCGCCGTGCTCGCTGGGGCGCTCAGTGAACTTCCGGCGACGTACATCCTTTGCCTGCCTGCGGGGGCCGAATCCGACGATGCCGAGCCCGACGAAGACGTGGCCGAGCTGCTAAACAGCAAGCACTGGCGGCTGGTCAAGATGAACACCGGCCATTGGCCGATGTTCTCCCAACCGCGTGAACTGGCGCAGATCTTCATCGAATCTGCCGTGGAGTAACAGCACTTCGCTGCTGGGGGCTCCCCATAGGGCACGCTTCATGTGCGTTGGTCACAGCCATTCGTCGATGGCAGCAACGAGGACGGTCGCCTCGTAGCGGACCGCTAGTTGGTCGTATCGCGTAGCGATGGCGCGGTGCCTCTTGAGGCGGTTGATCCCGCACTCGACCGCGTGGCGCTCACGGTAGTAGACCGGGTCGAAATGTGGCGGCCGGCCACCGCGGGAGCCAAGCTTCTGACGGTTGCGCGCCTGGTCGACCTTGTCCGGGATGGTGCAGCGGATTCCCCGGCGACGCAGGTAAGCGCGGTGCGGCAGGCTGACCACTGCCGGTCAGGAGGTTCCCCCCTGTCTCAGGCGCTGCGGGGTTTGCGGCCGGCGCTCTTCTTCGCCGGAGTCTCCTCGGCGGTCTTCTTCGCCGCTGTTGTCCTCTTGGTGGTCTTCTTCGCAGCGGGCAGGTCGTGCACGGTGACATCGGCGCCACCGGTGCGCGAGGCTTTCGCTTCGCTGACGGACTTCTCCAGCATCGCCGTCAGGTCCACCACCTCCGCCGAGGCCGGTGCGGGGGCCTCGACCGGCTCTGGGCGGGTGCCGGCGGTCTTGGCGTCGATCAGCTTCTCCAGCGCCTGGCGGTACTCGTCGTGCAGCTCGCTAACGTCCCGGCCGGAGAGGGCGGGACCGGCTCCGCGACAACGGCCAGCACCGGGTCACACGATGGCGGGCACTCGCCCCCGCGCTCCGCGCCGAACTGGAACAGCTCGGCTTCCTCCGTTTCTGGCCCGTCATCCCCGACGGCGCCCAGCAGGCAGGACAGACCCGGGCCCCTGGGCGCCGGCACTCGCCCCGAAACGCCCTGGGCCGGGCCAGCAGGCCCGACGAACCATGTATGTGGCCCGGGGGTACTGCGTGCGCGGCGACCGGCAGGATCCGGCAGACTCAGCTCGCCCCGATCACCGGGAAGCCATGGGAAGCCCTTTGGGCACCGGGGACAAGACACTGCCAATCACCGGCAGGCCATCGAAGAGCCCGCCGATAGGCAGAGCAGGAGCCAGGTCGGCTCCGCCGCACTGGATGAAGGGGGTGCCGACGGGGAGTCCGGCGAGGTTGCCGTTGGCGGCGCCTGTTCCGTGGGTGGTCGTCCCTGCTGCGTGGGTGCCGTGGTGGTTGGCACAGTCAGTGCCGAAAGACGGGGGGAGGAAGTCACCAACACCTCCGGCGGACGCCGGAGACGCCGATGCCAGTGCCGCCGCCAGTGCTGTGAGGGTGACCGCTGTGGGTACCTTGCGTCGTTCCACGTCTCGCGCCGTGATGATCACGGTGTGGGGTGTGGGGATCTTTCTGACGAGCAGTGGTCGATGTTGGAGTCGTTGTTGCCTGCGGCGGGCGGGGGCCGTAGGTCGCGGAACCGGCGGCGGTTGATCGACGGTGTGCGGTGGCGGGTGCGGACCGGTGTGCCGTGGCGGGATCTGCCGTGTGCGTACGGGCCCTGGCAGACCGTGTACGGGCTCTTTCGCCGCTGGCAGCGCGAGGGTGTGTGGACCCGGATCCTGACCTTGTCGCAGGCGAGGGCGGATGCGGCCGGACTGATCACGTGGGAGGCGAACGTCGACTCCACGGTCTGCCGGGCCCATCAGCACGCGGCTGGTGCCCGCCGGGACGGGGTCGGATAGAAGGAACCACCCGGCGGCGTGGGCAGTGAGCCGGACGATCACGGGCTGGGCCGTTCGCGGGGCGGGTTCACCACGAAGATCCATCTGGCCTGCGAGCAGGGGCAGAAGCCGTTGTCGTTGCTGGTCACGGCCGGTCAGCGGGGTGACAGCCCGCAGTTCGAGCCCAAGGTGCGCGGTGGCCGTCCCAGGAGCAAGCCGCTGCGGGTGCGTGGTGACAAGGCGTACTCCGCGCGCGCCAACCGTGCTTACCTGCGCAGACGCGGGATCCGCTGCACCATTGCCGAGCCGGCCGACCAGGTCCGCAACCGCAAGCGGCGGGGCCGTGCCGGTGGCCGTCCGCCGGCCTTCGACCGGCAGGACTACAAGGCCCGCCACGCAGTGGAGTGCGGAATCAGCCGCCTCAAGCAGCACCGGGCCGTCGCGACCCGGTATGACAAGCTCGCCTGCCGATTCGAGGCCACCGCGCAAATCGCCGCGATTCACCAGTGGCTGTGAACCAGCGGCCCGGCCACACGGCCTGCCATGCTGACCACGGCATTCGACATCGCACGCAACCGGGGAGGGCCTGTGGCCGCCGAGCACTACTGCGCCGACAGCGAGAACGGCGACCACGTCGACAACCCGTCCCATGACGCCCTGTCCAGGCTGATCAACGACCTCAACGACACGGACAACACCCTCGTCGTCATCCAGCCCGACCAAGACGACCCCCTCTGGTTCGCCTCCGTCGCCGTCCTGGACAACGGCGGATACGAGATCGTCCGCCGCGACACCACCCGCCACGAACACGATGTCGTCGTCGAAACCAGCACCGACCACATCGCGGGCGACCTCACCAAATGGCTGGCCGCCCGCACGTCCTAAAACACGGCCTAGGTCACCGGTATGGCCTGCCTCCAGCAGGACCGAACAGGGTGGGTCCGTTCGCCCCGCAAGCGGCGGGGCCCCGGCGCGGAGCGCCTTCAAAGGGGCCTAGCTGCGCCGTCTCATGACATTGGTTCCTCGCTGTCAGGCTTGGCGGGCATAAGACGCGAGGCGATCGGCGAGCGCGATGACGAGGTCGCGTAGTTCATCGGGGCGCTCGATGACGAACGGCCGGTCGAGTGAGGCGAGTATCCGAGGCAACCAGTCGAGCTGCTGCGCCCGTAGCTCGACGCGCAGCCAGTGCTCGGCTGCCGGGTCCTGGCCGGCCGCGGGTTCGTGCTCCTCCAGGCTCGCGACGCTGGCTGGGAGGTGGGCGCGGATCTGCTCAGCTGTCCCGTGGATCCGCAAGGTGACCTGATGCCTGTACTCGGCCGTGGCGAATCCTGACAACACGCGCTGTGCCGGACCGGGACCCACGGGCGCTTCGAATGAGCCGGGCAGGGCCCTCGCGGCTGCGATGCGATCGAGCCGGAGGGTTCGGTCCTCGCCCGCCTTGGCGTCCTTGCCCGTCACATACCACCGGCCCGCATGGGCGACGATCCCGTATGCGTGCAGTGTGCGTTCGCTGCGCCGTCCGTCGCGATCGGTGTAGCGGATCGAGACCGGTCGGCGATGGCGCACCGCATCGGCGATGGTGAGCAGGAGCCCGGCGTCCGGGTGGTCCAACTCGCCGGGCTGATCCGTGAAGGCGAGAGCTTCCAGGAGTGTGTCGAGCCGGCGGGCGATGTGCTTGGGCAGCACCCGCCGGATCTTCGCTGACGCCGTCTCGTTTGCCGTGCGCTCCGTCGTCGTCAGCTCTGCCCGGCGGCCGACGACCAGACCGAGCAGCACTGCCAGCGCCTCGTCGTCGCTGAGCATGAGCGGAGGCAAGCGGTACCCGGGAGCCAGCCGGTACCCGCCGCTAGCGGCCGCGCACCGACTCCACGGGCACGTCCAGGTCGATCAGCTGGTCCACATACCGCCGTACAGTGCGCCCTTCGACGCCGAGACGGTCGGCTAGCTCGGCCACAGTCCGGGTGCCGCCCGACTGCAGCAGCTCCAGGAGTGTCAGCACGCGGCCGGTGGGTCGTGGCATGTTCGGAGCCTAACGCGAATACAGGACCGATTCTGTCCACTATTTCTTCTAGCCTGCGACGTGCACGCCTCCAGCACAGCCAAGGAGATTCCCATGGACTTCGTCTCGATCCGCATCATCACCAGCGACGTCGCACGCCTCGTTGAGTTCTACGAGCGTGCTACAGGGATGCAGGCGATATGGTCCACCGAGGACTTCGCCGAACTCAAGACCGCGCGCGCAACTCTCGCGATCGCCAGCACCCGCACCGTCCCGCTGTTCGCCCCGGGCTCTGCCCGCCCGGCGGACAACTACAGCGTGATCACCGAGTTCCTCGTCGACGACGTGGACCGCGTTCACCAGAACCTGACCGGCTTCGTCACCGACTTCGTCAACGAGCCCACCACGATGCCCTGGGGCAACCGGTCGCTGTTGTTCCGCGACCCCGACGGCAACCTCGTCAACTTCTTCACCCCCGTCACCCCGGAGGCCATCGAAAAGTTCGCACGCTGACGCCACGTACAGCCGCTCACGCGGGAGCCCCGAGATCCCAGGGCTCCCGGTGAACGCGGCCGCCGAGTCCGGGAGCGCCACGAGCAGGGGACATCGGAACGCACCACTGGCCCCGAAGGACGTCTGCGCTTGTGCCTGCGGGTCGATGCCGGACGTCCGATCGCACACGTCGCTGCGGAAGCAGGAATCTCCCGCCGCTGCCTAGCCAAGTGGTACGCCCGCTGGCTCACCCACGGCGAGGACGGCCTGACGGATCGCTCCTCCCAACCCATCGCCCGCCCCAACCGCACGAGCGAGCACATCGCCGATCTGGTAGAGGCGCTGCGGCGCCAGACCAAGTACGGGCCCGCCCGGCTCGCCGCCGAACTGGAGAAGCTGCACGGCATCACCGTGGCACCGGCCACCGTGCACCGAGTCCTCGTCCGGCGAGGGCTCAGCCGCCTGCGCGATCTCGATCCGCCCACCGGCGAGCAACTGCGCGGCGTCGTCCGCTACGAGCACGACCGGGTTGGCGACCTGGTCCACGTCGATGTCAAGAAGCTCGGTGGCCGGGGGCTACGCACGGCGCACGGTTGGTCCCAGGCCCGTCTGGCCGACGAGTTCAACACAAGCCACGGGACAACGCTCACGAGGGAGTACATCGCGCGGTGGGAGCGCGGGAAAGTCGCCCCGGGGGGCTTCTATCTCGCGGCGCTGTGGCAGATGCGCCGTACGTTCCTGACCGACGTGGCCAGCACCGCCATAGCCCCCGTCGTCGCCTCCGACCTGTTGGCGCGGGGGTTCGCCGCCCGACTGACCGGCGGACCCGACGCGCAGGAGTGGGAGGCCAAGCTCGCCGCGTACGGGAGCGATTACATGTCGATGGGTGCGGCCGACATCCAACGCCGGGTGTCGGGCGAGCTGGTCGTCATTCAGCAGCAGCTCGACGCCCCACGGCTTTGGTCGGCGGCCGCCCGCCTCATGACCACCGAAATTGGTCAGTCTTGCCGCGGCCCGCGGGGTGGCCGCCGGCGCCGGTGCGGCGGTGCGGTTCGTTCAGGCCGATGTGTATGACGCCGTCGAAGCGCTCAAAGGCGAGACGTTCGATGTGGTGTATACCGGCCGCGGTTCGCTGATCTATCTGCCGGATCTTTCGGCCTGGGCCGAGACGGTGGCGCGGCTGGTCAAGCTGCGCGGTGGGTCTGGCCGGCAGCGGCGCCGGCAGGAGCCTGACCGCACCGCTGACCTTGCGCTACGACTACCTGGGCGGGGGTGAGCCCGCGCGCCACCGGAAACCGGGATGCCGGCGCCTGGGGATCGGGCTCGATCAGCCGCCACTCACCCTGCCGCCGGCCGTCCCGCCAGGTCTGCATGGGCAGGAACGGCTCACTGGCCTGGCCGATCGCGTCCATGACACCGAGATCGTCCAGCACTTCCAGGGTGCGCGGCTGCAGGCTTTTGCCCCGTGAGCCGCCGAACAGGTGCTCTTCGGCCTCCACGACGTGCGTTCGTACGCCGCGCCGGGCCAGGTCGCAGGCGAGTACCAATCCAGTCGGTCCGGCGCCGACAACCAGAACGTCCACGGCGCCGGCAGCGGGCACCCCATGAGGCTCGGCAGGCATGTCCGTCACCCTTTCTGCCATCTGACACAGCCAGGAATGCACCACCCGGCGAACTGCCGCACGATGCGGAATATGCCCGTTCAGCGGATGTGCCTGACGCACGTGCGCCACGATCGCCCGCATGGCCCCATGGCCTGACCCCGCGAGGAGCACCGCATGGCCTCCGCCGGCGCAGCCATCGCCTGCCCCTTCGATTTCCACGACAGTCTCGTCTTCGACCCGCTCCTGGCCCGACTCATGGCCCAGGGCCCGGTGACACGGATCCGTTTGCCCTACGGTGAGTGCGAGGCATGGCTGGTCACCACCTTCGACGGCGTCCGTCAGGTGACGACCGACCCGCGTTTCAGCCGTGCCGCGATCGTCGGCCACGACTATCCCCGGCTCACCCCGGAACCCATCGTCTCCCCAGAGTCGATCAACGTCCTCGACCCGCCGGACGGCAGCCGCCTGCGCCGCGCCGCCGCCCGCGCCTTCACGGCCAGGAACGTTCGGGCCATGCGGCCGGCCATCGAACGCGTAGCCCACCGGCTGCTGGACGAGATGGTCGAGCACGGCCCGCCGGCCGACCTGGCGCACCACCTGTCCGTACCACTGCCTCAGCACACCATTTGCGAACTGCTCGCCGTACCCGACACCGACCGTCCGGACCTGCTGCGCCAGACCCGGCAGATGCTGGCCACATCACCGGATGCACGGCAAGCCGCGGCCGGCGCCAAACAGTGCTTGCGCGGCTACTTCACCGCCATGATCGTCGAGCGGCGGACCAAGCCGGGTAACGACCTCATCAGCGTCATGGCCGCCTGTGACCAGGACGGCGACGAACCCTTGGACGACGACGAACTGGCCGTCCTGGCGCTGACGCTCATCCTCAGCGGGAACGACACGGCCACCTGCCAGATCAGCAACATCGTCTACACACTGCTCACCGAACCCGCGACGATCGCCCTGCTGCGGACCACCCCGAACGGCTGACCGGGGTGCTGGACGAACTCCTGCGGCTGATCCCCTTCCGTAAGGGCGTCGGCATCCCGCGCATCGCCTCACAGGACGCGGAAGTCGAAGGCATCCTCATCCCGGCAGGAGACTTCGTCCACGTCTCCTACCTGGCCGCCAACCGGGATCCCGCCGTTTTCCACGAGCCCGACACCTTCCACCCCGACCGCACGCCTCATCCCCACATGACCTTCGGCTGGGGCGGACACCATTGCGTCGCCACCCACCTGGCCCTCGCCGAACTCCACACCGCCATCCGCACCTTGCTCACCCGCTTCCCCCGCCTGCGGCTCGCCGTACCCTCCGAAGAAATCCAGTGGGACACGGCAGCGATCCGACGCTTCCCCAAGCGACTCCCCGTGACCTGGTGAAACCACCACCCGACTCGCGCGACCATCCGCCGATTCCGGGCCGGCCTCGCCTGAACCGTTCCGGGTTCGATAGGGACTCACCTGGCCCGCTGAGACCGGAGAGGTGGCCCGGGTCACCGATCCGGCCCAACCGCCGTAACCGGCTACCTGCCCGTGCTGTTTGAAGGGTCGCACGTGCCGTACTCCCCACGGCAGGTCCACATTCACTAGGAGATCTTGATGTCACGTATCACAAAGACCGTAGCGGTTACCGCCTCAGCCGCCGCCCTCCTCGCCGGCGGCGCCGGCCTGGCAGCCGCGGACGCCACCGCCGAGGGCGCTGCCATCGGCTCCCCCGGCGTCCTGTCCGGCAACGTCGTCCAGGTGCCCATCCACATCCCGATCAACGTCTGCGGCAACACCGTCAACGTCGTCGGCCTCCTCAACCCCGCCTTCGGCAACGTCTGCATCAACAAGAGCGGCGATGACAAGGAAGACCACTACAAGGCCGAGCACCACCACAAGGACCAGCACGGCGAGTACTGAGCACCACAGGCCCCCGACCCGCCGGCAGCCACAGCGCCGGAGCCGACAGAGCACGCGATCCTCCGAACCAGCCGCACAGCACACCCCCTGAGCGGTCCGGCCTCCCCCACCTCCAAAGGAGGCCGGACCGCCACCCCACACGGCGCGCACTCGACACCCCAGAAGTGGGACACTCCCCGCAACATGCCACGCTGACCCCGACGGCGTCACCACGCCCGGTCGGCGCGGCGGATACGCGTACCGCTCTCGAGGACGGGATGGGGCGAGAGAAACCGGGCAAGCCGCACAACCGCGCCGGCCTCCTCGAGATCTACCTGTGGGCCGCGTTCCCCTACGACAATCCGCCTTCAAGGTCAGTAGCCGGGATTCGCATCCCACAGGCTTTCCAGCGCGAGCGCGCTCCGGACGCCCGCCCGGGCCCGGACCGTGATCTGCCGGCACAACGCGTCCAACGCGACCCCGTCGTCCGCGACGTGGGCCTCGACCACCGCCCAACCCGGCAACCCGTCCACGCCCGGCAGGCGCACCACATGGTGGTCACTACGGCCGGTGATCAGCACGGCCAGCAACGCCAGGTACTCACGCTGCAAGTCGGAACCGAACCCGTCAGCCTCGCCGTCGGGGCCGGCCAAGACAGCGGGATGCCCGCCGGCCAGCAGCACGCACGTCGCGTCAGCCGCCCGGATCACCGCCTCGAACCCCCTCGCACCCAACCGCGCCCGCAGGCCCTCCAGATAGGTGCCGAGCAAGTCCGGTCCCCCGCCCCCACGATCCTCACGTGCGTTCATCGCTTCCTCCGCGCCCACTCCCCCCACGACTACGCCCAACACCGCGCCCGGACAGGGGGCATCGGCGATCCCGCGCGCTCGGCTTCCCATGCGCTGACCCCGTGGGGTAGGCGAATGCCGGCATCCGCATCCCCAAAGACGCCTTCCGGGGAGATCGCGGGCGGCACACTGGCGCCGGCTGGCCGATCGAGGTCAGGCGCTCACGAGCCACACACAGCCGACGGCACCGGGCAGGCGGGCAACGACACCACACAAAGCTGATGCACCGACGGACCCGCTCCGCCGACCCGGTGCGCCATAGTGGACGAGGCGGGGTCTCGTGGGAAGGCCACCAGAGGCCATCCCTGTGTAGCGGTCACCTCAGCGGAGGCCCCACCCCTTCCCTACGGTTGGCGAGCCCCGGCCCAGCATGACCACCCTTCCCAAACGGTTCTGCTGCGTCGCGGAGCGACACATCCCGGGTTAGACATTGGCTATGACCCAGGATCCGGACCAGGAAAGCCGAAGCGAAGCCGTACGGTCAGCGCGACAGGGCACCGCCCGCGCCGCGCTCGGCGGGGCCTTGATCGGCGCACTGACCGGTCTAACGGGCAGCGTGCTGGTCTTCGTCCAGGCCGGTAGGAACCAAGAGGCCGTGGAGAAGGCGAGGCGGTCCGACGTCCGCCGGGTGGCATACGCCGGCGTGGGAACGAGTTTCCTGTCCTTCAAGACCGAGATCCTCGGAGTTCGGAACTTCATCACCAATCCGAACATGACGGTCGATGAGCGAGAGAACCAGTACAACCTCAAGTACATCCCTGCCTACGCCAAGCTGCAGCAGGCAGATCTCACGGCACGCCTGGTGGCCTCGAGCTCCGGCAAGCAGGCCCTGGCCAAGGCACGTCCCCACCGCGAGAAGCTGAAGGACATGATCTCAGCGGCGTATACCGATGAGCACCTCGACGGCAAGAAGTTCACCAAGGAGTTCGACGCCGCCCTGCTGAAGTACGAGGAACTGGTTTACAGGATCATGGATGAGGTCGACGAGGAAGTGCTCTAGAACGCCGTCGGCTTGGCCACTTCGCTCATACCGCCGGGCCGTGACTGCCATCTCTCGCTTTAGCGTCAGTGTGCGAACTGCGTATCTCCGACCAGATGACAGCGGCCAGGCCTCGTTCTCTCACCTCGCTGCGCTCGGCTTCCTCAATGGGCGAGCGTCCGCTGAGGAACCGCCGGGCGGCCCGGGGGCCGGCGCCACCGTCAGATGGCGCCGGCCCTCCGGTACAACCGCTGGACTAACTGATCGTTTCAAAATGAGGTTCGCAGGCGGCGGAGGCATATGAGGCTGCAGGCCAGTTCGAGCAGTCCCTGGTGGAGATCGGCGCGTCGT
>NZ_JBEYZH010000040.1:0-21252 GCF_040645975.1 Streptomyces sp. NPDC046557
ACACCACTACCCCCCCCGCCACCATCCCTAGCTCCCCCCCCACCCCCCCCCGCACCCGCCCCCCCCCGCCGCCACCCGACTTTTGTCCGCGGACAAAGATCGGGCGGCCCGGTCACCCGACGCGCCACTCCCCGGCCCCAACTTTGTCCGCGGACAAAAGTCGCTCCCGCAGGTGGCCCCGCCTCGGAGCCTCCGCCCCGTGCAGACTTTTGTCCGCGGACAAAGATCGGGCCGTTGGTTGTCAGCCACGCAAGCCACTTCTGCGGTCGCCGACTTTTGTCCGCGGACAAAAGTCGGATCCTGCCATCGCGGCCAGGCGACGGGCTCGGGTTCGACGAGAGCCGGTCTACCTCGCCGTCCACCATGCGGTCAGCCAGTGCGCCCGCCACAGCGGCGCTCGCTCTCCCGGCCGTAGACACCGGCCACCTCTCCAGTGCGTCCGCATCATCGGTCGCAGGACCCGTCCCTACTCGCGTTGGTCGCCGCCAAGCTGACGCACTCGCGCCAGACGCCCTTCGTCGCCATAGCGGCGCTGCACATCTGCTTCCGGCGGCTGACTACCCGGCTCCGCCGAGCTCGGCAGGGCGGTGATCCCGACCCGTCAGAAGCTCGTCGACGGCTGGGAAGCCAGTCGGTATACCCGCGCCGCCCCTGGGCCGACTTTTGTCCGCGGACAAAAGCCAGGCCTCGTACGCGCCTCGCTCAGGACCTTCCCTACCCAGGTGCCGATCTTTGTCCGCGGACAAAGATCGGGCCGCCCGGACCTCGGACACGGACGCCCCCCTCCGCAGCCCCAATTTTGTCCGCGGACAAAAGTCAGGCTCTGGCCATCGACCCCGAGGACCAGAGCGCCCTCCTGGAGCGACTTTTGTCCGCGGACAAAAGTTGGGGCCCACCGCGCGTCTCGCGGTGGGCCCCGATCAGAACGGTGAGAGGTCAGCTTCGCCGATTGTTCTCGATCAGCAGCACCGTCAGCTCGGCGCGATGCTTGGCCGACATGTTGGCCCAGATCGCCTCGTACATCGCCTTCGGGTCCTGCCACGGAGCCGACGTGGTGTCCGCCGTCCGCGTCTGCGAGGGGATCACGCCCTCAGACTCGCGCCCACCGGACGGCAGAGCAGCGGAGGGCGCGCGCACCGGTTCACCCGGGGCGGTCGCCGGCGCAGCCGCCGGCGGCACGCTCTCCGTACCCCGACTTTTGTCCGCGGACAAAAGTCGTCCCTCAGGCGGCTGCGGCTCGGAACCCTCCGCCCGGCCCCCGTGCAGACTTTTGTCCGCGGACAAAGATCGGTCCGGGTGCGCGTCCGACGCAGAACCCGCTTCACCCTCCTCCCGACTTTTGTCCGCGGACAAAAGTCGAGTCGGCTCTCCCACCGGCCCGGAACCCACCGGCCCGGCGCCCACCGGCCCGGAACCCACCTCACCAGAGCCGATCACTCCGGGGCGGTCCGCCCCGGACCCCGCCGCCGCTCCCCCGCCCAGGCTCGCCCCCGGCTCCAGCGACACGCTCCGCAGGATCTCCCGCTGCGCCGCCTTCACCTCCGCCTCCTGCTGCTTGTTCTGCTGGAGCAAGCCCATGAGCTCATCCGCGCCGATACCCGGCTGCTCCTTCGCCCTGCGGGCCAACAGTCGACCGTCCCGCTCCGGCAGCTCGCCCGAGCTGAGCAGGAGCTGGATCTCCTCGGGCAGCTCCAGCAGCACGAGCTGGTTCGTGACCCACGACGGCGAGCGCCCCAGCCGTTCGGCGGCCCGGGACTTGGCCCCGTGTTCGCGGCCGTCCTCCTCGGCACAAGTCTCGACCAGCTGCCGCACGCCGCGGGCCCGCTCGATGACGTCGAAGTCCTCACGTTCGAGGTTCTCGGCGAGCAGGTGGTCGATGAAGTCGGTGCGGGAGACCGCGAGGTCGTCGCGTACGACGAAGTCCAGCGCCTCCAGACCCACGTGGAGGGCGCTACGGAACCGGCGCTCACCGTTGATCAGGATGTGCGTCGCGCCCCCGACCCGCGACTCGTGTTCCGGCCACAGCCCGAGGTACGCCGCACGGCTGACGGCGACGCACGCCGACAACTGCGCCTGGCGCAGCTCCTCGCCGAAGCGGGTCTTGTCCTCGTCCGTACCGAAGTTGCGGCGCGGGTTGAGGGGAGTGGGGGAGACCTGGTCGAGGGGGAGGCGGACCAGCTCGTACGCCGGCACATCCCCCTGCGCGATGGCCTTGGCCCGCCCCCGCTCGCTCCGGCCGCTGCTCCGGCGGGCGTTGCTGAAGGCGGCGCCGGTGCCGAGGAGGTCGCTCTTGCTCATGCCGCGATCACCCGGGCAATCTCACGCATGGCCTCGGACTGCTCGCACTCGGGCGCGTAGTGCAGGAGCGGCAGCTTCACGCGCACGGCCTCGCGCTGCTCCTTCAAGTCGGCGATCACCGTGATGACGGGCGGTTCGCCGAACTCCTTCCAGCTGTTGAGGGACGAGGTGACGACGTACCCCTTGCGGCTGTCGTAGAGGTTGACGACGAAGCCGAGCTGCGCGATCTCGATGCCGAGGTCGTCGATCAGGTCCTCGAGCTGCTCGCTGAGCATGTCGTAGGCGTCGGCGGAGGTGTCCTCCGCCTGCACCGGGACGATGATCCCGGAGGTCTTCTCGGGCTCTCCCTCGCGGGTACGCGCGTAGTAGAGGGCGGTGTCCATGGTGTAGCCGAGGCTGGGCGGGCAGTCGACGACGATGTAGTCGAACTCCTTCTCCAGTTCCTCCAGCGCCTTCTCCAAGGCCGTTTCCTTAGTCCGCACATGACGCGTCGTGGCCAGCCGTGCGTCGAGGAGGAAGGCGTCCTTGCAGGACGGGAGGAGGAAGAGGCGCCCGGCGAACACCCCGTGCTCGATGGGGACGAGCAGATCGCGGACCCGGCCTTCGATCTCGCCCAGCATGTGCTTGGCGAGGCTCGGCTCCTTGATGGAGAGCATTTCGGCACCGAGATGGCGCGTGAGGTGGCCCTGCGGGTCGAAGTCGATGACGCAGACCCGCGCGCCGGTCTCGGCGAGGGCCTGGGAGACGCCGTTGCTGATGGCGCTCTTGCCGACCCCGCCCTTCTGGTTGCAGACCACGATCCGGCGGGCCCCCTCGTGGGAGGGACGGCGCCGGCCCATGGGGGAGGGGTGGGTGTCGAGCCACAGCCGGATCGACTGGGCCACCCCCTGGTTGTACGGGATCTCCCGCGTCCGGCAGTCCTCCTTGAACTCCCCGTACAGGCCGGTGGGGAGGTAGGTGGAGAACGACGAGGCGCCGGAGGTGTCCACGGTGGTCGCCGCGGAGGCGTCGGCACGCCATGCGTGGATGCCCTCGGTGACGGCGTCCTGGATGTCCACGCCCAACTGGGCGGCACGGACCTTGAGTTCCTGCCGCAGGGACCCAGGCAGCTTGGCGACTACCTTTTCCCTGACTTCCGGATCATATGGAGCGGTCATGCGGGTACCTTACTAACCTTCGCACCGGAAGGCGAAGAGGCACACCGAAAACCGGCCCGACTCGTCCCTTCCTTGTGCAGTCCGGGCAGCCGGGCTCCCCACCGCGCGCAGGCGGACCGTCATCCGGACCGAAGCAGCCGCACCAGGGACCGGGCACGCCCTCGGCCGGGGCCCGCACAGGCTCCCGGCCATGACCAACGATCCGGGTTTCAGCTGCTCGTGCTGCGGGGCGCGGCACCCGGAGCTCCCCAAGGACTACTCGACCGCGGCGCCCTACGCATTGGGACGAGAGCCTCGCGATCGCGAGGCACGAGATCGCCGAAGCGGTTCTCCACCCCTCCGCCGACACCCACTGATCCACACCGGAGCTGGTGAGCATTCAAAACTCGACGCCCCTCTCACCGGAACCTTCCCCAGCCCAAGGCCGCGACGCCATTGAGCCGTTGAGGCGATCCCTCGTCGCTCCCCAACCGATCAGTAGCGGCAGAAAAGCCCTGTAGCCCCGCCTGACGGCCCGTAGGGACCTTGAAGGTCACATCACACCGCCCCCTCCGCGAACGGCCCTCAGAGGCCCCGTTCTGTGGGTCGCTTTTGACCGTTGTGGCAAATTTTCTGGTGGGTTGGTTGGTCAGAGCTGTGCCCCACGCCGGGCGACCCGAGCCGGCGCCGACCAGCTCATCACACAACTCCTCACGCTGACGTCTGACGCAAACCCGATGTTCGCAGCGAGGCCCGGCCTCGCCTGTCGCGTCTGCGCTGACCACGAGGCAGTAGTGACGGCCACAGCAACGCGAGGTCAGCTCAAACATCGGCAGAGGTATCCGGGGGAGAGGGGATGACCCCTCCTCGGCAAGGGTTCTTGTCCCTCACCGGCCGCGGACCGTGAATCCCAGGGGCCAGCCCCTGGACCCCGCCAGCGCCTGGCCGCGCTGGACCGGCCTTGGCATGGGGGGCTACTCGCCCCCCAGACCCCCTCGCCAGGCGCTTGGGCGCCCTGGACCCGCTCACCCCCACGCCCTGCCCCGCCTCCCTGACGGTCGGCGGTGCACCCCTCGGGCGCAGGGCGCCCTCACTGGGCGTGGGGGCCCGACACCACCCCACGGCTACTCCAAGACCCGGCTGAGGCGGGGGACCTGAGCCAGTACCCCAAACGGACGCCATCAGAAACTCAAGGTGCGCCGGCTGATGTATCGACAGGGGAAGGAGGCCCTGTCCAGCACCAACCGACTCGGTGCCCAGCTCGGCAACCAACCCACCAACCAACCCACCAACCAACCACTCCGTGCCGGGCCGTGCGGGTAGGTCAACTCCCTTCCTCCGCTCCCGAGGTGGCCACTGACCCACCTCCGAACGCAACTCATCACCGACCCGACAGCAGAACCGATCGCCGGTCGTCGGTTGCTCTTGTAGTAAGAGGGCGGCGCGCGCAAACGCCTCTGACCTGCGACTTCTCGCGAGGTGATGTGTCGTGGGCGACACATTTGACGCTCCGAAATGTATACCTGGCCAGCACATTCGCCGGAAAACTCAAGCAGCGGTGTACTTTCTCCACACGCCGCCGCGCCTCGAATCGCCGCAGGTCAGAGCGGCGCGCCTGAGCGCGACAATGCCCCACCCGGCACCCGCCGCTCGAACAAGGTGTGCCGCCATCACGACAACCGAAATCAAGGAGTGGTGGATTTTCGAGGCTCTGAGGCAAAATAACTACACGCACCGTGGACTTTTGGGCCCTGCCGGGCACCGCTCGTGCCCTGAGCTTTAGTTTCGGCGCGTCGACGCACCAAAAGACAAGCCCCCGTTGATTTTTTGGATAGTCTCGGACCGCCTGAGTAACAAGGAGGTCCTGTGACATCTGATCCGCCCGCCCGTCGTCGACAGCGCGGGCCCCGTCCTGTTCCCGTCCCCGCCTCCGCCGGAAACGACGCCGAGTACGGGGACATCCTGGCTGTTCTCGGCCAGCAGCTCGGCGAGCAGGTGGCCAACGCCGCCGACCCCACCGGCCGTCGACGCCTCAAGGGGGTCCACCTCGAGTACGCGGCGGACCCGAAGTCCGTCCACGACATGGCCGGAGGCGCCGGCTACAGCCTGGCCAGCAACTGGTTCACCCAACTCCTGGCCCAGCTGGCGGTCGCGAACAGCATCACCAAGTCCCAGCTGTGCGTCTTCCTCTTCGTGGCGGGCGGTCAGGTGCCGGGCACCGGCATCACCCAGTACACGCAGCAGGAGATCACGGACGGCCTGAACAAGATCGCCGCGCAGAAGGGCGGCAAGATGATCTCGCGTTCCACGGTCAACCGTGCCGTCCAGGCCCTCTGCGGCTACAACTGGGTGGAGAAGGCCGGCAACGGCCGCATCCAGATCAACGTGCGCCTGTGGTTCCAGGGCAACAGCACCGCTCAGCAGGAGGTTCTCGCGGAGATCGCCGAGAAGCACGGCAACGACCCCGATTCCTTCCCTTACGCGGTGGGGCCCGAGGGCGCACACCAGGAGCAACTGCACCTCGACTTCGGTGCCGAGGTTCCCGCTCCCAAGAGAAGGCGCACCGGGTGATAGTGCTGTCAGGCCCGCGCACGGGCGACCGTCCACGAGGAAGGCCATCCCATGGCTAACGTCATGTCTCCGATCGTCGCGGAGCGTATCTGGGCCCTGCCGCTGTCGGGGTCCGCCGTCAAGTTCCTGCAGTACCTCGTCTCCCGGAGCGACTTCGGGGGGACCCTGCCGGTACGCCAGAAGGACATGGCGGCCGAGTACGGGGTCACCCCCCAGGCCATCAGCGGGCTGATGGCGCCGCTGTGCGACCTGAACATCGTCCTGCGGCCGCGCAGCGAGGAGCGCAACGGCAACTCGTACCGACTGCACCCGCTCGCGGCGAAGTACGAGAGCCCGGAGGCGATGGAAGCGGCCTTCCGGGCGTCCCTCGCCCGGATCCAGGCGGGCGACCTTCCCAACCTGAAGCTGCCCACCTACCACCAGGCCCCGCCCGCTCCGACCGGCAGGCCGAAGCTCCAGGTCGCCTGACCTCGGCCGATGCCCGAACAAGACGGAAGGCCCTCCACTGGGTGGAGGGCCTTCCGCGCCTGAGTAACAGATGGTGCGACCAGTCTAACCGGCTCCGGCCCCCACGGCACAGCGAGCGTCATCCGCACACACCACCGTGTCCCCACCCTCCCGACACCGACACCAACGCCGGCTCTGCCTCCGTCAGGAGGACGTACAGCCCCGGATGTCGTCCGGCAGCCCCGGACGTCCCGGGGCTCCTACGTATGGAGGTTCCAGGCGATCAGGCCGGTCGGCATGGGGTCGCCGACCGCCGGGGCCACCCGTGCGGTGAAGGAACGGCCCGCCGGGACGTTAGGCGACGCGCCGGCCCGCGTCGAGTACGTCATCTGGAGCCGGACCGGCGCCACGCCGCCGGCCGCCGCGTTCCTCTCCAGCCTCCACATGGCAGTGAGTTGAAGGGAGACGCAGGCGGCCCGGGGTGGGTCGGAACCCACCCCGGGCCGGGGGTCAAGCATTCAGCCGGTCAGGCGGTGCGCCGGATCAGCCTTCCCTCTACTGCTGGCTGTCGCCGGTCAGGAAGTCGATGAGCACGTCGCCGTTCGACTTGTGAAGCACCAGGGTGGAGTCAGTGGCCCCGAAGGTGAGGTAGGCGCCGTTCTGGCCCCACGTCTTGGTGTCCCAGATGGAGCCGCCCTTGCCCTCGCCGCCGTCCTTCTTGTACGTGACGAGGTTGCCGTCCTTCTGCATCCGGGTGTAGGCGCCCGGGCTGTAGTTCCAGAAGCCCCGACCGTAGTCCTTGCCGCGGTAGAACACCGCGAAGTAGCCGCGGTTGTCCTGGGCCAGGATGGAGTTGGTGGCCGACATCCAGGTGCCGCGCTCCAGGTTCTGGCCGCCGGTGAGCGTGTTGTTGCCCACCTTCCAGGTCTTGGTCGACCAGCTGGCGGAGTTGTCCGCGCGGTAGACGACGAGGTTGGCGTCGTCCTGGAAGTCCAGGTGGCCGTTCGGGTTGCCCCAGGTGCCGGAGCTCCACACCGCGCCGCCCTTGGTCGGGCTGCCGTCCTTCTTGTAGATGACGAAGTTGCCGTCGCTCTGGAAGACCGCGTACGCGCCCGTGTTGCCGTACGAGCCCGACGCCCACAGCTCGGCGCCGGCCTTGTGGTCCAGGACGAGGTTGCCGTCCGGCTGCATGAACAGGTAGCCGTTCTCGGTCTCGATGTACTCGTTCGAGGCGAGGACGTCGCCCGGCCGCAGCGAGACCGTTCCGCTGGTCGCGGTGAGGGCCGTCGCGCGCTGCTGGTTCTTGGCAGCCGCGTTGGCGGCGGCCTTGGCCGGGACACCGCCCTGCGGCTTCTTGACCGCGACCCTGCTCACGGTCGTGGTGTTGGTCTTGGTCTTGCCGTCGGCGGCCTGGGCCACCGGGGCGACGAGCACGCCGGCCGATACGGCGGCGGCGACGAGCGCGCCGCTCCAGGCGGCGTGCTTGCGGTTGAGATTCATTCTTTTACCCCCCATGACGAACACGATGAGTTGAACGCGTTCGATTCAACGGCGATCAGTCTGTATGGGCCCTACGCGAAAGGCAAGCCGATTCCGGCTCAGCGCGCGGTGCCGCTCTGCCACAGGACGGCGTCGGAGTCCTTCGCCAGGAGCACGAGGTTCCCGTCGGTCTGGAACACCAGGTGGGCGCCCGGGTGGTTCCAGGTTCCGGTGGACCAGAGGGCGCCGCCCTTGCCCTCGCCACCGTCCTTCTTGTAGACGACGAAGTTGCCGTCCGACTGCATGCGCGCGTACGCCCCCGGCCCCCAGGTGTTGGTGGACCAACGCTCCTGGAGGGTGTTGCGGTCGCGGATGCTGAGCTTGCCGGTCTGCTCCATGGCGAGGATCGCGTCGGGGCTCCACGTCCAGTTTCCGGAGCCGATCTGCCAGGTCGGGTTCACCACCGTGTCGACCATCCACGTGGCGCTGCTCCAGGCGGCCGAGCCGTCCTGCCGGTATACGACCAGGTTGGCGTCCGACTGCAACTCCAGCCGCGCACCCGGGTTCCCGTACGAACCGGCGGCCCACAGGGCCTTGCCGGCGGCCGAGTACACCACCAGGTTGCCGTCCTGCTGGAACGTCACGGTCGCGCCCGGGTTGCCGTACGTTCCGGTGGCCCACAGGACCCCGCCGGACACGTGCTCCAGCACCAGGTTGCCGTCGGACTGGAGCGTCAGTACGGCGTTCTTGCTGCGCGCGATCTCTCCCGCGCCCTGCGAGGTGCCCCGCTCGAATCCCTGAGCCGCCGCCGGAGCCGCCGGAGCCGCCGGAGCCACGGGGGCCACGGGGGCCTTGAACGCCACCGTGGCCGCCTGAGCCGCGCCCGGAGCCACGAGCGCCCCCGCCGCCAGTACGGCCGCGACGAGGCCGGTACGCACCACCGTGCGCTTGTGCATGACTGCCATGAGTTCCCCCCACATCGGCAGTGTCCTGCCGATAGACCACTGAGATAGACCACTGAGAGTGCCATGACCTACCGACAGCCGTACGCGGAGGGTCCCGCTCGGGCCGCCGCCCCCGCCCGCCGGCAGGGCCACCACCGCGACAACGCAGACCACCACGCCCAGACCGCGGCCCTCGCGGCGCGCCTGCCGCGACCAGCCGCGAGAACCGACCACATCAGCACCCCGGCACAGCTGTGTCCTACGGCTGGGGTCACAGGCTTTCGAGAAACGTCAGGACCGCGGCCCCGAATCCGACCGGATCCGTCTCGTGAACGGTGTGGCCGGTGGGAAGCTCAACGAGCCGGGTATCAGGACGCCGGGCTGCCATGTCCCTGGCATGATGCGCGCTGAGAACACCACTTCGCGTGCCGTGGACCAGCAGCGCGGGGCAGCGGCTGGACAGCCAGTCGTCCCAGTGATCCCCGTTGAGCTGCTGCTGGGAGGCGACCATGTCCCTCGGTTTGAAGGCGAGGCCCCAGCCGTCGGGGTACTCACGGAAGGCGTCCTCAAGGTAGCGGGCCGATCCCGCCAATCCTCCCAACAGCGCAGCTCTGCTGGGGGCTCGTTCCGGCCAGGACAGGCAAAAGGAGAGGTCCCCGTCGACCTCGGCGCCGACGTCCTCGATGACGAGGGCTCTCACGAGGCTCGGGTGCCGCGCCGCGAGTTGGTAGGCGTTGACACCGCCGAGCGAATGTCCCAGCACCACGGCGTCCCTGATACCCAGGAGGTCGAGGAGGGCCGCAGCGTCTCCTATATAGCCGTCGCGGGAGAAGTCTGCCGGTCGCTCCGAATGGCCGTGGCCCCGCTGATCGAGAGCGATCACCCGCCAGTCAGGGGAGACTTCGGCCGCCACTCCGGCGAAGGTCCGTGCCTCTGCGAAGTGGCCGTGCAGGGCGAGTAGCGGCTGACCACGACCACCGTAGTCGACGTAGGACAAACGACGACCGCCGACGCTCACCACATGCCGGGTCGGCTCTGTCATGTCGATCACTCTGACAGACGGCGTTGCCAGCCGGGCAATCGGACGTTTCGTCCCTCGGCTGCCGCGGCGCTTGCGTGAGTTCCTGCTCCTGCCCCTGCCGGTCGCGGCGGCGACGGTGTTGAGCCGTCGCCTGTCCGCACGTTGGCGCGACGACCTCGCGGCGGACCCGGCCGGCCAAGTCATCGCTTCCGGCCGGCCTGTCTGGTTTGCGTTCGGATGTGTTGTTCGTTGTAGGTCTGTGTTCGTGTGGGGCCGTGCGGGGATTTCATTACACATTTTATCTCGGTCGTGCGGATTGCGGATTCCCTTATTCCGCATAATGCGAGGTCGGCAGCCGTCAGTCGTCGCGTTAACTCAGATGAACCTCAAATGATTGAAGATCGATTGACGTGTTGTGGTCCTCTCGTGCAATCTTTGTGACGCGCCGACCGGCGGGTAACCGGGGGTCGGCGCGTAACGCGGGGGGTCAGGGTCAATGGGTACGCATATGTGCATCTCTCCCTTCCTGTCCGAATTCATTCGAGTGGCGTGTAAGCGAAGGGGAAAGAAGTCAGCATGCGTTCCATTATCAGAAGAGGTTTCACTGCCGCTGCCGGCGTCGCTCTTGCGGGAATTGCTGTGGGAATGCTGCCCGGTACGGCCCAGGCTGACGACGCCGTGGTCTCGCAGGCTACGCGGACCGCCAAGTACTCGGCCTACCTCGCGATGAAGGCGGCTCAGGGGGACGAGCAGGCCAAGGAAACCGCCAAGGGGTTCTCGGCCCTCTCGGATGCGCAGAAGTCCCGATTCCTCGACCTCCTCGAAGACCGTTCCCTGATGGACAAGTTCTTCGAGCAGGCCGAGGCGCCCGCCGTGACCACGGGCAAGACGCTGGCGGTCCTGGCGGGCGGCGACGTCGTGGTGGAGCGCGAGTCCGTCGGCGGCGCCGACGACTCCTCCACCAACACCGACGCCGTGATGAGGGCGTCCGGCTACAGGGACATGTGGGCCTCCTACGCGGTCACCGACAAGTTCCTGGGCGTCAAGGTCGCGCGCGTCTCGGTGAGGACCAACTACCAGGTCAAGGGCAAGGACACCACGAAGGTGTACCCGGGTAGCGCCAGCCACTACCTGTAGGTTCCGGGCTGCGACTTCTCCCACAGCCCGGTGAAGGAATGGATCTCCTCCCCGCCGGCCGACAACGCCCAGAGCGAGACCACTTGGACGGCATCGTGCTGGGGCAGCTCTTGGGACAAGCGGGAGCGGGTCTGGGGTGACTACCGCGGCTTCGTGGGCGGTTACCTGAAGGACGAGTAGAATTCGTTCAGCCATCCCGCTCGTACGTCTCAGGCAACGCAAGCGGGAGAGACGAATGAAAACCGCTGCAAACGTACGTCCATTTCCCCTGTTGACGCTCTGACTCGACCAGCCGGCTTCCCGCACGCAAGGAGGCGTCATGTTCGAAGGTATAGGCGTGGCCCCGCTCATACCCGTTCTGCTCGTGCTCCTCATCGCTTTCCTGGTGGGTGCCGCAGCGTGGAAGAAGCACCGCTCCCGCTCGACCGGCGACGACTGACAACGGAACAGACCGCACAGCCTGAGAACGGAATCATTGGCTATGCAAGTATCCCTGCCTCTCAATGGAGGCAGGGATACTTGCATAGTGGGCGTTCAATTCTGCGAACACTCTAGCGGTATCGGTATGGGTATCGTCAGCGCGGAGACAGTAGGCCGGCGGTACGGCTGACGGTTCGCCGTTGATAACGAAGGAAGCAGCGCTGCGCGACCGCCTGGGAAGACCACATGGTCGACCTGGGGAAGCGAGACGGACACCATGCCCGACAACCTCGACACCACGGCCGACGCCTACGACACCACGGACTTGCAGGCGAAGGACGCCTTCACCAGGCTCCAAGCACGGTCTCGCCGACTTCGTAAAGGAGCTGACCGCGGTCGCCTGTCACGACCTGCCCGTGCCGGTTACCGTCGCGGTGTGCAAGTGCCAAGTGCCCGTACCCACAGGCGGCGCAGCGTGCTGGCGTGACGCGCAGGTGCCTTGCCGCCAGGCACTGATCCTGTTCGGGGCCGGTCACCGGTCATGCCAGGAACGTACAAGACCGAAGGCGACCGGCGGCGTCACGCTCGTCACATGACCACACCCGACGCAGTCGTGAACCTTGCCCACAAGCTCTCGCAGTTCAATGAGCTCTGGACGCAGAAGAAGGTCGCCGATCTCAACGACTACGAGGTCAAGCTCGCCAAGCTGAAGGGCGAGTTCGTCTGGCACACCCACGAGGACACCGACGAGCTGTTCCTCGTCATCAGTGGTCGGCTCACCATCCGGCTCAGGGATGGTGACGTCACGCTCGAAACGGGCGAGCTGTTCGTGGTGCCCCGGGGCATCGAACACTGCCCTGTGGCTGAGGAGGAGACCGCCATCCTGCTGCTGGAACCGGCAGGAGTCCTCAACACCGGTGACGCGGGAGGGCCGCTGACCAGAGCCGCGGAGACCTTGGACTGACTTCACGGCGTCTGAACACCCTCACGGCCAAGGCCACATGCCCGTATGGCAGGGGGAGGGCGGCGTGGCAGCGTGTGCCCGCCGTCCTGCCGCCCGCTGTGGGGGAGTTGATCGCTGAGGGGTGTGGGGCCGGTGCTAGCGTCACGCTTCATGACGGGGCATGGTGAAGGTCTGCTTGTCGGTGTGTCGGCTCTTATTACGGGGGCGAGTTCGGGGATCGGTGCGGCGGCCGCCCGTGTCTTCTGTCGAGAGGGCGCCCGCGTCACGCTGGTGGCGCGCCGTGAGCCGGAACTCGCTGCTCTCGCTGCCGAGTTGACGCAGGCCGGGTATGAGGCGCAGTACGTCGTCGCCGATGTCTCCCGCTCCGGGGACGCCGCCCGCGCGGTCGCCGCCGCCGTCGAGGCGTACGGCGGTTTGGACGCTGCTTTCAACAACGCGGGCGTCCCCGCCTTGCCGGGGCTCCTGCACCTCACGGAGGACGAGGTGTACGACCGTGTGATGGACGTCAATGTGCGCGGGGTGTGGAACTGCATGCGCGCCGAACTCGCGGCGATGGTGGAGTCGGGCGGTGGGTCCATCGTCAACAACAGCAGCACGGCCGGGCTGGTCGCGACGGTCGCCGGTGCCCCGTACATCGCGTCGAAGCACGCGGTGATCGGCCTGACGAAGGCGGCGGCGAAGGAGTACGCGCCCCACCGCGTCCGGGTCAACGCACTGGCCACGGGAGCCACGCGCAGCGAGATGCTGGTCGACTGGATGGCCGGTGACCCGGCCCGTGAGGCGGCGATGGCGGACAAGGCGATGTTGAAGCGGCTCGCGGAGACCGAGGAGATCGCGGAGGCGGCGCTTTGGCTGTGTACCGAGCGGTCCTCGTACATCACCGGTACGACGCTGGCCGTGGACGGCGGGCGCCTCGCCAACTGACCCGCCCGAACCCCGGCAGCCCCGCCACGCGCGCGTCTGCTGCGCCCCTGCCGGGGGGAAGGCCGGGCACCGACGGGCCCGGCCTGCATCGAGCCCGGCGTGCATCGAGCCCGGCCTGAACGGCGAGCCGGTGGAGGCATCGCGCGTACATGTCGGTCATCCGCACGGCCTTGACCGAGGCGAGCGTCGTGCTGCCGGCGGCGCGCGGCCACACCTCCGCCTCCGGACCGGCGGGAGGACGCCGACGCGGGCGGGAGGGCAGATCCCGGGCGCGGGCGACACATAACCCCTTCCCTCGCCCCCTTCCCCCCGTACCCGACCCCCTCAGGACAGGGCCAGCAGACCGCGTTCCAGGGCCGTGATGACCGCTGCCGTGCGGTCGGAGACCGACAGTTTCTTGAACGTCCGCAGTAGGTGCGTCTTCACCGTCGCCTCGCTGATGAACAGACGGCGCCCGATGTCCGCGTTCGTCAGTCCCAGGCTGACCAACCGGAGCACCTCCCGTTCACGGTCCGACAGTGCGGGCGGTTCCACCACCCTCGCCCGGAACAGCTTGGGCGCCAGCGAGGGCGTCAGGACCGTCTCGCCCCGGGCCGCCGCCTGCACCGCCTGCACCAGTTCGTCGCGGGAACTGCCCTTCAGCAGGTAGCCGGCCGCGCCCGCCTCCACGGCCCGCAGGATGTCGGTGTCCGTCTCGTACGTGGTCACGATCACCACCTTTGTGGCGGGAGCGACACGCAGCAGGTGACCGGTGGTCTCCACCCCGTCCATCCCGCCCATCCGCAGGTCGAGCAGGACGATGTCGGGGGCGAGACCGGCGACCATCGCGACCGCCTCTTCGCCCGAACCGGCCTGCCCGACGACGCTCACACCCTCGGCGGAGCGCAGCATCGAGCTGAGGCCCTCGCGTACGACCGGGTGGTCGTCGACCAGCATCACGCTGATCACCCCGTCAGTTCCCATCGCCTGCTCCTCCACTCGCCGGAACGGTCACGGGCACGGTCACGGGCACCGTCACCTCGACGGTGGTGCCCCGCCCGGGGCCGCTGACCACCAAGGCCGCCCCGTTGACCTCTTGCGCGCGCGTCCGCATACCGCGCAGCCCGAACCCCTGCTGCTCGTCCGTGACGACGAACCCGGGACCGTCGTCCCGTACGAGCAGCCGCGCGGTGTCCCGCCCGTACACCAGCCGGATCTCGGCGGCCCGCGCCTTGCCCGCGTGCTTGCGGATGTTCGAGATCGCTTCCTGGAGGGAACGCAGCAGGACCACGCTGACCACCATGGGCAGCTCCCGCTCGTCCCCCTCGACGGTGACGTCCGCCCGGATGCCGGTCTGGGCCGTCAGGCCCTCGGCCTGCCGCCGGGCCGCCTGCGCCAGCGACGACTTCCGCAGCGCCGGCGGGGTCAGCTCGGCCACGAACTCGCGAGCCTCCACGAGGCTTTCCCGCGCCACCCGTTCCGCCAGCCCCAGGTGTGACCGGGCGAGCTCCGGGTCGGCCGTGAAGTCGGCATCGGCCGCCTGTACGAGGCCGATGATGCTGGTGAGGCCTTGGGCGAGGGTGTCGTGGATCTCCCGGGCGAGTCGCTCCCGCTCGGCGGAGACGCCCGCCGCCCGCGACAGCGTGGCCACCCGCTCGCGGTTGCGGTGCAACTCCTCGATCAGCTCCGCCCGTTCCCGGCTCTGCCGCGTCACCCGCGTGATCCACAGCCCGAGCATGACCGACAGGGCGATGCCGAGCAGCGACGTGGGAAGAACGGCCCTGATGTCGCGGCTCAGGGTGCCGCCCCGCAGCCACACCACCGTCACCGGCATCAGGTTGGCCACGACGACCACGGCGATCGCCGGCGAGGTCGCCAGGCTCATCATCAGCATCGGCACCACCGCGAACAGCGCGAAGGACGCCGCCAGGTCGAAGAGCACCGCCACCGCGAACAGCAGGAACAGGCCGATGGAGAAGACGATGCCCCGCCGGCCGTGCCCATGGCCCTGGCCCTGCCGGATCATCGCGCTGCGCCCCAGGGCCGCGTACCAGGGCACGGCGAGTGTCAGTGCGGCCATCGCCACGGCACGGTGGACCTGTTCACCGGCGGAGGTGAACAGCAGCATGGTGGTGACGGCGTACGAGACCGCGAAGAACGCGTCCCAGAGGCCGAACCAACGGGTTCCCGCCTCGGGCGGGTGATCGGGGCCGCCGGCCGCCTCCACCACCCGGGTTTCAATGCTCACGCCGCCAGTCCTATCACCTGCGCGCGACCGGCCACGAAGGAGGCCGCGGGACGCGGCGGCGTCCACCGTGTCCACCGTTCGGTGGACAGCCGAACCCACCGGTCGGTTGTCCACGTCAACCCCGCCCGGCCCATAGCGTTGCAGGTGAGAGGCACGGAGTACCGCACTGCCGTCCTACCGCACTGCCGCACGCACCGGCACTGCCGAAGCCGAGGAAGAGGCCCCATGAGCCCGTTCTTGACCGCACTGATCGCCGGCGGGACGATTCTCGTCGTCATCCTGTCGACCGACCTCGGCACCCGCAAGGTCACCACCATGCGGATGCTGCGCTCGATCCTCGCGGTCGTCACCGTCTTCGCGCTCTTCGTGCACACGCTGCCGCTCGACGGGAACGACCCCTCCCTCCAACTCGCGGGCATCGGCGCGGGCGTCATCTGCGGACTGATCGCCGCGGCCCTGCTCCCCGCCCACCGGGATGCCTCCGGTGAGATCCACACCAAGGGCGGTGTCGGGTACGCCCTCGTGTGGACCGTGCTGTCCGCCTCACGTGTGCTCTTCGCCTACGGTTCGGAGCACTGGTTCAGCGAGGGCATCATCCGTTTCAGTATCGAGTACAAGCTGAGCGGGCAGGACGTCTACTCCAACGCCTTCGTCTTCATGGCCTTGGCCATGGTGCTGACGCGGACGGCCGTCCTGCTGAACAAGCGCCGCCGACTGCGCGGCGCTCGAATGCCCGTCACCGGTACCCCTGGTGCGCGTCAAAGCACTACCGCAGCTCCGCACTGAGACGACGGACGACGGACGACGGACGGCGGATCGGGTTCATCGGTACAAGATCATCTCAGAGCCAGGGTGAAGCAGTGGAACGCATGGATGCACCAAGCCTCAGGCCCCCGCGCAACCGCGTCGAACGCAGGGCGATCGGCTGGTGGACGCTCCAGTCGTCGGTGTTCGCCCTGCCCCTCCCGCTCGTCTTCGGCGTGCTCCACCTCTTCGTCCCGCCCGCCAGGCCCTTCTTCGGCTGGGCCTTGCTGATCTCGCTCGTACCGGGCCTCGCCTACATGGCCGTCATGCCGGTCTGGCGCTACCGGGTGCACCGCTGGGAGACCACCGACGAAGCCGTCTACGCGGCGTCCGGCTGGCTCTGGCAGCGCTGGCGGATCGTGCCCCTGTCGCGCATCCAGACCGTGGACACCCACCGCGGACCCCTCCAACAGCTCTTCGGCCTCTCCGGCATCACCGTGACCACCGCCTGCTCCTCCGGCGCCGTGAAGATCAAGGGCATCGACCACCGGACGGCGCGGGAAGTGGTCGAGCACCTCACCACGTCGACCCAGGCCACCCCCGGAGACGCGACATGAGTCACGACACCGAGCAGTGGGACACCACCACCACCACCGCCACCGGCGGCGACAACAGCGACGGCACCGCGCACAACGCCGGTACGGTCAACAGCGCCGCCGACCCCGGCTGGACCAAGCTCAGCCCCAGGCTCCTCCTGGTCAACCTGAGTATGCTCGCCGGCCCGCTCGCCCTGTTCGCCCTTACCGTCGTCCTCACCGGCGCCAACCTCCAGGCCCTCATCTCCCTCGGCTCCCTGGTGATCACCTTCCTGGTCATCACCGGCATCAGCACGATGCGCCTGCTCACCACCCGCTTCCGCATCGCCGGCGACCGCCTCGAACTGCGCTCCGGGTTCCTCCTCCGCAGCCGCCGCTCGGTGCCCGTCGACCGGATCCACAGCATCGACCTCGACGCCAAGCCGATGCACCGCCTCTTCGGACTCACCTCGCTGCGCATCGGCACCGGCGGACAGAGCTCGTCCTCCAGCCGCAGCCGCAAGCTCTCCCTCGACGGCATCACCACACAACACGCCCGCGACCTGCGCCGGCTGCTCCTCGACCGCAGAGGCGGCGGCCGCAGCACCGGCCGCGACGAGAACCTCACCATCGCCGAGATGGACTGGGCATGGCTGCGGTACGCACCCCTCACCATCTGGGGCCTCGCAAGCGTCTTCATCGGCGTCGGCACCGCCTACCGCATCCTGCACGAGATGAAGGTCGACCCGCTCCAACTGGGCATCGTCAAAACCGTCGAGGAACGCCTCGGCTCCGTACCCCTGTGGTTCGCCATCCTCGCCGCCGTCGTGATCGCCGCCGTCGCGGGTGTCGCGGTCTCCGTCGCCACCTTCGTCGACGCCTGGGCCGAGTACCGCCTGGAGCGCGAGCAGGACGGTGTCTTCCGGGTACGCCGCGGACTCCTCGTCTCCCGCTCCGTCACCATCGAGGAGCGCAGGCTGCGCGGCGTCGAGGTGACCGAGCCGATGCTGCTGCGCTGGGCAGGCGGTGCCCGCCTGAACGCCATCGCCGGCGGCCTCGGCAACAGCGAGGAGAACCGCAGCCGCCGCTCCCTGACGCCACCGGTACCCCGGGCCGAGGCCCTGCGCGTCGCCGCCGACGTCCTAAACGAGGAGCGGTCCCCGACGGAGTTCGCCGAACCGGTGCCCCACCCCCGCGTCGCACTGCGCCGCCGCGTCAACCGCGGGCTGCTGGTGCTCGCGGCCGTCGTCGCCGTCCCGCTGGGCCTGGGCCTGTGGTTCACCCCCGTCCTGGTCCACACCGCCTGGATCACGGCCCTCGTCGGCCTGCCGGTCGTCATCGCCCTCGCCAACGACGCATACCGCGCCCTCGGCCACGGGCTCCACGACCGCTACCTCGTCGTCCGCGCCGGCACCTTCGCCCGCCGCACCGTCGCCCTCCGGCGCGACGGCGTCATCGGCTGGAACATCACCCGCTCCTACTCCCAGCGCCGCAACGGCCTGCTCACCATCGGCGCCACCACCGCCGCGGGCGACGGCGTCTACAAGGTCCGCGACGTACCGGTCGGCGCCGGCCTCACCTTCGCCGAAGAAGCCGTACCGAACCTGCTCACCCCGTTCATCGAACACGTCCCACGGGGCTGACGCCGGCCGGACCGGACTCCACGGCCGTCGCCATGACCGCTCGACCGCTCGACCGCTCGTCCCTACGACCCCGGACCGCGCGACCGGACCCCGTGCCCCCTCAACCCCTCAACCCCTCGACCCCTCGACCCCCACTGCCCGGGGCCCCATCGGCAGTGGCCCGGCGTCAGCGCGCCGTTCGCGTCTTGGGGAATGCCGCTCGTAGGGTCGTGCCGCGCACCGTGACGGCGATGCGGATGACCGGCAGTACGCAGAGCGTCTGCATCGCCGCGTACCACCACGGGCAGACGCCCGGGATCAGGTCGACGCCGACGAGTGCGATCGGGAAGGCGACCGAGATGCCGCGCAGGCGCTCGAAGGACCGGCGGGAGCCCTGGGACGCGGAGACGGTCAGGCGGTGCAGCAGCAGCGCGATGAGGGGGAGCAGGATCGCGCGGACCCACATGAACGGGTTCACCATGTCGCCCGTGCTCGCGACCGCGACGACCGCCAGGAGGGCGGCGGCGGTGAGCGCGCCGTAGATCTTGACGCTGCCCCGATTCGTGCCGAAGGCGGCCCGTACACCAGGGGTGTTGAGGAGGACCGGGTCGGTGGTCGTGGAGTTCGCGTTGGTTTTCATGGTTGTGACGCTAGGGAGCAGCGGTACGACGCGGTGTCGGCCTGGCTCCACAGGGGGGTGGGGCCAGGCCCACTTCCCATCCGAGCCGCGACGTCACAGGCTGCGGGCGGTGATGTCGCCGTTGGAGGTGGTGGCGTGGATGGCGAGTTCGGCCGTGCCGTTGTTCGTGAGGGCGTTGCTGATGCGGCCGTGGGTGGTGCCGGCGTCCAGGGCTGCCGAGACGCCCGCGGCGGCGCCGACCGAGATGTCGCCGGACTGGGTGTGCAGCACGACCTTGCCGCCCGTGGCCTCGGTGATCAGGATGTCGCCCCGCGCGGTGCTGATCTCAGCGGAGCCGCACAGCCGGCCAACCTCCACGTCACCGTCGACCGCGGTGAGACGGACGCTCGCGGCCTCGTCCAGCTTGATCTGGCGGTACGCGCCCTCGAAGGCGACGTCGCCGAGGCGGCCGACGGTCCTCAGTTCGGCGCCGGCCGCCTTCGCCTCGACGCGGGAACCGGCGGGCAGCTTGACCGTCACCTCGATGGATCCGGTGGGGCCGAGGTACTGGTTCTTCGCCGCGTTCCGGATTCGCAGGACCCCGTCGGCGTACTCGACGGTGGTCTGCTCCGCCGCCTTCACGTCGCGGCCCTTCGAGGTGTTCGCGGGCAGGATCTCTACCGCGGTGTCGGCCCGGTCGGCGGCGATGAACCGGACGCGCCCCGCGGGGATGTCCAGGACGACGGAGATCGGGGCGGGGGTGTTGAACTTCTGCATCGTGCTCTCCCTCATACGCTGCGAATCATTGTGCCGAACACTGGAAACGCTACGTTGCTTTCCAGATTACCGCAACAACAGCTTTGCGTCGGATCACTATCTATGCAGGCAGACGCGATGCAGTCGTTGCAATGTCCTCTCATTTAACGCAACAAGTAAGCGACCGATCGTTGCAATTCGGTGATGATGAACGCTATGGTGGAGGCATCAGGGAACACCGAGCGGCACCATGGGGCACCCGTGGGGCATGAAGGGGGTCGTGATGCCGGGAGGCAGGCTCACACAGCAGGAGCGCCAGCAGATCGCCGGGGGGCTGGCCGACGGCCTGGCGTACGCCGAGATCGCCCGCCGTCTCGACCGTCCGACCTCCACGATCACGCGTGAGGTGATGCGGAACGGCGGACCCGCCGGCTATCGCGCCGACCTGGCCCACCGCGCCACCCAGCAACGCACCCACCGGCGCAAGCAGGCCGCGCCCGCGGGCTCGCAGGCGCTCCCGCAGGCCTACGGGCGCGATGCCGAGGCCGTGCGCGACTACCAGGAGGCCCTCACCACCGTCTTCATGACCTCGGGCCTGCCCAAGATGATGGCGCGGGTGCTGGGTTGCCTCTACACCACCGACACCGGCAGCCTCACCGCCTCCGAACTCGCCCAGCGCCTCAAGGTCAGCCCGGCTTCCATCTCCAAGGCGATCACGTTCCTCGAAAGCCTGGACCTCGTCCGCCGGGAACAGGGCGAACGCCGGCGCGAGCGCTACGTCGTCGACGACGACCTCTGGTACCAGTCGATGATCCGCAGCGCCCGGGCCAACGACCAGTTCATCGAGACCGCACGGCAGGGCGTGGGCATCCTCGGCCGCGGTACTCCGGCCGCCACCCGCCTGGAGAACGCCGCCAGCTTCCTCGACTTCGTCAGCGAAGGGCTCATCCGCGCCGCCGAGCAGGGCCGCGAGGTCCTCTACACCAGAACCGAAACGACTGAGACGAAGTCTTAGAGGTCGTTCTCATCTGGTTTGCACCGCTTCACGCGCCTCAATATTGCACTAGCGCCTCGCGCGTATCGGGTTCGCGCGCGGTGCAGCGAGAGTAACCGCCGATATGCGTATCTCTCGGAGCGAGACAGACTTCCTGGGATGAGACTGGCAATGCGGGCTCCCACGCAATCGCATTGGTGCACCGACGCCTCGGAAGTCGCACCTCGACATGGGACCGAGCTGGGCTATAACAGACTTCACCGATGAAAACGACCTCTTAGACGTCGTCTCATTTGGCGAGTCGGCGGTAGCAAATGAGGGTGCAGGCGATGGCTGTGAAGGCCAGGAAGTGTTCGGCCTTGCGCTCGTAGCGG
>NZ_JBEYZH010000041.1:0-19799 GCF_040645975.1 Streptomyces sp. NPDC046557
ACCCGCGCGAACAACTCCCACAGCTCATCCGGCACCAGACGCTCCACAATGTCCACGGCCGCAGACTATCGAACACCCCAAATGAGACGACGTCTTAGAGGAGATGCAGCCGCGACACAGAACCCGGCTCCACCGCCAACAACCGACGCACCAGCACACCCCGCTCGTCGGTGTGGTGGCGGGTATGGGTGAGGACGGCCGGTTGGCGCCACCAAAGCCACGAACCTACCGAGCCGCCGCGAACCAGGACAGCCATTCCAAACTTTGGAAATGGGCAGAGTGATACACGCTCATTTCCATTCTCAATCACACCTTCCGGCAGCCGACGAAGAACAACCTCCTGACTGCTTTCGTACCTTCCGGGCATTTCTGAGGGATCCAGCGGCCCTCATAGCAGGTAAAGAGGATCCGCCCGTCCTCGCTAGCCTTCATCTCCTTGTTCTGCATTCGGCACTCCACTGAAAATGAAGCGGCGGGAAAACCCGCCAGGGGAGGGGGTAGAGGAGGTCATCACCAGCCGTCCCGTAACCTCCGGTTACAGCCTCGCCAACCTGCGTGCGGACTTCGCCCCGTTGGCCAGCACGGCCGGTGTGGGGGTCGGCGTGGGAGGCGAACTCGAGCAGCAGACGGCGGCGGACCTGCGGGGCGTGGCCGCCGCTGATCCAGTCCGCCCACAAGCCTTCGGGGCGCAGGTCGGTGGGGAGGGTGGCGGTGTCGTGAAGGGTGGTGGCGAAAGCGCGGGCGTCGGCGACACGGTGGTGGTTCGAGATCGACCTCGCGCTCTGACCACCACATCACCGGAATTCGTTGTAATGGAATGATGCGCTCTGTCTGGGAGAGCAGGGCACCCGCTTCCCAGACGGGAGTAGATTTTAAGTGGCAGGGGAATCGGGTTCGTTAACTTCCTCAGATTCTTCGGGCTGGTCAGACGCGGTCACTGAGAGGGCAGGTTCCCCGCCTTTCCTCCAGGTCGCCGATACCTTAAGGGTGGTCTTCCCGCCCGCGCTCGTCACTGCACTCACCAAAAGTCCGGCCTTGATGGCCAGTTCGATTCCGAATTCGAGCGTAACCTCGTCCGGGGCAGCCTTACGCAGCCCCGAGCGCACACTGCCGACGATGGTCTCCAGCGTGCTGGGAAGATCATCCAACCGGTATCTGCCACCGAACGCCGTATCCCTGGGCCCGCCACGATCCTCGATGCGCACCCAGAGACTTCCCTCGGGTGTCTCAACCTGAACAATCTCTGACAATTCTCCTCCTTGATGATGTAATGCTCAGGAACTGCATCGCGTCTAGAGGGGTGACGGCCGGTGAACAACAATTCTCGGGTGACGGGCGCAGAAAGGATCTACCTTTCTGACGTCGAGCCGCACGCGGCGGCACCGATTGACAGAGCCTCAGATCTACGGTCGCGTGTACTACTGCACGTTCTCTTCGCGGACACTCTACTGATCGGGGACTCCCAGAGCCTGAACAACAAGTACTTCCGCGCGCTCGTCTCGCCCCAGGAAGCTGAAAGAGTCGAGAAGGCCTCTGCAGGCGCAGTGCTCCCGGATCTCGCCCCGCTGCTGGAGGAGGGCCGGATCTGTGTGGCTCGCCGGGCGGGTTACACGCTACGCAGCATCAGGGACGAGCATGCGACGAAGAACGTCGAGAACGTCCCCAGTCCCGACTATGCCGACCAGTTGGACGCGATGACAGCCGCACACATCGTGCCTTACGAGGGACAGGTTGTAGCGGCTGCCTTCAAATCCGGTGTGCTGCACCGGCTGGAGCTGGGGCTCCAGCCGGCTCAAGGCGATACTCGGGCAGTCTTAGACGCCGCTCTGCTGTGGGCCAGGGACCAAGAAGTGCTGTACTACAAGTCGCTCCGTGACTGGCTGTGCTGCTACCGGGAAACATCCCAAAGGGCGAGCGCGGGAGTCGTACTGGCGCTGCAGTCGGTGGACGACTGGGCTGGTGAGTCCTACCGGCAGGCTCTCCCCAGCGTATTGGACGTCGGTATGGCGAGCCCGCGCGATGTACCGGAAACGATCCCGGCTTCGCGAAGCCGCCGGGTCCTGGAACAGGCCGAGCTGCCCGCGGCGGTGCTTGACAATTTCCTGCTGTCGCAGCTCCCTGTAGAGGTTTTGTTCGAGGCGACGGCGCAGCCGTCACGCAGCGCCTTGGTGCGGGAGCTGGCACGGCTCCGGCGTGGCCTGCAGCCGGACGTCTCGGTCCTGCGGGCCGCTGTCGACGAGTTCAGCTCGTGGATGCTGGAGGCGTTCGACCGCACATTCCGTGCCAGTGGCGGCCGGGCATGGGACCACCTACAGGGCAAGACACGTCTGATGCGGTTCGGCTTGGATGAGGACCCGGCTACCGGTCGGCTGGGGGCGGGGCTGGAGATCCAGACGGCAGCTGCCGGCAATGCCGGGACCCTGTCGTTCCATGTGGTGAACCGTCCAACCGGAGCAGCGGAGGACGACTGGATGCAGGCCGCCCGGCGACCGGTGAAGGACCTCGATCCGCTCGACCGGGTGGTCACCCTCTAGCAAACTGGCGGCAGCGTATTCCGCTCGGCCATCACCAGGGCGTAGGCAGCGATAGTGACGCCACAGGTGATCCTCCCTTGCCTCAGCCATCCCGGCATCTCGTCCTGCGAGACCCACACCGGTTCGGCCACCGACTCCATCGCCTCCGGCCGGGCGGCGTTGCGTTCCGCAGGAAGCACGGTGGCGCAACAGACGTGGATACCGGTCTCGATCAGGCCGGTATCCGCGTGGAGCAATCCGATGTCCTGCACAGAAGAGGCCTCGAGTCCGGCCTCCTCCCACAGTTCACGCACGGCCGCCTTCTCGGGGCGCTCACCAGGCTCGCAACCGCCGCGTGGGAACTCTAGGGAGGCGGCACCCACCGGATAGCGATAGGTAGGCACCAAAGCCATGCCGTCCGGCCCCACCGGTACCACCACCACCCCCGTCTGCGCCCACTGCCACCGCAAATAGTTACCCGGCAACCCGCCCGGCGAGACAACGTCGTCGTTGTACAGCCGCCCGAAGCGGTTGCTGAAGACCTCGACGGCCCGCTGTCGCCGGATCGGCGCGGGAGACCCGGAAGTCTCGCGATCGGTCGACATATCGCTCCTGCCTGGAATGTCATGGACTACCCGTGCGACGGTCCTCATCCTCCATGATCGTCCAAGGATTCCAGCTGCCCCAGCCAGGAAGCACGCTCATGGGAGAACTCACCGAGCTCACAGCACAGTCCAGCCAGCGCACGCAACGATTGCCGCTGCGCTGCGAGCCGTGCGGGGTCCCCGCCTGGAAGCCCCTTGCGCAGGTTCGCGGCCTCCCTCATCGCGATATAGGCCCGGCGATACTGATCTGCCCTGATAAGACCCCTCGCATGGCTGTGCAGCCTCTCGGGAAGCCTCGCAAGGTACCGCCCTGGCTGTCGCTCGGTCAATTCGCGGAGCAGCGCTACAGACTCTTCTCCGGTGACGACGGCAGCCTCGATGAGGCCGATCTCTTGCTTGCACTCGGTGAGTACTTCGAGGCAATTCAGCATCGTGTCGTCCTGCCGGGCACCCGGACTCGCTTGTTCGCACAACAGCACACCCCGAGCGGCCTCATGGGCAGCCACGTGCACCTGGCCGTCCTCCCGGCGCAGCAGTGCGAGAGTACTCAGGGCCGCTGCGGTGTCCAGGAGGTACCTCTGCCGCTGCAAGCTTCCCTCCTCGGCTTGCGCCAACAACTGCTCGTAGAATTCAACCGCCAGCCTGCTCTGTTCCAGCGCGGGCCCTGTCTGCCCCGCACGGTGCAGCAGCAGACTTAGGTTGTTGAGCGCCGCTGCGTACTCGGCCATGTGCCGTCCGGACTGGCGTACCAGGTCGCGGCTCAGTGCGACAGCCTGGCGCGCCGGCGCCAGCGCCATGTCGTTCCGCCCGGTGTCGTCGAGTCGGAGACTGTAGTGGGAAAGGCGGCGCAGTCTGAGGAGTTGGTCTTCCTCGGTGAATTGCGCGCTCGGCAGATCCAGCAACCGGCCGAGGACCACCACCGCGACCGAGGACAGGCTCGAAGGGTAGTCGGGCAACCTGCTCTCGACTGAGGCGAGCAGCGACGGCTCGCATACCTCCAGAACTGGCAGTATGAGGTCGGCCAGCGGCTCGGCATGGGGCAGCACACCGCCCGTGATCACAAGCGCGGGCAGCAGCACCTCCGGATGCTCGGCGACAACCTGGCCCAGGGCCGCGTCCAAGACCGGGTGGGCAGGGTGTTCCTCGACTCGTCCGACGCCGGTACAGCCACGGGCTCGGGCGAGCACTTCAACGGAGTCCACAGCCGCCGCGATGCGCGCCGCCTCGGAGGCGGGGTGGCACGTCTGCAGCAGCGCGGCAAGGTAGGCCGTGGTGTGCCCTGAGCTCTCCGGTGTGCTGAGAACCCGGCGGACCAGAATCTCGCCGATCCGGTCCGGCTCCAGCGGGGCCACTTGATCACCTCCGGCGGGATAGAGCATCCGCAGAGATGCCTGGACACCGAAAATGTTGAGCGCCTGCTGCCCGGGAAAGGCCGCCGTGTAAACCCTGTTCAACACATCGGTGAGATCGGTTCGGGGCAGTCCCGGAGCCAGGGTAGGGACAAGCAACAGTCCTTCCGACAGGCGCTCACCGCTCTCGCCAAACAGCGCCGTCTCCCCGGGCAGGCGGGCCGCAAGCAGCCCGTGCCAGCCCCGAATCTCATGGTCGCAGATCCGCTCCAGCGGATCGTCGACTTCGGACCAGGTACCGCCCTGCTCCAAAGCAAGGACGGCATCCAACGCAAGCGCGAGCATGCCCAGCAGCGAGTCCTGCTTCTCAGCGCGTGCGTCCAATGATTCCGGCGCGGCGAGCCACCCACAGCCGAGGCGGTCGGCGAACACCGTAAAAGCCCTGGAGACCAAGGAGGTATTCCCCGTAGCCACGATGGTCCTGGGGAGCTGTACCACGCTCGCATCGGCCAGCGCCCAGTCGTCGACACGGCGTCGGAGAGCCTGCCACAGCGGTTCGTCCGAGCGGGCAAGGAGCAGCAACCGCAGCCGCATCCGCTCGGGACCATGCCGGTCCACGTGCTCCAGTTGCGCACAGATGTCATCCAGTCGGGCCTGGGCGTAGTCAACGACGACCAGTACCGGGATTCCGGCAGAGAGGGCATCGGTGAGTTCACCTAGCCACCCCTGTCGGGCCAGCGCCCCTTTGTCCGCAAACCCAGCGATCCAGCCACGATCGTGCATCTCGCGGCACAGTTCAGCAGCGAGCCTGGTCTTGCCGGAGCCCCCCGGCGCGTGCAGCAGGCGCAGCAAGTAGTCCGGTTCGCCATCGCACCATGCCCGCAGATCCGCGAGCTCCGGGCGATCCTCGAAGGGCATCGTGCCATGGGCGAGCAGCTGCGCCGGGGTCACACGAGGTGCGGCGCGCCGCCGGGCAGGTCCGAAGTGACCGAAGAGAGCGGTCTGCCTGCGGGAGCGTTCCAAAGCCACGTCGCACCATGGAGTACCGGGCCGGTGGGCCCGGTCATTGCGCTCCGCCAGCTCGGGGAAATGGCTTCGTACGGCATCGACGGGGATCAGCCAGCCGCCAAGGTCGTACTGCTCGTCGCGCGACGCCTTGAGTACGCCGCACACCCGCCCGGTACGGACATCGAGCACCGGGGCGCCACTGAAGCCCTGCACAACCTGGTCCCCCTGGAGCCGCACGAACTGTCCATCCGGCCCAGCCACGACGAGGCGCAAAGTGCCCCGCTGCACGCCAGCTTCCAAGGCTTGCTCGTTGAATCCATGGACAGCCACCTCTCCGCCCTGCAACGGTCCCTTCTCCCCGAGCCACACCCCGATGCCGGGCAGGCGCTGACAGAGACGGAGCTCCGCGAGATCCGGGAACTCATAGATGTCATTTTCACCGCCGCTCTCCGGAACCATGCGGACCACTTCGGCGTCGATCGTGCGCCCCTGCACCGATACCGAAACCGCCTCGCAGCTCTGTACGACATGCGCGCAGGTCACGACGGTGTCTTCGGAGACCAAGAATCCGGAGCCGTGCGGGTCGTCCACTGTCCCTACGCCGACCACTTGCCCGACGGCCAGCCGATTCAATTCATCCCGTCTCCGCCATGCCTCATCGTCAGCAGCCATGCCCTACTCCTCCGGGTCGGGCAACCAGCCTTCCGTGCGCTGCCACCGGAATCCAGTAGCCACGACTGGTGTCCGCCGATCTGCTTCGCCGAGACCCGCGGGTCCCAGGTCGAGATCGTCGAGAACATCGGACGCGCGCTCCGTCCCCACCGCGACGGGACCACGAAGGTGGCGCGGATCATCGTGCCGGTCTTCCTCGAGCCAGGGGAGAACCCGAAGGACATGGTGGCCTCCGCCGGCTACAAGCCGCTCGTGGCCGTCCTCAAGGGCCTGCGCTCTCACTCGGAACGACTTGTCGAGCAACTCGTCTCCCGCGCCCTCTCACGCAGCCAGCACGAACGCCCAGTGCACGTCCAGCGGGACGCCGACGGCCGGATCGTCGGCGGGGGCGGCACAGGCGACGGCGCGGGCCAGGAAGCCGGCGCCAAGACGCCATCGAGTCCGCGCTGCTCCACTTCCCCACCCCGCGCGACGCGGCGACCATCGCCGCATTCCTGCGCACCCGGGTCTACCGGCCCGAATCCCTGGTGTGGCTCGAGGGCTACCAGGCTCTCCTGCGGTAGCGGGCCGAGAATGAGATCACCGGCCTCTACGCCGTGTGCGATCTGCCGGTTTCGTGTCAGTGCACGACCTGGGCATCTACCGCCCCATGTCAGCACCCCCACCCCCAAGCACCGTCCCATGTCAGTGAGCCGAATCCGAGTACCGCCTCCACCAGCACAAACGGCATTACCTGACGCAACGTCACTGACATGGAAGCGACGCATCGCACGTAGCGCTCCAACTCCGGGTCCAAGCGCCCGCCCGAGTACGAGCGGACCTCCGCCGCCGACATCGCCCTGTACGCGGCCAAGACAGCCACGCGCTCCCCCGCCTGAGGTAATCAGGCGCCGCCGACGACGCGGGCGCCGCAGACGGCCCCACAGCCGGTTTCGCGTCCGTCTCCGGACTCCCGCAGCCCGCCAGCAGCAACAGGACTCCCACAGCCCCAGCCGCCCGTAATCCCGTCCGACGAACCCGCACCCGAGCCTCCCGACCTGCCGATGATCACGCCACCGTAGCGACACCCACAGCAGGCCAAGCACCCTCTGGGCACCCCGCCCAACACCAGCCGGCGCAGCACCCTCCTACCCCTACACACATATAAGTCCGGCTACTCACCAGGCGGAAAACACACCCTGACCAGGCAAAATGCAGGCCCCTCGGAAATACAGCTTCCCCCTAGGCTTCCCCTAGGCGTACCCCCCAGGTTTCCCCCGAGGCTTCCCCCCAGGCTTCCCCCTCCAGATTCCCCCCAGTTGACCGAGGCGGAGCCGGCGCCGGGAGACTGACCGCATGACCGAGCGCCGCCCACTGGGCACCGGCCCCCGCCCCACCACACCCACCACCGAACCCCCCGGCGCGCGCCGAGCCCGACTCGCCGCCGAAGGCACCGACACAACCCCACCCGCCCAGGCCGCCACCGACGAGCACCAGGCCGTCCAAGGCCGGCGCCCCCTCGGCCCCGGCACCACCGCGGACCGCGACCGCGGCTGACCCCAGCGCATAGTGCGCGGCCGCGCACCCCGCAGGCCAGGACCGGGTGCGCGGCCCCGCGCACCCGCGCACCACTCGTCAGTCACCACTCACCGAAAACGTCACCGGACAACTCACCGGTGACCGCCCTTCCCAGTCACCACCCCGCTCGACAAGCCAGGCTTGCCCAGCCGGCAGGCAGTTACAGCACGGTGCCGTCCAGGGCATAGCGGCGGGCCGTGAGGCCGTGCTCCAGGTCTTCCCCGATCTCGTTGCACAGCAACGCGAGGACATCGGCTGCCTGCTCGTCGGACAGAAGGCGGGGGCGACTTCGGGCATCAGTTCCCCTATGGCGTACGCGCTCGCGGCGAGGCGGTCAACGAGAGCGCGCATCGCGGCGATCGTCGATCCGCCGGCGGATCGACGGGGGGCGGGGGCGGGGCGGTGCGGATGTCGCGGACGGCCTGGCGGACCACCGCGCGCACCGCGGGCTCGTCCGGGGCCGTCAGCGCTGTGGGCGAGTGTGGTGAGTCGGCGGGTGATCAGCTCCGCGACGTCGCCGCTGCGGCCCGAGACGGCGATCAGGGCGCGCTGGGACAGGCCCGTAGTCGAGCGCGGCCGCGGTGGCGCGGAGCGCTCCCATATGAGCCGGAGTGTCCCAACCGCTTGCAGTACGCTCGCCGGACTTCGGCGCTTTCACGGTCGCCGCTGCCCGGGTGGGCGCTGGCCTGTCAACATCGCCACCTAACCGTAGCCAGGCGACTGCACCCCCTCTTGGACCACGGGGTGGGCGCTTTGGCGAGACTGTGATCCGCAGGCGCGTCGTGCGCTTTCGAGGGTCGTCGACGGCGTAGAAGACTGGTGCGCCGCCGGGCCTCGGCATAGCCATAGACGACGCCTTCGAGCCAAAGTGATTGAGATTCTCGGTGTCAACCTGGGCTGGGGAGTCCTCACGGCGCCGGGTGGCGGAACTCAAGAACGTCCAGCCGCTCCTGCCCCCCGTCAGACCTCGGGCAGCAGCGGCCGGACATGATCCACTGGTCTTCAACCTCTACTGCTGGACGCGGCTGGCGGCGTGGGCGTTGTCGTCTTTTGCCTGGGCGCGGGTGCCCGGGGTGACGCAGACAAGGTCGCTGGCTGTTGCCTCGCGCCACACATATCCAGACTTGCAGGTGGAGTCGCTGGGGCTGACCCGCCTCGCCGCGGCGTGGGCGTTGTCGTCCTGTGCCTGGGTGCGGACCCCCGGGGTGACACAGACGTGGTCACCGGGGCCAGTGCCTTCACGCCATACATACCCCGACTTGCACGTGTCCGAGTTCTGTGCGCCCTTTTGGACGCGGCTGGCGGCGTGGGCGTTGTCGTCTTTTGCCTGGGCGCGGGTGCCCGGGGTGACGCAGACAAGGTCGCTGGCTGTTGCCTCGCGCCACACATATCCGGACTTGCAGGTGGAGTCGCTGGGGCTGACCCGCCTCGCCGCGGCGTGGGCGTTGTCGTCCTGTGCCTGGGTGCGGACCCCCGGGGTGACACAGACGTGGTCACCGGGGCCAGTGGCTTCACGCCATACATACCCCGACTTGCACGTGTCCGACTGCGAAAGAAGCTTCGGGGATGCGGCGGCAGTTGGTAGAGCAATGCTCCCGACCAGTGCGATTGCCGCTGCCGACGCGGCGGCGACAGCCGGAAGATGTCTGTGGACTCGGGCCATGCCTTTCACGCTCCCTGTCTCAGAATCTTGCGTTCGCCGAGACGTTCGTCAAGCCACGATCGTGGCGCCGCGTCCCGACGGGACTCAGACGTAACGTATGCCTTCGACCTCACCTCCGAGAGAGGCGTATTGGTCGGGTCTCGCTACCGTCCTTGTTGAGTTTCGCACCGCACCGTGTAGCACGCATCTTGTACCTGGACGAGGGCCCCCGCTTCCTGCCTGCTCTCGACCTTCAACTGATTCTTTCGGCACGATGGACACGGGTACCCTGGCCAGGGGAAACCGCGTTTTCTGAGACAGCTACAAGACCGCCTCCGCTCCTCCCGGTGCGGCATCCGAGCAATCGGTCACAGGAGTCCGCTCTCGCGGTTGGAAACCCGCGCCGGGCGCGAATGAAGGGGTTGTCCCGACTGCCTTTAATGTCTCTCGACGACAAACAGCATCGTCAGGATGTGCTCCGCGGTACTCAGCAGGCAGCGGGCCAGCTGCAAGTCGCCTGCTGACGCGTGCTTGATGGCCTGGGCGCGTGACGTCGTCTGCATCTGAAGGGCGATGAGGTTGTCCGCCACGGTGCACGTCATCTTCGCCTCGTCCTTGTAACCGCGCATGATGTACCGGATCCTCACGGATCTGGTGAGTCGGCCGGACTCAGAGTGCCACTCTTTCTTGGGACGCCCTGAAGCAGGAAGCCACTGTTCTACCTCGCTATCGGGCGCGGCTGCGCGGATGGCCCGGTCAATGGCCTCGACCGCGCACTGAGCAGCCATTTCGGCAGCAGCCGGCGGAGCATCACGAACGACATGCCATCCGCCTTCGAGCATCTCTACAACCTTGGCATCGACGCCCGTCATCACCCTGCGGAGGTCCTCGAATGCGTCGAGCCGCCCAGCTTGCTGCGGAGTGAGGAGATCCTCGACCCGGTCGGCGACCTCCACCTCCAGTTCGGCGTCGTCGAGGACGGCAGGGGAACTGAGCGCATCAGCCCCTAGAAGCCCGTTCACGCCGAGACCGGAGTGCAGAGAAGAAGCAAGCTCGAAGCGGGTTGGGCTGTCTCCGAGACCGCCCACGTATTCCCGGTACTCCGACAGAGGGCGACTGCTGGCCTCCGAAAGCAGTCCTCGCCCGGTGTCGATCTGCGCCAGCCAGTCCGTCATGTACACCTGGCGGTGGACGGTGCCTCCGAGTGCCTTCCGGAAGCTCTCCGAGGCCCAGGGCGTCGGCATGGTGAAGGCCGGCCCCTTGACGATCTCGCTCATGACGTTCTGGATCTGCAGGGACATCCGCCAGGCCGACAGAGTTCGCGAACCGACGATCGCGTCACTGAGTGCGGTCGTAGCCTGCAGGTACTGGAGATGCTGCCTACCGGCCAACTGGTCCATCGACCGCAAACCGGCAACGTACGCGGTGACCGAGGACGGGATCATGGTCTTTTGCATGTCGGCAACGATCTTCCCGACCCTCAGCAAGTCGCGCTGCATAGCCGGAAGTAGCGGACCGAGCTGTAGCGTCCGGTAGAGGTCGCCATAGATCCGACTGGTATCGGTGATCTTCGCCACTGTCGACGCTGCCACATCGGAAGGCACGGGCTTCGACTCGACATCCTTTCCGGCGGCTGGCGTCTCGTCTTCTTCCCCATCGTCCGCTCCGGCGACGTAAACGGCCATCAGAGTCCCTTCGCTGGTCACACACTGCGATCCATGGAGAGTACGCGCCACTGCTCAGATTGATCTGAGGATTACCCGACCACAACACCAAGCGCTCCAGGCCCCAACTCGCGTGCACACTCGCCAACTGAAGCACTCAGTCACAGTGTGCCGAAGCACGATAGTTGTCACCATTGGCGGCCACTGACCTGCGGCATCAGCACGGCGAGGCACTGCAGTTGTCACCAGGTCGGCATGCTATTTGTCACCAGCAGCGCGGAAAGCATGGCAGTTGTCACCGGCTCCAGTGCTCCGCCGCCATGCGACCTGCACGACGGTTCCGTGTGACTGAGCTGCTCGGCATGGACTCATCAGCGCCTTCATGCCCACTGCTAGGAGTCGAGGGATGCGGTGTTGCGTCGGGTCTCCGCGAGGTGGATGTCGATGTACCGGGTGAGGATCAGCGCGTCCTGCGGCTCGTCAGCCTGGAAGGTGACGCGACGCAGCAGGCTGACTCCGTCGAGCGTGACGCCCTCGCGGGCGAGCACGAAGACGAGGGCGAGGAGAGCGGACCGGGCGTTGCCGTCGTCGAAGGGATGGAAGAAGCACACGTCGAGATAGGCACGTGCGGCGCGGGCAATGAGGGGAACGGGCCGATCGGCGTGGCGCGCGCTCTCGGCCAGGCAGGCGTCGAGGCGAGCTCGGGTGCCCGGGCCGATGCCATAGCGTTCCCTGCCCCCCTTGGCGAAGGCCGGCAGGTCGCGGAACGGCGGCGGCTGCGGTGTGCCCAGCACGTGCTGCTGCCAGAGCTGGAGCAGCTCGAAGTCGAGGGCGGCGCCGCGCGCCGCGTCGACCCGCAACAGGTCCAGGGCGGCGAGCAGGCCCCGTGCGCGGGCGGGATCCAAGGCGCCATCGAAGGTGTGTATGTCCTCCGCCACGCCGTCGCGCGACGGAACCACCGGTTCGTCCCCGCCGCCGTCCGGAAAGTCCTGCCATGGCACTGTCTCGCGCACCGCGAGCCAGCGCTCGAGGTGGTCCGGCGCGGGTCCGACGGATTGTGCGCCGTCGTCCGGCCGCAGCGACAGCGCGAGCCGCTCCGCGACGTCCTCGACCAGCACGTTGTCGGGGCCGGTCCAACTCGCGAACCGCCCGCCGATCGCCTCGTCGACCAGCTCTTGCGCGAGGTCGGGCGCGACGCCCCAGCGGCTGAGGAACCAGGTGAGCACTTGACGGCAGTGTCCGTGCCAACCGCTGCCGCAGCCTGTGCGGTCGGTCACCTGCAGGATCAGGTTCCGGGCGGCACGCTCCCAGAGGATCCGCTGGTCCTCGATGCCGGCCAGGTCCAGCGGGTACGCGTCGAACCACCCGGCGAGACTCTCCAGCCACTCGCGCCATTCGCGCAGCGCCGCGACGACACGGGCGAGCGTCTCCTGCGGTGTGGTGATCGAGTCCCGGGGGCAGCACCAGTTCCCGACGGGTCCTCCGTCGAAGTCGCCTTCGTCGTGCGACCAGCGCCAGCCCACGGTCCAGCGGCCGTAGTGCTCGGTGAGTGCCTGCGACATGGCGTCGGCCCAGGGTTGTCCCTCGCCCCAGCTCCAGGCGTGCATCGCCGGGTCACCGAAGTGGATGTCCGGGCGGCTGGGTACCCTCCGGGCGGGCCCGAGCGACCACACCACCTGCGGTGCCGACGCGCTGTCGAACAAATGGCGCGCGGGATCCACATCGTCCCAGGTCAGAAAACGGGGGGCCAGCTCGACAATCACCGCGCAAGCCTGCCACGTCGCCCCCACTGTGGTTCAAGCGAATTACCGCGGGAGGCGCCAGCCGAAGTGTTCAGTCTCATCCCGTCAGTCGCCCTGAGCGGGCCCGTGCCTCCGATCTTGGTGACAACAAGCATGCCTCTGTGACAACTACCGCGCTTCGGCTCACACAGATCGACTCCGACTCGGCTCTGCGCACAAGACTCAGAAGCTGAAGTCGACGTAGTCGATGTCGGTGAACTCCACCAGCAGTTGGTCGGCCCGCCGGCCGTTGTCCTTGAAGTAGACCTCCTGGAGGCCCTCCGCCGCGATGGCGCGCAGTTCGGCCTCGGTCGCGCCAGCGTACTGGGCGGCGAAGAGCCGCCCGGCGAACTCCGGGGGTAGGTGCTGGGTGGTGCGGCGCATGCGGCCGTCGTCGGTGGTGCCGGGCGCGGCGGTGAAACCGAAGCGGGCCCGGGTCTCGATGACGAGGCCGGTGGTGCGGGCGGCCTGGGCGCGAGCGCGCTTGCGGATTAGGGGCCGCCAGCGGCGCCGGACCTCGGTCTCCAGGCGCCCGGCGAGTTCGGGGCGGGGGGTCTTGATCTGGTTCTTGAGGCAGCGCTCGACGGTGCGCTGGGAGATGCCGAGCAGGACGGCCACCTCGCGGGTGGACTTCAACTGCTTGGCCAGGAACCGTATCTGGGCGCCCGCGGACTTCGGGGCCGGCCGGGTGAAGTAGGGCTCGTCCGCGCGCGTCAGGCTTTCGTCGACCATGCCCATCGCAGGTCACTCCTTCGCATTCTCGGCCTGCACGTTCTGTACGGCGGCTCTCGCGGCCGATCTTCTTCTCGGACGACGGGAGGGGCCGGGATGGGAAGATCGGCCGCGAGAGCCGCCCCTGGGCGGCTTCTTGAGGTCGCATTGGGCGAACCAGATGTAGGTTCTCACTTTCGGTGTCATTTCCTCAGATTGTCCAGCAGGCTGCACCGCTGCCCAGGGGCATCACGGACCTGCATCGGCAGCCATCCGTTCCACCCACTCGCGCACGGTCACGGCATGCTCTATGCGGCTGACGATGTCCTTCTTGGACGCCGTGTCCAAGGTCTCCGGAAGTTTGTCGAAGGTGTCGGGAAGGACATCGGCTCTCGACATGAAAAAGATCTTTTCCATGCTCGCCTCGTCCGGTACGGTCGCGGAGTTGTTTTCGCTGCTGGGAGGCCATGAGCTGCGCGCGTGGCCCCGGGTACCCGCCGACTGAGAGCAGGTTCTTTATGGCATGTCGTATCGGTGAGCTTGTGCTCGGTTGCCGCGACCCCGAACTGTTGGCGCAGTTCTGGTGCGAGGTCCTGGGCTACGTCGTGGTCGGCCGCGAGGAGGGCTGCGTGGAGATCGGGACGCCGGAAGGGTTCGGCGGTCCGCAGCCCACGATCTTCTTCAGCGTCCGGGACGAGCCGGAGCCGGGGAAGTCCCGGCTGCACATTGACCTCAACCCCACCGACCGCGACCAAGACGCCGAGCTCGAACGCCTTCTGAAGCTCGGTGCCCGCCGGGCCGACATCGGCCAGACCGGGGACGAGCACTGGCATGTCCTGACCGACCCTGAAGGCAATGAGTTCTGCCTGCTCAAGGCCCGCATCAAGCCGCTCTGACGCTCGTCCGAGGCTCATCGGTCACGCCGCGGCCTGCGGTGCCCCCGCAGCCGCGGCATGATCCGGGGTTGCCCGGAACCAGCACGCACCGCCTTGGTGCAGAGAAGGTCGAGCTCCATGAGCGCGGTCCCGGGACCGGAGACGTCCTGGACGGCCTTGGGGTACCCGGTGCCCTCGCCGCCGGCCTTGCGGACGACGGTGGCGTGCTTGATGTAGCCGGACTTGCCGGCCTTCTCCGCGAGCCAGAGCAGCGGTTCGCGCCGGTCCAGGATTCCGTGGGTGATCGCGTTGATCGCAGCGCCGGTGAGGAGGGCGCTGGCGGGGACGCGGTAGCCGAGGGTGCGGGTGACGGCGAGGGTGGAGGCGAGCTGCACGGCCGAGTAGGAGGCGACGTGTCGGCTCACCGAGCGGCGGCCGTACGCGCTGGCGGTGCAGGTACGGCCTTCGGGGCCGTGCCGCCACGGGTCCTCGGTAACCGGGGAGCCGTCGTTCTTGTAGACCAGGTGGGAGCCGTGCATGCCCTTGGTCGAAGCGTCGTGCGAGTTCTGGACGAACTGGTCGCCGAGGCCGTGGACCCCGTCGAAGACGGCGGTCAGGGCGGCGACCAGGGCGAGGCCCTCGATGGCGCGGAGGCGATCGGTCATGCTGGGTGTGCTCCTCGTCTCGGATGTTCGGGTGGGGTGTGCGGGGCGGCCGGCCTCTAGCCGATGCTGCGGGTGCCCCGTGATGCGCTTTCGCCCCCGGCCGGATTCCGGCCGGGGGCGGTGGTGTTCAGAAGGGCGGCTCGTCCCAGGCCGGGATGGGCAGGAGCCGGAGGCGGAGCTCGCGGCGGTGGGACCAGCAGCCGCACGCCTCCATCTCGGGGAAGGCGCCGCCGGTCCACCAGCCGCCCTCGCCGTGGCAGTGCGGGCAGTTCGGCCGGGGCTGGGCGGTGATCTCGATGCGGTGCCGGTCGGCGTGGAGCTTGAGGTGGCCGGCCTTGAGCAAGACGGCGGCCGTCGCTGCGGTGAGCGGGACGGCGGCGGCGAGCAGCAGGGCGGTGCGCGGGCGGCGGGCGGTCACGTCAGCGGGATGGCGCGGCAGGCGGTGGCGTGGTTGTTGGCGTCCGGCCGGATGCGGAACAGGCCGTCTTGTTCCGGGCAGGTGGAGGAGTCGCCGCAGCCGAGGCAGTTCCAGCGGTTGTTCTTGGCGTGCTCGCCGTGGCCGGTGACGTCGACGTAGCTGCCGCCGGTCGTGAGGAACCTGATCAGCAGGTTCTTGGGCCGGTCGGGCTCGGTGAAGGCGGAGGCGCGGAGGGCGGTGCTCATAGCGCGGGTGTCCTCTCGGGTCAGGCGGCCAGCAGGTGCTTGGCCGGGGGCGCGAAGTAGGAGCTGGGGTCGGCCGGGGTGCCGTCGTGGCATTCCAGGCCTGTTAACCGAACTAACTAAGCTGTCTTCGCAGGTCAGACCGGGTATCTGCTAGCTTCCCGATGTGCTTGATGAGCAGCGGTCCGGAAGGGACCTGAGGAACTTTGTTCTGCCTGAGTTAGGCCAGTTACTGAAGACGGAGATCCCTGGGAGCCGTACAGGGTGCTGGATGGACTCGGGAGGCCGGTCGAGCCCACTGCGCTCTACCTCAAGGAGCTGATGGCGAGGGACAGCTCGCCGTTGACGCCACGTTCGTACGGCATGGATCTGCTGCGCTGGTTCCGGTTCTTATGGGCGCTCGGGATCGAGTGGGACCGTGCGACCCGGGAAGACGCTCGGGACTTCATGTTGTGGATGAAGGTGGCCGACAAGCCGAAGCGTGTCCATTGGCGCCATCGCGGTAAGGCTGTCTCCAAGGTCCCGCCGCCTCGCAGTGACAGGCCGGCGCCGGGGACACCGAATCCGGTGACTGGTAAACCCACGGTCGGGACCAAGTACTCGCCGGCAACCCGTGCTCATTGCGAGACGGTGCTGCGGGAGTTCTACAACTTCCATCTGGATGAAAGCACCGGTTCGTTGCTGGTGAACCCCTTCCCGTTGGTCCGTGGGCGCCGCTTGGCCCAGCTCGGGACACAGCGTGATGGTGGGAAGAAGCACCGAAACCGACGGACGGGCCTCTACCGGCCGACCGTTCCGCAGCGGGTCCCACGGCGGATTCCCGACGAGATGTACACCAAGGTCTTCGCCGGGCTCCGTTCTCATCGTGACCGCGCCTTGCTGGCCTTCTGGGTCGCCACTGGCGCCCGCGCCGAGGAACTACTCACCGTCAAGCAGGGCGGCGCGGTTGTCGGCGAGCAGACCGTCAGTGTGATCCGCAAGGGCACCCGCGACTACCAGGACCTGGCCGCCACCCCGGATGCGTTCGTCTGGCTGCGGCTCTACCAAGAGTCCGCCTGGAAGAAGGGCGTCCCTCGGGGCCGCCACCATCCGCTGTGGTGGACGCTGCGGCGCCCATGGCGGCCGCTGGAGTACGACGCGGCGCGCATGATGTTCAACCGCGCCAACAATCTCCTGGGCGCCAACTGGACCCTTCACGACCTGCGGCACACAGCGACGTTCCTCATGCTCGATGACCCGAACATGCCGCCGGTTTACGTGCAAAAGATCCTCGGCCACAAGTACCTGTCGACCCTGGACATCTACAACCGTCCGACAAGGGACGACGTCATCAGAGCCGGAAGCGACCGCGGTCACGCGTGAAGAGGTCCTTGAGCGGCTGACTCGCCCACCGCTACAAGCTGTGGAACCCAGCGCCCAGGCGAATCGGATGTTCGGGGCACGCCTCCTGCTCGACTGGCTGATCACCTTTCCGGGAGAAACCTGGCAACAGCGCTGGCAGAGGAGCCCTGCCCACGGCCAACACATTGCGTCGCAGGGGTGGAGGGATGCCTTCGCAACCTGGGCCCGCCCGGGAGGGCGAGTGTCTCGCCGTGAAACGCTCCTCGTCGGGGTGCTGGCGCTCCTCTGCGCGGATGCCGTCAGACCCGACCCGGAATTCCTCATCGGGTCAAGATCGAGGCATCTTCGGCCGGCTCTGGAGACCGCACGCGACCCCGAGGGGTTCGCCCGCTTGAGGGCTTCACTGCCGACCAACATCTCGGCTGCGAATATCTCGTCCGGGCTGAAGACCATTGCGGAGATCATGGCCTGCCGAGGCGGCACCATCGAGGACGGGCCTTCCCCCGTGATGGTGGGCACGCGGTTATTGATCACGCGGCGAGTGTGAGTTTAGCCGCGTGGTGTCGTCGTTCGTATGCGTCGGGGCTGAGGTGGCCGTTGGCGGAGTGTCGACGGCGGGTGTTGTAGCGGGTCAACCAGGCAAAGACTGTTTTTCTGCAGGTGGCGGCGTCGCCGTAGTCGTGGGTGCCCGGGAGGGTTTCGCGTTTCAGGGAGGCGTGAAAGCTTTCGCAGGCCGCGTTGTCGGCGCTGGTGCCGACCGCGCCCATCGACCGGGTGACTTTGAGCTGGCCGCAGAGGCCGGCGTAGGCCCGGGATCCGTATTGGGCTCCGTGATCGGAGTGGAACACTGCCCCGTGCAGCGAGCCGCGGGTGCGGGCTGCCATCCGCAGAGCGTCGGCGACCAGATCAGTGCGAATGTGGTCGCCGATGGACCAGCCGACGATCTTGCGGCTGAAGCAGTCCAGCACGGTCGCGAGATAGAGGAACTTCCCGCCCGCGAGCGGGAGATACGTGATGTCACCCATGTACTTCCGCCCCGGCTCGGCGGCGGTGAAGTCCCGCTGGAACAGGTCTTCAACCGGCGAGGATGCCGGGCCGGGGACGGTGGTGCGCACGCGTCTGCGCAGGCGGATCCCGGCGATGGAATACGTCCGCATGACCCGGGCGACCCGCTTCTCGTTGACTTGCCGCCCTTTCTCGCGGAGCTCGGCAGTCACGCGCGGGGAGCCGTAGGCGCCGCCGGACTCGTCGTGGACCTCACGGATCTCCTCGGCCAGGACCCGGTCCTCTCGCTTCCGGGCGGCCCGGGCCTCGGCACCGGCGAGCCACTTGTAGTAGCTGGACCGGTTCACGTCCAGGACCTGGCAGAGCCGCTTCACCTCAAAGGTGGCCCGGTGGTCGTCAACGAACTGGAAGCGGCTGGTCACCAGTTCGTCTCTCCGGCGAAATACTTGGCCGCCTTGCGCAGGATGTCCCGCTCGGTGGCGAGCTTGCGCTCACTGGCCTCGAGTTCCGCCACCCGGGCCTCCAGCTGTCGGACCCGCTCGTCCGGATCCGCGGACGCCGCCGCCGGCTGGGCGGCAGGCCGCGCAGCCACGGTGGTCACGCCGAGGCGTTCGCGGTCCCGCAGCACCCACTCGCGCAGCGTCGCCCGGTTGATGCCCAGGTCAGCGGCGATGCTCTTGTACGTCGCCCCGGGTGTGGACTCGTACAGGGCCACCGCATCGGCCTTGAACTCGTCCGAATAATCCTTTAGCGCCATCGGCGGTCTTCTCGCTTCCTCCGGATCAAGCAGATCCAGTATCAGCGTGTCCACCACTCAGGGGGAGGCCCCGTCGCTGGACAGCGGAGTGCGGTCCGTGTAGCCGTTATGACGGGCCATTGATGTAGTTCCTGGGCTGGTTCTTTGACCTGGGTGTGTTCAGGTTGGTTGGCTGGTGTGCGGGCTGCTGGGTGTCTGTTGTGGTGGTCGGGGCTGCCCGATGGCGCATCTGGCGGCTGCGGGCAGGAGGGTTGGCCTGGGGTTTTCTCAGGTTGGCCGAGTTTTCCAGATGTGCGTAGGTGTTCTGATTTTTTGTGCAGGTGTGATGGCTCGTCTATAGGCAGTGGCGTGCGGGGCGTTGCTGCGTGGTGTGGATCCAGGCCCAGAGCAGGTCGTCGGGCGGGAGCACGAGCTGGCCCAGGCCGAGGATGTTCGCGGTTTGGTCGAGGAAGCCGTGGTCGGTCTGGGGGTGGGGTGTGCGGGCGAGGTGTCGGGCGAGGGTGACGGTTTCGGGGTAGGTGACCAATTCGCGTCCGGTCAGCGCCCATGACCTGCCTTGGGCGGGTGGTGGGTTGGTGTCCGCGAGGCGGGTGCGCCGGTGGTGCCAGCGTCGGGTGAGGTGCCCGGTTCCAGGCAGGCAGGGCCATTTCCAGGCTCCGAGGGCCGACACGGCACAGTCCGGCCAGAACGCGGCGGCCGGCCCGGTTGAGGAGGATCTCGGCGTCGGCGCGGGGGCCCGCGACCCCCAAGACGCGCGGCGCCTGGTTGGACCACTGCCAGCAGGATCGCAGTTCACCCGCGTCGATCGCGTACGAGCCCGCTATCCGGCCGAGGAACGAGAACACTGTCTCCTGGGCGAGCGGCGCCACCCGCAGCACAGGTAGGCTCCCGGTCACCGGGCCCAGTGGATGCCGAGTTCGGTGAGTGCTCGGAGTTGGTCGGGGTGGAGTCGGTCGCGCCGGGTCTTCTGGTTCATGATCCAGATTCCGGTGCG
>NZ_JBEYZH010000042.1:0-19357 GCF_040645975.1 Streptomyces sp. NPDC046557
ATCCACACCATGCGATCGTTCATGGGCCCCAGCTTAGGGGGTGTCCGCCGGATCATGGCCGGGTCCGGTCGGGTACCCGCTCAGGCGGGGCGGCAGGACGACGGTCGATGCCGTCGGCCGGCTCAGGGCTTGTTCACTGCGGCTGCGGGTTCGACAGGTTGTTGACCAGGTCGGAGATGGCCCCCGGGTCGCCCGTCTTCGTGAGAGGGCGGTTCGAGAACGCGTGGCCATCACTGTCTCCGAAGTCGGAGCCGCCGGAGCCGAGCGATGAATTGCCCTCTCCGATAGCACCATTGCCCGAGCCGGGGGTGTCGGCCGAGGCGGGAACAGCGGCCAGGAGCAGGGCCGCGACAGCAAGCGTGGAGGAAGCAAGGATCTTCATGCGTGGCCAAACGATGAAACCGGCATCAAGATGCGCCGGTCAGCCGGCCGCCGCTGCCGGCCCCTTCCCGAACCGCGGGACGTCGTCCACGGTCACGTCCAGGCGCAGCCGCTTGAAGCGGAGCGGGTGGCGCCACACGCCGCCCCGGTCGATCGAGCGGTCGGCGCTGATCTCGGCCACCAGGTCGGGGCGGACCAGGCGCACGTTAAGGACGTCACGGGACCCCCACGTCGCGGCGAACGTGACGCCCTCCCAGGGGTGTCCCGGGTCGGCGGCCGCCAAATGCTCGGCGACCAGGCGGGCCGCCTCCGTGCGCAGCGGCACCGTACGGCCGACCGCGCGCAGCCGGCCGTCCTGGTCGCGGCGGCCCAGGACGAGGAGCTGCGGGCGGGTGAGGGTGCCGGTGGTGGCGCCGATGATCGCCTCAGTGGTGTCCCGGCGTCTGACCTTGGTCCACGCCCCCCTGTGGCCAGGCATGTAGCGGCTGGTCTGGGGCTTGACCACGATGCCTTCGACGCCGGACACATCCGTCCACGAGTCGAGCCATTCCCGGGCCTTGGCCGGGTCCGTGGTCATCGGACACAGGGTCCACGGGGCCGTCAGGGCGTGGTCACGGACTCCTATCGCCTCGCCACCACCCGCGCCCGCGCCGCCGAACATGAAGCCGCCGCGGGCTGACCTTCCTCAGCGCATCACACGTCGGCGATCAGGGCATATCGTTCATCGTCCACAGGACCACCCCACAAATCTGGGTCGCTGCTGAGCGGTTCAATGCGCACAGCGGCAACAAGAGGGCGCACGGCCGCGGCAAGGTCTTCGGCGCCGATTCCGCCGTTCCACGGCAGCGATTCGGCGCCGGCCACATATGGGACACCGCTCTGGCCTGCCTCACGCCAACGCCCCTCGACCAGCACCAGCCGGCCTCCCGGCCGCAAGCGTGCCACCCACTCACGCAAGGCGGCCTCCGGATCAGGCAGCGTCCACACCACATGCCGCGACAACACCACATCGAACCGCTGTTCCCCGGTCGGGGGCATCATGGCGTCACCAACCAGGAAACGGCCAGCGCGACCCGCAGCCTCGAACTTCGTGCGCGCCTGCTCAACCATGCGCGGCGCCAGGTCGACCCCGGTCGGCCGATGCCCAGCCTCGGCCAACAGCAAGGACACCGACCCGGTGCCACAGCCGATGTCGAGAACGTCGACTGGATCGGTTGGCATCAAGGAGTTCAGGAGCCGGGTCCACGCAGCGCGTGTGTTTTCAGCCCTCAGCCCGTGGTCGGGCTCGTCGTCGAAGGCCGCTGCAGCGGCATCCCAGTAGGCAGTTATCGAAGCAGTGCGGTCAGTCATGACTAGATGTTCTCAGCAGCCACTGACACTGCAGACACCCAACAGCGGTGCCAGCTCTCTGCGATATTTTCCGGCACAGTGATCAACAACCGCTGCTGAGACTCGTCGACCACCGGTCTCCGCTCTCACCTACGAAGCCACCCGTCGAACTTCTGCTCATACGCCACCCCGGAAGCGAGCGGACGCACGGTGTCGGCGTACTTGCCTATGTGCAGAGGTGCGTACGGATGAACGTGCAGAGCAAGTAGCCACCCGCTGCGCTCATCGCCATGCGAGAGGATGGGGCGGTGGACCTTCGTTACTTCAATCAGACCGGCTGGACCGCGATCTTCAATGGCACCGAGACCGAGATCGGCCGCATGGTGCGGGTGGAGGCATGGGACCCGGCAACTGGAACGGCGCTTGTAGTCGACCCGAAGCGAGGCGCCATGCGTCCCGTCACGGACTACGAGGACTTCTCCCACCTTGAGAAGGCCGACCAGGTCGTAGCCGCAGTTCCTGGTGGCGGTTGGCGGGCCCACTGGAAAGACGAGGGCCCGGGGAACACCCCGCTCACGGAACAGGTACTCGCGTGGCTGATCACCTCGCAGGGCCGGGCAACGGCCATCACGATGGACGCTCACGGGCATGTTGACAATGCCGACAGTGCCGACGCCTTCATCCCGCCGGGCGAGGAGCTGGGCCAGGATTGAACTCCCGGATCAGGCGACTTCCGTCTCGCGCTCGATGGCCTTGAGGCGGTTCTTCAGCCGGTAGCTGGGACCGTTGATGGCGACGACTTCGCAGTGGTGCAGGAGGCGGTCGAGGATCGCAGTCGCGAGGACTTCGTCGCCGAAAACCTGGCCCCATTCGCTGAAGGTCTTGTTCGAGGTCAGGATGATAGTAGGGCTTGGTCAGGTCGGTTGTGGTTGAGCGTGTCCTTCTGGTTCGGTGTTGCGTTGAGAGAGTGTGACTCCGGACGAGATTGCGGCTGTGCGTGGCGAGTTGGAGGACTTCGCGGCGGAGGTTTTCGAGCCGTTCGCGAGGAACGACCAGCGTCGGTGGGGGCAGGTCTACCTGCGAGGCCTGCTCACTGACGGGCAGCGCAAGTCGGTCGAACCTATGGCCGCCCGGCTCGGGGAGGACGGAAACCGGCAGGCTCTGGCTCACTTCGTGACCACCAGCCCGTGGGATCCCGCGCATGTGCGGGCCCGGCTGGCCTGGAGGATGGAAAAGGCGATCCAGCCCACCGTGCTGGTCTTCGATGACACCGGCTTCCTCAAGGACGGCAATGCCTCGGCGTGTGTGTCGCGGCAGTACACCGGCACCGCGGGCAAGGTCACCAACTGCCAGGTGGGCGTCTCCCTGCACCTGGCCTCGGATCACGCCTCGGCGGCGGTGGACTGGCGGCTGTTCCTGCCCGAGACCTGGGCGCCCGGGTCCGTGAAGGCGGACCCGGACAAGGTCGCCCGCCGCATCGCCTGCCAGATTCCCGACGACATCGGGCATGTGGAGAAATGGCAACTCGCACTCGACATGCTCGACGAGACCCGCTCCTGGGGCATCGAGGTGCCGGTGGCCGTCGCGGACGCCGGATACGGAGACGCGGCGGCATTCCGGCACGGCCTGCAGGCCCGCGGCCTGGGCTACGTCGTGGGAATCTCCACCACCCTCTCGGCCCAGCCCGGCCACGCGGTTCCCGTGGCCGATCCATACTCCGGGACCGGACGCCCGCCGGTGGCGAAGTATCCTGACAAGCCGCAGTCGGTGAAACAGCTGGTCATCGCGGCGGGCCGGAAGGCGGCAAAGCCGGTGCAGTGGCGTGAGGGCTCCCGGCCCGGCACCGGCCGCAGCGGCTTCAAGCGGATGTACTCGCGGTTCGTGACCTTGCGGATCCGGCCTGCCGGACGCGAAGTCCGCCAGGCCGTCGACGGCCCGGAACTGCCCGATTGCTGGCTCCTGGCCGAGTGGCCGGCAGACCAGGACGAACCCGTTCAGTTCTGGCTCTCCGACCTGCCCGCCGACACCCCGCTGACCGCCCTGGTCCGCCTGGCCAAGCTCCGCTGGCGCATCGAACACGACTACCGCGAGATGAAACAGGCCCTGGGCCTTGCCCACTTCGAGGGCCGCACCTGGAACGGGTGGCACCACCACGTGACCCTCGTCTCCGTCGCCCACGCCTTCTGCACCATGCAACGACTGGCCAGAGCCCCAAAAGACACGGCGCCGGCCTGAGCCTCTACCGCATCGTCCGCGAGCTACAGATCCTCCTCGCGACATGGACCGGCGTCTGCCCCACCTGCCACCGCGGCATACCCACACCAGCCCTAACCTGACCAAGCACTACTAGGAGGGTGAGAGCGCAGTACTGGAGAGCCTCCATCTGCTCGTCCAAGTCGTCGATGTCGCTGTTCCCGTTGAACTCGCCGCCGCTGGAGTGAGCTTCGTACTCGTACTCCAGGTGGGAGTGCACCACGAAGGCTGAGCTGCCGGGCCGCAGGTAGAAGTACCAAAGGACGCAGTCCTGCTGGTCGCGGAAGAAGCGGACAAGGAAGGCGCCGGGCTCGACCGCACTGGGTATAACCGAGCCGCCCTGCAGGTCGCCCGGGATGCGGTGGCTGCCCGCGCGGGCTGGACACGCCTCGCCGACTACATGTCCGAGGTGGGGCTGCCCGCCGCCGCGACCTGGGCCAACCCCGGTAAGGGCGGTGCCCAGGCCGACATCGTCGTCACCGCTGCCGAGGACAACATCCTGCTTCTGTTCGTCGCGGTCGACAACTGCCACGAGAGCGCCCGGAAACGGCGTCGTGGACGAGAGGGACTGTTAAGGACGGGGGACGAGGTGGAAGACGCGGATGTCGCGGGTGGTGCGGGCGGTGTAGGTGTCGTAGACGGGTAGGGCGGCGAGGATGCGGTGGTGGTGCGCCGTCTTTTCCTCGGGGCTCAGCAGCCGGGTGGTCACGTCGTGGGACTGTCTGCCGGAGGTGAGCCTGGCGGTGGGGGTGTGGAGAAGGTTGGTGCTCCAGGCGGGGTGGTGTGCTCTGCCGAAGTTGCTGGCGATGACGAGCCAGCTGCCGTCGGGGCTGTGGTGGGCGCACAGGGGGGTGGTGCGAGGGGCGCCTGTGCGGTGGCCGGTGGTGTGGAGGATGACGGTGGTGAGGAACAGGCGGCTGGGGAGCAATCGGCCGCGGGTAAGCCGGTGGACGGTGAGGTCGCAGGCCGGCAGTAGGTGGGGGGCGAGGCGGGTGAAGAGGCGGGTGCGGCCCAGGCGGACGATGAGCGGGTGGTTCGGCATGGGCTGATCCGGGGGTCTCGGCGGGGGAGAGAGATCGTCGTGGTGTGGTCGAGGTCGGGGCTCAGGCCGAGGCCAGGACGGGGAGCTCGCCACGTCTACGCAGGCGCCCGCGAGGTCGCGCAGCGCGGCGGCGGGCCGTGCCCCCGGTGGTCCCGGCGAAGCGGGTGAAGCGGTCCTTGAAGGTGCGCCCGCCGATAAACCGTCAGGTGTCTCGCCGCGAGGGCGGGACGGCGGACGGAAACGGGTGTGCGGCCAGTTCCTGGGAGAGGTGCCAGAGCCGCTCGATGGCGTGGACGTCGCGCGCACGGCGCGCAGCCCGCACAGGCACCGGGGGGCCCGAGCATTCCCCTCGCCCGCCCGGGCCGACGAAGTCCCCGCTGGCCAGGTGGGGATCGGTCGCGGCGCGCACCAGCGACCACGCCGCGTCGGACGGCGAATGCCACCGTTCCTGCATCGCCTTCAGCAGCCGTGCTTCGACGTGGCGCCCGTCTGCGTGCAAGGCGCTGGAGCCCAGGCTGGAGTTGACCAGGCCCGGGTGGGCCGCGACGGCGCGCAGGGGCAGCCTGCGGTCGCGGGCCCAGGTGGCGAGGCCATGCGTGAAGTGCAGATTCGCCAGCTTGGAGTCGAAGTAGGCCGCCCACCGGTGATAGCGGCGAGGCGCGTGCGGGCGGTCGGTGCGACGGCCCAACCAGTGCAGGACGGAGGACACGTTCACCACACGAGGCTCAAGGGTGTTCAACAGCGCGGGCAGCAGATGCCCGGTCAACGCGAAATGGCCGAGGTGGTTCACCGCGAAGTGCATCTCGTAGCCGTTCGCGGAACGGGTGGAGGGCAGCGCGGCCACTCCGGCATTGTTGATCAGAAGGTCCAGCCGCCCTCCGGCAAGGACGGTGATCTCCCCGGCCGCCTCCCGCACCCGCGACAGGCAGGCCAGATCGCACACGACGCTCTCCACCCGCGCCGACCTCACCAGGCTGTGCACCCGGGCCGCTGCCGCGCGTCCCTGCGTCGACGACGGGCAGGCGAGGATCACGTACGCGCCCTGGCGGGCCAGGTGTTCGGCCGTGGCGGCCCCGATCCCGCGGGAGGCGCCCGTGATCACCACCGTACGTCCCGACAGACACTCCGCCTGCATGGGGACCCACGAGACTTGTGGCGCACGCCATCGCCGCCACGGTGCGGGGACAGCGGCATCGGAGCCCCCGGCCACTGCGGGGCCGCCCGTGCGTCGTAGCCATTCATCCTTCACCCCAGTCCCAACGAGCACCGGACGTACGGGGTCACAACCGCGACCGCCCGCGCTGGCCAGACCTGCGAACGGCGACTGCCGGCGCATCTGAGTCAGCCGCACCGTCTAGTCGCACCCTCGGTCCGCGAGGGTCACCGTGGACGCGCCTTCCTGTTCGTGCAGGGAAGGAGCGGCTGCGTGCGGGGGAGTGACGGGTGGGCTGACGTGTCGGGTGCGTACATGGAAGAGGGCGAGCGCCAGAAGGCTGGTGGCGGCGAACCAGGGCAGCGCGCGGGCCGCGCAGGCGAGCGAGGGGGTGTGGGTGAAGGCGGCGGAGAAGGCTGCCTGCGTGGGGCCGTACAGGGGCAGGGCCTGCAGCCCGGTCTGGTTTCCCGTCGGGTTGGAGACGGGGCTCTGCAGCCCGACGTCGATCAGCGTGGTCATCACCACGACGAAGAATCCTTCGAGCTCGCCGCGCATCAGGTATCCGGCCATGATGCCCAGCCCGCCGTAGGCCAGGGCGGCCGTGGCCACGGCGGCGGCGACTGCCACGGGCTGGGTCAACGGCCAGGACAGGTACAGCAGGCCGGTGGTGTAGCCGGTGAGCAGTGCGGTGATGACGAGGAGGGCGACGAGCTTGCCTGCCAGCAGCTGCAGACGGGGGTATCCGGCCAGGACGAGTCGCTGGTCCATGTCCCGGGCGCTGAACGTGGCCATGAACATCATGAACCCGGAGATCACGGTGACGGCATGCAGCGCACTGGAGATCTGGATCGTGCGGCTCATCGAGGCGCTCACCTCGATGCCGAGCGCACTGCTGTGGAACCCGATGGTCTTGTCGGTGGCGGTGGCGCGGACGACGTAGATCCACGTCGGGATGAAGAAGGCGGTCATGCTCATCGCGAGTCGGTTGCGCAGATGACCCGTCAGCGTGAACGCCAGGGCGACCGTGAAAGCGGTCCACTGATGCCTCACCCGGTCGTCCCTTGCGCGTGCAGTTGGCCCTCGCGCAGGTGGTGGACGGTATCGAAGTGCTGCACGTCGTGGAGCAGATGAGAGACGACCACCACTGAGCGGCCCTGACTGCGCAACCGCCCCGCCAGCTGCCAGAAGCGCTGATGGGTGTCCCAGTCGAACCCTTGATAGGGCTCGTCGAGCACCAGCAGCGGCGGATCGTGCATGAGCGCCAGCGTCAGGTTGAGCTTCTGCCGGGTGCCGCCACTGAGCTCCCCTGCTCGGGTACGCCGCTCACCACCGAAACCGAGCAGGTCGACCAGCTCCCAGGCCCGGCCCAGGCCAGGTAGCCGGTAGGCGACCTGGAACAGCCGCAGATGCTGGGCGACCGTGAGCATGTCGTTGACCACCGCCTTCTGCGGGCAGTACCCCAACGCACTGAAGCGCCGCACCGTCCCGCGGTCCGGGGCAAGCTGGCCGACAGCGAGCCGCAACAGAGTGCTCTTCCCCGACCCGTTCTCCCCGACCACTCCGGCGAGCATCCCCGCCGACACGCTGAAATGGGCACCGCGCAGCACAGGCCGCCTGCCGTACGCCTTGTGCACCGCACTGATGTGCAACCGATCCCCTGAAGCCATGCCGCTCCTTCCCTCACCGGACACCAACGTCATCCGTTCACCCCAACGCACAACAGTCGCCCACCGACACGCTCACAGCTCCGGCTCCTGAGTACGAACCCCGCCGGGACTCACTCGTTCACCTGCCATGGCAACGATCACCGTGGAAACCGGCCAAGCGAGGCTGGCACAGCTCCTCAGCACCTACTTCTCCCCTCCCCTCCTGCCCGTGGCAGCCGGCGGCGCAGTCAGCCTGCACCTCACCTGGCCACACCCGGACGGGCTGCTCTGGGGACTGTCCGGCAGCGGCGCCTGGGCGCTGCTCTGCGCAGCGATGGCCCTGGTCGGGGCGCGCGTGGGGAAGTGGCCGACCCTCACTCCGACCCGGCGCGGGCCCCGGCTGATACTGCTGGCCGCGAGTGTGCTGGCAGGCGTCTGCGTCCTGCTGGCCTGCCGCAGCCTCGGGGCGCCCACCGCACTGCTGACGCTGGGCAGCATGGCCCCCCTGCTGGCCGCCCTCCTACTCGCCTGCACCCTGGCCACCAACGTCTCTCTGCACACCAGTGCGGCGGCTGCCAGCGTGACCCTCCTCGCCCTCCACCTGGGCACCGGCTGGAGCGTGCTCTACCTCCTGGTCGCCGCGATCGCCTGGTCCCGACTGTGCCTGGGAGCGCACACGCACGCCCAGGTCCTGTGGGGAGCCGCACTCGGCACGATCGCCTGTGCGGCCATGGTGTGCCTGCGCCGCTGATCGGCACGTGAAGGTCCCGCTGCCTGACCGGGCGTTCGTCCGCCTGCCGAGTACCGGGAGAGCGCAACGGGCCCTGCTACGGCCGCGGAACAGAGGCGGCCACGTGCAGACGGCGAAGAGGAAGGGAGCGGCGCCTTGCAGACGTCCTCCGACGCCGTTATGTGCCCGGACCGCAGAACTGGGGTGCTGGCCGAGCGAGGAGATCAGTGGCTGGCTTGCCGCGCTGGCGGAGGACGAGCGTGTCAGCGACGCCGACGTCGCGCGCGCCCGGGTTCGTGAGCCGGTCTGCAGGCTTGACGTTCACCACCCGCACCGCTCCCGACTCCGTGATCAGCAGGAAGTCCGGCACGTGCTGCCGTACCCGATCGCCTACCCGAGCGTCCAGGTGGAACGGCTGGGCATGGATCCCCCGCACGGCGGGATCCATGTCGGCCAGGAGAAGCCGTGCCAGCTCCAAGCGGCTCTCCTATGCCACGGAGCCGCCCGTCGTGGCGGACGGGTACCGCCCTGAGTAGTGCGCCTGGCCGTAGACGGAGTGAAACTTCCGCCATGGAACCGACCATGTCACCGCAGATCCTTGAACGGGACCTTGCGCACTGACGCGTCGCTGTAACGCACCGACGCCATCGGTTGTTCGTACTTCCCGCGTACCCGTGCTGGACTCTGAACGACCATAGGCGGCGAGCTGGTTACTGTGCGGAGTCAGTGCGCACAGCCCCTTGGAACTGCGCATCCGGTGCGCATCTCACGGGTACAGTGCGCACCGAATCGCGGAACCTACAGTCAGCGCCGGATCACCGGCTTCGGCAGCAGAGTGCTCAGCAGCTGCGCCGTCTCTTCCTCCATATCCACTCCCCCGCCGAGGCCCTCGTTGATGCGGGCCAGCCGCGCGGCGGCTTCGTCTCCGGCGGCGCACTCCACGCTCATCCGTCGATTCCCGCGCATACGGGCCGGACAGGGCGAGAGCCGAGCAAGTAACCCCGCTCGACCGACGATTCCCGCGCATACGGGCCCGGACTCGGCCGGAGCGTCGAGCGTCTCGCCGGCAGGTCGTCAATTTCCGTGCGTACCCGGCCGGGCAGGCGGTTGTAGCGGTCGGCCAGGTCGACGGCCCGTCTATTCCCGTGTGTACGGGCCGGTCGACGAGGTGTTCTCGCGCTGGACGGCCATCAGCTGGCTGCGTCAGTGACAACTGACTCCAGCGGTAGGTCAGTTCTGACTCCGTTCAGGGTCCTCAGGGCCAAGATCTGAATGTGAGAAGTGACTCCACCTTGGACGCATGAGCGACCAGCATTTTGGCCGTTCTGGACATCGATCACCGACTGAGCGGTGATTCAGTCGTAAAAGAAGAGCTCAAGGTCCTCGACGGACCCCGGCCCAGTAAGGAAGCCCTCGGCCTTCGCGATCTCCTCTTCTGGTGGCAGTTCGCCCTTCAAGAGCTGCTGCATCCAGATCTCTCCTTGCTCGCCGACCGTGTAGATGCCAGACAACAGCTCGGCCATCCCCGCGGGGTGCGGTGGGTGAACTCCGGCGACCGGTTGGAGTACCCACCCGCCTGACCGGGCAGCGAGCCGCAGCACCCCGGCCCAGTTCGCAATCCTCCCGATGCGCACGTGCCACGAGTCCTCGGTGAACGGGGCCGCCCGCCCACCATGGAGAGGGTTTGTGGCGGCCCCGATGTCCTTAATCACTTGCCGTTCCACGGCGTCACGGACCCAGCGCCCTTCCTGCGCTTCTTCGATGGCGGCCTCCCACCACTTCCACCCACCGTCGAGTCGGTTCGCGAACGTATCCATGCAGCCAGGATTCCATGCGCGATGCCGCAAGCCTTCGGGGGGCGCCGATCAATTGATCAGCTCATCGAAGAGACAGGCTCTAGCCCTGTGACCGGGGCAGACGTCAGTTCGTGACCGCTGCGGCCGCTTCGGCGCGGGCCCGTGTGACGGCCAGGCGGTAGGAGTCGGTGCCGGTTTCGATGATGTTGCCGCCGAAGGTGAGGCGGTCCACGATGACCGCGCAGAGCCGGGGATCGGTGAAGGTCTTGGTCCAGCCCCCGAAGGATTCGTTGGAGGCTATCGCCACGGAACTCTTTTCCTCGCGCTCGGTCAAAACTTGGAAGAGGAGTTCGGCGCCGCGCCTGTCCAATTCCATATATCCCAGCTCGTCAATACAGAGAAGGTCGACACGGCCGTATCGGGCGATGGTCTTGGCGAGGAGTTTCTCGTCGGCGGCTTCGACGAGTTCGTTGACGAGTTTGGTCGCGAGGACGTACTTGACCCGGTAGCCCTGCATCGCGGCCTCAGTGCCGAGTGCGATCAACAGGTGTGATTTCCCGGTCCCGGAGTCGCCGATCAGGCACAGCGGCATGCTCTTCTTGACCCAGTCGCAGGAGGCCAGGGTATGGATCGCGGCAGGGTCGATGGCCGGGTTCGCATCGAAGTCAAAGGCCCGGAGTGATTTGTCACGTGGGAAGCCGGCGGCCTTGATGCGCCGCTCGGAGCGGCGCCGGGCCCGGTCGTCGCATTCCGACATCAGCAGCTCGGCCAGAAACCCACGGTAGGTCATCTGGTCCTGTGCGGCGGCCGCGGCCAGTTCCGGGTACTGGGCCCGGATCGTCGGCAGCCGCAGCATCCGGCATGCCTGGTCCACGGCAGCGTCCGCGGTTTCCTCGGTCAGTCCCCGGTTGCGCTTTGCGGTCATGATTCCCCCTGTTGGGCGGATGGTCCGGCGTGCCGGCGGAGCAGCCGCAGCAGTTCGTCGTAGGCGGCCACCGATGGCAGCGGCCTGGGATCGGGTGGCAGCGCGGCCAGCCGGCGCGCGGTCAGCGAGGTCACCGTCGCCCCACCCTCGGCCGGGCGCGGCGTCCGTTCCTGTTGCGGGGCTGGCACGCGGGCATCGGTGTCGGCTGCCTTGCGGGCCTCCAGGGCGACGGCGTCCGCGGTCAGCGCGCCAGCCTTCAGGGCGGTCGCGATCCCGGCGACCACGTCCTCGTGGGCCATGTGCCGGTGCAGGAGCAGGACCGAGATCAGGGCCCGGGTGCCCTCGGGGTCGCCGTGGGCCTTGCAGGCGGCCTGCCACCAGGCGTCGTGGACCGGGGTGAACTTGCCGGCCGAACGGGCCTGCTCGAGCGCGGTGGCGCCGGGAAAGGCTCCGGGCTTGCGGACCAGGGCCTCGAGATAGTGGTCCAGGTCGAGGCGGGATCCGCCTTTGGCGATCAGCCGCTCGTGGCGGGCCACTTCCTTGGGGCCGTCGTAGACGACGAGCTCGGAGGCGTGCAGGACGATCCGTACCATCTGGCCGATCAGCCGCACCGGCACCGAATAGTGATTGGTGCGGGCCGAGACCTGCCCGTACCGGTCAACCCGCACCGAGGAGACGAACCCCGTCTCGAAAACCTCGTCAGGCAGCGGGACCAGCAGCGGGTGTTCGGCCTGGAAATACTCCCCGATGGTCTTGTGGCGGAGCCGGATGCGGCGGTCGTTGTCCTGCCGGTCCCACTGCTCGACCAGCACGTTGAGCTCCGCGAGGGTGTCCACTTGCGGGACGGGGACCAGGTGGTTTCTGCGGAACCAGCCGATCTGTCCCTCGACCCCGCCCTTCTCGTGGGCGCCCTCGATGCCTGGGTGGCAGTAGAAACTGGTGATCGAATAGTGCGAGCGGAACGCGGTCCACCGCTCGGATTCCACTCGGCGCCGCGTCAGGCCCAGGACTTGGGCGACCGCCGCCCGCAGGTTGTCGTAGCGGATCTTGCCGTAGGGGACGCCGCCGAGCGTGTTCAGCGCGTGGACGTGGCCTTCGAGGAAGGCCTCCTGCCCGCAGGACGCGAAAATCTTGTGGACGGACCGGCCCGAGTACGAGAGCCGCAGCCAGAATAGGAAGCACTTCGTCAGGGTGCCGCCGAGGTTGATCCACACATCCCCGAAGTCGACCTCGGCTTCATCGCCAGGGCGGTGGGTCTGCGGGATGAACGAGGCCGGGGGCCCGCGGCCTTCCTCGACTCGGATCTCGCGGCGCCGGTCGAAGACGTAGTCGCGGACCATCGCATAGGACACTTCCTCGGCGCCGTACTCGTCGAGCAGCCGGTGGAAGATCCGCGTGAGTGTGTGCCGCTGCTTGCGCGGAGCGTCCAGATCAGCCCGCAGCATCGCGTCGATGGCCAGCTTGTACGGATCAAGACGTGATGCCCGGGGCGGCATCCGCTTCCGGGCAGTCGGCCACGCCGACTCCAGCGCGAGAGCGACCGTGTGCCGGCCCACCGAGTACTTCAACGCCAGCGCGCGACTGGACAGACCGGCGTCCCGCGCATCACGACGGATCGCGGCATACAACTCGACCTTGGAGCCGGGCACTGAAGTCCCCTCACGCTCGCTAGCCCCCCGATGCTCCCACGACCAGCCCTCCACTGGAGCCAAATCCCGTCAACACGAACTCCACCCACGCGAGGTGGAGTCAGAACTCACCTTCCGACTGGAGTCACTTGTCGTCTATAGAGCCAAGGTGTTGACGACTGGTCGAGTTGGTGCAGGCTGCGGGTTCAGGTCTGCGGCGGTTCTGGTCGCATACCGCGCGAGGGGCGGCCCGGTTGGGTATTGCTGAGGTCAGCGGTAGGCGGCGAGGAAGGCCCTGGCGCCGACGGTCGCGTAGTGGTCGAGTTCGTCCTGCGTGTGCTGCGGGCTTCCGTGGAACATGGCCTTGTTTACGGGGATCCAGAGCAGCAGGCCGGAGAAGTGGTTGGCGGCCAGGTGAGGGTCGGCGATGCGGAGGAGCCCGTGGTCGTCGAGCCGTTGGAAGGTGGTGGCGAGCGTGTCCAGGACGCGTTCGAAGCCCTGCTCGTACCAGGCGGCGCCGAGCTGGGGGAATGTGTCGGCGTTGGCGATGATCAGGCGTCGGAGTTGGAGTACTTCGGGCTGGGTGAGGGCGGTCAGGAACTGGCGGGCCAGGTGGGTGAGGTTGTCTTCTAGGGCCTGGTTGTCGGCCGGGATGTCGGCCACCAGGTCGACCATGGCGTCGACGCGGTCGGTGGTGGCAAGGACGATCTCGGCGAACAGCTTCTCCTTGTCGGTGAAGTGCTTGTAGACGGTCTGCTTGGAGACCGCGGCGAGCTTCGCGATGTCGTCCATGCTGGTCCCGGCGTAGCCCTTGGTCATGAACACGCTGGTCGCCGCGTGGATGATCGCCGTGTGCTTGCGTGCCGACCGGCCTTCCTCGCTCGCGGCCATGGCCCATCCCCTCGTCAGTACTGGACAGTCTAGTTTTGTTTTGGCTACTCTAGCGCCTGGTTCCGAACGAGTACCAGACCGTCTAGTTCTGTTCAGGGGGATTACATGACTCAGGCCATCGGCGCTCCAGCAGCTGCCGCCTTTGTCCCGACCAGGCGTCCGAAGACGCGGGTCCTGCTTGCGGGGGGCATCGCGGCCGGTCCGCTGTTCCTGGGCGCCGGCGCGGTCCAAGGGCTGGCCCGCGACGGCTTCGACTTCACCCGCAACGCGATCAGCCAGCTCAGTCTCGGTGACCTGGGATGGATCCAGGTCACGAGCTTCCTGCTGACCGGCGCGCTGGCCATCGCCGGGGCCGCCGGAATCCGCCGCATGCTGGCCGGCACGTTCGAAGACCGCTGGGCGCCGCGGCTGATCCGCGTGTTCGGTGCCTCGTTCCTCCTCGCCGCGGTATTCACCGCCGACCCGGGTGCCGGATTTCCCGTCGGCACCCCCGAGACCCCGGCAGCCTCCCTCAGCTGGCACGGCGCGCTCCACATGCTCAGCGCCATGGTGGGCTTCCTCGCGCTGTGCGCATCCTTCCTGATGCTGGCCCGCCACTTTGCCGCCCGGCGACAGCGAGGCTGGGCCCTTGGCTCCCGCCTGGTGCCGTTCGGCGTCCTCGCGGGGTTCGCCGCGTCCTCCGCCACCGTGCTGGCCTTCACCGCCGCAGCCGCCCTCGGCCTGCTGTGGCTGACCGCGATCACCGTCCGGCTGGCCACCGCGCTCCCGGCCCCGCAGAACTAGCGACATCCCCCGGCCTGCCGGGCGCAGAAACAGCAACCACGAACTCTTCGAAACGAACAGGTAGGACAACGCCCATGACGGCACCGGTGAAGGGTCCCGCCAGCTACTTCCCCTCGATCGAGAAGAAGTACGGCCGCCCGATCGCGGAGTGGAAGGAACTCATCTACACCTCGCCCCTGACCAAGCACATGGAACTCGTCACCTGGCTCAAGACCGAGCACGGACTCGGCCACGGCCACGCCAACGCGCTCGTCGCCCACACCGTCGCCGAAGGCAGCGGCAAGTAACCGGACATCGCCCGGAACACAACCGGCCCAACCCCTGCCACGACCGGCGTCCCGCCGTTCCGAACTTCCCTCACGCCCTGCGTGCCATGGACGCTGACCGGACATCAAGCGTTCGGAACGCGCATGAACCCCTATTCGATCTTGCCTATTGCCCGCGTGCCGTGGTGAAACTGAACGCAAGTCCTCCTGGGCACGACGCGGGCACCACACGGACAGTCAGAGGGCCCCTGTTACCGGCAGGGGCCCTCTTCCGCACACTTTCCTCGACCGTCGCCGACATTCCGAACAAGCCTGCGGATTCCAGCGATCGTACCGACCGGCACATGCCCAGGGCAGGTGAAGACACAAGCACACCATCCCCCAGCCCCGGCAGCCCAGTGGCAAGCCCCATGTGGACGCTGACGTCGCCGTAATGGGCGTGCTGGTGAGTGGGTTTGGTGAGTTCACCGGTGAAGCCCCCGCCTCACGGCGCTGTGGCCTGTCAGTCCGCTCGAGGAGAGCGGACGGCTCCCCAGACTTGGACGGATTAGGAGATTTGGGGCGTTTCGATAGTCCGGAAAGGAGCCAGAACACGTCTTCCAACCGGATGCCGCGCATCCGCAACCACGCCTTACGTACGGGGTCGGAGCCGCAGAAGTGTCCATCGAGTTCGTAGTAGCGCACGCGGGCACATGGCGTTGCAACTGCCGGGCGAGGCGGATGCCCGTGGTGCAGGTCCCGTCGTCATCGAGGCGGAGGCTGAGCTCGATGACCACGAAATAGATGTGTAGCGCGGCCAGGTGGAGGCGATGGTGCGCATGAGCCGTCGGGCGGCGAGATACCCGCCGGCCGAGCGCAGCTGGCTGCTGGTGATGTCGACCTGGTGCGAGCGCGGTGCAACGCGGCCGGCGGGATCCTGACGGCAGGGTGCAATGCCTGGTGCGCGTCGGCCAGGGCGCCCTCTACGTTCTTCAGGGCCGCAGGAGTCGCGGCGGTGTCAGGGTGATCAGTCAGTCGGGCACGGCCTTGCTCGAGCTCGTCGCGCAGCTCGGCCAGCTCGCGGCGTGCGGCATCGCGGTCGACGCGTATGGCAGCGAGTTCCCGCTGCGTTGCGGCCAGGTCCTGTTGCAAACGGGCACGGTCGCGCTGGAGGACGTGGACACGACGGACAGCGGAGCGGCGAACTTCTCGATCTGGCGTCTATTGGTGTCCTCCGCTTCCCGGGCCTTGGCCGCGTCGGCCTCCAGCTGCTCGCCCTTGTCGGCAAGCTCCCTTCCGGCGCTGGCGAGTTCGGCTTCAAGACGGTCGCGGTCCGCCCGCCTCAGGGCGAGTTACCCCCTGGGCACGAGCGGCCCTGACCTCGGGGTGGCCTGGGCAGCCTTGAGCCGACTCTCGCCCTGCACGCGTTCGGCAGGCGCGATCTCCGTGCCGGGCGCACCAGCGACGCGAACCGCCTGGTTGAAGGCGTTGCAGAACTCCTGCAACGCCCTCTCCGAGGGCAGAGTCTTGCCCGAGAGCCACCGCGACAGCGTGGGGGACGAGGCGACAAGTGGCTTGGGCCGCACCCCTCCCGGCCCTCTGGAACCCAGTCTCTCAGTGGAGCGGAGCGAGTCCCAGATGCCGCGATCCAGCACAAGCCGGAACCAGCCTCCAGGGCCTGCGTCGATCTCGACTACGGCCGCCGGGGCACAGCTCCATAGAAGTACGACGGGCCGCCTGAGCACCGACGCCCGGCTGCCGGGGATTGCAAAGCGGGCATCCCTTGTCCGACGTCGTTCCGCTGGCCGCGGCCGGCTCCTATTCCTTGTCGAGAAGGATGTTGGCGAGCTCTTCCACCTTCTCGGTGACGACCTGGAGCTTCTCGGCGTCCCTCGAGGTGTTCATACGGCGGAGTGCTACTTCGGCCGCCTTGCTGCTGCCGTCGCGGAACACGGCGTCGACGACAGCGGCAGCAGGGGTGCCGCGCTTGTAAAGAGTGATGACTGCGTACTGCTCGCCGGGGATATCGGCGGGCAGGTGGGCGAGCCCGAGGCCGTCGAGGCGGCGACTGATGCTGGCACGGACGTGAACGCCGAGGCGGCCGGCGTGCTCCAGATCGCGCAGAAGCCACATGACGACGCGAAGCACGCCGCCGGACTCCTCGACGGCGTGCCGCAGTTCCTCCCAGCTCTCGACCTGGTTGCCGGCGTCGCCTGCGGTGAGGTCCAACACAGGTGTAGTCACGAGGATTCCCCAAACTTTGGAGTCAAAGAAAAATTCTGACTCTAGATTATCCTTGCGGATTTGATGTGTCCACAGGCTGGTAGAGCCACCGCTGGTGGGCGTCGGCGTATCAGCTCCGTTCATCGCTCAACTGAAGGGGGCGGCCGCCGTCCTGGCGTCCGTACGCAGCCGCCTCAACTCCGTGCAGCGGATTCCGCCTCCGGAGTGCCACTCCATCACCGGCCCGACCACGCTCCCGTGCTCCCGACACCAGTCCACCGGGACGACTCCGCCGCAGCCATGCCGCTCGCACGCGCACGCCTCCCCCGGGGCCGACGTATGCCACCCCGTGGCGCTCCACGCCGACCGAGCCCACTGAGGCGGCGCCCCGCAGGCCGGCAGGCCAGGTGAACGTCACCCGCAGGCCACCCGACCCGGAACGGAACCGCTCCGCCACCCGCACCACCTCGTCCACCCACATCGTCAGCTGAGCGCTCACGGCGACAGGGCAGGCGAGCCGGCAGTTCAGGGCGTCGGCCGCCGCCGACGCGGTAGGGGTCCAGTCGGCGAGTTCGAACCAGCCGTCGGGCTGGATCGTCACCGCGTACGGAGCAGCCGCATGCGTGAAGGTCATGGTTGTCCCTTGGACGGGGGTGGGGTTCTTCGGCCAGGGGGCCTTTGCTGCTTCCCCTACCAACAAGACAACAGTACAGCACTTACGGCGAAATCTGGGGCTCTAGCCGCCATCGAAAGAGTGAAGTAACCGCAGGTCAGATGCTGTTTTTTGCCCGGTGGGGGCGGGCAGTGGGGGCGGAGCCGGCCGCCCCTTAGGCGCGAAGCGCCGAGGGCAAGGGGCGAGGCAGCGCGAAGCGAGGGCGTCCTGGGAGCGAAGCGGACCAGGGCGCCCGGCTGCCGCAGCCCCGCAGCGCGTGAGAGCGCGAAGCGCTCGGTCCGGGCGCAGCGCAGCGGAGACCGGCACGCGGCGCCTGCGGAGAGCGCGGAGCGCTCGGTCCTGACGCGCTGCGCAGCGCGCGTCAGGCCGCAGGCAGGGGGTGGGTGGCGCAGCGAAGCGGAGCCGCCCACCCCGCCGGCACCGGACCCACGACGCCCGCCCCCACCGGGCAGAAAACAGCATCTGGGGCCATCGCATGGCTCAAGGCGTAGCTACCGCGGGCCTGTCGGGTGGGTGGCTTCCCGGGTAGGGCGCATCCCCGCGTCAGTGCTGGGCGGAGTCGGTCTGCAGTTGAAGTGCGAGTGCGATGGCGGTGCGGCGGACTGCGGCGGGGAAGCCGAGTCGAACGGCGGCCTCCTCGGGGTCGAGCGCCGGCTCCACTCTCAGCAGATCCGCGATTCGAGCACCCCGAGCCTGGGCCAAGTGTTTCTGTGCCGTGGTGACCGAGACGCCCAAGACGTCGACGGTGTGGGCAGCCGTCACAGCCGGGTCGGCGTCAAGGAGCTTGGCGATGCGACCAGGCAGCAGATCGCGCGGCACCATGTCGCCCGATCCGGTCGGCCGGCCCGGGGGCTGTGAGGGCACTCCGCGGGACGCCGTGAAGCGTTGCACGATGCCGCGGGGCCAGTGCTCGACCCTGCATACCTTCACAGTGTGGGTAGCGAGCCGTGGATCCTTCTTGTAGCCGTCCCAGCTCCGGGGTTGCACCCCCGCCATTGCGGCCGCCTCCTGGCGGTCGAGCAAGTCGTCGTCTGAGTCCTGTAGCGGCAAGGCGGGCATTGTCCGGTGCGCCAGGTGCGCCTCGACCTGCTGGCGGTCCCACAACAGGACCTGTGCTCCCGCCGAGCTGATCGCATCGGGGAAACCGGGCGCCGTGTAGGGCTGAACCGTCCGGAACGTACCCCACTTCACGCCCATGAGCTCGGCAAGGCCCTTCCGGTCCACCACAAACTCAGTACGTCCGGCACGGATCACGACACTCCAGCCTCTCCCAGACCACGGTCACAGTGGACGCCGGCTCGGCCGACGGCAGACACTCCCCCGCCACACGAGAGAACGCCCCTGCATCAGAAAAAGGTACCGGACGCAAAACGCGCCAGCCGACCAACGCCCCCGCCACCGGGACGCTAAGACGTCATCTCATTTGGTGGATTGGGTAGTCTTTCGGTCGTGGTGGGGATTGTTGAGCGGCTGGTGCCGGATGAGTTGTGGGTGGTGTTCCAGCGGGTGGTGCCGGAGGCGCCGTCGCGGCCGCAGGGTGGTGGCCGGCGTCGGTATGGTGACTGGGAAGTGCTCGCCGCGATCTTGTTCGTGGCCACGTCGGGCTGTACCTGGCAGCAGCTGCCCGCAGCGTCGTTCGGGCCGTCGGGGGCGACAGCC
>NZ_JBEYZH010000043.1:0-17218 GCF_040645975.1 Streptomyces sp. NPDC046557
CGAGGACCTGCCACAGGGTGAAGACGCGGGCCGGCACGTTCAGGGCCCCGGCCAGCGGGTTGAGAACCGTACGCACCACGGGGACGAAGCGGGCCGGCACGATCGCCTTGGCGTGCCCGTACTTGGCGAGGAACTCCTCGGCGCGCTCCGCGCCTTCGTGCAGGCGCTGGGACCGGCTGCGCTCCAGGAGGGCGCCGCCCGCGCGCCCGACCAGCAGCCCGGTCTCCGCGAACAGCACCACCGCGATGCCGACGACGCCGAAGGTGGCCAGGAGGGAGTGCGCGTGGAGCAGGTTGACCCCGAGGTCGGCGGCGGAATGCGCGGAAGCGGTCAATGCCCGCAGGACCTTTCAGGGAAGTCAGGTGGAGGGTGGCTCGGCGGAAGGGGGGGCGCTCAGGGGACTACTATCTCGTAGATGGTCTACTGAACTGTAGACGATCCGGAGGTAAGGACGGGGTCAATGGTCCGGTCACCAGCTGACCGCAAACCCGCCGGCGAACTGGAAGCGTGCGTGCTCACGGCGCTGTGGGCCGTGCAAGGACCGCAGACAGTGAGGCAGGTGCGGCAGAACTTGGCGGGTGAGCTCGCTCGCACGACGGTGACGACCGTGCTGTCGCGCCTCTTCGAGAAGGGCTCGGTCACGCGGGAGCGCTCGGGCAGGGGATTCGCCTACCGTCCCGCCGATGACGTCCACGGCCTCACCGCCCGGCGCATGTGCCTGGAACTCGACAAGGGCGGCGACCGGGAGACCGTCCTCGCACGGTTCGTCTCCGAGCTGAGCACACGCGACGAACGTGTGCTGCGGGACCTGCTGGACGCTGGTGGACCGGCCGTCGCTCGGGACCCTGGCCGGCACTGACCCCGGTAGCTGATGGGGTCCTCACGCCGGAGCGCCCTCGCGTGGCCCGTCTTCGGACGGGCCACGCGAGGGCGGCGCACTCTGTTCGTCAGGCGGTCAGAACGCCGGTGCCGAGCAGGCCGAAGAGCAGGACCCCGATGGCGATCCGGTAGAGGACGAAGGCGTTGAAGGAGTGTTTGGCGACGAACTTGAGGAGCCAGGCGATCGAGGCGTAGGCGACGACGAAGGACACCGCGGTACCGACGATCAGGGGGACGGTGTCCACGCCGGCGCCGACGGCGTCCTTGAGCTCGTACAGGCCCGCGCCGGTCAGGGCGGGAATGCCGAGGAAGAACGAGAGACGGGTGGCCGCGACGCGTTCGAGGTCGAGGATGAGGCCGGTGGACATGGTGGCGCCGGAGCGGGAGAAGCCGGGGAAGAGCAGGGCGAGGATCTGTGAACAGCCCACCAGCATGGCGTCCTTGAGGCCGGTGTCGTCCTCGCCGCGCTTGTGGCGGCCCATCTGGTCGGCGGCCCACATCAGGCCGCTGCCGACGATCAGGGAGCCGGCGACCACCCAAAGGGAGGCCAGGGTGCTTTCGATGAGGGGTTTGGCGGCCAGTCCCACCACCACGATGGGGATGGTGGCGTAGATGACCCACCAGGCGAACTTGTAGTCGTGGTGGTAGCGCTCCTCGCGGTTGGCCAGACCGCGTCCCCAGGCGGCCATGATGCGCACGATGTCCTTGAAGAAGTACACGAGGACCGCGGCGATCGCCCCGACCTGGATCACGGCGGTGAACGCGACGACGGCCTTGTCGTCCACCGGAATGCCCATCAGGCCCTCGGTGATCTTCAGGTGGCCCGTGGAGGAGACCGGCAGGAACTCGGTGACCCCTTCGACGATGCCGAGAACGGCTGCTTGACCGATGCCGATGGTGCTCAATGGGTCCGTCCCTGGGGCTGGTTCGATGTGAGGCTGGTCAAGCGTTGGCTGGACCACCGCGTGGGCTGGGGTGCGATGTGCGCGCTCGGTGGATCCGGCCGCCCTCGTTCCGCAGGCGAGAACGCTGTGCTCCGTCGCGGTGGGCAGCGAAGGCCCGTGCGGCAGTGCGGTCGGGCTGGTAACCCTCCCGTAGGGCGGTTGGACACCGTGGGTGCGCGACGGTGACGACTATATCGTCTACAGATCAGTAGACGGTCGCGTCGTCGGATGCGTTCCGATCGAACGAAAGCATGTCGCTGCGGCTTCTTCGCCATCCGTGGTCGCTCAGACGGCCCACCTGGTACCTGCGTCTCTCGCATGTCTCGAGAATGCGGGGCAGGGCGCCCAGGGTTGCGCGCCAGGCCCCGGGTGCGGAGGTGCAGTCGGAGTCGTGGAGCAGGATGGTTCCACCTCCGGCCAGGTCGGAGGTGACTGTGCGGTGCACGGACTCGGGCGTGGCGCGGGCGGTCCAGTCCTCTCCCCAGCAGGTCCACAGCACCGGGTCGAGGTCGAGCCGGCGGGCGGCGACGTGTGCTGCGGTTGACATGACGCCGTAGGGGGGCCGGAAGAGGACGGGTCGCTCTCCTGTGATCGTGGCGATGGTGTCGCGGGCGCGTGCGAGGTCGTCCAGGGTGGCGCGCGGACCGCGCAGCAGCAGCGGACGGTGCAACCAGCCGTGGATACCGACCTCGTGGCCGGCGGCACTGATCTCTCGGACGAGGCCGGGTGAGTGTTGTGCCTGTGAGCCCAGCAGGAAGAAGGTGGCGTGTACCCCGTGCTGTGCCAGGAGTCGCAGGAAGTGCGGGGTGGACCGGGGGTCGGGTCCGTCGTCGAAGGTCAGGGCGACGTGTCCGGGGTTGCCCCGTCCCGACAGGCGGGGCATGTACCGGTTGCGCAACGGCCCGAACGTGGAGATCGCGGGCGCGGCATGGGCGAGGGTGAGCAGGGGCAGGGCGGCCAGGCCCGCTGTGCGCAGCATACGGGTGGCCCTCACGAGTGGTGCTCCTCGGATGCGCTGTGGTGGCTGTGGGTTCGGGGGAGGTCGTCCAGATCGAAACCGTGACCGACGGTCCTTGCCGGACTCGAGCGGCTGGCTGTCGTCATGACCCCCGCGCCGACGGCGCATCCCCACACGGTGCATGCGACCGCCATGGTCACGGCGAGCCGCTGGGGCGTCCGCCGGGAACGCGCGGACCGCCGTGGGTGGGGGAGAGGTCGCTGGTGCATCCGGGCGATTTCCGCCGCCGGTCCCCGGTCGGTGGCTTGCGCGAACAGGGCGAGGGCGTTCTCGCGCTGCTGTGGCCCGAGGGGCCCGCCGATCAGGTCGTGGAGGACGGCCTTGAGCTGTTCCGGCTGCTCGATCCATACGGCGAGACCCGCTTCGTGGAGGGCCGCGGCGTTGGTCAGGCCGTGTCCGGGTATGCAGCGGTAGCTCGCGACCGGCAGGCCGGCGGCAAACGCCTCCAGAGAGGTGAGGCCGCCCGCGTTCTGTACGAGGACGTCGGCGGCGTGCATGAGGGTCGGCATCTCGTCGGTCCAGCCGTAGGCGTGCGCGATGCCGTCGGCGCGTAGGCGTGCGGCCAGCGCTTCATTGCGCCCGCAGGCAACCACGGGCAAGACCGCACCGCATTCGCGCAGTTCCCGGGCCACCTGCCGGACGGGGCCGACTCCCCACGATCCGGCGACCAGCAAGGCGAGGGGGACGTCCCGTGGCAGGTCGAACCTGACGCGCGCCCGAAGGCGTTCCTCGTCGGTACCGGGACGGAAGCGCGGGTCGACGACCGGCCCGCTCACCTTCACCGCCCGGGCTCCGACCGCCCGTGCCTGGACGGCGGGCACGGCGTGTGCGGCCAGGTGCATGTCGACGCCGTCCGCTACCCACAGGGGGTGCACCGAGAAGTCCGTCAGATAGGTCAGGACGGGAACGGCCAGTCGACCCTCCCGGCGCAGGTTGCCCAGCACCTGACTGGCTCCCGGATACGTCGAGACAACCGCGCCGGTATCCGCGGGCAGCGCGCGGAGCACTTGGTCCTCGGCTGCACGCAGCAGTGCTCGCGCCACCGGGCCGCCCCCGCCGGCGCGCTCGCTGCTGGAGTAGATGCGCTGGTAGGCCCACGGGGCACGGACGAGCATCCGGTGGTAGCCCGCCTTGATCGGTCGGCCGAGTCCGATAGGGAGCAGGTCGAGGAGGTCGTAGCGATCAACGGCGAAGCCGTCCGCCGTGAGCCGGCGGGCCAGTTCGGCCGCGGCGCCGTCGTGACCGGCCCCCACGCTCGCGGAGAAGATCGCAATGCGATCGGACGATGCCGTGGCTGCCCGTCCGGCGGTTATGACCCCCGGATGTGCGTGTCTGGGGAGCGTAGGTGCTGCGTGCGGCATGCCAAGTTCCTTCGCCATCAAAGAAGCAGCGAACCTCTACAACATGTAGTTGATTGGGCTCGGGAGACCGGAGCATACCTCCTACAATTAGTAGGAGGTAGGGGCGGTAGCCTGTGCGAGATGAAGAAGCAGGGAGGCAGACCGTGAGCAAGCCCGGGGAGCAGGAGGCCCACGAAGGATCCGGCCGGCGGGCGCGCGGTGCACTCGAGAGCGACGTACTCGCTGTGCTCTGGTCCACCGACGAGCCACTGACCGCTCGGCAGGTCCGGGAACGTCTGCCCGGCGGCCTCGCCTACACCACCGTTTTGACCATCCTGTCCCGCCTCCACGAAAAAGGCATGCTCCTTCGCCACCGGGAGGGTCGGGGATACGCGTACGCCCCGGCCCGGGACGAGGCGTCCCACACCGCACGCCGAATGCGTACGTTGCTGGACGGCGGCTCCGACCGTGAGGCGGTACTCATCCGGTTCGTGTCGGAACTGTCCGAGCAGGACGAGGAACTGCTGCAGCATCTGTTGTCCGGACACGACCCGCGCGCGGGTGGCGAGAGTTCCGGCGAAGGGACATGAGCCGATGCTGATCAGCGTCTACGTTCCGTTCGTCGTCACCCTTCTGCTCGCGTGGCTCGCGCCTCACCTGACCCGTCGGCTGGCGCCACGCCCCGCAGCCTGGGCCCTGGCCTCTGCCGCGCTCGTCTCGGCCGCCGGAGGAACGGGATCACTGGCACTACTGGCCCTTACCGGTATCGCGCAGATCCCTTCTGTTGCGGCGGAGGGCCACTGGTCCGTGCCGGTGCTGCGCGCCGAAGACCCCGTTTACCTCACCGTTGCTGTTGCCGGCGGGCTCCTCCTGGCAGCGAGCCTTCTCTCGTTCGGCGTGGCCGCACTGCGGCACTTCCGCCATGCCCTCCGCGCCCGACGGGAGTGTGACCGGCTGCCCGGGGAAACCGAGCTGGCCGTGCTCGACGACGACGCCCCACTGGCGTTCACGCTGGCCGGTGCCCCCGGACGGATCGTGGTGTCCCGAGGCATGCTGCGATGCCTCGCCGACGACGAACGGCACGCTCTGCTGGCGCACGAGCGGGCCCATCTCCGGTCAAGGCACCACCGCTTCCAGGCGCTTTGGCATCTCACGGCGGCTCTCAACCCACTGCTACGACCCCTGTCCGAAACAGGAGCCTTCGTCTTGGAGCGCTGGGCCGACGAGGAGGCAGCAGCACAGGTCGGCGACCGGACGGTGGTCGCTCGGGCCGTCGGGCGCGCCGCGCTGGCGACCAGCGGCATGCCGCGCCCCATCGGCCTGGCGGCGACGGGCGGGGCTGTCCCTCAACGAGTACGCGCTCTACTGGCTGCGCCGCCTCCCACAGGGCGAAGCCGGCCCCTCGTGGCGGGCGCGCTGCTACTGGCCCTCTGCTGTGCCAGCCTGATCAACGCCGCGTCCGACAGCGATGAGCTCCTGGACAGCGCCAAGCGCGCCCGGTGCGCAGCACAAATCAATGCCGGCGTCGCATACACATGCCACCGGGTGCACCACGTGCATGAGCAGGTCCAGCCGATCGACTCTCCCCGCCACAACAGCCCGAGCGACCGCCTTGTCAGCGCCCGGGCGGGAGCCGAGGCGCCCGCCAAGACCGGGTGACCGCCCGAGGCGTGAGTCGACGACCCGCCTCGGAGCGGCCCCGCGAGGCGGTGCGCGACATCCGCGACTTCGCCGTCGACTGGTGCCTGGCCGGTACCGGCCTGATCACGGACGGCTGACCGACGGCGGGCGACGGAGGATCTGCGCGTCAATTGACCGCCGCCACGATAAGACCCGGTCTCAGGAGTTCCCGCTACGACCTTGCCGCGCGCGGGACGGTGTTCCTGCGCTCTTGAATGTGGGCGTAGCCCGTGAGGCCGATGAGGACGCCGAGTAGCACGGCGGACGAGCCCATCGTGCCGAGGTCCAGGCCGCCCTTGGCGATCGGCTTGGTGAGGAAGTCTCCCGCCGTAGCACCGAGCGGGCGGGTGAGGACGAAGGCGATCCAGAACAGCAGGACGTTGGGCACCACGGGTACCGGCACGAGGGCGAGGAGCCCGCCGAGTAGTGCGCAGACGAGGAGCGCGCCGCCGAGGTAGCCGAGTCCGGAACTGTCGGACAGGAAATCGCCCATGGAGGTACCGAGCGTGTTGGACACGAGGATCGCCGACCAGAAGAGGGCCTCGCCGCGAAGCGTGGTGATGTCGCGGATGACGAACGTCATACCGGTGAACTTCCAGACGACGAAGATCGCAACCAGGATCGAGATGAGGATCGCCGCACCTACCGGGTAGCCCAATCCCAGGCCCTGCGGGCCCCGGCCCAGCGAAGTGTCCCCGGAGGAGAGGTACTTCGGGCTTGCGTCACGGTTCATGAAGTCGGACATGGTGGTGCCGGCCATGCTGGTGGACAGGATGACGGTCCAGTAGAAGAAGGGGTTGTACCGCTTGGAGCCGAGCTGGACCACCAGCGTGACCACGAAGATCAGGAACAGCGCGATCGTGGTGAGGAAGTAGCCCAGTCCGAGTGTCTGGGCGAAGAGATCCCCGGCTGTTTCACCGAGAGTCGTGGCGGCGATCTTCATGATCCAGAAGGCCAGTGTGACCTCCGGAAGCTTCTTCATGACGTACTTTCCGGTGCCGACGACGTCCAGGTCGGTCAGCGCTTCTGACTTTTCCAATGTCCATTACTCCTGGTCGGTGCATCGACGCCGCACTCTCTTGGAGCGGGTCGCCGGATGGGGAACGAGCGGGTTTTGCGGTGTAGCCGGCACGTCGCATCCCATGCGGCGGTGAGGTAACCCCGTGTCCGGGCGGGTCTTTGCTCTCCCCTCACACGCAAGTCGAAGGACCCGGGTTCGATGCATGCGATGACGCGGTCGTGGTCTTGGCCTTCAGCGTCCGGCAAGCCGACCGCCCGTATGCGTCGCGACACGGCGACCGAAGGATTCGGCTTTGCGCCGGCCGGTTCGCCATTCACCTTCGTTGCCTCGACACAGGAGTACCGGCGCTGGACCCCGGCCGAGGGGACACCCTTCCTCAGGAACCCGGTGTCGTTCACGATCAGCACGGCTTCGGGTCGCCGAGGTGGTCGACGACGTAGGCCCGCACGTCGTCCAGGACCTCATCCGCGTCCCGGTCGATCCGCGGACGTGCCCCGGTTCGGGAGGGAACGGCCGCGGCCGCGGGTTGAGGCGTGGACCCTGTCGTCGGCTCGTCTTCCACGACGGGGCCCGGCATGGGGCGATGCCGGCGATCCACGGGGATCGGTACGTCGTTGACCGCCCTGGTCCGGTCCCGCCGTCAGCCGAGTACCGGGCGCTGTGCTGAACCTGTTCTCCCGTGGACGTGCCTCCGGGACCGGACCGCCGCCGAGCCCCACAGCGTGGTACCGCGGTACGACGCCGGCCTCAGGGATCCCCCCGGAGTGCGACAGCGGTCGCCCGCCAGGCTCCTAAGGTGGCTCTGACGCAGGCCGGAACCGTTCGGCCGCCGGAGGCCAGGGGACGTATCCGATGATCGAGGCGCAGCAGCTGACCAAGCGGTACGGGGAGAAGACGGCGGTGGACCGCCTGGACTTCCAGGTCAAACCGGGCACGGTGACCGGGTTCCTGGGGCCCAACGGAGCCGGCAAGTCGACCACGATGCGCATGATCGTCGGCCTGGACTCGCCCACCGGCGGTTCGGTCACCGTCAACGGCCGACATTACGCCGGGCACGCCGCGCCCCTCCAAGAGGTCGGAGCACTACTGGAGGCGAAGTCGATCCACCCCGGACGATCGGCGTTCAACCACCTCAACGCCCTGGCGCTGACCCACGGGATCCCGCGCCGCCGCGTCGACGAGGTCATCGAACTGACCGGGCTCCAGTCCGTGGCCAGGAAGCGCGCGGGCGCGTTCTCGCTCGGTATGGGCCAGCGCCTGGGCATCGCGGCCGCGCTGCTGGGAGACCCGGCCACGGTGATGCTGGACGAGCCGGTGAACGGCTTGGACCCGGAGGGCGTGCTGTGGATCCGAAACCTGCTCACCGGCCTGGCCGCCGAGGGACGCACCGTCTTCGTGTCCTCGCATCTGATGAGCGAGATGGCGCTGACCGCGGATCACTTGATCATCGTCGGCCGTGGCCGGCTGCTGGCCGACACCACCGTCCAGGACCTGATCCGGCAGTCCGGCGGTGACACCGTGAAGGTTGCCAGTTCGGACCCGGCGCGCCTCCGCGAGATCCTGGCCGGCCCGGGAGTGGACATCACCGGCCACGCGGGCTCGGAGGAACTCCAGGTCACCGGCGTGGCAGCCCGCGACATCGGGCTGAAGGCGGCGGAACACGGCATCGCGCTGTTCGAACTCACCGCCCAAGCCGTCTCCCTGGAGGAGGCATTCATGGACCTCACCCGCGACGCGGTGGAGTACCACGGCACCACCACAGCCGGTGACCGAACCACTGCCGCCGTCACCACCGCAGGGAGCGCAGCATGAGCCTCACCACCGACCTCTCGACGGCAGGGGCAGCGGCCCCCGCACGTGCGGGGCGGCCCGCCTACAGGGTCACTTTCCTACGGGTGCTGCGGTCGGAGTGGGCCAAATTCTGGTCGTTGCGCTCCAGCTGGATCACCCTGGCCCTGGCCCTGCTGTTCGTGCTGGCGTTCGGCCTGATCCGCGCCTGGCGCTACAAGGTCAACATCGACGCCGGCAACACCATGGACCATGAGGTACGCGGGGCCGACGCGATCAGCCTGTCCCTGTTCGGGCTGAACTTCGGCCAGCTGGCCCTCGGCGTACTGGGCGTCCTGGTCGCGGCGGGCGAGTACTCGACCGGGATGATCCGGTCGACCCTCGCGGCCGTCCCGCGCCGGCTGCCCGTGCTGTGGTCGAAAGCCCTCGTCTTCGGCGTGATCGCACTTGCCGTCGGAACCACCGGTGCGTTCGCGGCGTTCGCCTTCGACAGCGGCATCCTGTCGGGCACGGCCGCCGCTGCGGGCTTCTCCGACGCCGGTGTGCTGCGCAGCCTGTTCCTGGCCGGCGTGTACCTCGCCCTGATCGCGGTGTGCGGGGTGGCCTTGGGCGCACTGCTTCGCTCGGTCGCCGGCGGCATCGCCATCCTGGTCGGCATGCTGATGCTGGTGCCCGGCCTGATCTCGCTGCTCCCGACGAGCTGGCAGAACAACGTCAGCCAGTACCTGCCCAGTCACGCGGGCGGTTCGATGTACGCGCTCCACCACGAGGCCCACACCCTCTCCCCGGGGGCGGGGCTGCTGGTCCTGGCGCTGTGGACCGTGCTCGCGTTGGCCGGGGCGGCTTACCGCCTCAAGCGCACCGACGCCTGACCCCTACTCGCCAGGCTGCGACGATGGACAGGTGACACCCGTGACCAGTACCACCACGCCCACCGGCGCCGCTGCGGCGGATCCGATCTGGAGCCAGCCCCTGGCCGCCGGCATGCTGAGGGCATGCCGGCGGCTGCGGCAGCTTGACCGCCGCAGTCCGTGGCTACTGGACACCGGCATCGTCCTGGCCGTGCTGCTGCTGTTCGGCCTGCCGGACCTGCTGCACGGCCAGGAAGGGGCCCGACCCGGGCCGGCCGACGACCCGGCCCTCATCACGATGGCGGCCCTCCAGTTGGGACTGGCGGTGCCGCTGCTGTGGCGCCGACGCCACTCCACCGCGGCCTTCGCCGTGATCGCCCTGGTATTCACCCTGCAGTGGTCGCTCGATGTGCGGCTGCACGCCGACATCGCGCTGTTCCTGGCCCTGTACAGCGTCGCCCGCCACGACCGCCTGCGCCGGTTGCCCTGGGTGGGCGCGGCGACCGTGGCCGTGCTCCTGGTCATGGTCGTCCGGGTGTCGGAGGCGGTCTCCTACCTGGTCGCACTGTTCTTCCTGTGCTGCGCCGCGACCGCCGCGACCGTGCTCGGGCTGACGGTACGCATCGGCTTCGCCTACCTGGGCACCCTTCGCGAACGAGCCGCGAGGCTCGAAGTCGAGCGCGATCAGCGCAGCCGGCTGGCCGCGGCCGCAGAGCGGGCCCGGATCGCCCGCGAGATGCACGACATCATCGGCCACAACCTGTCCGTGATCATCGGCCTCGCCGACGGAGCCCGCTACGCGGCGGACCTCGCACCGCAGCGCAGCAAGGAAGCCCTCCATCTGATCGGCGGCACCGGCCGGCAGGCCCTGGGCGAACTGCGCCGGATGCTGGGAGTCCTGCGCGAGGAGGCCCCGGACACCCTGCAGCTCAGCCCCCAGCCCGGCGTCGCCGACCTCGACGCGCTCTGCGCGCGGGTACGCGCGGCGGGCCCCGACGTCGTCTACCGCACCATCGGCGACGTGGAGGCGCTGGGCCCCGGGCCGCAACTGGCCGTCTACCGCATCGCCCAGGAATCGCTCACCAACACCCTCAAGCACGCCGGGCCGCACACCACCGCCCACCTGACGCTGAGCGTCCGGGACGGCCAGGTACACCTCATGATCGATGACGACGGCCCCCAGGACGGCCGCGCACGCCCGCTCCCCGATCCGGGGCACGGGCCGGGGGAGGGCATCGCCGGCATGCAGGAGCGGGCCGCCCTGTACCAGGGACACGTCGACAGCCGCCGACGCCCCGGCGGAGGCTGGAGAGTCGAAGCCGTCCTCGATCCGGCGGCCCTTACCGCCCCGGCAGGAGGAACCCCGTGACCACCGTGCTGATCGTCGACGACCAGCCCCTGCAGCGCTTCGGCTTCCGCATGCTCCTCGACAGCGCTACCACCACCGAAGTCGTCGGCGAGGCCGGGCACGGCGCCGAAGCCGTCCGACAAGTGGCCGAGCTGCGGCCGGACGTGGTGCTGATGGACGTACGCATGCCCGGCATGGACGGAATCGAGGCCACCCGGCGCATCGTCGCCGCGGGCGGCCGGTCCCGGGTTCTGATCCTCACCACCTTCGACCTGGACGAGTACGCCCACGCGGCGCTGCGCGCCGGGGCCAGCGGGTTCTTGCTCAAGGACGCCGAACCCGAGGAACTGCTGGCCGGCATCCGCGCCGTGGCCTCGGGCGACGCCGTCATCGCGCCGGGGCTGACCCGCCGCCTCCTCGACGCCTACGCGGACCGGCTGCCCGGCCGGCAGGCCGAGGCCGGGCGGCACCCGTGCGTCGACACCTTGACCGGCCGGGAACACGAGGTCCTGGTGGCCATCGGCCAGGGCTGGAGCAACGGCGAGATCGCCGAACGCCTGGTCCTGTCCGAAAGTACGGTGAAGACCCACGTGGGGCGCGTCCTGGCGAAGATCGGCGCACGCGACCGGGTCCAGGCCGTCATCCTCGCCTACGACATCGGCCTGGCCCGGCCCCATCCGCGGATCACCTGAACCGGCTGGGCCGCAAACTACCTCGCGGAAGGACCGTTCAGTGCTGATCCGCGATCCGCTGTTGAGCTTCGTAACGAGGTGGGTCAGATCCGGGGCATACTCCCGCGAAGCCAACGGTTCCACGGCCGGTCACCACTACGTCGGCATCATTGGGGTGTTCGATGCACTCCACGGCGCGTGAGGTATGCGGATGGTGGCAGGCTGACCGCCACGGGCGGCAGCGCCGGAAGGCCGTACGGCTTCAGGCGGCCGAGTCGTTCGAGCAGAGGCTCGGGAGCTTGGCCATGGAGGACCACCCAGGGAGACTATTCCCGTCGGGGCAGAGTTCGGATTCGATGGCGGCACCTTCGAAGGGGGACCGATGACACTCGACGTCTGGACCAACTACGTACTCGTGCGCCTGAAGGCCCTGCTCGCGATCTTCCCTCCGCTGATCGAGGAACAGCGCGCGCGCAACATCATCCCGCACGCGATGGACGGAACACTGGAGTGGACGCTCCCGTGGGGCATGGACGACGGGCTCGGAAACGTCCGGCTCACCCTGATGGACGAGCCCTCGGGCTGGGGCGTTCCGAAGCGTGTGCGCGTCGTCGTAGCCGCGAAGGCGGCGGCCTTCTCCTCCACGGTCAACAAGGAAGCGGCCCTCCCCCGCTACGACCCCACGGCGCCCCCCGGGCCCCCGGCCGGTGACACGCAGGAACCGCGGCGCGTCAGCAGCAGCATGGCACGGCGCCTGCTGGAACACGTCGGCGGCGACCCCGACTCGCTCCGGTACGAGGCGGACGGTTCCCAGAGTTTCACCGTGGTGGTCGCAGACTGACAGTGATGATGTTCGTGGTGACGCCGCTGGTGGGTCTGACCCTCTGCCGGTTGAGCCGAGCTTGTTCCTTACCTGTCTTCGGCGCCACTCGCCCGGTCGGCCTACAGTCACCCCGGCCGGGCTCTGTCACGTTCTGCCCGCCGCCGACCGACAGGCATGACCGCCTGCTCCGCCGCCGACGGACGTCCCGAACACAGCCGCCTGTTCCGTGCCGTGCCGGCGAGCCGGTGCGGCCGGCCGAGACGAAGGAGCACACGGCGTGGGCCCCGGACGACAAGTCCGGGGGCCGCGCCCAGCCGACCCGCGCCTCCGGAGGCTGAGGGAATGCGCCGCCAGAATTCACGCTCCCGCGCCCCGGCCAAGGGCCTGCCACAATCGGCTGCTCGGTTCGTCGCATTCGACGAGCCATGGCGTCCGGAGTGCGTTGAGCGGGGCGACAAGTGCCCCTGTCGGGCCGGCGCCTGCCCTGTGCCTGCCCTGTGCGAGGGGGAGGCGCCGGCCGGTGTTTGACGGGGTCAGTCGTTCCTGCGGCCCTCCAGGCGCCGTACGTCGAAGGACCAGATGCCGCGTCCGTGCGTGGCGGCGTACAGCTTGTTGTCGGGGCCGAGCTTCAGTTGCATGACGGCCGTGGTGGGCAGGTTCTTGCCGAGTACCTGCCACTGGCCAGAACCGGTGGGGCGGTAGAAGGTGGCCAGGTCGGTGGCGAGGGCGAGACCGCCGTTCGGCAGGAATTTCACCGTGTTGGCGGGGACGTCGGGCAGGTTCGCCGAGATGTCGGTCCAGTCGGTGCCGCCGTTCTTCGATTCGAATATGTGGCCGATACCGGCGCCGGGGCCTTCGGTCCACTTGCGGGAGAAGCCGTTGACGGCGACGTAGACGTGCTGGGCGTTGTCCGGGTCGACGTCGAAGCCGGAGATGTACCGGTTGGGGATGGTGCCGTCGACGGGGAGGTTCAGCTGGTGCCAGCCGGTGCCGTCGGCGTTGCCGACCGCGATGCCGCGGCTGAAGCCCTGGTTGTTGCAGGGGCCGCACCAGCCGACGTAGACCGTGCCGCCCGAGGAGGCGACGGCGGTGGCGACATGTCCGTCGCCGAGGTCGTAGGCGTTCTTCCACTCGGTGCCGGAGCGGATCGCGAAGCCCTTGTTCTGGACCCACACGCGCCGGCCGCCGGCCACCCACGTGTTGACGTCCTTGGCGTCGGAGGTGATCGGCGCGATGAAGCGGGCGCCCGCGCCGCCGAGGTCCTTGTCGGGCGGGGCTACCTCGTACTCGGTGGCCTTGGACGGGTCGGTGGTCCATGCGCCGTTGTTGACGCCGCAGTTCTGGGTGACCCACATGTCGAGGTAGACGTACTCCTCGGCGATGTTGCAGCCGTTGTTCGGGTCGGTGATGGTGTCGGCGCCGTCGCCGCCGAAGTTCGACCCCATCACCTTGTCGCGGCCGCGCAGGATGGACTGGCCGTTGTCCTGCAGCCCGCCGGTGACCGAGACCCCGCCGTAGGTGACGTCCTTGCCGACGCCCACCGAGTAGTACTGGAGGGTGTCGATGGTGCCGTCGTTCAGCGACTGCCAGTCCTTGGCGTGTCCGCCGGAGTCGACCGCGCCGTTCAGCGGGCGGCGGTAGATGCCGCCGTCGTTCCCGACATAGGCGTAACTCTTGCCCTGGTAGCTGCCGACCGCGACCGCGTGCTGGTCCGAATGTGTGGTCGGGGAGCAGTCGCCGGTCTGCTTGGCCGGATCGATGCTCCAGCAGGGGAACGGGAAGTTCCAGTACGGGCCGGGGGTGATCCAGCTCGACCCGCCGTTCTTGGTCTCGAACACCTCTTCCAGGCCCAGGTACACGTGGTCGGCGTTGTTCGGATCGACCTGGAGGAACTGGTTGTACCAGGACTGGACACCCGGCATGTAGCCCTCGCCCTGGAGCGCCGATCCGGACGCCTTCAGCTTGGTGTAGTCGGCGATCTGCGTCCACGGCCCGAACGGCGAGCCGCTCTTGGACACGTACACGCCCTTCAGGCCGCTGTCCGGGTTGGACGCCATCTGCGCCGGTGACTGGTCGATCGCGTACAGCCGCGAACCGTCGGCGGCCACCCCGAACGTCATGTTCCCGACGTCGTCGCTGCCGGTCGGCAGGTCACCGAGTCCGGAGGACGGTTTCCAGCTGCCGTCGCTCTGCTTGGCGTAGAGGCCGTTGTACGTGTCACCGCCGCGCCAGCCGACCGCGAGCAGCACCTTGCCCGGGTCCTTCGGGTCCACCGCTATGTCGTTGGCGATGTTCTTGTACGGCGCGCTGGGGTCGGACGCCTTCGGACCACCCGGCAAGTAGTCCGGGTTGGGCGCGAATTCCAGCTTCCACGGCCCCGAGAGGGCGGTGGTGGAGTGCGACCACACGCCACGGCTGGTCGCCGCCCACACGGTGGTGCCGGCGAAACGCAGCGCGTGGATGGTGGTGCTCTCCAACTCCGCGCCGCCGACGCGGCCGCCGGGCTGGAACTGCCCGTGCCGGGGATCGGCAAGTATGTACACACCGGTACCGACGTACGAGGTCGCACCGGTGTTGGACTCCCCGGTGGCGTACCAGAGGCGCTTGGAGCCGTCCAGGGCGAGGGTGCCCGTCGACAGCGAGGGCAGCTTGTCCGCGATCGGCTCCCATCGCCCGCCGCCGGTCTTCGACCGGAAGACCCCGCCGTTGGCGCCGCCCGCGTACACGTAACCCTGGTCGTCGGCGGCGATCCCGGTGATACGGCCGGTCACGTTGCCGGATCCGCCACTGGCATTGGAGTTGACGTCGCGATACCGCGAGTCGTCGGAATTGTATGCCTTCTTGGTGACGTGGTCCCAGTCCCCGCTGGAGTGCTGCATCGACTGTAACTGCGCCCAGGCCGCCCCATAGGCGCCGGGCGCGACGATGCCGGGCGCGGTACGGGCTTCCGTGTACTGGGCGGTGCCCTCGGCGGAGTTCTCCGCCTCGTCGGATCCGTCGTCGCCCTCCGTGGCAGCGAAGGCTGACCCGCGGTGGCCGCCGTTCACCGCCTTGACGTGTTGGCGGCCGATGTCGGCCTGGTGGCGCGCGTTCCAGGGCCGGACTCTGGTGTCACCGGATGCGGCGAACGACTGGGTGCTCACCAGTCCGAACGCGGCGGCCACGACGGTGCAGGTTATGAACCGCCGCCGATGCCGGTCAAGCATCATGCGCTCTTCCTCCCTGCGGCGGGCACGGGGGTATGGCCCGACGCGGGGCCGATCTTGGCGTGCTCGCGTCACACGGGAAAGGGGGCGGGCGAAAAAAGAGCCGGAGTTTGCCATTCCGGTCTGTTGCGGGCGTGCGGTCAGCGTGCGGTGGGCGGGAGCCGCGGCTGGTCTCCGAGGTGTGGGGCGCCGACCCGACGGCGAAGCCGCCGTCGAGGCTGTAGCGAGCAAACGCGACGAGACGGCGGCCACCGTGGCAGGACTCTCTCGCGAAGGGGCCGGCCCACGTAGGGGTCGAGCCGAAGACGTTGTGCAACTGCCGCCAGTGGTCTCAGGCATCGGCGGCCGCGGCGTCCGACCCGGGGGCGCCAACGCACCGCGACGCGGCACCACCTGCACGGGCGCGCACGTCGCATAGAGGTGCCCGGGGCGCGTGGTAAGGCCCTTTGGGTGCAGTGGCGTGCGTTGCGGGGTTGTACGCAACGCGGAACACCCCCACACCACCCATCACTCTACGGATTTGATCCAATTCTGTGGGTAGCCAAGAGGTGTCATACCGGGCTCACAAGGAAGGGATGACCCGTGCGTCACCTTGCCACCGCCACTGTCGCCCTCGTCTCGGCTCTCGCTCTGACGGGTATCGCGTCGACCGCCGCAGCCTCCACCACCAGCACCTACTCCGTCCGGGCCGCGTCAACCGGAGCAGGCATCGACGAGTGCCCCCGAGACTTCTACTGCCTCTACGACTACCGGGGCTTCAACATCCGCCACTCCGACGCCCAAATCTGGATCTTCAAGAACTCCGTCAACGACCTCGGCACGCAAGGCGCGGGCGACCGCGCGGGCTCCGTCGTCAACAACCTCGACGTTCCGATCCACCTCCACCGGCACTACCCCACCTGGGGCGACTCGGGAACCTGCCTGGAAGTCGGGCCACACACCTCGGTCTACGACCTCGGCCTCTACACGCTGGACAACGAGGTCTCCTCCGTGACACTCGGCGAATACCCCTGCTACTGACACTCTCTCAGCGGTGGTGGGTGAGTCGGCACGGCGCACCACCCAACCCCGCCTGCAGTCACTGCGGAAGCCAGTGAGCAGGACAACCGGCGTGCCCGGCGAGCCCGGGTACGCCGCACGCCGACGTCGGCCTTGCCGTCGCCATTGAAGTCGGCCTGGAAGGTGGAGGTGGCCTCCCCGTTCGAGGTGATGACCTGAGTGCGGGAGGTGCCCGGTGTTTCCGTTGGTGTCGGTCGCCTCCACGGACACGATGTGCTTGCCGTCCAGGACCCGGGCTGGTGCCGAAGGCATGGCCGTACGGGGCGCTCACTGACGAAAGCCGACCGCTACAAGACGGTCGCCTCCGCGCGGATCCCGGGACACCCCAGCGGGAGACGGGAAGTCACTACGGCGAGAGGTACGGCCACCGACCGGGGACGCCGCGCGCGGCGGCTGCTGTCAGGCGCTCCGGCGGTCGCTGCATTGCCTTGGCGCGACACGGCGCCCGGACCGGGAGGTCTCGTTCCCGGTCCGGGCGCCGTCCTGCGATGGGGATGCCCCGAACCCGCCCTCGTCGCGTTCGGATCTGCACGTGGTGATGAAAGGTGCGCGATGCGCTGTGACTCGTCACGCTGCTGAGCTGCACTGTG
>NZ_JBEYZH010000044.1:1796-5102 GCF_040645975.1 Streptomyces sp. NPDC046557
TCGTGCTTGGCACGTTGTTGGGTGTCTGAGGGTACGGCCGTATGGCTGTCCTTCTGCGATGCCGGCCCCAGTGAACTCGCCTGCTTGTCTGGTGGGGTGATGGGTGGCTGGTCGTTGCTTGAGAACTACACAGTGGACGCGAGCATCTGTGGCCAAGTTTTTAAGGGCGCACGGTGGATGCCTTGGCACCAGGAACCGATGAAGGACGTGAGAGGCCGCGATAGGCCCCGGGGAGCTGCCAACTGAGCTTTGATCCGGGGGTGTCCGAATGGGGAAACCCGGCAGTCGTCATGGGCTGTCACCCACTGCTGAACACATAGGCAGTGTGGAGGGAACGAGGGGAAGTGAAACATCTCAGTACCCTCAGGAAGAGAAAACAACCGTGATTCCGGGAGTAGTGGCGAGCGAAACCGGATGAGGCCAAACCGTATGCGTGTGATACCCGGCAGGGGTTGCGCATGCGGGGTTGTGGGAATTCTTTTGATCGGTCTGCCGGCCGGTCGGCGAGTCAGAAACCGTTGATGTAGTCGAAGGACATGCGAAAGGTCCGGCGTAGAGGGTAAGACCCCCGTAGACGAAACATCAGCGGCTTGCTTAAGAATCTCCCAAGTAGCACGGGGCCCGAGAAATCCCGTGTGAATCTGGCGGGACCACCCGCTAAGCCTAAATATTCCCTGGTGACCGATAGCGGATAGTACCGTGAGGGAATGGTGAAAAGTACCGCGGGAGCGGAGTGAAATAGTACCTGAAACCGTGTGCCTACAAGCCGTGGGAGCGTCGCCGTTGTTCTTCGGAACAACGGTCGTGACTGCGTGCCTTTTGAAGAATGAGCCTGCGAGTTAGCGGTGTGTAGCGAGGTTAACCCGTGTGGGGAAGCCGTAGCGAAAGCGAGTCCGAATAGGGCGATTGAGTTGCACGCTCTAGACCCGAAGCGGAGTGATCTAGCCATGGGCAGGTTGAAGCGGAGGTAAGACTTCGTGGAGGACCGAACCCACCAGGGTTGAAAACCTGGGGGATGACCTGTGGTTAGGGGTGAAAGGCCAATCAAACTCCGTGATAGCTGGTTCTCCCCGAAATGCATTTAGGTGCAGCGTCGTGTGTTTCTTGCCGGAGGTAGAGCACTGGATAGGCGATGGGCCCTACCGGGTTACTGACCTTAGCCAAACTCCGAATGCCGGTAAGTGAGAGCACGGCAGTGAGACTGTGGGGGATAAGCTCCATGGTCGAGAGGGAAACAGCCCAGAGCATCGACTAAGGCCCCCAAGCGTACGCTAAGTGGGAAAGGATGTGGAGTCGCAGAGACAACCAGGAGGTTGGCTTAGAAGCAGCCACCCTTGAAAGAGTGCGTAATAGCTCACTGGTCAAGTGATTCCGCGCCGACAATGTAGCGGGGCTCAAGCGTACCGCCGAAGTCGTGTCATTGCAGCAATAAGCCCCAACGGGTGTTGTGATGGGTAGGGGAGCGTCGTGTGCCGGGTGAAGCAGCAGCGGAAGCTAGTTGTGGACGGTTCACGAGTGAGAATGCAGGCATGAGTAGCGATACACACGTGAGAAACGTGTGCGCCGATTGACTAAGGGTTCCTGGGTCAAGCTGATCTGCCCAGGGTAAGTCGGGACCTAAGGCGAGGCCGACAGGCGTAGTCGATGGACAACCGGTTGATATTCCGGTACCCGCTTTGAAACGCCCAATATCGAATCAGGCGATGCTAAGTCCGTGAAGCCGTTCCGGACCCTTCGGGGAAAGGAAAGTGGTGGAGCCGACGGACCAGACTTGTAGTAGGTAAGCGATGGGGTGACGCAGGAAGGTAGTCCAGCCCGGGCGGTGGTTGTCCCGGGGTAAGGGTGTAGGCCGAGGGGTAGGCAAATCCGTCCCTCGTTAAGGCTGAGACCTGATGCCGAGCCGATTGTGGTGAAGTGGATGATCCTATGCTGTCGAGAAAAGCCTCTAGCGAGTTTCATGGCGGCCCGTACCCTAAACCGACTCAGGTGGTCAGGTAGAGAATACCGAGGCGTTCGGGTGAACTATGGTTAAGGAACTCGGCAAAATGCCCCCGTAACTTCGGGAGAAGGGGGGCCATCACCGGTGATGAGTCTTGCACTCTGAGCTGGGGGTGGCCGCAGAGACCAGCGAGAAGCGACTGTTTACTAAAAACACAGGTCCGTGCGAAGCCGTAAGGCGATGTATACGGACTGACGCCTGCCCGGTGCTGGAACGTTAAGGGGACCGGTTAGTGCGCTTTCGGGCGTGCGAAGCTGAGAACTTAAGCGCCAGTAAACGGCGGTGGTAACTATAACCATCCTAAGGTAGCGAAATTCCTTGTCGGGTAAGTTCCGACCTGCACGAATGGCGTAACGACTTCTCGACTGTCTCAACCATAGGCCCGGTGAAATTGCACTACGAGTAAAGATGCTCGTTTCGCGCAGCAGGACGGAAAGACCCCGGGACCTTTACTACAGTTTGATATTGGTGTTCGGTTCGGCTTGTGTAGGATAGGTGGGAGACTTTGAAGCCGTGACGCCAGTCATGGTGGAGTCGCCGTTGAAATACCACTCTGGTCGTGCTGGATGTCTAACCTCGGTCCGTGATCCGGATCAGGGACAGTGTCTGATGGGTAGTTTAACTGGGGCGGTTGCCTCCCAAAGGGTAACGGAGGCGCCCAAAGGTTCCCTCAGCCTGGTTGGCAATCAGGTGTTGAGTGTAAGTGCACAAGGGAGCTTGACTGTGAGACCGACGGGTCGAGCAGGGACGAAAGTCGGGACTAGTGATCCGGCGGTGGCTTGTGGAAGCGCCGTCGCTCAACGGATAAAAGGTACCCCGGGGATAACAGGCTGATCTTCCCCAAGAGTCCATATCGACGGGATGGTTTGGCACCTCGATGTCGGCTCGTCGCATCCTGGGGCTGGAGTCGGTCCCAAGGGTTGGGCTGTTCGCCCATTAAAGCGGTACGCGAGCTGGGTTTAGAACGTCGTGAGACAGTTCGGTCCCTATCCGCTGTGCGCGTAGGAATATTGAGAAGGGCTGTCCCTAGTACGAGAGGACCGGGACGGACGAACCTCTGGTGTGCCAGTTGTCCTGCCAAGGGCATGGCTGGTTGGCTACGTTCGGGAGGGATAACCGCTGAAAGCATCTAAGCGGGAAGCCTGCTTCAAGATGAGTATTCCCACCTCCTTGAGAGGGTAAGGCTCCCAGTAGACGACTGGGTTGATAGGCCAGATGTGGAAGCCCGGTAACGGGTGGAGCTGACTGGTACTAATAGGCCGAGGGCTTGTCCTCAGTTGCTCGCGTCCACTGTGTTAGTTCTGAAG
>NZ_JBEYZH010000045.1:0-4304 GCF_040645975.1 Streptomyces sp. NPDC046557
GTGAGCATGCTCATCACCTTGAGGTGCGCCGCCAGCAGCACCGACTTCAGCGAGGACTTCGTCACCGACGCCAGCGCCCGCAGACCCTCGTCCAGATCATCGATCGGCACCATCGCGCCCACGTCCTGCGCCGACTCCCCGCCCTTGCCACCCCAGGCGGCGGGCAGCACCAACGGAACGTACGCATCAACCACGCCCTGCCAGAACTCCCGGTCCGCCTCACCGGCCAGGGAATCCAACTCCGCAGCGATGAAGTCCGCATACCGAACCGACGGCACCTCCGGCTCCACAACCGCACCGCCCACCACGAGCTGCCGGTACACACCCAACAACTCCATCAGCAGCGAATGCACGCTCCAGCCCTCGACCACGGCGTGGGACATGGCGATCGTCAACCGCCAGGCCTCGTCGGACTCCAGGTGCACGGTGAGCCGCAGCATCGGAGGCACGGCGGGGTCGAACGGGATCTCCTGCTCCTGAGCCGCGAACTCCAGTCCGGCCCGCTGCTGCTCCTCCGCTGAGAGTCCGCGCACGTCGTGCAACGCGACCGGGATCGCGGCCGTGGCATGGATCAGCTGCATCGGCTGGGAGTAGGACGTCAGGTCCATTGCGGTGCGCAGGATCTCGTGCCGTGCCGTGATGGTCCGCACCGCCTGGCGGAACGGTTCCTCCGAGAAGGGCCTCGCGTCGGGAATGCGGTGAGAACTCAGGTTGTGGTAAAGCCTCTGCTCGTCGTCGGCAATCATCTCGACGAGCATGCCGGTCTGTACCTGCGAGAGCGGGTAGGCGTCCACGACCCCTTCGGGCAGCAGGGCCCGGTCGGCGTCGCTGATCAGTGCGAACGGTTCGACCGCGCTGATCAGCGTCTGCCCGGTGGACCGCCCGGACGCGATCTGCGCCAGGGCGGCGACGGTCCGGTGCTCGAAGACGTCCCCGATGGACACGTCGTAGCCGGCCGCCCGCAACGAACCGACCAGCTGTACCGCGCGGATGGAGTCGCCGCCGAGGTCGAAGAAGCCGTCCTCCACGCTGACCTCGGGCAGACCGAGTACGTCCTGCCAGACGGTCGCGATCCGCTCCTCCGCCGGGGTGCGCGGGGCTACCGACCCACGGGTCGCTCCGAAGGCCTCCCGGTCGGGCGCCGGCAGCGCACGGCGGTTGATCTTGCCCGCCGAGTTGAGCGGCAGAGCCGCCAGGATGACGAATGCCGACGGAACCATGTACTCAGGCAGCGCCTCGGCCGCCCGGGCCCGCAGCTCAGACGCGTCCAGCAAGCCGTCCTGCGCCGACACGGCGTACGCCACCAGCAGCTTCTCGCCCGACGAATCCTCCCAGAGAACCACCGCAGCCTCCCTGACCTCGGGAAGGTCGGTGAGCACGGCCTCGATCTCGCCCAGCTCGATGCGGTAGCCACGCAGCTTGATCTGGCTGTCGGCTCGGCCGAGGCACTCCAGGCTGCCGTCCGGCAGGCGCCGGGCCAGGTCACCGGTCCGGTAGAGACGCGAACCCCCCGGACCGAACGGATCCGGCACGAACCGGTCGGCGGTCAGGTCGGGGCGCCCCAGGTAACCACGGGCCAGCCCGTCACCACCGATGTAGAGCTCACCCGTGACACCCATCGGTACCAGTTCGAGGGTGTCGTCGAGGACGTAGAGCCGGGTCTCGGCCACCGGTCGGCCGAGCGACACGGCGCGGGTGCCCGCCGGGACCTCCCAGAAGCTGGACCAGATCGTGGTCTCTGTCGGACCGTAGACATTGAGCAGACGGCCCACCCGGCCGCTGAGCTCGTTGGCCAGCGACACGGGCAGCGCCTCGCCACCAGTCAACGCGGTGATCTGCGGCAGGTCGAAGCCGACTGCCAGGAGCAGCCGCCATCCCGAAGGCGTGGCCTGCACATGGTTCACCCGGTGCGCCGCCACCAGTCGCAGCAGCTCGGAGGGCGACTTCGCCTCACCGTCGCCCGCCAGCACGATCCGGCCCCCGGTGATCAGCGGGAGGTGGATCTCCAACGCCGAGATGTCGAACGAGATGGACGTGGCGGCCAGCCACGTTCCTGGTCGGCCGAGTCCTGCGTCGTCACGCATCGAGCAGAGCAGGTTGAACAGCGAGCCGTGGCTGACCATCACGCCCTTCGGGCGCCCGGTGGACCCCGAAGTGTAGATCACGTATGCCAGGTGCTCGCGGGAAGCGGAAGGCGCCACTGCCGTGGGCGACAGTGCCGGGGCCGTGTCGTCCCGGTCCAGCAGCAGGCGGAGGCCACCGTACGTCTCCGGAACCCGCTCGGCCAGCGAGGAATCGCTCACCAGCACGCCGGCACAGGAGTCGTCCAGCATGTAGCCGATTCGTTCCGCCGGAAGCACAGGGTCGAGCGGCAGATACGCGGCGCCGGCCTTCCACACGGCCAGCAGCGAAGCGACCAGTTCCGGCCCCCGGGGCAACAGGACGCCGACGACCGAGTCCGGGCCGACGCCGACGTGCCGCAGCTGCCGCGCGATCCGGTTCGCCGATGCGTCGAGCTGCGCGTAGGTGATCTCCTGCGTGCCCGAGACGATCGCGACCGCCTCGGGAGTCAGGGCGACCTGGTGCTCGAACAGCTCGCGGGTCAGGGATTCGGTCGGCGCCACATCCGGGTTCGCCTCGTTCAGCAGCCGACGACGCTCGTCCGCGGGAATGTAACGCGCGTTCGCGTCCCCGTTCTCGTCCGTCGCCATCGACTCCAGCACCGATCGGTACATCGCGCCGAGGCGCTCCAGGCTGTCCCTGCCGACCACCGCGACGTCACTGCTGTTGATCGCCACATACCCGCCGGTGACGATCACGTTCAACATGAACTCGTTGACCGAGAAGTTGAAGTTCGCCCCGGTGTCCACGTTCCCCTGGTCGACCTGGTGGAAGTCGAGGTACTCGAAGAGGACCGTGAGGAGTCGCTGGTTGGTGCCGGAGGCGCGCTGGATGGCCGGCATCGGGTAACGCCGGTGCGCCCAGATCTCAGTCTCCTGCGCGAAGACGCGCTCAACGAGCTCGCGCCAGGTTGAGGCAGCGCCACGCCGCATCGGGAACGGCAGGGTGTTCAGGTGCATACCCAGCACCCGGTCACCACCCGGCGCCTCCAGACGCCCGTGATACACGACGCCCGTGTGGAAGGCCGCCTCGGTGGTGAGCATGCTCATCACCTTGAGGTGCGCCGCCAGCAGCACCGACTTCAGCGAGGATCCGGTACTGCCGGCCAGTGCCCGCAGGCCCTCGTCCAGGTCGCTGATCGGCACCCGGAGCTGGGCGTGCCGGTCGTCGTTCCCGCCAGCTCGGAGGCTGCCGCCCTCGTCGCCCCATCCGATGGGCAGGGCGAGCGGAGCGTACTCGTCGACGACGTCCAGCCAGTACGTCTCGTTGTCGGTGTTGGCCAGGGCGTCCAGTTCGGCGGCGATGAAGTCGGCGTAACGGACGGCGGGGGCCTCGAAGGGCTCGGGGTCCCGGTCGTCGCGGAGGCTGTTGTAGACCTCGATCAGTTCCATCAGCAGGGAGTTGTAGCTCCAGCCCTCGGTGATGGCGTGGTGGAAGGTGAAGGTGAGGCGCCAGGCATCGTCCGACTCCAGGTGCACCGTAAAGCGGATCAGCGGGGCGGCTTCCGGGTCGAACAGCGTTGCGCGCTCGGCCTCGACGAACTCCGTTCCCCGATGAAGCTGTTCCTCGCGGGTCATGCCACGGAGGTCGTGGAGTGCGACGGGGACCTCGGCGTTGGCGTGGACCAGCTGCAGGGGCTGGGTGTAGCCGGTGAGATCCACGGACGTCCGCAGGGTCTCGTGGCGTTCGGCGATGAGGCGGGCGGTCGCGCGGAAGGTGTCGAGGTCGAAGGGCTGGTCGTCGCGAACCCGGAAGGAGGTCAGGTTGTGGTAAGTGTGCTGCTCGGTGTCGGTGAGCATCTCGACGATCATGCCGGTCTGCACCTGCGACAAGGGGTAGGCGTCCACGACCCCTTCGGGCAGCCGGGCCCGGTCAGCGTCGTTGATCAGTGCGAACGGCTCGACCGTCGTGATCAGCGAGGCGCCATCGACGGACTGCGGAACCCGCAGCGCCAGCGCGGCGATGGTGCGGTACTCGAAGACGTCGCGGATCGTCAGGTCGAAGCCCGCTTCCCGCAGCGCACCGACCAGCCGGACCGCGCGGATGGAGTCACCACCGAGGTCGAAGAAACTGTCCTCGACACTGAGCTCGTCCAGACCCAGAACGCTCCGCCAGACCGCAGCCATCCGCTCTTCCACCGGAGTCCGCGGAGCAACCAGTGCGGCGCCGGCGAACGCGTCACG
>NZ_JBEYZH010000046.1:0-2324 GCF_040645975.1 Streptomyces sp. NPDC046557
TGGGAGAGTAGGACGCCGCCGAACAATCATTGCGGAAGCCCCGCACCAGCCCTTTACCGGGTTCGGTGCGGGGCTTTTCTGCGTTCACCGGCCGTCTACCGGGATCGAAGGCGCTCTGCCGGAGGGCGGGGCTGGGTATCCTGGCCGCGTTCCCATGGAGGGCAGATGACAGCACAGCAGCTGGACGCCGGTGGCCCGCTCATCCCTCAGCCGGCCATGACGCGCGAAGCGCTGCGGGACGCGGTGCGGCGGATCGACATGGCGAGCCTGGCCGTGCTCGACAAGGAATGCAACGAGGCGTTCGACCGGGCCGCGGAGACCGGCGCCATCAACCCGCTGCGGTTCTTCCTGATCAAGTGGGCGACGCATGTGGCGATCCACCGGTGGCCGGCGCGGTCGGCGGCGCTCCTGGAGGCGGAACGCGTCGCCGGGGACCCGCGGGCGACGGAAGAGGAGTTCCGGGCCGCCATGGAGACGAGCAGCCGCATCCTCGCCGAGGCCCAGGCGGAGATCGGTCTGTGACTTCGCGTGGGGAGGGCGTCGAGAACGACAGCGGCTGGGCATGGGAATGTGATCCCGGCCGCGTGTGGGTGCTCGGTGACATGCCCCCCGAGCAGCAGAGCCTCGTCGGCGCCGTGATGGACGGCCTGGTCGACCTGGCCTCCATGGCCATCGACCCCAAGGACGGCAGTCTCTACGAGGACCCCCACCCGATGCGGCTGCGTACGTACGAGGACGAGCACCTGATGCTCTGGTACCAGACCGTCCCCCACCGAAGCCGCGTGTACCTCAAGCGGGTCAACCTCTGACGTTGAAGCCGAGGCGAGGCGGGGTGAGTTCCAGAGCCCGAGGTCGACGGGCTGGGTGGTGTCGAGGGGCAGGTCGTGCCGGCCGGCCCGAGAGGGCCTGGGGGGACGCCCAGCTATCGAGACGGTCGCCGAGCGGGAGGTCCAGTTCCGGGTCGAGCCCGAGGGCCAGGGTGCTCTTGCCGCTGGCCGGCAAACCGGTGACGATCACGAAGAAGTTGTCGATCACAACGTCAGTCTCCAGCAGCCGGGTTGGCGGTCTGCGGGTCTTGGCCGCGTCCGCCCGATTCAAGCCGCTGGAGCGGGCGCCCGAGGTCAGTCCCCTCCCGAACGGCAAGCTCGACCCGGTCGCACCACTTGCCCGCACAGCGACGCGAACGGGGTGCTCATGGAGGCGGGGACGTTCGCGGTGAAGCCGGAGCCTTGGAGGCCGCCGTGGCGGAGGTGGGAGGGGATCGACCCGGACGAGGCGGCGGCCCGCAGCGTCCTTGCGCCCGTCTTCGCCCTGTCCGACGGCGCACCCGGCGCGGTCGTCATCGCTCACAGCGGCGCCCGTGGCACCGTGCTGCTCCCCGAGAAAGAGAGGCGGCTCATGCTGCGGCCCCGACATGGCGTACCAGGCGTGTGGTCTGCCGATGGCGAACCGGATCGACGACTGCTCGCGCCGGCAGGCGGTGTGGCTCGCACCCGATGCCGTACGCCGTCTCCCCGTCGACGGCGCCGATGCCGCACCGCGGTCTTAAGAGGCGCTCTCGGCCGAGGGCGACCGCACACCTGTGGGCGGCCTCTGAAGACCGGCCGGTGACGGTTCCGGAGGTCCTGATCGCCGAAGTCTTCCAACGCGGCCCTCGACGCCCTGCTGCCTGGGGGGCCGCCGGCGGGACGCGCTGTCTTGGCCGGCCGGGACTGCCCGTCTCCGACACGGACGCGGAGATCGTTCTCGTGCCGGTCCATTCAGAGACGGGTAGGACCTGGCCCCCGGCCGGCCGGCCGCTTCGGCGTATCCGGTGCCGCTGCCGTTCAAGGTTTGGCTGTGGCCGGCTTCCCTCGCCTGGCGGCCTCCTCCGCGACGACCCGCCCGCCCCGTGCCCCCGTCATCTGTTCCGGGCCGACCCCGAAACGTTCCGGGACGCCTTGGTCCGCTTCCGGCCGTCCGCAGCCCGTGGATGCGCTACGTCCTCCAGGGGCTCAAGCAGCCCATGCGCGCCGCCCGTTCTAGCCGCCCGGGACGATTTTGACCGTGCGGGGGGAGAGAGGTAGAGTAGAACGGTTGCCTGGAGCTGAGAGGTTCGGCAGCAAGCCCCCGAGGAAGGCAATCCGACCGGGGCGCCTCGACTCGTCGACCAGGATTCTGAAGCCGGGAAATCCGGTGGAAAAGTTCTGATAGAGTCGGACTCGCCGGAAAGGGAAAGCGCGAAAGCGAAGAACTGGAAAGCGAACCCCGCTTCGACCGGGAATCGGACACGAAAGAGTCTGATAGAGTCGGAAACGCAAGAACAAAACGAAGAACAAAGGAAG
>NZ_JBEYZH010000047.1:0-1185 GCF_040645975.1 Streptomyces sp. NPDC046557
ACGCTGGATCGCCGGCAACGGGAAATGCCGGTGCGCCCAGATCTCCGTCTCCTGCTCAAAAACCCGCTCGACAAGCTCACGCCACGTCCGAGCACCACGCTCCACCGGGAAAGGCAACGTATTCAGATGCATACCCAGCACCTGCTCCGAACCCGGCACCGCCGGACGACCGTGACACACCAACCCAGTGAAGAACTCCGGCTCACGCGTCAACATGCTCAACGCCTTCACATGCGCCGCATGCAACACACTCTTCAGCGACACACCCGACGAACGAGCCAGCGAACGCAGCCCCTCGTCCAGGTCCGCCACCGGCACCCGCACCTCAAACGCCTCACGCACGACATCCCGGTCACCCCAGCCCTCCGGCAACGCGAACGGCACACGACCGCCCACCACACCGAGCCAGAACGCCTCATCCACACCACCGCTCAGCGAACCGAGCTCCGCCGCAACGAAATCGGCATAACGCACCCCAACAGAACGCGTCCCGACAACCCCGCCCGCGACCAACACCCGATAATCCGCCACAAGCTCACCAAGCAGCGTATTCAAGCTCCAGCCATCAGTGACCGCATGACAATGCGTGAAAACGATCCGCCAGGCCTCATCCGACTCCAGGAACACCGTGATCCGCATCAACGGCGCAGTCACCAGATCAAAAAGCTCACCCCGCTCACGCCCGGCAAACTCCACCAACGCCGCGAACCGTGCCGACTCATCAAGACCACGAAGATCCTCGACCACCACCGGCAACACCGCACCAGCACGCACCAACTGCATCGGCTCTGAGAACCCATCCAGATCCACCGACGTCCGCAGCACCTCATGCCGCTCCACCGCCAGACCAACAACCTCACGGAACACATCCGCACTGAACGGACGCTCATCCCGCACCCGGAACGACGACACATTGTGATAAACGGGCTCCCCCGAACCCATCAACATCTCAACAATCATCCCGGTCTGCACCAGCGACAACGGATAGGCATCCACCACCCCTTCAGGCAGCCGAGCCCGATCAGCATCACTGATCAGCCCGAACGGCTCGACCGGACGGAACTGGCTCACCTCCCCGGCCTGCTCCGCAACTGCCTCGGCGAGACGAGTCACCGTCCGCAGGAGGAACACGTCGCGGATCGTCAGGTCGAAGCCCGCTTCCCGCAGCGCACCGACCAGCCGGAC